>CAXXNX010000048.1:0-87071 GCA_963664285.2 Cyclobacteriaceae bacterium
TGGAGTAGGAGGTGGCGCAACAAATGTCAGCACCCAACAGACAGGACCTTTTAGCCAGGTTGTTTTTAATCAGTCTGCTCTTCCCGCTCCGGATGTTACGGTTCGTATTCAATTAGATGCTGCAGCCGATGATCAGGTGGCGATCACCGTGAGTATGGTTAAACAAAATCCCAGTTTCGATTTAACAGATGAGAATCTCAGGTTATATATTGCTATAGTTGAGAAGACCGTTGAGGATCAGGGCGTGATGTTGAGAAACGTGATGAGGAAATTATTGCCGAGTGGTTCAGGAAGCGCATTGGTTATTGACGCCAATGGTCTAATTGAATCGGTTTCTCAATCAGGGGTCATTCAAAGGGTACTGGATGCAGATAACCTTGCTGTTGTAGCCTGGATACAAAATTCCAATACCAAATCGGTTATTCAGGCGGTTTCTGTTGATGTAGGAGACAAAGGTGATAACATTGTAACCGGAGTAGATGATGTGATTATCGCCAGTGAGAATGTTAAGATCTATCCGAACCCGGCAAATCAGCTGGTAACAGTTGGCTTTGATTATGAATTGGATGAAGATTTTGAATGGGTGCTTTACAACCAGGTAGGTATGCTTGTTAAGAATGGCTTAGTAGAGCAAGGAAAGCAACAATTCACTATCCCAACAGACCTCTTCCCTAGTGGTATGTATTATCTCAGGGTTGGTAATGAGGATAGAAGATTCAGGCATTTCAAGGTAGTGATCACTCACTAGAGTATAACAACACGTATAAAAAGCCTCGTGATTTAATTGCGGGGCTTTTTTCATCAATCTTACCGTCATATCGAACGCTAGTGAGATATCCCCTAAAGAGATGGAGGCTTTTAGATTAATGGGATTTCTCCTCCTTGCGGTCATCGAAATGACGGTAGGATTTGGGATATTGGCCTTAATATCGGAATTCGAAATGGTTAAGAACAATCAATGTTTAGGCGATGATCTTTATCAAAGGCATAAGACCTATTCAAACCAGATCGTCATATCGAACGCTAGTGAGATATCCCCTGAATGTGAGTACCTAATCAATAACGGGATTTCTCCTTCCTTGGTCGTCGAAATGACGGTCACGTGTTATTTGTTCCTATTAATTACGGATTTCAGAGGCCGTCAAAAATTAAACTGATTTGGACATGGCTCGAGGAGGCTCAGTTTACATCATAACTAATAAATACCATACCGTATTTTATACCGGCGTTTCTGCCTTTGTACGAGAGAGAATAGATGAACATCGGGAAAAGATTAATCTTAAAAGTTTTACCTCACGATATAACGCTTACAAGTTAGTTTACTATGAAGATTTTCATTCTATTGAAGAAGGCTGAGATCAACTAATAAGTGCAATTGAAGGATGAAAAAGCTTTTAAGGGCTTTTTCATCCTTCAAAAGCCTGAGCAGTGCAATCTTTGGATTGCAAAATGTCAAAAAACTACACACATCTCAGTATTGATCAAAGGTATCAAATTGAAGCATTATTGAAAACAGGAGCTACTCAAAAGGAGATTGCCTGTATCGTTCATTTTCACCCGTCTACGATCTCACGTGAGCTTAAGCGAAATGTGGGTTCAAGAGGTAGGGGAGCTGGTGTCTATCGAACAGCAAATGCACAAAGGAGGACCAATCTTCGTCATCAAGAAAAGCCAAAAAGAGTGATTTTCACCAAACCCATGAAAGACTGGATAGTTAACCGGCTCCAAGAAGATAGATGGAGTCCTGAATTGATCAGCCATCAGGGAAAGAAAACGAGAGAATGTCCACTTAGCCATGAATGGATTTACCAATGGATATGGGAATGTAAGCACACCAACCGCCAGGAGAACCAAGAATACAAACAACTATACACATATCTAAAACATGGCAAACGAAGGCGCAAACGAGGAAACAGAAAAGATCGTAGAGGTATTATCCCGAATAGGGTATCAATTGAACAGCGACCCCAGATCATTAACAAAAGGGAACGATTGGGAGATATAGAAGTCGATTTAATGATGGGTAAAAACCACAAAGGCTCTTTGTTGGTGATGACAGACCGAGCAAGTCTTTTTACCAGAATCAGAAAGATGCACAGTAAAAATGCCGATCAAATGGCCGAAGCTATTGTGGAGGAACTCTCTCAGGATAAACACAAACTGGAAACACTCACTTTTGATAATGATATGGCATTTTCTAAACATGAGTTGATTGCTCAATCCCTTGATGTGGATGCCTATTTCACTCGTCCCTATACTAGTCAGGATAAAGGGACAGTTGAAAATAGGATTGGGGTAATCAGAAGGTTTTATCCTAAGAAAACAGATATTAGATTTGTTACAGAGGAGCAAATCAAAGTTGTTGAAAACAAAATCAATGAACGCCCTGTTAGAAAATTTAATTACCTAAACGCAAAGCAAGTGCTACAAAGGAAAATTGCACTTATTACTTGAACTTACAAAGCTATATTACGAGAGAAGCAAATAAAGAAGTATTCCAGAAAGAAGAAGCTAGCACTCATCAATTGTAAGAACCCCGCTTGGATTGATTTATATAATTCTTTGGAGTAGGAGGGAAACATCAATCACACCGTCATATCGAACGCAGTGAGATATCCCATGAAGGTGAGTGACTAATCTTACCGTCATATCGAACGCTAGTGAGATATCCTCTAAAGAGATGGAGGCTCTTAGATTAATGGGATTTGTCATTCCTGCGGTCGTCGAAATGACGTCAATATTTACAGTATCTCCCTAATCACCTCAACCGTATAATCAATCTCTTCCTCAGTAGTATAAATAGAAATACCCAGCCGGGTAACACCCCCTTTTTCCAACAATCCCATTTTCTCTACTGCCCGCTGTGCATAAAAGTGCCCATCCCAGCCGCAAATAGATCTTTCCCCTAGTCGTTTGCAAACCTCTTCGGCGGTGATCCCCTCCTTATAAAATGATAAGGTAGGTGTGCGGTTCATCTCACTGAAACCTAGGCCTCTGATATCAACACCATCAATCTCTGAAAGCTTTGAAAAGAGTTGCTTTCCTAAAGTATGTTCATGATGACTAATTGCAGTCATGGCACTAACCAACCTGTCGCGTGGAATATCACCCTCCCCAAAACTTTCGATATAATCTATGGCTGCCCCTGCACCAGCAAATGCGGCATGATTGAGCGTGCCTGTTTCGATGAGATAAGGCGCCCCCTGATCCTGGGTGATCAGTCTATCCGTGGGGAGGCGCTCTAAAGCCCCTGGTTTGCTATAAAGTATGCCCACATGGGGGCCGTAGAATTTATAGGCCGAACAAAAGAGGAACTCACAACCCAAATTTATCACATCAATTGGAAAATGGGGAGCATAATGAACGGCATCTACTATCAGCGTGGCGCCCACTTTATCAGCTAATTTTCTCGCCCATTTGATGTCGTTAACTGTCCCTGTAAGATTGGAGGCGTAACCAATTGCGATAACCTTTGTCCTGTCACTAACTTTTTTCTCGAAGTCATCATAGTCCAATATGCCCTGGGGTAGCATCTCTACTTCTTGCACTGTCGCTCCCAACTCTTGCAGCGATAGCCAGGGCCCACGGTTGGCCTCATGATCAAGTTGGGTGATCAGCACTTCATCGCCTGCTTTTAACGTCCTTCCAATCGCCCGGCTCAGGGAATAGCAAAGCGTAGTCATATTCTGTCCAAAAGAGATGGTATCAGGACCTTCAGCGCCAAGGAAATTGGCCATCTTCGTTCGCACATTGGCCATCAATTCATCGGTTTCATGGGTAGTGACAAACAGACCATGTGTATTGGCATTAGAGGTAACATAGTAGTTGGAAATGGCATCAATTACCGACTGGGGCAATTGTGAGCCAGCCGGTCCGTCAAGGTATACCAATGGCCGTCCGTTATGTTCCCGCCTAAGGGAGGGAAAGTCAGGTTGGCAGTCTGATAATTTTCGCATGGCCAGCGAAGATAATTAAAAATGTGCCGTCATTTCGAATCCCCTCAAGCACCGATGCTGGTGTTCTTCACCAGCAGCAAACGAGATTGGAGACCCTGTTCGATTCCAATGACCGCAAAAATATCATGATCATGGTTTGTGAAGAACACCAACCATGGCATAAAGAGCGGGATTCGAGATGACGTCAAATAATTTGTTTCTGGATCCTAAATCGCCGCTGCCATAAGTCGCGCCTCGGTTGTACTTAATGTGGCAATTTCTCCTTCAAAAGTCCGTAAGCCCAGGTGCCTACAATGGCGCTTAGAAATACAACCACAAAAACGAGATTACCATTACCAATCAGGGCGAAAATAGGACCAGGGCAAGCGCCGGTTAATGCCCAGCCAAACCCGAATATGAGACCACCGATAGCAGTACCATAGTTTAGTTGTTTGCCACTTAAGTTGATGGTTTTACTATCAACAGTTGAAGTATTAAAGTGCTTTATCAGTTGCAATGAGATGATCCCTACCAGCATGGCAGAACCTATTACCCCATACATATGAAAAGACTGGAAGCGAAACATCTCCTGGATCCGAAACCATGAGATCACTTCCGTTTTGGTTAAAATGAAGCCAAAAACTATACCCAGAAAAAGATAAATCGGGTTCTTCATAACAAAATATAGGGTAAAAAGAAGTGAGTTGTGATCAGCCCGCCTAAAAAGAATCCGATAGTGGCAATCAAAGATGATAACTGAAAATTGGACAGGCCCATTATGGTATGCCCGGAAGTACAGCCATTGGCGTAACGTGTGCCAAATCCAATAAGGAATCCCCCAATAAGCATGAATACCAGACCCTTACTATTCATGAGATTGGACCAGGAGAACACCTGCTCGGGAACCATTCCTGTGAAATCAGATATCCCCAATGTCTCAAGCTCGGAACGCGTTTCATCGGAAATTTTGATCTCATAATCCGGTGAAGTAGTCAAATAAGTAATGAATCCACCAATTCCGATCCCAAAAACAAAGAGCAGGTTCCAAATGTATTCCCTCCAGTTGTATTGAAAAAAGGGAATTTTCGCGGGAACACAAGCGGCACAGATGTGTCTCAAAGAAGAACTTACATCCAATTGTTTGTTACCTATTATCAGCAACAGAGGGACCATCAGACCGATTAAAGGTCCGCCAATATACCATGGCCAGGGGGTTGTAATCAAATCCATTGACTAAGATTTAATTAGCTCGTTAAAACGTCGCTTCGCATGGCCAGGTCTGTCTTTTTTAATTCTTCAAAACCACCGGTCACGTTAACTACCTTCTCGTAGCCACGTGACTTAAGAATTGAAGCCATTATGAGCGATCGATATCCACTGGCGCAATAGATATAAGACTCCTCGGAGCTACTTACTTTATCCATATTTTGGTTGATGTAATCTAATGGTAATGATCCTGCTGCCTCCAGGTGCTCTCCGGCAAATTCTGCTGGTCTCCTTGAATCTATAATATTGATATGATCTCTATCATGAATTTTTGAAGCGAGATCAACAGCTTCAATAGTTTTGATATGATCGATTTCTTTACCATCAGCTATCCAGGCTTTGAGGCCGCCTTTCAGATAACCTAAAACATTGTCATAACCAACCCGTGCCAGACGGGTTACCACTTCTTCCTCTTCAGCTTCGGGAGTAATGAATAGTATGGGCTGGGTAATATCAGTAATCAGTGTACCTACCCAGGGTGCAAATGTGCCATCCAGTCCGATAAATATCGAATTGGGTATAAATCCTTCAACAAATTCCTCGCGATTACGCGTATCCAGCACCAATGCGCCTTCATGGTCGGCAATGCTTTCAAATGTCTCCACTTCAAGCGGGATCATTCCTCTTTCCATTATTACATCCAGCGCCTCGTAACCGGTTTTATTGATCATGGCATTTTTAGCAAAATATTGCGGAGCAGGCAGTATACCGGTAGTGACTTCCTGAATGAATTCTTCCTTGGTCATATTAGCCCTGAGTGCATAATTGGTAGCCTTCTGATTACCTAATGTGTCCCAGATTTGAGATGACATATTTTTACCACATGAAGATCCGGCCCCATGAGCGGGGTAAACAATTACATCATCTGCCAACGTCATTATTTTGGTGCGAAGACTTTCATACAACATGCCGGCGAGATCTTCGCGGGTTAGTCCTGTTTCGATGGCCAGGTCAGGCCTTCCCACATCACCGATGAATAAAGTGTCGCCACTGAAGATCGCATGGTCTTTGCTTTTTTCATCAATCAATAAATATGTTGTGCTTTCTTGCGTATGACCTGGTGTGTGAAGCACTTTTATTTTGATCTTACCGAGGCTCAGGATTTCATCGTCAATAGCTGAATGGATCTCGTACTCTGTTTTTGCACCGGGACCATAAACAATGGTTGCCCCGGTTTTCTGGGCTAAATCTACATGCCCCGACACGAAGTCCGCATGAAAGTGAGTCTCAAGAATGTATTTGATTTTTGAGCCTTCCTGCTTCGCCTTCTCAATATAGGGCTCTGTTTCTCTTAATGGATCAATAATGACTGCTTCGCCTTCGCTCTCGATATAATAAGCGCCTTGTGCGAGACATCCTGTATATATCTGTTCGATCTTCATAATTGTTGAATTTATCAAAATTAAAACCTGTAAGTTCAAGTAATAAGTGCAATTTTCCTTTGTAGCACTTGCTTTGCGTTTAGGTAATTAAATTTTCTAACAGGGCGTTCATTGATTTTGTTTTCAACAACTTTGATTTGCTCCTCTGTAACAAATCTAATATTGTTTTCTTAGGATAAAACCTTCTGATTACCCCAATCCTATTTTCAACTGTCCCTTTATCCTGACTAGTATAGGGACGAGTGAAATAGGCATCCACATCAAGGGATTGAGCAATCAACTCATGTTTAGAAAATGCCATATCATTATCAAAAGTGAGTGTTTCCAGTTTGTGTTTATCCTGAGAGAGTTCCTCCACAATAGCTTCGGCCATTTGATCGGCATTTTTACTGTGCATCTTTCTGATTCTGGTAAAAAGACTTGCTCGGTCTGTCATCACCAACAAAGAGCCTTTGTGGTTTTTACCCATCATTAAATCGACTTCTATATCTCCCAATCGTTCCCTTTTGTTAATGATCTGGGGTCGCTGTTCAATTGATACCCTATTCGGGATAATACCTCTACGATCTTTTCTGTTTCCTCGTTTGTGCCTTCGTTTGCCATGTTTTAGATATGTGTATAGTTGTTTGTATTCTTGGTTCTCCTGGTGGTTGGTGTGCTTACATTCCCATATCCATTGGTAAATCCATTCATGGCTAAGTGGACATTCTCTCGTTTTCTTTCCCTGATGGCTGATCAATTCAGGACTCCATCTATCTTCTTGGAGCCGGTTAACTATCCAGTCTTTCATGGGTTTGGTGAAAATCACTCTTTTTGGCTTTTCTTGATGACGAAGATTGGTCCTCCTTTGTGCATTTGCTGTTCGATAGACACCAGCTCCCCTACCTCTTGAACCCACATTTCGCTTAAGCTCACGTGAGATCGTAGATGGGTGAAAATGAACGATACAGGCAATCTCCTTTTGAGTAGCTCCTGTTTTCAATAATGCTTCAATTTGATACCTTTGATCAATACTGAGATGTGTGTAGTTTTTTGACATTTTGCAATCCAAAGATTGCACTGCTCAGGCTTTTGAAGGATGAAAAAGCCCTTAAAAGCTTTTTCACCTTCAATTGCACTTATTAGTTGATCTCAGCACCTTCTACCTATGGTTGTTGTAACATTCGTTACAAATTGGTTGAGCTTCAAGAAATTTGCAGATTTATACTATGAACAAAATGAATCATAGCTTTGGACTAATCGGCCTGGGTGTAATGGGCCGGAATTTTATTCTCAATGTGGTTGATCATCACTTTTCCGCCAGTGGTCTTGATCTTGATCCGGAAAAAGTAGGCGCTTTGGAGCAGGAAGGGCAAGGAAAGCGTGTTTTTGGCACCACGAAAATAGAAGATTTTGTTTCGTCCCTCAAAACGCCCCGTGTCATTATGATGTTGGTCCCGGCCGGAAATCCTGTAGACAGTGTAATCGAGGACTTATTACCTTATTTGGATAGAGGAGACATCGTAATTGATGGTGGTAACTCTCATTTTGACGATACTGACCGTCGATATGATTACCTGGAGGAGAAAGGCTTGAATTTTATGGGCATTGGTGTGTCAGGAGGAGCTAAGGGAGCCAGGCTTGGTCCGAGCATGATGCCTGGCGGGGATCCTGAGGTATATGCTATCGTTCAACCGATTTTTGAGGCCGTAGCAGCTAAAATAGATGATGATCCCTGTGTGACCTACCTGGGTCCTAAATCAGCAGGAAACTATGTGAAGATGGTTCACAATGGCATTGAATATGCCCTGATGCAACTGATTTCTGAGAGTTATGACTTTTTGAAAAGAGGAGCGGGCCTTACAAACAGTGAGTTGTCTGAGGTATTTGTCAATTGGAACAATGGCCGGTTGGCGTCCTTCCTTGTAGAGATCACTTCAGAAATCTTTCAGAAGAAAGATGATCTTGGAGATGGCGACCTGGTCGATGTTATATTGGATAAAGCAAAACAAAAAGGTACGGGGAAATGGACTTCTCAGCATGCACTTGATCTCGGCATTCCAATCCCCGCCATTGACATTTCAGTTACAATGAGAGGTTTATCTTCACAAAAAGATAATCGCCTGGCAGCGTCGAAATTGTACCAGCAGCCAGTTATCGACGGGTCAATGGACAAAGAGAAAGCTATTGCACTGGCCGAGGCTGGCTTGTATTTTTCTTATACAAATGCTTATGCTCAGGGCCTTTCCCTCCTTAAGACTGCCTCGGAAGAGAAGGGTTATAATTTAAACATGGCTGATATTGCCAGAATTTGGAGAGGCGGTTGTATAATAAGGGCGGCATTACTGGAAAAGATCCGAAAAGCCTTTGCTTCAGAACAAGGCTCGTCCAATCTCATGCTATCCCCAGATTTTATTGTTGACTTGAATGAAACGCAGGAATCTGTAAGAGAGTTGATGATCAACTCGATTGAGCAAGGTATTTCTATGCCTGCCCACTCGACCTGTTTGGCTTATTTCGATGCTTTTCGAAGCGGAAGATTGCCAACAAATCTTATTCAGGCGCAAAGAGATCATTTCGGATCGCATACCTATGAACGGATCGACAAAGATGGGATTTTCCATACTGATTGGTGAGTTGAATGTAGTAATTTAGTCTGAGTTCGACTTAACAAACAACAAAAACCGTCATTCAGAGGCTTCTGGGTAGATTTCTGCGTGGGAAGCCGTGAGAATCTCATAGCAGGGGACTCTTACAGGGCTTTCAAACACACTGCCCTCCCAAAAGCCCTTCTGAGTGACGATTAAACCCGCATTATTCATAGGCCACCAATTTTGGGATTAATAATGGGTTGCTAACTATTTTTGATTGGAGTGTATGTATTAATTTGAAGATCAACCAGGTTTCTGGATTTCAAAGGACATTAGAGCGTTTTTTTGTTAGAATTTTTCAATTTTCAGTCAAAGCTCTATTGTGTTCTTATGGAAGAACATTTTTTTGATTAAATCAAACTGTTTAACTGATCGGTCAGTTCACCGTAAGCAAATCGCCCAGCAGGTATTGATATCTAAAGGCTCTTGAGAATTGTATTGTCAATGATCTTTTCCTTTCTTTCAGGCACGCCCCAACCTTCATCAGGTAAAGCCGGATATTGTCCACTTGCCATCGTTTAGCAAAGTGGTGTTTTGTTTTGGCAATTAATAATTTAATCTGCCGGAACATTTCATAACAGAGGGTAGCGATGATTAAACGCATGAAATTGGCCCAGTAGCGATGACAGGAAAGCCGGTCGGAATAAGTCATGTTTTTGAGTTCCTTTATTCGATTTTCACTGGCATCACCTCGCTTGACATAAAAATCAAAGTAAATCTGTTGAGCGGTCATCGCTTCAAAGTTGCTCACAAAGTAACGGACATTCATTCCTTTTCCGGTAGACTCCACTTTGGCGTACAGCTTTTCAGAACGATCCCAGCTTTTGGCCTGGTAAGTAAACGGGCCAACAAACTCTTGATGTTTGATGATTTTTGAAGCATATTCCTTTTTTACTTCAATGATAGTCTGTTTGGTAAAAGTCTTTAAAACTTCATTACTACTAATACCTAAACAAAATTGAAGGTCAAACTGCTTAGCTATCCGATAAAAAGATGCTCCTGAAAAGCCACTATCCGCTCGAATAAGGATCTTTACTGAGGGCAGTTTTTTTCTGATTTTAATGACAATCCTTTTCAATAAGGCCACAAACCATTTGTTGGAGTGACAATTGCCCGGACGTAGTACTGGTAAAATGACCTGACCGGTGTTCCCGTCCTTAAAGAACAACTCATGGTACATAGTCTGTCCATAATAGCCATTATACAAACTGAGTTGTTGGGATCCATGAGTAGGGTCATCGGTACCATCTACATCAATGATGATTTGACCAGTCTTCTCTTTCAACTCCTCTACATAACGGTCTACAAACCATTGACTCATCTGGTAGATCAGACTCCGATCGCCTTGTTTTCAAATCGACTTAAAGTAGGCTGGGAACATAATCCGCTATCTAGTACTTTACGGATCACCGGATCCTCTCGGAGTTTTTGTTCGTCATTGCAATCCTGATAGCCCTGCATCATTAAAAACACCCGTTAGCGAAGCATTTCTTCATAAGTGTATTCGATAAAAAAGGGGTTTTGATAGTCAGGAATCAGTGCGGCGAAGCTTTTTAATAGACCAGTCTTTCTCTCTACTTTTTCACTTAACAATATCGCTCCGTCTGAGCTAATCGCTGATGCTGAAAAATCAAATTTAAAAGCTTGTTTTCCTCGATAAAATACGGTATCTTTTTCCTTATATTCAGGCATAAATTAATTGCTTATTTTGTTGTCTAACTATCTCAATATAAGCAATTTATGCCTGTTTTTTATTGTCTACTATGAATTTTTCGGGTTAAAAGGTTTTTGTTTGGGTATTTATCTCGAACTCAGGTTAATTTAGCCTCGATATCGCCAATTGTATGAAGCAATCACAACTTAACGGCTTAATTGTATTTTTTTTCATTTTTTTCATTTTCGCCAGTCTATGGTTTATGTCGGACGTTTCATATGATGACCAGGATGAGCTTTACGCGGACCTCGTAATTACTGACGGGCGCATCTGGACCGGCAATAACGATCAACCCTGGGCGGAAGCTATAGCAGTGATTGAGGACACCATTGCTGTAATTGGGAGCACGTATGATGTTAAAGATCTGATTTCAGATGAGACACAATTGATTAGCGCCGAGGGGCGTATGATCACTCCCGGTTTTATTGATTCTCATGTTCATTTTATGGGGTTAGGAACCACTCTAAAGTCTGTTCAACTGAGGGATGCCAAAACTAAGGAGGAATTTGTGCAAAGCATTGCCAATTATGCCTCAACTATCAAAGTGGGTGAGTGGATATTGGGAGGCACATGGGATCATGAAAACTGGGGAGGAGAACTACCTCATCGTGATTGGATTGATGCAGTGACCCCTAATAACCCGGTTTGGATTGGAAGGCTTGATGGGCATATGAGTCTGGCTAATTCACTAGCGCTACTACGCGCAGAGCTAAATGACGATATTGGAGAGGTTGCCGGTGGTTCAATTGTTAGAAATCAGGACGGGAGATTAACCGGCATATTTAAGGACAATGCCCAAGAGTTAGTCGGTAGGGCGATTCCTGAGCCAACCATCTATGACAAGGTTGACATTATTAAAACAGCCATGGATAAAGTGGCCAGCCATGGAGTTACTTCTATTACTGATGTTGATGGCAACATTGAAGTATTTGAGGCTGTCCGAAATAGGCATTTGTTGAAGACCAGGATATACGCTGCTGTTCCATTAACTCAGTGGCGGGAATTAAAGGCGAGGGTTGATAGCGCCGGATATGGAGATAAATGGATTAAGACCGGAGCGCTAAAAGCATTCGTAGATGGCTCACTTGGGTCGCATACTGCTGTATTTTTTGGACCCTATACCGATAATCCTGACAACCAGGGTCTAATATTAAATTCATTGGATAGCTTGTATAACTGGATTTCTGGCGCTGATGAAGCGGGATTACATCTCATGGTTCATGCGATAGGAGATAGCGCTATCAGTTCTCTATTAGATATTTATGAACGTGTTGGTAGTGAGAATGGACCTCGCGACCGGCGTTTTAGGATAGAACATGCCCAGCATATCAGGTCTTCTGATATTCCACGTTTTAGTGATCTCAATGTTATAGCCAGCATGCAGCCATACCACGCAATAGATGATGGTCGATGGGCTGAAAAAGTCATAGGGGCCCAAAGGATCAAAACTACTTATGCATTTAAATCCTTACTGGATGCAGGGGTGGTATTAGCTTTTGGTAGTGATACACCGGTTGCACCACCTACACCACTTGAAGGTATATATGCTGCAGTAACACGCCGGACCTTGGATGATGCCAACCCTAACGGGTGGGTACCAGAGCAAAAAATAACCGTCGAAGAGGCGCTTTATGCCTATACCGCGGCGGGGGCTTATGCCTCGTATGAACTGGATAGGAAAGGGACATTGGAAGTAGGCAAATTGGCTGACTTCGTGATTATTGATCGGGATATTACTCAAATACCTCCGGAGGAGATCAGGGAGGCTTTGGTGATGCGAACATTTGTAGGTGGTACTACGGTCTATCATCGAATTGAGAATTAAGGCGGTTGATGCTTTAAGTGCACCTCTAAAAACAATATTCGGTCTAATGGCCTTTGGGAGGAGATATTAAGCATAATCTTCAATCCTTTTTCTACTCGACGTAACTAAGCTGCCTTCAAAGTAAAAGAAATGAATCTTGTACTTCTATTCTCCTCTGAGATCCGTATATGGTTTCTAGAAGTGCCCTTTAAATTAATGGTGTGGCATCTTAGTCACCACCGGTCTATCGAAAATTATTGAATTAAAAAGATCTTAGTCTAATATGAAACTCTTGATGATCTATATGGAACGAATGGCCTATCATCCGGCTCAAAAGACATTGGATGATGCGGAAGACATGCATTATGGAGATGATAACTAATGTACTAACCGCTTTTATACATGTTGAAAAAGAGGATGAAGATGACATGGTTAAAAAGGAGAAGAAACTGGTCAAAAACTTGAAATGGGCGGCTCACCTGTCAGAAAGCAAAGCAGATCCGGACATAACCAAAGGTCTCTTTGACAGTGTAGAGGAGCGTTTGAAAGGTTCCGGTTATCAAATAAGTCAGACTCCTTTTGGCTATTTCCTTGATTTAGAAATAAAGACCCCCGGTTATTCTTTGGCCAGGATATTTAAAGCTATTTAACATGAATGCCACTTTCTGACCATGAGATCAAGTTGAGATCCTTTTTATCAACTTAATCATTATTCCATTTTTAGGTCTCAATGTAACCATCGGTTGAACTTCAATCTCCTGGCCTTCAATAAGCCGAAAGTCAAACCGTTTGGTGAATTTTGTTAAGAACATCTCCATTTCCATCATGGCAAAATTGTTTCCGATACAGAGTCTTGGTCCTCCTCCGAATGGCATAAATGCAAACGGATGTCTTGATTCGCTCTCTGAAAAGCGCTCTGGATCAAATTCATCCGCATTTCTCCATAGCCTTTCAGAATGGTGAATTTCATAAATGTATGGAACGGTGATCATACCCTTTGAAATGTTGATTCCATTGAACACATCCTCCTCTATGGCCACACGATCGGTTATCCAGGCCGGAGGGTATAATCTTAAAGCCTCATTGATAACCTGTTTAGGGTAATTAGTTTGTTGATCACTCCGTAAATTCTCCGCTATTTCCGTATGCTGACTGAGGAGATATGTCATCCAAGCCATGGCATTAGCACTGGTTTCATGACCGGCAATAAACAAAATTAAACTTTCATCTAAAAGCTGCTGGTCCGTCATTCCCCGACCTGTGTCTTCATATTTTGATTCAAGCAACATTTGCAGTAAATCGTCATGTACTTTGTTACCTGAGCGTCGCTCTTTAATGTACCTGCGGATAATGACGTCAGACTCCCGGGCAATCGATAAATATTTAGTTTTTTGTCCGCTTATCGAAAACCAAAAATCCAGGAAGGGCAAACGTATCTGTCTGACAAGAAATTTCTGTACTTCGGTGATATTGTTACCCAATTGGGTCATTTCCTGATCGTTCAGGTTGTCACTGAAGATCGACCTTACAATTATGCGATGGGCGACTTCAAGTGTTTCCTGGTATATGTTCACCACCGGATTGGTTTTTATCCGAAATTCTAGAAGATCAAGATAATTATCAATTACAACCGTTATAATACTAGTAATTTTGTTCAGCCTTTCACGATGAAATCCGGGTTGAATCAACCTTCGCTGCTTCAACCAATAGGGCCCGTCTGTAGTGAGCAGGCCTTTTCCCACATATGTTCCAATCGCATCTTTCTGGATTGACGATTTTTGATAGTTTCGATGATTTTTCTGTAAGACATGCTGGGCAAAGTCAGGGTCAATACTGAATACTGCCGGTGTGACTCCTGCAATAAATACTTGAAATGTTTCTCCATACTTTTCTAAATACCCCTTGAAAACCGGAATTGGATTCTGAAGAATGCGTATTACATTACGAAGAGATCGCCACCTTGGAATTGTTTGTATTTGTCTTGTCATCCTAATAATCCAGTTGATTTAACCCGGATTTGTCATTGGACTTTGTAACGCTTACCCGAAGCTTCAGCGCAGGAGCAGCGAGCAGTCTAAGTTGCTGTGAGACAGGTACTCGCACCGTGCTTCGCAATAGCGGCTTTCTCCGGTCTCTTACGCTAAAAGCTCCAGCGACAGCGTGCTGCCGTAGCCTCTGACGAAGGACTCGCGAAGGCACAGCAGGATTTCGACGCGGAGGCATTGTATCATTATGGTGATCATCGAAATTCGAGCCAGTGCCTGAATGGCAGTAAATTAGGCTGCAAGGTAAATTTCTAATGACAATTCCGGGTTTAAATATGCTGTTCTGTAGTACGTTCATGCAATCAAAAATCAAGTAAATTCTTGTTATTCTGTACAATGGGTATACTATTTAAAGATAAAACTTAATTTGATGTCAAAATTGAACCTCTGGATAAAAAATCTACTAACCATTTTATTACTGTTCTGCTCATTGCAGGGACGCAGCAATGATATTTACGGGGAAAATGATCAAATGAATACCAATGTTGTAGAACAATCCTTTGACGTTAACGATGCTACCCAGCAGTATCTTGATACTCTTAGTAAAGATCAAAAAGAGAGATCCGATGCTTATTTTGAAGGTGGCTATTGGTTGCTTCTTTGGGCAGTACTTATAGATTTATTAATCGCCTGGTTGTTTTTGGCCAAAGGATTAAGTTACAGGATAAAGAAAATGGCAACCAAAATAACTGGAAAAACCAACCTACAGAATTTCATTTATATCACATTCTATACAATTATTTCCTATGTGCTACTTTACCCATGGACCCTTTATAAAGATTTTTTCAGAGAGCATAATTACGACCTTTCTAATCAGTCTTGGGGTCAGTGGATGGGTGATGAATTAATCGGGCTCATTCTTTTCACATTATTTGGCAGCGCTTTATTCATGTGCCTTTATATAGCCATCAGAAAAGCGGAAAGAACCTGGTGGCTATGGGGGTCAGGGATTACATTCATATTTCTTATAATCATTATGTTCATTTCTCCGGTATTTATAAATCCGCTTTTCAATGAGTATAAACCGCTGGAAGAGGGTCCCGTGAAGGAGTCCATTCTATCGATGGCTAGAGCCAATGGAGTTCCTGTTGATAATGTTTACATGTTTAATGCTTCCAAACAAAGTGACAGAATTAGTGCCAAAAGTGAGTGGTATGGGAAGCACTATTCGGATTTCATTGAACGATAATTTATTGAATCAATCTACAGAAAATGAAGTAAATGCGGTCATGGCACATGAATTGGGCCATTACCTGCTGAATCACTCATATGAATTGGTTATAACCTTTGGACTGGTATTCCTCGTTGGGTTTGCATTCATCAACTGGGCCTATGATAAAGTATTGGTTAAGTGGGGTCATAACTGGGGAATTACAGGATTAAGCGATGTGGCAGGCTTTCCGCTGATAATGGTATTATTGTCAGTATATTTTTTCATTGCTGAACCCGTAACCAACAGCATAATCAGAAGTAATGAAGCAGAAGCAGATATTTTTGGCTTGAATGCTGCAAAAGAGCCGGATGGATTTGCAGCTGCGGCAATGAAGCTTTCAACTTATCGCAAAATCAAGCCGGGTTATTGGGAACGCATGATATTCTATGATCACCCCAGCGGCTATGACAGGGTTTTGATGTCAATGAAGTGGAAAGCCGAGAATTTAGGTAAAAAAGATTGATGCTATCCGCTATATTCCTTACCCTTAAATAGCTTGCCGAGGAATACAAGTGATCGTCTCAAGACGTCTTTGATCAATGCCAAATAAAGGACCGCTGTTATGCTCCAGATCATAAATAGGTTAAACCAGAGAGTATCAATGTGCCAACTGCCTACAATTTTCAATGGAGCATAAAAGTGAGCCTGTCCGTAGTCTGAGTCAGGATACATAAAGATAGGATCTTTCTTTTGGACGTAAGCAAAATCAGTCTCATAGACTTTAGTAAGTTCGTCACGATTGAGCACGAGGTTAGCCAGGTTGGTATTATGATGCTCTCTGATCTTTAACGCTTCTTCTTTACCCAATAATTTAATTCTGTTTCGATATACGTCTTCTCTCTGATCATTCGCATCTTCCCGCAACGATTGGTATTTTTTTCTCAGAGAATTCAGATAATATAAGGCGTTGTCATAGGTGTTTTGAGTGAAATAATCAGGTTCAAGGTCGTTGAAACGATTAAACGTGTGGTTATCATCTCTTTCCTGGAGTTTGAAGAATTCATTTCTGATCAGTCCCAAATGACCTTTGGCCCTGGATGAATCTCCTGCTGTCAGAGCCCCCAACGATTGTTCTAATTTTCTCTCCAGTCGTGGAATCAAAAAAGATGATTGGTAGGAGGCATGACTAATCATGCGATCAAACTCATAATAGTCCTTTTCATAGGCATTATATTTAAATTGTTCGACAGCAAGCGCCTCGTAAGCCCACCTGGAAACCATCAAGTCACCAACTACCGGAACATATATTTTACCTGTTATGCTATGGTGTAATTCGTCGAATTTGATCATAGCTCCGCCTAGCAGCAGTTGTGGTACCAGTATGAGTGGAATAAGTATATATATAGTAACTATGGAATTAAGACCAGCCGAAATATTCAGACCAACCATATTTGCGAAGCATGCGGTAGAAAACAGTACCATCCAAAAACTGAGGGTCATACCCTGGATCTCCAGGATGAGATTGCCTAACAGTATAAAAATTATAGTCTGAAATGCTGATAAAGCAAACAAATAGGCAATTTTGGAGTTCAGGTAACTTAGACGGCTTAGATTAAGAAATGACTCCCGCACCAGGATCTTTTTGTCTTTGTATATCTCCTCTGCACTGATTGACATCCCCAGGAAAAGTGCCACAACGACAGACATAAACAGATAGACCGGCAAATTCTTGTTGTCGGCAAATACATATTCATCACCTGGCGAATACTTTGATAAGTATCCCAGTATCAGTACCAGGATGGGTGGCTCAAGTATGTTTAGGAGAATATATTGTGTATTGGTGAGTTTGGCATTAATATTCCGTTTACTGAAAATAACGAATTGATCAAGCAGGTTTGGAATACTAAAGTTTGAAGGAGGTAGTGCCGTTTGCCATTTAACTCGCTTTAACTTAGGAACAATGTTTTCGAGATATCGGTTATACCACGCCGATGGTGATACTTTCCGTTCTCCAGTCGGTCTTCCCTGATCATTGATTTCCTTGGCTTCGATGATCTCCAGTATCTGTTCTGTCACAACATTTCCACATGTCTGACATTCACTTTCAGCCGCATTTACCTGGGTAATCATGGTTTTAAAATACACAACGGCATCAATGGGATTGCCATTGTATATAGGGTAACCACCTTTATCCAAAATCCAAAGTTTGTCAAATAGCTTGAATATATCGGAGGATGGTTGATGAATGATAACAATCACCAGTTTGCCTTTTCTAGCCTGCTCTTTAAGCAGGTTCATAACCATCATAGAGTCTGTTGATGATAATCCCGAGGTTGGTTCGTCAACAAACAGCACGGCGGGTTCACGCATTAATTCCAGGGCAATATTTAACCTTTTCCTTTGACCGCCGCTGATCGTTTTATTTAGGGGACTGCCGACGGTGAGATCTCTCGTTTCATAGATATCAAGATCTATTAGAATTTTATTCACTGTCGATCTTATCCTATCCTCCTCAAAATCACTGAAGCTAAGTTGGGCGTTGAAGTACAGGTTTTGATAGACTGTAAGTTCCTCAAAAAGCAAATCATCTTGTGGTACATATCCAATTGCTCCCTGCTCAACACAGCGGTTGATTTTGTATCCGTTGATATGGATCTTACCGCTATTCGGTTCAAGTGTTCCATTTAAGAGGTTTAATAAGGTTGATTTGCCAGTTCCACTCCCCCCCATTATGCCGATTAGATGACCGGATTCCTCCACGAATGAAAAAGGATGAATACCGTTATTGCTGTTTTTAAACTTGAACTGGATATCTGTGGCCTCGAATACGGTCTTTATCTTCTTCTCATCATCAAGTAAGAACTTTTTGGTAATATCCAACTCATAAATTGGCTGGATATTTGGTCCTTTAATAATAGCTCCCGGTTTGATCAGGTAAGATTTGCCCTTTAGCACTTCTTTTCCCTCCAGGAACAGATTCAGTGGGCCATCATAGCGAAAGGTAAAAGTGCTAATACTACGTATGTAAAGTACAAGCATTATCCCAAAAAAATTCTCTACATACATATGCCGAAATTCCGTCACACCCGGCTTCCTCTTCTTTTTCATCATCCAGGCAATCTCTTCTGGCCATTCTGTGACCTTATTGTCAATTTCCATTGCATTATTTTTAGAGATATTATGCCCTCCGTCATCGAGAATAAAGGATTTGATGTCATTAATCTCAGATCTTGGGATATTAAAATTAAGCGCTACCAATAGGATAAAGTCATTCTCCTTTTGAGTAACCTTATGGTCGGTGTTTATCAACTCTATTAGTTGCATGAATAGAATGATTCTTTCATCTTGAAAGAGTTCCTTGTTCAGTTGGTTGCAGATTTTTGTGACTTGCAGGATGTTTTTCGACTCGACCTGTAGCGCCAGATCTTCGCTGGTTTCGAAAGACTCCTTGCGATAAAAATCCACATAGTCTTCAAACAGTTTTACATACTGAGAGACCAATTGATCGTTTAACTGAAGTTTAAGAAAAGGTCTGACGATGAGTTCACCGGATTCAGCTTTTTCATCCTTTACGCTCTCGATAATGGCGAAGAGGTGCATTAAAGCATTTATTATCGATTCACTCATTAGCTAACTGATCACAAGGGTTAATACAGGCAGTTTGTATCTTCCGATTGCTTTAAGTTATAAGGTTCTGCCATGAATTTACTGGAAGTATAAAAAGATAAATTACAATAACAAAAGACAAACAATACACAATGGCCAAAACCCAATACTATACCCCATAAATTAATTTTAAGAGAAAGGAGTATTTCATTATGTAAGTTCAAGTAATAAGTGCAATTTTCCTTTGTAGCACTTGCTTTGCGTTTAGGTAATTAAATTTTCTAACAGGGCGTTCATTGATTTTGTTTTCAACAACTTTGATTTGCTCCTCTGTAACAAATCTAATATCTGTTTTCTTAGGATAAAACCTTCTGATTACCCCAATCCTATTTTCAACTGTCCCTTTATCCTGACTAGTATAGGGACGAGTGAAATAGGCATCCACATCAAGGGATTGAGCAATCAACTCATGTTTAGAAAATGCCATATCATTATCAAAAGTGAGTGTTTCCAGTTTGTGTTTATCCTGAGAGAGTTCCTCCACAATAGCTTCGGCCATTTGATCGGCATTTTTACTGTGCATCTTTCTGATTCTGGTAAAAAGACTTGCTCGGTCTGTCATCACCAACAAAGAGCCTTTGTGGTTTTTACCCATCATTAAATCGACTTCTATATCTCCCAATCGTTCCCTTTTGTTAATGATCTGGGGTCGCTGTTCAATTGATACCCTATTCGGGATAATACCTCTACGATCTTTTCTGTTTCCTCGTTTGCGCCTTCGTTTGCCATGTTTTAGATATGTGTATAGTTGTTTGTATTCTTGGTTCTCCTGGTGGTTGGTGTGCTTACATTCCCATATCCATTGGTAAATCCATTCATGGCTAAGTGGACATTCTCTCGTTTTCTTTCCCTGATGGCTGATCAATTCAGGACTCCATCTATCTTCTTGGAGCCGGTTAACTATCCAGTCTTTCATGGGTTTGGTGAAAATCACTCTTTTTGGCTTTTCTTGATGACGAAGATTGGTCCTCCTTTGTGCATTTGCTGTTCGATAGACACCAGCTCCCCTACCTCTTGAACCCACATTTCGCTTAAGCTCACGTGAGATCGTAGATGGGTGAAAATGAACGATACAGGCAATCTCCTTTTGAGTAGCTCCTGTTTTCAATAATGCTTCAATTTGATACCTTTGATCAATACTGAGATGTGTGTAGTTTTTTGACATTTTGCAATCCAAAGATTGCACTGCTCAGGCTTTTGAAGGATGAAAAAGCCCTTAAAAGCTTTTTCATCCTTCAATTGCACTTATTAGTTGATCTCAGCTTATAATAGTTCAGCTATTGAAATTAGGTATTAGGATTAGCAAGTTTTTGCCGAAAGGAGATTTTCGGCTCCTGAAGGCAGGTTTGAAATTTGGGATTTACAGACTGGATATTTTGATTTACTTCAACTAATAACCGTAGAGCCAGTAATAAAAACAATAAGGCATATTGATCTTTCAATATGCCTTATTGAAAAGTTCTTGTATTGATATTATGATTCGCCAACTATTGCACTACGGGTTTTGTCTACATTGTTGTATATGTTATCCAACTGCTCTTGTGTCAGTGGTGTATTTTCATCAATACCGGCATAAGTTTCTTTTAAGTAATTCAGAAAAGGTAGGACGGCACTCACATCATCGTCTCCCGAATGTTTAGATAGGAGGTCAAACAATTGATTGGCAGGCCCTTTTTGTTTTGACACAATATCCATAATTCTAACATCATAATTACTGGATATGGCAAGTTGTGTGGTTATATAGAGACCCTCTATCCAACTGCCAGCTACAACCAAAAGAGAAAGTTTGTTTTGTCCGTCTTTATTAAGGTATTCATAAGTATCGTAGAATGATTCAGTAACAATGAGAATCAAAGAATCCTTATTGCTCAAGTTATTTTCTATTCTACTAACCATTTCCACAGTGAAGATGCTACTCAACTGAAGATCATCCACAAGTTGTTTTGAAGCATTGAGGAAAGACATGGTCTCCTCTTGCCTATTGTATGTACTCGCATAACTAAGATCAGCCCCGTAGATACCCAAATTCAATGCCTTGTCTTTTTGGGTCTCATACTTATCAACATTTTCCGGTGAATTGGTAATGCCTAAAACAAAACTTGCTTCTGCATCCTGAAGCAATTGGGTTACCTGATAAGAAGTAGGGATAGGATACATAAATTCTCTCTCTACTTTCTCCCGGATATCAGAGATTTCAGTACTATCCGAATTATCGGACGACTCTTGTGTTGTCCCAGAAGATCCACATCCATAGGCGAACATTGAAATGACACAAAGAATGGTAAAAATGTTTTTCATAATGATTTATTTTTATAGGCTAGTGAAAACCGGGAATAAATTACTACAGATATCGTGTTAAATCAAAATGTTACAGATAATAATCACCGGCTGGTTCAGATTTAACAAATTTTCGGGGCTGAATTAGCTGATAATTTACTCGGCATGCATACTAATTTCCGAACTTTTTTTATATTTGAAAATGTTATGCATGCATACTATTTACTATCGATACTAAATAAAGATTGATCATGGAAGCAGTACTGGAAAAAGTAGCAATTAAAGGAGGCGAATTTCTCATTAGAGAGACCGATGCTAAGGATATCTTCGTTCCGGAAGAATTTACTGAGGAACAACGTATGATGGGGGATGCAACGGCCGATTTCATCGGAAAAGAAATTCACCCGATTGCCGAGCGCATTGATTCACTCGAAGAAGGATTGCTTCCATCCCTAATGGATAAAGCTGGCCAGTTAGGACTGTTGGGTGTCATTGTCCCTGAAGAATATGGTGGTTTGGGAATGAGTTTCAACACTGGTATGTTGATTGCCGATAAAATTGGTTCAGCGGGCTCTTTTTCAACGGCATTTGGCGCCCATACGGGCATAGGTACCCTGCCAATTCTTTATTACGGAACTGAAGAGCAAAAACAAAAATATCTCCCGGGGTTAGCTTCAGGTGGGATCAAAGCATGCTACTGTTTAACAGAACCTGATTCCGGATCTGATGCCAATTCAGGGAAAACCAAGGCGACACTGACCGCAGATGGCAAACATTACCTGATCAATGGTCAAAAGATGTGGATTTCCAATGGTGGTTTTGCTGACCTATTTATTGTTTTCGCCAAAATTGACAATGACAAAAACCTTTCCGCCTTCATTGTGGAGAAGGAGTTTGGTGGAATCACCATGAATGATGAAGAACGGAAGATGGGCATTAAAGGATCGTCAACAAGACAGGTTTTCTTTAATGATTGTAAAGTGCCGGTTGAAAACATGCTTTCTGAGCGGGAAAACGGATTTAAAATTGCAGTAAATATTCTAAATATTGGTAGGATTAAATTGGGAGTCAGTGCTGTAGGAGGTGGTAAGACTGTAGCCGACATGGCTTTAAAATATGCCATTGAACGTAAACAGTTTGGTACCTCAATTGCTTCGTTTGGAGCAATTAAGCACAAATTGGCTGAGATGGCAATCAAAACTTATGCGGCAGAGTCAGCCTCCTATAGAGCTGGTCAGGACATTGAGGATAAGATTAATGACCTGATTGCGGAGGGAATGGATGATGCTGCAGCCAAGTTGAAGGGATTAGAACAATTTGCAATTGAATGCGCCATTATAAAAGTCCATGGCTCTGAAGTGCTTGATTACATTGTTGACGAGGGTGTTCAGGTATACGGAGGCATGGGTTTCTCCGAGGAAGCACCAATGGCGAGAGCATACCGTGATTCAAGGATTTGCCGCATTTATGAAGGAACAAGTGAGATTAACCGAATGCTCCTGGTTGGAATGATCCTCAAAAGATCACTGAAAGGAGAACTAAACTTGATGGAACCGGCGATGGCTGTTGCTGAGGAGCTCACATCAGTTCCATCATTTGAAACTCCTGATTTGAGCCTTCCTTTTGCAGTAGAAAGGGATGCGATCGTTAAGCTGAAAAAAGCTATTTTGATGGTTGCAGGTAAGGCTGCGCAAAAGTTTGGGCCCAATCTGAATGATGAGCAGGAAATTCTGATGAATATCGCTGATATGGTGATTGAGGTTTATTGTGCCGAATCAGCTATTCTCCGGGCGGAGAAAGTCCAGGGTATGCATGGCGAGGGAGATGCCAAATACCATGTGATAATGTCAAAGATGTATTTATATGAAGCAGTCGATAAAGTAAATCTTGCGGGAAAGGAAGCCATCGTGTCATTCACTTCCGGAGATGAGCAGAAGGTTATGCTTATGGGATTAAAACGATTCACTAAAACCAACGCGATCAATACCAAAGAGCTGCGTCGTGAAATCGCAGATCATATGATTGAAAAGGGGTATTATCCTTAATAACTCTTCCAATACCAAGTATTGGAAGAGTTATTTCTATCTTTTAGAAATTTCTAGCAAATCCTTATTCAAATCCGCTCACATTATTAGGGCGGATTTTTTATTTCTGTGTAAATTAGAAAAGAGGTTTATATTGAATGATAAAATAAAGGATTCTTATGACTTATCGCTCCCTGGAACTTAAGAGGTTATCAACCAAAGAGAAGGCGCTCAAACTTAATATGGATGAATCTATTTATGGCACCATGGCTGAAATTGGGGCAGGCCAAGAGGTAGCTTCTAACTTTTTTAAAGCCGGAGCGGCATCTGGGACGGTGGCCAAGACCATGTCGGCCTATGATATGGCATTTAGTGACGCCATTTATGGTCCCTGTGAGCGATATGTAGCAGAAGAAAGGCTCATGAAAATGCTTGATCGTGAGTATTCACTGCTGAAAAAGCGATTGGTCTTTAAAGCCAAAAAGACTCGATTCTTTGCATTTGCAGATACAGTGCAAACACTTAATTTTAAAAGAACAGTGGAAGGACATGGCTGGATGGGGTTGCGGTTCCAACTGCACCCAATGTCTGAACCCAACGACCTGGTGATTCATGTGATGATGAAAGATAATGATCCTGTTTTGCAACAGCAGGCACTGGGAATGGTCGGGGTTAACTTGATTTATGGGGTACATTTTCATAAGGATCCCGAGGAGATTCTGATTTCGTTGGTAGACAATATGAATCAGGATAGAGTGGAAATAGATATGTTCAGACTTGAAGGTCCTGATTTCCATCATGTTGATAATCGCCTGATGAGTTTGAAGTTGGTTAAAAATGGTTTGACACAAGCAGCAATGTTTGGACCCGATAAGAAAGTGCTTCAGCCTTCAGAAGCTTTATATAAAAAGAATGTAATCACCCTTCGGGGAAGATTCCGACCTGTAACTGTGGTCAGTGTTGATATGTTGATTTCAGGCCTCAGACAATACAAAAAGGAAGAGGACGTAGATATCGACCAGATCATGGTATTGTCAGAGTTAACATTGACTGACTTAAAAAAGGGAGATCAGATTGACGAGAATGATTTTCTTGATCGCGTTGATATACTTTGCTCCCTGGGACAAAACGTGTTGATATCCAATTATCAGCAGCACTATAAGTTGGTTAATTATTTGCGACAATTTACCAGGAATAAGAAGAAAGGACTGATTATCGGTGTCAATAACCTGGAAAGGATTTTTGACGAATCATATTACGAGGATCTGGGTGGTGGAATTCTGGAATCATTCGGGGATCTGTTTGGTTCCAACATAAAAATTTATGTCTACCCGGCATTTTCCCGCGAGAATCCTACAGAGATACTAACGGTAAAGAACTTCAAACCAAAACCACACCTTCAACCACTTTACGACTTTCTGATTAAGAATAACAAGTTGAAGGATATCACTGGCAACACTGATAACCTGCATATTGTTTCCGATGATGTTCTAACAATGATCGAGGAAGGAAAGCAAGGCTGGGAGGAAATGGTGCCTAATAAGGTTGTTAAAGGCATTAAAGCCAATATGTTGTTTGGGTATAAAGGTGAATTGGTAATGGATGACGAGGACTAAGTTGTCGCTTGTTTTAGATAAAGTCATTTATCTGACTAACCGGTCAATTATGGGTTAACATATTCTGTATATTTGCGTTCTCTTTATTAGAAGTCAATAAATTGAAACAGACAAAATGGGAAAAACAATAGAAATAACAGACAGTAATTTCGAGGAAGTAATTGGATCTGAAAAGCCTGTGCTGATAGATTTTTGGGCAGAATGGTGTGGTCCTTGTAAAATGATTGGTCCTATCGTTGAAGAACTCGCCGGTGAGTACGAGGGTAAGGCAGTTGTGGGAAAGGTTGATGTGGATAATAATCCTCAAGTATCAGCGAAATTTGGGATTAGAAGTATCCCGACTTTGTTGGTATTTAAAGGAGGAGAAATTGTAGATAAGCAAATTGGGGCTGTACCAAAAAATGTGTTATCACAAAAACTGGATGCACAGTTAGCATAAATCTGAAAGAGAATCAATAAAAAAGGAGGCAATTTAGCCTCCTTTTTTATTGAGGTTATCCGAAACGTAAATATAGGGTGATAGCTTCCGATATAAGCTGTCGGTCATCACTTTGATCTCGAGTAATTGTGTTTTTGATTGAATTTTATGTTGATCTCTGAACGCCACAATTACCCTCGCTAATTTGTAGTTTATATAGGGATGTTTGCTTAACCCAAAAAATTCATAGTAGACAATAAAAAACAGGCATAAATTGCTTATATTGAGATAGTTAGACAACAAAATAAGCAATTAATTTATGCCTGAATATAAGGAAAAAGATACCGTATTTTATCGAGGAAAACAAGCTTTTAAATTTGATTTTTCAGCATCAGCGATTAGCTCAGACGGAGCGATATTGTTAAGTGAAAAAGTAGAGAGAAAGACTGGTCTATTAAAAAGCTTCGCCGCACTGATTCCTGACTATCGAAACCCCTTTTTTATCGAATACACTTATGAAGAAATGCTTCGCCAACGGGTGTTTTTAATGATGCAGGGCTATCAGGATTGCAATGACGAACAAAAACTCCGAGAGGATCCGGTGATCCGTAAAGTACTAGATAGCGGATTATGTTCCCAGCCTACTTTAAGTCGATTTGAAAACAAGGCCGATCGGAGTCTGATCTACCAGATGAGTCAATGGTTTGTAGACCGTTATGTAGAGGAGTTGAAAGAGAAGACTGGTCAAATCATCATTGATGTAGATGGTACCGATGACCCTACTCATGGATCCCAACAACTCAGTTTGTATAATGGCTATTATGGACAGACTATGTACCATGAGTTGTTCTTTAAGGACGGGAACACCGGTCAGGTCATTTTACCAGTACTACGTCCGGCCAATTGTCACTCCAACAAATGGTTTGTGGCCTTATTGAAAAGGATTGTCATTAAAATCAGAAAAAAACTGCCCTCAGTAAAGATCCTTATTCGAGCGGATAGTGGCTTTTCAGGAGCATCTTTTTATCGGATAGCTAAGCAGTTTGACCTTCAATTTTGTTTAGGTATTAGTAGTAATGAAGTTTTAAAGACTTTTACCAAACAGACTATCATTGAAGTAAAAAAGGAATATGCTTCAAAAATCATCAAACATCAAGAGTTTGTTGGCCCGTTTACTTACCAGGCCAAAAGCTGGGATCGTTCTGAAAAGCTGTACGCCAAAGTGGAGTCTACCGGAAAAGGAATGAATGTCCGTTACTTTGTGAGCAACTTTGAAGCGATGACCGCTCAACAGATTTACTTTGATTTTTATGTCAAGCGAGGTGATGCCAGTGAAAATCGAATAAAGGAACTCAAAAACATGACTTATTCCGACCGGCTTTCCTGTCATCGCTACTGGGCCAATTTCATGCGTTTAATCATCGCTACCCTCTGTTATGAAATGTTCCGGCAGATTAAATTATTAATTGCCAAAACAAAACACCACTTTGCTAAACGATGGCAAGTGGACAATATCCGGCTTTACCTGATGAAGGTTGGGGCGTGCCTGAAAGAAAGGAAAAGATCATTGACAATACAATTCTCAAGAGCCTTTAGATATCAATACCTGCTGGGCGATTTGCTTACGGTGAACTGACCAATCAGTTAAACAGTTTGGTTTAATCAAAAAAATGTTCTTCCATAAGAACACAATAGAGCTTTGACTGAAAATTGAAAAATTCTAACAAAAAAACGCTCTAATGTCCTTTGAAATCCAGAAACCTGGTTGATCTTCAAATTAATACATACACTCCAATCAAAAATAGTTAGCAACCCATTATTAATCCCAAAATTGGTGGCCTATGAATAATGCGGGTTTAATCTTTTTCCGATGACGTGATCAGGTCTAACCGGTTTAGTTGGAGTGAGTCTAAGAATGTGAAATGCTCCTTCAGTCGCATCATCACAGTATCTTTCAAGCCATAAATCTCATTCAATTGGTCCATCGAGTGGAATCCACCTAGACCTGATCGAAATGAAACAATTCGCTGAGAAAGCACCTCACCAATGCCACGAATTGTCGCGAAATCTTCTCTAGTGGCTGTATTAATATCTTTTATCACCGGGATCGGAAGATCATTGTATTTCCTTTTCTGGTTTTTGATTGCAATGGCCCGGGAAGGCAAATTTTCAGGTAAATCAATATAATCATAAAGTTTGTCAAAAGATTCTTTGTCAAGGCCATAGATCTTGGCCAGATCATTTTTTATCCGAAAAACACCACCCTTTAATCGATAATTATTGATGGTTTGCACCAATTTTTTACTCAAACCCATAAGTTCGAGTTGAGCGGTACTCGCCTTATTCGGATCAAACCTGACTGGAATCAGTTTTATAGTGCTTTTGAATTGATCGGGTTGAGGTGTACTTTTTTGGTGAGTTATAGACTTTATTTCGTCAACCAAAAGCTGAGTGAACGCATTATCTTTCGAAAGTGTTTTAGAAGCGGTGAGAGATCTTTTGTAGATGGAGGAAACAAGAATTATTACGACCATTAGAGGAATTAAAATAAGAAGACCGTTGGTTTCTCTTTTGGAGTAACTAAAATATCTTCTGATTACGGATCTCAACTGTTTCACTCTTTATCCACCGTTAATCGAGAAGCTATATTATAAAAATTACTTTACTTATCATTGCGAAAACTGATCCTTTTTTGGATGCTGTCCGTACATATAATATTATAAACTGGCATTGATAGTCCTTTTTATGGAGAAACACTGTTAAATTCGCAAACACGATTACATAGAGATGCACAAGGACTTTAAGGCAATTGGAATTTCTTACCGTAATACACCACTTGAGGTGAGAGAACTTCTGTCTTTTGATGAGGAAGCTTGCAGGAGATTGTTGAGATTCTTTAAAGAATTTACAGATATACATGAAGTTATGGTATTGTCGACTTGTAATAGGACCGAAGTTTATTACAGTTCGCCTAATGATAGGTCAGACGAAATCATCAAATTGATTGGTTTGGAGAAAGATATTGCCGATCTGAGCCCTTTCAAGGATTTCTTTGTCCGCTATAATGACCAGCATACTGCATCTAAACATTTGTTCGATGTAGCAATTGGCCTGGAGGCCCAGGTAGTAGGTGATCTTGAAATCATCAATCAGGTTAAGAATGCTTACCAATGGGCTGCAGATGAGGATTTGGCCGGACCTTATCTTCATAGATTGCTACACACAGTATTCTTCACTAATAAAAGAGTAGTTCAGGAAACACCGTTTAGGGATGGAGCTGCCTCAGTCAGTTACGCTACGGTCGAATTAATAGAAGGCCTGGTATCTAGTCTTAAGGAACCCAAAGTCCTCGTACTGGGATTGGGTGAAGTTGGTGAGGATGTTTGCAGAAACCTTACTTCCGTGAGCAAAGCGAAAGTAGCTATCTGCAACCGGACTGAACAGCGGGCGAGGGAAATTGCATATGAATGTAATTTTGACATCATCCCTTTCGATTCAGTAACTTATGAACTTACCGGATTTGACGTAATAGTCAGCTCATTGCGCACAGATGAACCTTTCCTTACAAAGGAACTATTAGCCTCTCAACCTCGTCATTCGTTTAAATACCTGTTTGACTTGTCTGTACCAAGAAGCATATCAACGGAGGTCGAAGATATACCGGGTGTACTGTTGTACAATATCGACGGTATTCAAAATAAGACGAGTAAGGCACTCAAGAATAGAATGAATGCAATTCCGCAGGTGCGCCAAATAATATCTGACGCTATTGATGAATTTTCAAATTGGACTCGAGAAATGGAAGTCTCTCCAACAATCAATAAGCTGAAAAATGCCCTTGAGCAGATAAGACGGGAAGAAATGGCGAGATTTCTAAAAAACACCTCTGAAAAGGAGAACAAGATGGTAGACACGGTGACTAAGAGCATGATTCAAAAGATCATCAAATTACCAGTACTCCAATTAAAAGCTGCTTGCAAACGAGGTGAAGCTGAAACCCTTATTGATGTTCTCAATGACCTGTTCGAATTGGAACGACAATCAGGAGATGTCATAAAATGACCTTCAAATCCAGGCTCAGTTCCTGGTGAAAATGATTTGGCTCAATCCTATGAGTAAGTCCCTTTTGATTATAATGTTCATATTCCTATATCACGGTATTAATGCAGCGATATTGGGCTATGAGGTCGTCACAAATGGGAACAAGCATGGATTGGCGGATGACGCCGGGAATATTGTAATTCCTATAGTATATGACAACCTGGGTTGGTCAAATGGCACTAATAACCTGATTAATGAAGTATTTGGTTATTATGAAAATGGTAAATGGGGATTAATAAACACAAAAAATAAGCGCATATCGGCACCTGTATATGTTGACCTTTATCCGGCTAACGAAGGTTTTTTAGTCGCTTCCAGGAAAAACAGCTACTCGGACACCTTGTTTGGCATTCTAGACACTAAGGGAAATGCAAGGTTAGGCTTCCAATATCATTCACTTTCACCAAGTGGAAATATTTTAATAGCTGGCCAGCAAAAAGATGGCGAGTTAAAATGGGGCGTCATTGATTATGAAGAGCGGGAAGTGATATCAATAAAATACGATAGAGTTGAAATACAACACCTGAATTTTGTAGTCTATATTGATGGGAGTGCAGCAATCTATAGTTTAGAAGGAAATCAACTAACAGGATTTGATTATGATACGATAAGCGAACTAGGAAGCTACTCTCTCGTATATGACGGATTAGGGAAACAGGGGTTGGTAGATAATATGGGTAACATAATCACTCCGGTGATCTACAAATCCATTCGGTTAAATAGTGATAGTTCGGCTACCCTCACGGAATTTCCCAGGTGGGAACTAATTATTCCGGAAAAAGGGGTCGTTAAGGAATTTTACTATGACAAAATCGCGCCGGTCAGTCATGGCATATACAATGTAACTACGAATGGAAGACAGGCCATTATCAATATTGACGAGGAGTACCTGGTAAATGGCAATGACTGGAGGATTATGGTTCCGGACGATCAATTTGTAATTGTTCAGCAGGACAGTAAATATGGAGTACTCAAAAGGGGGGGTATTGAGGTCCTGCCGTTACAGTTTGATTCAATCTATTATTCGGGAAAGCATTTTTATGTATTAACGACCGAGGAAAGTAGTCAGCGTTGGCAGATATATTCCGATTTTGGCAGCCTCATTAGCTCAAGTTACTTTGATGCCATTTTTCCAATGAGTGAGAATATAATAGCTACCAGGAAGAACGGGTACTGGGGATATATTGATTTTAGCGGACATGTTTTGATCGAATATAAATATGATTATGCCTGGCCTTTTAAAAATGGAAGGGCAAAAGTAAATTATCTCGGAAATCAGGGAATTATCAATACTGTTGGGGAATGGGTTGTATATCCAAATCATTCAGAAGTGACAATTGTAAATACGGACCTGTTCATTAACCATACAGGCCCGGGATTGGATTTAATAGATGCGAATGAACGTGTAGTCTATCAGACCTATAATCACCTGGCGCTCCACTCTTACGGATTATTGGAAATAACAGCAAGTAATAAATACGGACTGATAGATCACGTTGGAAAAAGCATAATCCCACCCATTTACGACAATATATCAGAACTTTCGGGTAACCAGGTTTACATCCTCAGGAAAGATCAACGCCACGGAGTGATTGGTAAGGACGGAAAATTCCTTCTTAACCTAACAAACGAATATGAACACATTGGTAGTCTTTCTGAGGGATTCTTAAGTATTAAGAAGGACGGAAGGTATGGATTTATTGATTTTGATGGCAAACTGAGGATAGCCAACAGGTATGACGCAGTGGAAGATTTTAAAGAAGGGTTGGCGGCTGTACAATTGGTGGGAAAGTGGGGATTCATTAACCGCCTTGATCGGCTGACGATACAACCTCGCTACGATGAAGTTGAAAATTTCGACCGGGGAGTGTCTATAGTACGTAAAGATAATATGTATGGTATAATAGATACGGAAGGAAAGGAAGTGCTACCTACAGATTATGATTCACTTTGTCGAAATGAGATGAATTCTTTCGTGGTTGTTAAATCCGGTAAATATGGGTTAGCGAACTTGAAAGGTGAATTGCAGGTACCACCCAAATTTGCACTACTGGAGGAAAATGAGAGTGGCTACATCATAGTGAAGCAACGAGGTATGTATGGCGTGATAAAGAAAAATGGTATCAATGTAATACCAACAGTATATGAAAAAATTATCTATGATCAATTCAATGGGTATTACCTTGCCGGCAAGCAGTCACAAGAACAAATTATATCCACGAAATAGTGGACTAGGCCAGACTAGTTCAGGGCGTCTTTGAATAAATTAAGATTCTGATAATCAAAGAGTTAAAAGAGGTTTGAAAGGATAAAGAACCCCGAAATCGGCCGAATAGGGCTTTTTTCGGGGTTTTTGTTTTGCTAGATTGTGGTGTAGAACACATCTAACACCACAAATTAGAATGCAAAAAAGGCTTTTCCAACCCGAATATGGTTTAACTCCAAAATGGTATTTGTTTAAGAGCAGTAAATTGGGTGCAGTTTATGATAGTCTACCGTGGAATCAGTTAGCGGACTGCCTGCCTGAAGAAAATAACGGACCTGGTGCTCCCCGGTGGTTTTCCTCAAAAGGGATGTTTGCGCTGATGTTTCTTAAGTCCTACCTGAGTATCAGTGATGAGAAACTAATAGAACGCTTTAACTCCGATTGGAGCCTACAGTTGTTCTGTGGCAAAATGTTATCAGACACAGAGAAGATTCGAGACAATGCTATCGTAAGCCGCATCCGCAGTTATCTGGCTGAGCATACAGACTGGCAACAGCTCCAACAAATATTGATCGAACATTGGAAAAGAGACATGAATAATACCCATGTGCTTTTAATGGACGCTACCTGTTATGAGAGTTATATCCGTTTTCCTACTGATGTAAAGCTGTTATGGGAATGCTGCCATTGGGTGTTTGAAAAGCAATTGTTCCGATGGTGTAAAGTAGTGAGAAAGAAAAGGCCTCGCTCCAAATATGTTGAACAAAAGCGCAGACAACGCGATTATGAGAAAAGACGCAGGAAGACCTATAAAGAAGGACGTAAGCGTAAAAAAGCCCTGTTGTATCTGCTACACAAGGGGTTGATCCAACTTCAACAAGTTCTCAACGATGCTAAACTGCCACTGCTTAATGAGCAGGAAAGAGATTACCTGAGAACCATCAAAAAAGTACTTGAACAACAGCAGTTCCTACAAACCCACCCGGCCAAAGAGTTAAAAAACCGCATCGTATCATTGGCAAAACCCTATGTCAGGCCGATAGTCAGGGGAAAAGAGAACAAAAGAGTTGAGTTTGGCATGAAGGTACATATGCTGCAAGTGGATGGGATCTGCATGATTGAGTGTATGAATTTCAACGCTTTCAATGAATCCACCCGGCTCAAGATTAGTACTGTAAAGCACAAACGACACTTTGGAGCACTTAATCAATTGGGAGCTGACCTGATCTATGCCACAAATGCCAATCGAAGATTTTGCACCAAAAAGAAAATCTTCACTTGCTTTCCTAAGAAAGGCCCCCAACCTCTTACTAACCCGAAAAATTCATAGTAGACAATAAAAAACAGGCATAAATTGCTTATATTGAGATAGTTAGACAACAAAATAAGCAATTAATTTATGCCTGAATATAAGGAAAAAGATACCGTATTTTATCGAGGAAAACAAGCTTTTAAATTTGATTTTTCAGCATCAGCGATTAGCTCAGACGGAGCGATATTGTTAAGTGAAAAAGTAGAGAGAAAGACTGGTCTATTAAAAAGCTTCGCCGCACTGATTCCTGACTATCGAAACCCCTTTTTTATCGAATACACTTATGAAGAAATGCTTCGCCAACGGGTGTTTTTAATGATGCAGGGCTATCAGGATTGCAATGACGAACAAAAACTCCGAGAGGATCCGGTGATCCGTAAAGTACTAGATAGCGGATTATGTTCCCAGCCTACTTTAAGTCGATTTGAAAACAAGGCCGATCGGAGTCTGATCTACCAGATGAGTCAATGGTTTGTAGACCGTTATGTAGAGGAGTTGAAAGAGAAGACTGGTCAAATCATCATTGATGTAGATGGTACCGATGACCCTACTCATGGATCCCAACAACTCAGTTTGTATAATGGCTATTATGGACAGACTATGTACCATGAGTTGTTCTTTAAGGACGGGAACACCGGTCAGGTCATTTTACCAGTACTACGTCCGGGCAATTGTCACTCCAACAAATGGTTTGTGGCCTTATTGAAAAGGATTGTCATTAAAATCAGAAAAAAACTGCCCTCAGTAAAGATCCTTATTCGAGCGGATAGTGGCTTTTCAGGAGCATCTTTTTATCGGATAGCTAAGCAGTTTGACCTTCAATTTTGTTTAGGTATTAGTAGTAATGAAGTTTTAAAGACTTTTACCAAACAGACTATCATTGAAGTAAAAAAGGAATATGCTTCAAAAATCATCAAACATCAAGAGTTTGTTGGCCCGTTTACTTACCAGGCCAAAAGCTGGGATCGTTCTGAAAAGCTGTACGCCAAAGTGGAGTCTACCGGAAAAGGAATGAATGTCCGTTACTTTGTGAGCAACTTTGAAGCGATGACCGCTCAACAGATTTACTTTGATTTTTATGTCAAGCGAGGTGATGCCAGTGAAAATCGAATAAAGGAACTCAAAAACATGACTTATTCCGACCGGCTTTCCTGTCATCGCTACTGGCCAATTTCATGCGTTTAATCATCGCTACCCTCTGTTATGAAATGTTCCGGCAGATTAAATTATTAATTGCCAAAACAAAACACCACTTTGCTAAACGATGGCAAGTGGACAATATCCGGCTTTACCTGATGAAGGTTGGGGCGTGCCTGAAAGAAAGGAAAAGATCATTGACAATACAATTCTCAAGAGCCTTTAGATATCAATACCTGCTGGGCGATTTGCTTACGGTGAACTGACCGATCAGTTAAACAGTTTGGTTTAATCAAAAAAATGTTCTTCCATAAGAACACAATAGAGCTTTGACTGAAAATTGAAAAATTCTAACAAAAAAACGCTCTAATGTCCTTTGAAATCCAGAAACCTGGTTGATCTTCAAATTAATACATACACTCCAATCAAAAATAGTTAGCAACCCATTATTAATCCCAAAATTGGTGGCCTATGAATAATGCGGGTTAATATGAGCAATCAAGGTCGTTTTTATCCAATCTGAGGAAGCCCTAACTAATTGAACTTTTGAAGTTATGCAAAGCGAATCGCACTATAGATTATACATGCCAAAACAGGAGGAAAGTTCCAGATTGATTGGTTGTTTCACCTTGTTGCTTTTTATGGTTGTTGCTTTTGGTGCAATTATCGGTTCTGCTTATTTGTATGGTATGCTAAAACACAAATGGCGAGAAGGTGATATTGAGACATCGATGATTGAAACTATCTCATTTTCAGTTGATGAAAATATTTCCGTTCTCGTAGAAAGTAATCCATTACGAGTAGTCGTTTGTAAATCAGCAATGAATTATCCTGACCATTTTTGGATCTCTTTTTCAGAATTCGAAATAAAATCAATATATAGCTCCAATGGGCTCTTAGGACTGCCAGGCTGTGGTTAGCCGAACCATCCAGCAAAAACTTAACTACAGCTACCCAATCTAACAAGCATCTTAGAGGAATTTTCAATACTACCTCGCCTACACCGAGATTTTTGGTTAGCATCACTAAGCTATTTTTAAAATTTAAAAACGTCTTCCTGGGGTTGGTGGCTGGCAAAGTGCCACCTCCTACATGATAGATGACACTATCAGGGCAAACCATAACTTTGAAACCCTCATTATTAATTCTCCAGCAGAGATCAATTTCTTCCATATGGGCAAAGAAACTTTCATCAAAACCGCCTAATTGGTTAAAAACTGATGTGCGAACAAAAAAACACGCTCCAGATGCCCAAAACACCTGACGAATATCGTCATACTGGCCAGTGTCTTTTTCGGTGGTATCAAATATTCTTCCCCTGCAAAACGGATAGCCCAACCAGTCGATAAAGCCGCCTGCTGCACCAGCATATTCAAAATATTCTTTTTGACGATATGACAATATTTTAGGTTGGCAGGCTGCTATACCTGGATCGTTATCCATTAACTCAATGACCGGTTGGAGCCAGTTCTCGCTAACTTCAATATCTGAATTGAGCAACACACAATATTCAGAGGAGATAGATTTCAGTCCCTCGTTATAACCTCCGGCATAGCCCAAATTTTCCTGAAGCACTATTAATCGAATATCCGGATAATTACTTTTTAGAAAATCAATGGAATCGTCTCTAGAAGCATTGTCTATGACAACCACTTCTGCATTCTCACTGTAATCAATGACCACCGGTAGAAATTGCTCTAGATACGCTTTGCCATCGTAATTGAGTATTACAACGGAGACCTTAGTCATATTGATTTCATCTGAATTTGGGGGCTAAGCTTACAATTTTCAAATTCAAAAACATCAAATGACAAACAATTAATAAATAATAAATCCCAAAAAATGGAGAGCATTGAGTTTTTGAAATTTTGGATTTGTTTGCTTTTTGATTTTTGGAATTTTGTTTTTAACCACCTAGATTACTAAGATCAAGTCCGGGAATATTAGGAATAATTCCTTCAGTACTTTTTTTAAGTTCTTCCTTAGCCTTTACATCTACGTTTTCCAAAGCTTTATTTACTGCAGCCACAACCAGGTCTTGCATCATCTCCTTATCATCCTTATTTAGTAGTGAACCATCCACCTCAATAGAAAGTACTTCCTTTCTGCCATTGACTGTAGCTTTCACCATTCCAGCTCCGGATTCTCCCGTTTCACGAATATCTTTAAGGTTTTCCTGGGCTTCTTTCATCTTCTCCTGGACCTCTTTCACTTTGCCAATCATTTTCATCATATCGATCATAGCGTTGCAAAAATGTCAAATATCAAAATACAAAGTACAAATACTCCAATGTTATTTGCAATTTGAAATTTGGGGTTTAAAATAGTTATCTGATCAGAACAAAGGTACCTCTCTTAGTGAATTTCTTCCCCTGTTCGTCAGTAAATTCTAGAGAATAAACGTAAGTTCCACTGGCTGCGTTATTTTGGCCGATTTTTCCATCCCAGCCGCTGTTACGATCTTCAGTATAAAATATCACTTCACCCCATCTGTTAAAAATGTGCATTTTTACGGAATTCACAAACGTGCCCTCGATTTCCAGTACATCGTTTAAATCATCACCATTCGGTGTGAAAGCTGCCGGAATGAACAGTGCTGGAACAAATTCAAATGTGAGTGTATTAGAGAAGGATTCTAATGGAGTTAAATCCAGTGATTCTGCCCTTATTCTGAATGTGACTGGTTCCGTATCAAGATTGGTAAGAACGACTTGTTGGATAAAGCCGCTAAGGATTTTTTCTTCACTAGTGAGAGTGCCTGCCGGATCAAGTCGCTGGAGGAAGTAATTGGCCACCCCGGTGAACCAACCACTATAAGCATTCCAGTTTAGGTCGTAAACATTGCCTGTTGTATTTTCAGCTTTAAGAAATATGGTTTGGGCCGAATTGCTTGTATTTGAACGATTGCCACAGGCGTCAGTATAGAAAATATCATAAATAAAAGAAGAGCGATCTACTCCAGGCGATTGATCAATGAACTCATCCGCTGTTGTCCTGGTGATTTCTGACAGACTTTGATTACCCCTGGCTCTTCTTACAACTACCGTATCTGCAATCCCATTTTCAGCAATACTCCAAATAAGGTTGATGTCACCGCCATCTACGGTTGCTGTGATATCATTTACCGGTGGTGGTTCCACAACTGATATCCCGGTAGCGCAAATTTGTGTTGTTGCAAAGGTGAATGTGCCCTGGTCAATATTTAAGACATAGCAGTTCTCTTTACTACAAGTCACCAATGAATCTATCAGTACAAATTGTGAAGGATCTGTTACGGTTGTGAAAAGTTCACCATCTTTAATAACATCAATTGGACCATTAAAGATCGCTGGTTTCCTGAGTTCGATCTGATGAAAACCATTCATCGGTTCTACAGCCAGGTTAGCTGAACAAGCCACATTTGAAGTGAAAGTTTCACCAGTGCAGGCATCGGTTACTTTCAAACGAAAGCAAAAAGAACTGTTTTCGGTGTCAAGACCACTGATAGTTAAGTTGCTGCTGTTGCTCACACTTTGCAGGAACTGAAAATCAGGATCATCATCGGCCGCTATCTCCAGGTCATAAACAATATTACTTCCCAGGTTGAATCTAACCAGCATGGCGCCATCGACAGTACCAACTGTTACAACATTCAAATCTGTTATAGTTGCTATTCCAAGTTGATTCACTGAATTAATGGTTCGGATAATTTCACCACAATTTTCTTCCGCATCATTAAGTAAGCCGAGAACCCTGAGTTGCTGTGGACCGGTAATACTGTATATGAATGGAGCGGTTGTCTCACCCTGATTTACATCGACCATGTCGGTGGCTGTAAAGAATACGCGATAGGAATCATAGCTTCCTCCGGACGGGGTTACTGCAACGCCGTTACCTGAACATTGATTGATTCTGAAATCAGGAGTCACGGCATCAAACACTTCTATACTGAGTGTATCAAATTTGTTAGCATCCTGCCCGAGTATTTGAGCAATATTGTAAACACCTGGCTCGTCAAAAGTATGAGCCGTATCTAATGTTGGTGTTAGCTCATCCTCGTAAGTGTATTGTCTGCTTATGGTAGAATTCAGTGAGAGAATTTGTGTGATGTTTACTGTAAAAGGGGCGCATCCTTTGGCAAAATCAATAGAAAATGTACCGTTTTGGCTCAATGCTTGACCATAAATCTCAGGCATAAACCCAAAAGTGATTGCAATTACAATATATAGTCTCGTATTTTTCACTAAGTTTAGAAACTGATCGAGGTTAAAGAATTACTTTCAAGCATCATATCATCACAGTAATTAAACAACCAACTTTTTAATAACCTCCTTCAGTTGCAACTTGTCTTGAGATCCACTCTCCATAATTTTCAACGTAACTACCTTCTCTTTTGCCTCATCCGGCCCGATTACAGCAACGTAGGGTATACCCCTTTTATTCGCATAAGTGAATTGCTTTTTCATTTTAGCATCACTTGGGTAGATCTCGCTATTGATCCCTGCGATTCTTAATTCGTTCAACAGTTGCAAAGAGAAACCCAGAGCTTCTTGTCCGAAATTAGTAACCAATACCTTCGTGTTGGCAGCTTGAGTATCAGGGAATAATTCCAGCTCATTCATTACTTCGTAAATCCTGTCTATGCCGAACGAGATTCCCGTACCGGACATCCCTGCTAAACCGAATATTCCGGTAAGGTCATCGTACCGGCCGCCACCAGTAATGCTGCTCATTTTTACCGAGGTTGGTTTAACTTCGAAAATAATTCCGGTGTAGTAAGAAAGCCCCCTTGCCAGTGTGACATCGAAACCCAGCTTCAATTTGATGTCTTTTTTCCCCTCAGCCTGATTTAATATGAACGAAATATCATTCAAACCTTCCCCACCAATCATAACGTCTCCAATCATGGACTGTAGTTTTTCAACCTTCTCTTGATTGGTGCCCTCAAGGTTAAGTACCGGTATCAAGGCGTTGCAGGAATTATTACTGAACCCTACATTTTTTAGTTCACCCATAACCGCATCCTGTCCAACCTTATCCAGTTTGTCAATTGCTACGCATAAAGCTCCTTCTTTTCCAGGTTCGCCGATATATTCACTGATTGCAGTTAATATTTTCCGGTTATTCATTTTGACCTCAAAATCCTCAAGGCCCAATGATTGGAAAACATCATGAATGAGCCATACAATTTCAAGATCACTCAATATGGAGTCAGTACCTATTATATCAGCATCACATTGGTAAAATTCACGGTATCGACCTTTCTGGGGATTGTCTGCCCGCCAAACAGGTTGGATCTGGTAACGTTTGAAAGGGAAGGTAATTTCATTTTGATGCATTACGACGTACCTGGCAAAGGGCACGGTCAAATCATAACGTAAGCCCTTGCTGGAAATCTTGGGTGTTAGAGACTTTGATCCGGCTGTGTAATCTTCAGATGTAGTTTTGGAAAGGAAATCACCTGAATTAAGAACCTTGAAAAGTAGCTGATCATTTTCATCTCCATATTTCCCGGTGAGTACAGAAAGGTTTTCCATACTTGGGGTCTCGAGTGGTTGAAATCCGTACCTTTCAAATACCCTCCTGATGTTGTTTATTATGTAGTTTCTCCTGAACATTTGTTCAGGCCCAAAATCTCGTGTACCTCGGGGCAGTCTAGGTTTTGACATTGTACTCAATTCTTTGGGCACAAAACTAAGATGATTGGTAAGAATATTTGATGCATAATTGATTTCAGCAAATATCAGGAGCTATGGAGTGCATTCGATATTGCTAAGAGATGATTTAATGGTTTTGTAAGTTCAAGTAATAAGTGCAATTTTCCTTTGTAGCACTTGCTTTGCGTTTAGGTAATTAAATTTTCTAACAGGGCGTTCATTGATTTTGTTTTCAACAACTTTGATTTGCTCCTCTGTAACAAATCTAATATCTGTTTTCTTAGGATAAAACCTTCTGATTACCCCAATCCTATTTTCAACTGTCCCTTTATCCTGACTAGTATAGGGACGAGTGAAATAGGCATCCACATCAAGGGATTGAGCAATCAACTCATGTTTAGAAAATGCCATATCATTATCAAAAGTGAGTGTTTCCAGTTTGTGTTTATCCTGAGAGAGTTCCTCCACAATAGCTTCGGCCATTTGATCGGCATTTTTACTGTGCATCTTTCTGATTCTGGTAAAAAGACTTGCTCGGTCTGTCATCACCAACAAAGAGCCTTTGTGGTTTTTACCCATCATTAAATCGACTTCTATATCTCCCAATCGTTCCCTTTTGTTAATGATCTGGGGTCGCTGTTCAATTGATACCCTATTCGGGATAATACCTCTACGATCTTTTCTGTTTCCTCGTTTGCGCCTTCGTTTGCCATGTTTTAGATATGTGTATAGTTGTTTGTATTCTTGGTTTTCCTGGTGGTTGGCGTGCTTACATTCCCATATCCATTGGTAAATCCATTCATGGCTAAGTGGACATTCTCTCGTTTTCTTTCCCCGATGGCTGATCAATTCAGGACTCCATCTATCTTCTTGGAGCCGGTTAACTATCCAGTCTTTCATGGGTTTGGTGAAAATCACTCTTTTTGGCTTTTCTTGATGACGAAGATTGGTCCTCCTTTGTGCATTTGCTGTTCGATAGACACCAGCTCCCCTACCTCTTGAACCCACATTTCGCTTAAGCTCACGTGAGATCGTAGATGGGTGAAAATGAACGATACAGGCAATCTCCTTTTGAGTAGCTCCTGTTTTCAATAATGCTTCAATTTGATACCTTTGATCAATACTGAGATGTGTGTAGTTTTTTGACATTTTGCAATCCAAAGATTGCACTGTTCAGGCTTTTGAAGGTGAAAAAGCCCTTAAAAGCTTTTTCATCCTTCAATTGCACTTATTAGTTGATCTCAGCTTTGGTCACATTAAAAAAAATCATAATGAATGTAAAGTAGCTCTTTCATTATCACGTTATTTTTCTTTACCTTATCAAGCTTGATATAGTGGCAAATTGTTGCTCTATCAACCCGGCTGATTGGAAATAGGAGAGTAGACACCTGACAGAGTTTTATGCTGGTATTTGAAGTGTAATGAATTTCCAGTAAGGATTTCTTAGGGTATATTGTCAATAATTGTATTTTTATATTGAAAAATATAATTATAATGATAACTTGATCGTTCCCTTAGGGAACCAGTTAATTTTTTTCCAACAGCAATGCTATCAAGTCTAATCATGAATTTTTTGATTATGGGGGGAATATGGATCGATTAGCCATCATCGTCTCCTTTCTAATTATCAGCTTACATAGCTATAGTCAATGTAGTTTATTAAGCACTACCATAAGCGTGAACTTCAGCGCCGATGGGACATGCGCTCCTGTTACGGTGAATACCTTCGAAGTTACCTATACATTTAATGCACCTCAGACACCAGCTGATATTGAGATCCAGTTTGTCTGGAATGACCCAGGGGCTACAACAGAAACTATTTCGGGAGCAGGATTGACTGTTTCTAATGGAGACCGGACTTATCAAGCGACAGCAACTCCGTTCCCTTATCCTGATACTGGACCTGAATGTTTCTTTGAAGCTCAAGCCTTCGTTATAGTCGCAGGTGATGTATGCGAAACTTCTGAGCAGACACAAATTGTTCCCTCCTGGAATGTGGACGATCAAAATGGGGGCATGATCGCTTTAGACCCCGGGCAATATAATGTATGTGAGAATGCAGCTATAAACGGGGCGGTATTCGCTGATGCTTCCGTATTCAATTGCAACATTGCGGCTAATCCTGACAACCCAAACCAAATATCCAGGTGGACACAATTTGTGTATGGAACAAATCCAGCACCTCCCGCAGGCAGGATTCGAGATGTAACATTAGAGGATGGAGGAACACAAATACTCACGGATGCCGCAGGCAATTTGCCTACGCCCCAAACCCATGGAACGGGAGCGGTAATGGTAACGGCGGCATATTTCGGAAATGTTATGGAAGTTCCTTTCCCGGCAAATGTGCCAAATAATACCTCTCTGCCTGTTTCTGCTCCGGCCAATCCATTAAATGTCTTGGGAAGTACCTTTCAGGTCACATTGTTCAATTGGAATACTTGCAATCCTTACAACAATGATCCAGTTGACCCCAACTATGAAGATGCAGTTTCTGAAGTCCTGGATATAACCATCGTCGATCCACCTGCTCCCGGATATCAGGCACAAGATGGAGGTGGGGGTACACCAGCGGAATTCTGCATCAATGAAGATATCTTTTTTATTAATCAGACCGGAGGACCAGGTCCTTATAACTATACATGGGAATTTTATGATGGCCCTACCGATACAGATCCACTACTTGGTACCTCTAACGATGTCAACCCCACCTTTGTCTTTGCCAGTGGAGGCGTTAAGTTGGTCAGGCTGACAGCCTCCGACCCTAACTCAGATGATGTGTGTGTATTTACATTTGACGATTTCGTCACCCTGGCGCCTGATGCTGTAGCCGATTTCGAATTCTATGATGCTGCATTTAGCGCTCCTATTAATCCGGACTTCTGCCAGACCGGCGCTGATGTATTCACGGTAGGTTTTAGAGACAATACAGTTGATGTAGTAAACACACAATATCGATATGAATTTTATAATGAAGCCGATGTGCTGATCAGCACACAACCCATTGATGGATCTTATCTTGCTGATCCTGTTCCGGATTTCACGCGGGACTTTACAGCAGAGGAATTTGTAAGAGTAAGACTTGTTGCCCAAAATACTTCTTCATTCTGTAGTAGTTTTGACCAGGATACGGTATTTGTTTATGGACTACCAATACCAACCTTTAATACGAACGGAGTATGTGAAGGCGAAAGGACAACTTTCTCAGCCATCACAGATCAATTAACAGGATTCACTACGCGAGTAAATGATGATATCATTAGGCTTGATCTTTACAGCTAAGTTCTAATTATAACAGCATTTTGTTTAAATAGCTCATACAGATGATAGGCTTGATCCGTTAATAGCATAGTCAGAAACCATTGTTTCAAAGTTGTTTTACTCTCTCTTATTCGGTCAGCATAAGCATACCAATTCAGGTAGTTTTGCAAATATTTGGAACTGACACCATTGAATGGGCGTAAGAATGTCCTAAGTTGAGTGTGAACATTGTTTACTTTTTGCAGATGGATTGTTTTATCATCTCTATCCACATGATCTTTGGCCAATAGCGCTTTGTGCTTTATGGAGGGGTTGTCTTTGGCAAAAGCCTTATAAGAAGGGTGCTTATCTGTAATCAAGGTTGCACCGTAGGCCAACTTCCCATCCAATGCCTTTGAAATCTCTTCTTTGCTCAGCCGTTTTGATGCAACAGCTTTAAGGTACTTCTCCCCCTTGCGTTCAACCGCTGTTACTACCTGGACAACTGTGACCTCTTCCTTTCCCATATTCCGTATGAAATCGTTTCCCCTCTTTCTTGCTGCCCTATCTAAATTTCGACTGCCCTTGTTGTTAAGTGCCAGTTCCAATTCATCACATTCTACTTCCGAGGATAACTGTTCGGGAACAAACTCATTTAGTGAACTCAATATCTTATGCCTCCAGTCGAAGCTTGTCTGGATGCTTATTCCGATTTGTTTTGCTATCTTTTTTATCGGCATGCCCTGCTCCATGCAGCGCAGATAAGATTGCCATTTTGATTTAAGCTTGATGTCATACAAAGGTGTCCCTGTTGTTTCACTGTACCATCTTTTACATTCATTGCACTGATACATCTGCACACCTTTTTGTCTGCCCCTCTTATATACCTTCTCGCTTGTGCAATTTGGACAGGGTTTCTTCTTTCTTTTCTCTGCTATTTGTTGTTGAGCGGCAATCAATACTTTGCCTTGTAATTCCTGCTCCTGAAGCAACTCATCCAACAATTCGGTTTGGGAACTTATCGGCAATTGTGCAAATAAATTTTTGATCTCTTGACTTGATATCATATAGCGAAGATAATAATAATTGCTGTGTTATTTAGAACTTAGCCATCTTTACGAATGGGACTTTAGCTATGACGGAGTCACTTTCAATCCTGAGCTCAGCTTAGGGGATAATACTGATTTCAATTGGTTTTTAGATGGTAACCCAGTCATTGGGGAGGTTGAACCATCTACATCCGTGGCTGGAGATTATGATGTTGCCCTTAGACTTACTACTGAGCTTGGATTGTGTACGGATCTTTTCTTCACCACGGTTATTGTTCAACCTATACCAGATTCTGATTTTACCCGCAGTCCTGCCGGATCAGTCTGTCCTGATGATCTCATCACTTTCACAAATAATTCAGTACAGAGTCCGGCAGTACTGGCTTTTGGACCGGTAGATTATCAATTAGTGATTGATGATGACATCGGATCACCCACTTCATTTGTTCCGTTTCCAAATCCCACGTTGGACCTGACACTTGACAACAGCACAGCAGGTGATGTGAATTATACTTTAAATCTTCAGGCAACTGCGGCTGCTCCGAACAACTGCTTTGTTCTTAGTACTCCGATCAATATTACCGTAAATCCTGCATTCAGTTCCGGTTTTGAAGATATAGCTTTTGATCCCTTTGCTCCTAATTGTTCACCGTTGACAGGAACTTTCGACGTCGATGGGGCCACCCAGGCGCTGGATGTTGACAGTTATACCTGGACAATATTTGATGCTACTATTCCAGTGACTGGATTTCCACAAACTAAAAATAACGGAGCTCCAAATTTTCATGAATTATCTTACCAGATTGATAACAATAGCCAAACTGGCACTAACTATCGTGTACTGTTAGAGCCAGTGAAAGCTGGTCTCTGCATAGTTGATGCGGAAGAATTCGTAAGGGTGAATCCAGTGCCAAGCTCAGATTTTACCTTAGCAGAAATTACAGACGAATGTGAAACCAAAATGCTCACTTTTCAGGCTAATCAACCGGGATTGGTTGATTATGACTGGACATTTACTATCCCTCCGGATATAACTGATAACGATGGAGATCAAATAAGAGTACTATGGAATAGACCAGACCAAGGTGCGGGAGATCTCAATATAGATGCCAATCTAAATAGTACTAATGCTTTTGATTGCCAATCTTCATCTGTCACGACATTCAATTTTATTGTGGAAAGTCAGTAGGATGATATTTCTATTGGTTTTAATGCCGATCCGGTCTCTCAGATACTTCCGGAATCAACCGTAACCATAACCAATACAACCAATGATGATAATTTCAGTTTTCTCTGGGATTTTGGAGATGGTGAAACATCAAATCAAAAAAATCCAGGTGCACATACTTACGCTACGAACGGAGAATACGATATTACTTTGACCGTTGGTGCTGGTTTTTGTGAGGAGATAGCAACGCAAACCGTAAGAATAAACCCAACCACCCCAGTAGTTGATTTTGAAATTGATGAAGCATTAGGATGTCCACCACATGTTGTCAATTTTACTAACCTTACTCAATTTGCCGAGGACGATATGTATCTCTGGGATTTTGGAGATGGATTCACTTCGACGGATATCAACCCGGCACATTCATACGTGGAACCTGGATTTTATACTGTATCTCTTACGGCCGGGAATATATTAGGCGATGACGCTACCGAATCCAAACAATTGGCAATTGAAGTTTATGAAAGACCAATTGCGTCATTTGATCCAAGGCCTCGAGAAGTATTTCTTCCATCTCCACCCGTCACTATGGTCAACTTTAGTCGGGGTGCTGATACTTATTTCTGGGATTTTGGAGATGGCACGACATCCGAGGAGATAGAACCCCAACATACTTTTGAGAATGAGGGCGATTTCAACATCACCTTAACCGCAACAAGCGAAGAGGGATGTTCTGACCAAATAACTATCGAAACTGCCGTAACTGTAGTAGTTGGTGGCCAAATACGAGCACCTAATGCGTTTACACCTAATCCCGACGGACCTTTCTGGTGGAAGTGTTACCGGTGCCGGGGGTGGACTCAACGATGTATTTCTACCGATTCTTGAAGGAGTAACTGAATTTAAGATGCAGGTCTTTAACAGATGGGGCAATCTCATGTTTGAAACAAGTAGTTTTGATGTGGGCTGGGATGGCTATTTTGAGGGCAAACTGGCTCCACAAGGAGTATACGTTTACCGTTTGGAACTTACTTTTCAGAATGACCAGCGTGAGGTAAGGGTGGCAGATTTTACCTTAATCAGATGATCAGATTATGAAAAAAACCTGCCTTCCCATCCTTTGCCTTCTAGTACTGCTACAAAATTCAATTGCTCAAGATCCTCAATTTTCTCAATTCTATTCTGCACCACTTTATGTCAATCCCGCTTTCGCCGGGACAACCACCGAACATCGTATTATTTCCAATACAAGGATCCAATGGCCAAGTTTACCTAAAGCCTTTGTAACACATGCGGTTTCTTATGATTTCAATATGCATGATTTAAATAGTGGTATTGGATTGCTGGTAACAAAGGATAAAGCAGGTCAGGCCAATTTAAATACAACATCAGCTGGTTTTAGTTATGCCTACAATGCCCGATTAAATAAACAATGGGTAGTCAAACCGGCACTTTACTTCGGTTATGTGACACGTGATATTGATTTGGCATCGATTATTCTCGGAGATCAATTGGATGCCCGGGATCCCACAAGTGTAGTTTCTATTGATCCCGCTTTGGGCAGTTTTAGCAAAACTCAATACATAGACCTTGGAACAGGGGTCTTATTCTACAATGGAAATTCCTGGTTCGGGGCATCTGCTTTACATTTGAATCAACCCAATCAATCCTTCGTGGAAGGAGACAGTCCACTTCCAATCAGGTATTCTGTGCATGGAGGAGTGAGAGTGAAACTTGGAAAGAGATCTTTATTTAAGAATGTGAAACATGGTAGCCTGTCTCCGGCATTTGTTTATAAGAAGCAGGGAACATTTGAGCAGCTTGATTTGGGAGTCAATTTTCATTTCTCACCCATCGTGGCTGGTTTATGGTACAGGGGAGTTCCCATCATCAAATCTATAGGAGATAACCTCAAGCAGGATGCTATTATTTTTCTTATTGGTCTTAATTTTCAAAGTTTTGAATTCGCTTACAGCTACGATTTCAATATTTCTAAACTTGCTGCAAATTCCGGTGGCAGTCACGAATTTTCACTGGCTTACAGATTTACAATTTCTGAAAACCCGGGCAAGGTGAGAAAAAAGGATAAAGTACCCATGTGCCCGGCATTTAATCCACTCAAAAATTAATCCGAAAGTCATTTTGCTTAATCCCCATTAATTCATCAATTTGAGTTCAAACAAATTTTCATGATGAAAAGACTTATTTCCCTCCTCTTTTTAGTATTTATTTTTTCAGTCACAAAAGCACAATCTTCACAGTACACTTCTAAAGTGAAAGAGATGCTTTCACTCACCGGAGCAGAACAGACATTTTCAGTGGCAGTTGACCAAATGAAACAATTGCGGATAGATGTTTCGGATGATGTCTGGAATGAATTGCAATCAGAATTTAAAAAAACATCAATTGATGATTTAGTTGAGCTACTTTCCCCAGTATATTTCAAATATCTTGATGAGGATGATATTGACGGGATAATTGTATTCTATCAAACACCTATAGGTCGAAAATACGCTGAAAATACACCTGCAATTACTCAAGAGTCCATGGTTGCAGGTCAGGAATGGGGCATGAAAATCGGACAAGATATAGCCAATCGATTGGCTGAGAAGGGTTATTAGCCAATAGTGTTGCTTCTATTGTTAATCATCTGTTCAGGTCAGGAATTCCATTTAGATTTGTAATCGGAAGGATTTAATGGTTATGAATTTAAGTACCCACCTCAACAACAATTCTCTATTTGATGTAGTATCCGATTGTGCATCTCAGCTAAATGTTGATGTGTACATCATTGGTGGTTATGTTCGTGATCTTCTGCTTGATCGCCCTTCTAAAGATATTGATTTCGTTTGTGTTGGTAACGGTATTGAACTTTCAAAGGCAGTTGCCAGGTCTTTGGAGCTTGGAAAAGAACCAACCATTTTTAATAATTTCGGAACCTCAATGATCTCCTATGGTGGAATGGAATTGGAGTTTGTGGGTGCCAGAAAGGAATCCTATCGACGTGAGTCGAGGAAACCGCTCGTCGAGAACGGAACACTTGAAGACGATCAAAACCGGAGAGATTTTACCATAAATGCCCTTGCTATCAGTTTAATCCGCCATAATTACGGGGAGTTAATAGATCCTTTCAATGGCGTTCAGGACTTGAAAGATCATATGATCAGAACACCATTGGAACCAGGCATTACCTTTTCAGATGATCCGTTACGCATGATGCGAGCTATTCGGTTTGCTTCTCAGCTTAAGTTTGATATTGACGCTGATACATTTGGAGGTATCATGGATCTCGTTGACAGGATTGAAATTGTTTCGCAGGAACGCATTACTGATGAACTAAATAAGATTATTTTGTCATTGTTGCCCTCATATGGGTTCAAACTTCTTTTTCAAAGTGGCTTATTAAAGAAGACTTTCCCTGAAATGGTGGATCTGCATGGGGTGGAAGTGATCAATAAAAAGGGTCATAAGGACAACTTTTACCATACATTAAAAGTACTTGACAATGTAGCTGAAATATCAAGTGATCTATGGTTACGGTGGGCTGCTATCCTTCATGACATTGCAAAACCTGCGACCAAGAGGTTTGACGATCATGCTGGCTGGACATTCCACGGCCATGAGGAAAAAGGGGCCAGGATGGTGCCTTCTATCTTTCGCAGAATGAAGCTGCCAATGAATGAACATATGAAGTTTGTTCAAAAGCTGGTTCGACTTCATCTAAGACCAATTGCTTTAGTAAAGGATGAAGTCACTGATTCAGCGGTAAGGCGTCTACTGTATGAAACTGGGGAAGACATTGAAGCTTTAATGAAATTATGTAAAGCCGACATTACCTCAAAGGATCACAAGAGGGTTCAGAAATACCTAAACAATTTTGAAAAGGTTGAAGTAAAAATGGTAGAGGTTGAAAAAAAAGATAAAGTACGGAACTTCCAACCGGTGGTAACAGGAGAATTAATTATGGAAACTTTTGAGGTTCCGCCATCCCGAATTGTTGGAGATATTAAAAAGGAAGTTAGGGAGGCTATTCTAGAAGGAATAATTAAAAACTCTCAGGAAGAAGCTATCCCCTTTATGATTAAGATTGGTGAGAAATTGGGATTAGTTAGAAATAAGGATATGTAAGTTCAAGTAATAAGTGCAATTTTCCTTTGTAGCACTTGCTTTGCGTTTAGGTAATTAAATTTTCTAACAGGGCGTTCATTGATTAAGTAACAAATCTAATTCTGTTTTCTTAGGATAAAACCTTCTGTCAACTGAACTAGTTAGGGACGATGAAATAGTTCAAGGGATTGAGCAATAATGTTTAGAAAATGCCATATCATTATCAAAAGTGAGTGTTTCCAGTTTGTGTTTATCCTGAGAGAGTTCCTCCACAATAGCTTCGGCCATTTGATCGGCATTTTTACTGTGCATCTTTCTGATTCTGGTAAAAAGACTTGCTCGGTCTGTCATCACCAACAAAGAGCCTTTGTGGTTTTTACCCATCATTAAATCGACTTCTATATCTCCCAATCGTTCCCTTTTGTTAATGATCTGGGGTCGCTGTTCAATTGATACCCTATTCGGGATAATACCTCTACGATCTTTTCTGTTTCCTCGTTTGCGCCTTCGTTTGCCATGTTTTAGATATGTGTATAGTTGTTTGTATTCTTGGTTCTCCTGGCGGTTGGTGTGCTTACATTCCCATATCCATTGGTAAATCCATTCATGGCTAAGTGGACATTCTCTCGTTTTCTTTCCCTGATGGCTGATCAATTCAGGACTCCATCTATCTTCTTGGAGCCGGTTAACTATCCAGTCTTTCATGGGTTTGGTGAAAATCACTCTTTTTGGCTTTTCTTGATGACGAAGATTGGTCCTCCTTTGTGCATTTGCTGTTCGATAGACACCAGCTCCCCTACCTCTTGAACCCACATTTCGCTTAAGCTCACGTGAGATCGTAGATGGGTGAAAATGAACGATACAGGCAATCTCCTTTTGAGTAGCTCCTGTTTTCAATAATGCTTCAATTTGATACCTTTGATCAATACTGAGATGTGTGTAGTTTTTTGACATTTTGCAATCCAAAGATTGCACTGTTCAGGCAATTGAAGGATGAAAAAGCCCTTAAAAGCTTTTTCATCCTTCAATTGCACTTATTAGTTGATCTCAGCATATAGTTTAATATTGCGGGCGCAATTAAGTTCCGAAGTACGAATGTTAATAAGTTGGGCTAAGTTCTAAATAACACAGCAATTATTATTATCTTCGCTATATGATATCAAGTCAAGAGATCAAAAATTTATTTGCACAATTGCCGATAAGTTCCCAAACCGAATTGTTGGATGAGTTGCTCCAGGAGCAGGAATTACAAGGCAAAGTATTGATTGCCGCTCCAACAACAAATAGCAGAGAAAAGAAAGAAGAAACCCTGTCCAAATCGCACAAGCGAGAAGGTATATAAGAGGGGCAGACAAAAAGGTGTGCAGATGTATCAGTGCAATGAATGTAAAAGATGGTACAGTGAAACAACAGGGACACCTTTGTATGACATCAAGCTTAAATCAAAATGGCAATCTTATCTGCGCTGCATGGAGCAGGGCATGCCGATAAAAAAGATAGCAAAACAAATCGGAATAAGCATCCAGATAAGCTTCGACTGGCGGCATAAGATATTGAGTTCACTAAATGAGTTTGTTCCCGAACAGTTATCCTCGGAAGTAGAATGTGATGAATTGGAACTGGCACTTAACAACAAGGGCAGTCGAAATTTAGATAGGGCAGCAAGAAAGAGGGGAAACGATTTCATACGGAATATGGGAAAGGAAGAGGTCACAGTTGTCCAGGTAGTAACAGCGGTTGAACGCAAGGGGGAGAAGTACCTTAAAGCTGTTGCATCAAAACGGCTGAGCAAAGAAGAAATTTCAAAGGCATTGGATGGGAAGTTGGCCTACGGTGCAACCTTGATTACAGATAAGCACCCTTCTTATAAGGCTTTTGCCAAAGACAACTCCTCCATAAAGCACAAAGCGCTATTGGCCAAAGATCATGTGGATAGAGATGATAAAACAATCCATCTGCAAAAAGTAAACAATGTTCACACTCAACTTAGGACATTCTTACGCCCATTCAATGGTGTCAGTTCCAAATATTTGCAAAACTACCTGAATTGGTATGCTTATGCTGACCGAATAAGAGAGAGTAAAACAACTTTGAAACAATGGTTTCTGACTATGCTATTAACGGATCAAGCCTATCATCTGTATGAGCTATTTAAACAAAATGCTGTTATAATTAGAACTTAGCTATAAGTTGTAATGTTTAGATCCCACTAACTTGGATGATTAAAGTAAATAATGATGAAAAAAATTGCACTATTGTTTTTTGTGTTTGGTTTAAGTTTTTCTTCAAGCCAGGTTTTTTCTCAGGGGAAAAATTCACAGGAATATTTACAACAATTGAATATTTATAAGAAGGCCAAATACTTCAATGATCCTATTACTGCAAGGACTGCTATCTACAATTTGATAGAAATCGATCCAACAGATGCGTCATGGATGGACTCACTCGCTTTTGAATATTATGCATATAGGCAGTATACCTCAAGTCTTTTAGTAGCACTTGAAGCTCTGAAAGGCAGTGCCAACAACCTGAATATGTTAGAATTGAAAGCCATATGCTGGGAACAGATCGGTGATGTCAACAAGGCTGTTGATAGCTATGAGTCCTTATTCTTAAAGAATAATTCTTCAATTACACTTTACAAGATTGGATTTTTACAGCTTCAGTTGAAGCGTTTTAATGAAGCAGTAACGTCATCTGATATTTTATTAGGGAAAACGGATGTTACTGAGATTACAATGACGTTTTCTAAGCAGGATGAAACATCTCAACAAGTATCTCTCAAAGCAGCGACCTATAACTTAAAAGGACTGATTGCAAAAGAGCAAGGCAATAATGAAGAAGCTCGCAAGCAATTTAACGAAGCGTTAAAACTGGTTCCTGATTTTGAGATAGTCCAGAAGAATATCAAGGAATTAGGCGGTTAGACAAAATACAATTTAGTCCTAACTTCGCAACCTTATCACAGATGCAGGTTGGGCTCAAATAAACACACTTACTCATTACAATTTTGGCTACTATGTCTTAGTAGCCTTTTGTTTTTCTGCAGTTTCAACATGATCATACCTGAGCTGCCTGCATATTTAGCAAGCCTTGGTGGAGAAGAATATATTGGCCTGATCATTGCGCTATTTACAGTTACAGCAGGTTTGTCAAGGCCATTTAGTGGTAAACTTACTGATCGATGGGGTCGAATTCCGGTTATGGTATTTGGTGCTATAGTTAGTGCAATCGCGGCGCTACTCTATCCTTTACTTAGCACTGTGACCGGGTTTTTGCTCATTAGATTTTTCCACGGAATGAGTACAGGTTTTAAACCCACCGGAACCTCTGCCTACATTGCTGATATTGTTCCTGTTAATCGACGGGGTGAGGCAATGGGAATCTCAGGATTCTCCGCAAGCCTTGGTATGGCTTTGGGACCGTCTATTGGACCATTGATAGCAGCGACTTTTTCCATCGATGCTATGTTCTATGTTTCAAGTGTTTTTGCTTTCCTTTCCATTGCCATTTTATTAGGAATGGAGGAGACTTCCGAAAACGCTTCTCGATTTAAATGGAGTTATTTAAAGATCAGCAGAAATGAAATAATAGAGCCGAAGGTACTAGCGCCTGCATTTAGCCTGGTTTTGCTGGTCTACTCTTTTGGTGTCGTACTTACTGTAACACCAGATTTCAGTGAGCACTTGGGAATTGAAAACAAGGGTCTTTTCTTTACTGTTTTTACTATTTCGTCCATGTTAGTAAGATTCCTCGGCGGTAAAGCATCTGACAAATATGGACGAGTGAACGTCCTCATTATATCTGCAATATTTATTGTTACTTCCATGATGATAGTGGGATACGCCTATGATAAATTCAGTTTTCTTCTAGGCGCATTCTTTTTTGGTTTGGGTGTGGGAAGTGGATCACCTACCACCATGGCCTGGACTATTGATCTTAGTGAAGAAAGATTTCGTGGTAAGGCATTGGCAACTACATTTATTGCCTTGGAAATCGGAATTGGATCGGGGGCCATAATGGCTGGTTGGATTTATGGAGGTGATATCAATCGAATGCCTTATGTATTTGGATCAGCAGCTATATTGGCACTAATTGCATTGATTTACCGGCTAAGTTCTAAATAACACAGCAATTATTATTATCTTCGCTATATGATATCAAGTCAAGAGATCAAAAATTTATTTGCACAATTGCCGATAAGTTCCCAAACCGAATTGTTGGATGAGTTGCTCCAGGAGCAGGAATTACAAGGCAAAGTATTGATTGCCGCTCAACAACAAATAGCAGAGAAAAGAAAGAAGAAACCCTGTCCAAATTGCACAAGCGAGAAGGTATATAAGAGGGGCAGACAAAAAGGTGTGCAGATGTATCAGTGCAATGAATGTAAAAGATGGTACAGTGAAACAACAGGGACACCTTTGTATGACATCAAGCTTAAATCAAAATGGCAATCTTATCTGCGCTGCATGGAGCAGGGCATGCCGATAAAAAAGATAGCAAAACAAATCGGAATAAGCATCCAGACAAGCTTCGACTGGCGGCATAAGATATTGAGTTCACTAAATGAGTTTGTTCCCGAACAGTTATCCTCGGAAGTAGAATGTGATGAATTGGAACTGGCACTTAACAACAAGGGCAGTCGAAATTTAGATAGGGCAGCAAGAAAGAGGGGAAACGATTTCATACGGAATATGGGAAAGGAAGAGGTCACAGTTGTCCAGGTAGTAACAGCGGTTGAACGCAAGGGGGAGAAGTACCTTAAAGCTGTTGCATCAAAACGGCTGAGCAAAGAAGAAATTTCAAAGGCATTGGATGGGAAGTTGGCCTACGGTGCAACCTTGATTACAGATAAGCACCCTTCTTATAAGGCTTTTGCCAAAGACAACCCCTCCATAAAGCACAAAGCGCTATTGGCCAAAGATCATGTGGATAGAGATGATAAAACAATCCATCTGCAAAAAGTAAACAATGTTCACACTCAACTTAGGACATTCTTACGCCCATTCAATGGTGTCAGTTCCAAATATTTGCAAAACTACCTGAATTGGTATGCTTATGCTGACCGAATAAGAGAGAGTAAAACAACTTTGAAACAATGGTTTCTGACTATGCTATTAACGGATCAAGCCTATCATCTGTATGAGCTATTTAAACAAAATGCTGTTATAATTAGAACTTAGCTGATTTACCTAATAATATACAAGCTAAAGATTAAAGATGATTCTAATGGCAATTACTAATTTTCAACCTCTTTTTTAAAGATGTATTGGATTAAATCTCAAAATGACCTTCATAAATTATTTACATTTAGCTAATATAATTACTATATATAGCAAAGTTCTAATTATAACAGCATTTTGTTTAAATAGCTCATACAGATGATAGGCTTGATCCGTTAATAGCATAGTCAGAAACCATTGTTTCAAAGTTGTTTTACTCTCTCTTATTCGGTCAGCATAAGCATACCAATTCAGGTAGTTTTGCAAATATTTGGAACTGACACCATTGAATGGGCGTAAGAATGTCCTAAGTTGAGTGTGAACATTGTTTACTTTTTGCAGATGGATTGTTTTATCATCTCTATCCACATGATCTTTGGCCAATAGCGCTTTGTGCTTTATGGAGGGGTTGTCTTTGGCAAAAGCCTTATAAGAAGGATGCTTATCTGTAATCAAGGTTGCACCGTAGGCCAACTTCCCATCCAATGGCCTTTGAAATTTCTTCTTTGCTCAGCCGTTTTGATGCAACAGCTTTAAGGTACTTCTCCCCCTTGCGTTCAACCGCTGTTACTACCTGGACAACTGTGACCTCTTCCTTTCCCATATTCCGTATGAAATCGTTTCCCCTCTTTCTTGCTGCCCTATCTAAATTTCGACTGCCCTTGTTGTTAAGTGCCAGTTCCAATTCATCACATTCTACTTCCGAGGATAACTGTTCGGGAACAAACTCATTTAGTGAACTCAATATCTTATGCCGCCAGTCGAAGCTTGTCTGGATGCTTATTCCGATTTGTTTTGCTATCTTTTTTATCGGCATGCCCTGCTCCATGCAGCGCAGATAAGATTGCCATTTTGATTTAAGCTTGATGTCATACAAAGGTGTCCCTGTTGTTTCACTGTACCATCTTTTACATTCATTGCACTGATACATCTGCACACCTTTTTGTCTGCCCCTCTTATATACCTTCTCGCTTGTGCAATTTGGACAGGGTTTCTTCTTTCTTTTCTCTGCTATTTGTTGTTGAGCGGCAATCAATACTTTGCCTTGTAATTCCTGCTCCTGGAGCAACTCATCCAACAATTCGGTTTGGGAACTTATCGGCAATTGTGCAAATAAATTTTTGATCTCTTGACTTGATATCATATAGCGAAGATAATAATAATTGCTGTGTTATTTAGAACTTAGCCCTATATACTAATTATATTAGTATATAGTTTATCCTTAGTATAAGTTATATAATCATCGATCAATAGTGAATTCTGCGAGGGCAATCCTTCACCTAGATCTTGGCACCTTTTTCATTTCGTGTGAAAGGCAACTGGAAACAAATTTGGTTGGAAAACCTGTTTTGGTAGGAGGTACAAGTGATCGTGGGGTGGTGGCATCGTGTAGCTATGAAGCGAGGGAGCTCGGTGTGCATTCAGCTATGCCGATGAATTTAGCAAAACACTTATGCCCTGAAGCGATTATCATTCGTGGAAATAGTAGTGTTTATATGAAAAAGTCGGAGGAGGTAACACAGGTGATTAGAGAGTCAGTTCCAGCTTTTGAAAAGACCTCTGTTGATGAGTTTTATCTTGACCTATCCGGGATGGATAAATTTTTCAACTGCATGAAATGGGCAATAGAGTTGAGAAATAAGATTATTAATGAAACTAATCTCCCCATTTCGTTTGGTTTATCAGAAAACAAGACCGTTCCTTACCCTTCTTTTTCAAAAGTGGCAACCGGGGAGGCCAAACCGAACAACAAGCTAAAGATCGATTATGGCAAGGAGAAAGCATTCCTCGCTCCATTATCGGTGAAAAAAATTCCTATGATAGGGGATAAGACCTACCAGGCACTTTTTCAATTGGGAGTAAGGGATATAAGAACACTACAGGAAATGCCTTGTGAAATGCTGGACAAAGCGTTTGGAAAGAATGGCATTACTATGTGGAATAAGGCTAATGGGATAGATCATTCACCAGTAATTCCTTACCAGGAAAGGAAATCAATTTCTACTGAAAGGACCTTTGAAAGGGATTCAACTAATGTTAATAAAATGAAGAGTTTTATTACTGCCATGGCTGAAAACCTGGCCTTTCAATTAAGGAGAGGTAAAAAGCTTACCTCTTGCGTATCAGTCAAGATCAGGTATTCTGATTTCAGTACAGAAACTCTGCAAACGAGATTGCAATATACCTCAGCTGATCATATTTTGATTCCAAAAATCAAAGAGTTATTCGACAAGTTGTATAATAAAAGATTATTGGTAAGACTTGTTGGAATAAAATATAGTCACTTAGTGGGGGGCCATTATCAAATCCAGCTTTTCGATGATGCCGAAAAAACAATACGACTTTACCAGGCCATGGATTTTATTAGAAATAAGCATGGTGACAGGTCAATTGTACGAGTATCAGGCATGGGAGCTAAAACTATAGGTAGATATAATCCATTTACCGGTGGACCTCCTCCTTTGTTGGCTAACCGGAAGGCTTAATTATTTGATTTTATTTGGTTGAAGAGTTAATGTAATCAAACCAAAAAAAAGATAAATTGATCCGGAAACTTTCTTTTGAATTTCTTGAAATTTCGTATGCCTCAAGACTAAGTGTTTTATGGCATTAGCCATGATTACGTATGAACTATCACACACTATTCCCATAACTATGAAGCACATTCCCATAGTAAAAATTTGAGTTTCTATCGGATATGAACCAATAGATACAAATTGAGGAATAAATGAGAATATAAACAGTGCAGTCTTCGGATTAAGAATATTTACCAGTACACCCTGAAAGAAAACTTCTATAAGATTTTGGCTTCGATGTTTTAATGTAACGACCTTTTTCTTTGAATAAATATTCACTAAACCGAGATATATCAAATACGATGCACCCACATACTTCAAGATATTGAATGCTAATTCCGATGTAGTGAGCAAAGCTGAAATCCCAAATGCTGCCGCAACCACATGAAAAACAGTTCCAAATGCAATACCTAACACTGAAATAATACCTGACATCTTCCCTTGATCAATACTTTTACCTACAACAAACAACACAGCAGGACCGGGGATAACTAGCAATATCAGGGTCGCGATTAGAAAAGCAAGAAAGTTTGGTAGTTCTGGCATATTCTATTTTTTCTTTTTACTCAATTTCGCTTTTGGATTAAACATTAAAGTTAAATCGAGCCAATACTCTAAGTCATTATTCAGGTCAATTCCCTCTGGTTCAACGTAAACAAATCCCTTCATACTTCTGCCTGTAAAGTCCATCTCTTTGCATCCCTTTTTAGCGAGCACATCTTCATAGATCTCCGGATCAATGCGTGCCATAAGAGTATCTTTAATAATGCCAACACACATCTTGTCGTCAACCATAAAACACAATCCCCCCATCATTTTTTTATCAATGAACTGTACTTTTTTCTGATTAAAGTACTGACGGATACGATCAGCCAGGTTCTCATCAAATGCCATGTATCTAATTTAATAGTTGACGAATAAGAAGTGTAGTTAAGGACTATTTAGGTCGAATAATGGATTCAACGCCATTGGCATATGATGTAGGTTGGGTATTGAAATAATGTTCGTATTTATCACTCTTAAAAATGAAATCGCGATCAAACTGGTAGATCATTTCGGATAATTCCTTCATTATTGGATTAAACAGGCCCATGATTTGAGCCATAGTTTCGCCAGCAATTTGATATTTGGGGTTTTTGATATTCATTTCGCGGGCGAATACATCAATCCATTCCTTGCCTGTTAAAGGATCCGGGGCTGTAGGCAGATGCCATACCTGGTTGTAGGCAGTATTTGAGTTGCCAAGTTCAGCAGTTGCCTTACCAATATCTGGAGTATAGATAAATGAATGCTTGCAATCAATCTTTCCTAACCAGTTAGCTTTTTTACCCGATTTAAAGTTGTCATGTACAGAGATCATCAGCATGCTCTTATCATTATTAGGTCCATAGAAATCAGGAGCTCTAGCGATCAAACCCGATATTGTGTTCCTTTCCCATGCATTCATCATCATTTCAGAAATCTCTGCTCTCACTTTCCCCTTTTTACTTGGAGGATTGATGGGAGTATCTTCAGTCATGTTATCGAGATGGTCCTTATCATACATGTACACGTTGTCGAAGAACACCATCTTGCAGTTGTGGAAAGCACACGCATCAATGGTATTACGCATGATCTTAGGCCAGCTTTCCTCCCAAATTTTAAGATTATAGTCTAACCCTACAGTTAGATACACTATATCAGACCCTTTGACAGCCTCTTTAACCTGCTCAGTGTCGGTTAGATCACAAGGGAAGAGCTCATTTGATTGATTTACAATTTTAGGATTTCTACTTACGAGCCTTATCTTATTTGTATGTTTTGGAAGATTTTTTGCTAATTCGATGCCAATGATTCCTCCAGAGCCCAATATTGTTTGCATGTGTTATTGCTTTGTGTTGGTTAAGTACATAATTTCTCAGTTAAATTACATATTGCGGAGAGCTTTCCCCATTTAGTTGTTAATAAACTTAATGGATGGAACTATTTAATATTTTCTAGAAATTCAATCAGGCTGTCCCAACCAAGGGTTACGCATTTAATTCTGCCTGAATGTTTCCTGACTGGTGCAAAAGCTGCAAGTTCCTTTGGTAGGTTGTATTGACTTCCGTCATTCAATAAAAGCTCTTTGACTAAATGATTTGTAGTGTGCACCTCATTAATCGGTTTACCATTTATTAATTGTATCAAGATTGATATGGATGCTTTGGATATGGCACAACCATAGCCATGGAAAGAAAGATTAACTATACGCTCCTCTTCAAGGTCAAAGTAGAGATTGAATTGATCCCCGCAAACTGGATTATAAGCTTCTACACAAAAAGTAGCATCTTCTCGCTTTTCGAAATTTAGAGGTTCACTGTTGTGCTTTAAGATAACCTCGTGATAAAGTTCTTTGAGTATATCAGACATCAGGCAAAAATAGTTTTTACCGAAAGAAGGGCCTCGTAGAGTTGGTCGATCTCTTTCCTATCGTTATAGAAAGCCACAGAGGCACGGGAAGTTCCCGAAATGTTGAAGGAATGCATCAAAGGCATGGCGCAATGGTGACCTGCTCTTATTGCGATTCCCTCTTCGTCTAAAATAGTTGCTACATCGTGTGGGTGAATGTGATCGAAGACAAATGAAACGATGCTGCCCCGTAATGTGGGATTGCCTATTATCTTCAACCCTTCAATAGTACATAGCTTATCTGCCATATAGATGGCCAGGTCTTCCGTGTACCCCCTGATCTTCTCAAGTCCGATTGAATTAAGGTAATTAATGGCGGCGCCCAAACCAACTACACCGGCGATATCGGGGGTACCTGCCTCAAAACGATGGGGGAGATCAGCAAATGACGTGTCTTCGTAGCTAACAGTTTTAATCATTTCTCCACCAAATTGGTAAGGATCCATTTGGCTTAAGTATTCTTTTTTGGCATAAAGGACTCCAATTCCAGTTGGTCCAAACATTTTATGTCCTGAAAAAGTATAGAAGTCACAATTCAGCGAATTCATATTGACCGGTTGATGCCCGACCGCTTGGGCTCCATCAATCAGTACTGGAATACCCTTGTCATGAGCAATTTTAATTACTTCCGCAATCGGATTGATGGTACCCAATGAGTTGGAGATATGACTTATAGCTAGAAGTTTTGTTTGGTTTGTAATCTTTGTTGAAACTTCATTTACATCGATTTCGCCAAAATCAGACACAGATATTATATCGAGATGAGCTTTTTTCGAAAGAGCCAGCCTTTGCCAGGGTATAAGATTGGAATGATGTTCCATTCCTGTTATCAATAATCTATCACCTTTAGAGACAATTTGTTCTGCGAAAGAAGATGCAACCAAATTGATACCCTCTGTGGTTCCTCTTACAAACACTATTTCTTCTTTATAATCGGCCCCAATAAAATCCCTGACCTTATTTCTTGTATCCTCATAAAGTTCAGTGGCCTCAACCCCTAGAAAGTGAATACCACGATGAATATTGGAATTGTGATTCATGTAAAAGTCATTGATGGCATCAATTACCTGGATGGGTTTTTGAGTGGTTGCTGCATTATCCAGGTAGATTAATTTCTTACCTGATTTGTTGGTTCTGTTAAGAATTGGGAAATCCTGTCGTATTTGATCAATGGGTAGCATTTTTATGTTGTGTCAAATCGCCGTTTAATCTAAAAACCCAATCTGCGATCAAGATATTGATTATTTTACGTTCCAACCCATCATTGATTATAATAAGCGGTTATTATGTCGGTAAATGGAGATAAAATCTTGTTAGCTACAGCCAAGGGATTGGTAACTTATATAAAAAGCGGTAATGGATGGATGTTCAGCGAAACTGATTTCCTCGGCCAACCTGCTTCTATGGTTTATGTGGACGAGCGAACAAATACCTCGTGGGTAAGCCTGGCACACAAACACTGGGGGCAAAAACTTCATTACTCAGGTGATGAAGGAAAAACCTGGAACGAAGTTAATGCACTCAAATATCCGGAAGACGCTGAAATAAGTCCTGGTAAAGCGGCTACTCTAAAGTATGTGTGGTCAATTGCCCATGGAGGTGAGGATAAACCCAATCGGATATTGGTAGGGACTGAACCCGGTGGTCTTTTTGTTTCTGAAGATTTAGGTCAATCATTTTCATTGGTCGAAAGTTTGTGGAATCATCCTTCGAGGCCGGAGTATTGGTTTGGGGGTGGTCGCGATAATGCCGGCATTCATTCCATTGTTATGGATCCAAGAGATAGTGATCATTTTTATATCGGCGTTAGTTGTGCCGGTGTTTTTGAAACAACGGATGGAGGTAAATCATGGGTAGTAAGAAATAATGGTTTGCGAGCTGATTATTTACCTAACCCTAGATCAGAACTGGGTCACGACCCACATTCAATTAAGATCTGCCAGTCAAATCCGGATGTGATCTGGCAACAAAATCACTGCGGCATTTTCAGATCTGTCGACGCCGGGAAAAGCTGGGTTGATATCACCGATCAGAAAGGGCTGGCTAATTACGGTTTTGCTTTGGTGATTGATAATGACGATCCTAACCGTGCCTGGGTAATTCCTGCCACAAGTGATCAAATTAGAGTGGCGGTTGACCAATCACTTTGCGTATGTCGAACAGAAGATGGAGGTAAGTCATGGGAGGCTTTTAGAGAAGGTTTACCACAGACTAACTGTTTCGATATTGTTCTGCGTCATTCCTTCGCAAGGAGTGGTGACACCCTAGTATTTGGTACAAATACAGGGAATCTATTTATCTCTGAGGATGACGGAGAATCATGGAGAAACCTTAATAACTATTTGCCGACTGTTTTCGCTTTGTGTTTTGCCTGATTTTCAAGTATTAAGAGATCAGGAGTTTAAAGAATGAGTGATTGATTCCAGCAGTCCTTCAGAATGAGACCAAAGCTTTTCACCAATCGTTTTATCTAAACTTCTTTCATCCGGATCCTTTTTAGCCATCATGTGAAGATAATAATCTGATTTGCCCTCAATTTCTTTTGAGCATGCGAGATAGGTGACTGGAATGGCAGCTTTGATTGGATTTTGAAAAAACAATCCAAAAATCAGTTTAAGTAAAGGTTTGAAGATCTTGGGTGATTCCCGGGCAATATTGGTATTTACAGCGCCAGGACAAAGCGAATGAACCGAATAGTTTACTTGATCATTTGGATTAAGTCTTCTGGACAATTCTGATGCTAACGTGTTGAGGTGAAGCTTATAATAACCATATAATGCGATCACTTTTGCAACCCATTATTAATCCCAAAACATGAAGATCTTGGGTGATTCCCGGGCAATATTGGTATTTACAGCGCCAGGACAAAGCGAATATACTCTGGACTGCTAACGTGTTGAGGTGAAGCTTATAATAACCATAATCGTCCAAATTTTTCAAAGTCAATGTCATCTCCGGAGCGATGAGATTCTGAGGATATATAGATAATACGAGGTATGTTCCCTTTGGTATTGAATAGATCTTCTTTCAATAATTCATTGATAAGAATGAATTTGGCTAGATAATTGACCATGAACATTTGGTCAAGACCTTCATTGGTTTTTCTCGAGCCTTTAGGAACAACAGCAGCATTAAAGATGGTAATGTCCAACTTGACAGACCTGTTTTTTAATTCTGAAACTAAAGCAACAATGGAGTATAGATCGGACAGATCAACCCGGATCATTTCTACTTGATTCGAACCGGTTAAAGCCTTAATCTTTTCACCTGTCTCCGGAATACCACTACGGCAGGCATGATCACTTTTCCCCCTCGTTCAACTAATTGCTGAGTAATAGCGAAACCCAAGCCTGAATTAGCACCGGTTACCAGGATAATACCTCTACGATCTTTTCTGTTTCCTCGTTTGCGCCTTCGTTTGCCAAACCTTCCCATCTATCCTGTCAGCATCAGTCAATGTGCCTACCGGTGGATGTTTTTTGAACATATTAACTATCCCAGATAGGGTAGCAGTGAAAGGATTGGAGTAATTGGCTTTTTGGTTCAATCTTTAGATCTGATTTTCAAAAGTAATGTAGCATCTGGAAATTATTACCTTTGTTGTAATATTGATGAAATGAATAAGTATTTAGTTGTATTTGAAAAATCTCCAACAGGTTATGGGGCATATGTTCCGGATTTACCAGGTTGCATTGCTACTGGTAAAACTAGAGATGAAATTGAAGTATTGATTTACGAAGCCATAATATTTCACTTGGAAGGTATGGAGAAGGAGGGGCTTGAAATCCCAAAACCTTTAACAGAAGCGGAAACCTTTGTATTTTCTTAGATAATTGAAGGTCAAAGAAGTAATTAAATTAATTGAGGATGACGGCTGGTTCAAAAAACGTCAAAAAGGTAGTCACAGACAATTCAAACATCCAATAAAAACGGGTATAGTAACGGTGGCTGGAAAGAACTCAGATGATGTGCCACCTGGAACTCTGAATAGCATATACAAACAAGCTCAGATCAAATTAGATCGTTAATGCCGACTTTATTTTGTCATCACTCAAACCGAAATCTTCAGGTCGATACTTATGGACACCATATTTATTCTTCTTATTCTTCAGCAGAACTTCTTTCAGTTCATTAGTGGAGGTGAGTTTATCACCAATAGACTCATAAATTTTAATGATCTCTTTCTCTGTTGAGTTTATGAAATCTTCATACTTGATGTCGATAAAGTTTTCATTACCAACTGATTTTCTGTAATCAAGAGATTTCTTCATCATGATTCCAATTTTCCGTAACCACTGCTCACCAATTTGATGGGGGTCAACCTGATTGGAAAAAATAAATCGTCCATGCCAGATCATACTACACAATGAAGGAACAGTGATGGTTGGATCGCGATGTGTTTGTATGATTGGACATCCTGGGAAGACTTTCCTAAGGACATCAAGATATTCCAAATGATGAGGTGTTTTTAGTACCCATCTTTTCCCGTGATTTTGCCAGGTGAGGAGCTGCAATAATTTCTTCATGTAGGCATAGGCTGGGGTTTGATCTTGTTCTTCAAGCCACCCGGCGAAAGAGGGAACATGAAGCGTGGCTTCAGCCACCGTACTGAGAAATGATATATCTAAAAGGAGGATTTCTTCTTCGGGTGCATTGTGCTCAACAGGATGAATGGCAAAAAAGGAAGGGTTGAGATAACGAAGTCCGTTTTCGGCTTTTTTTCCTTCAGCGATCCTCTTGTCTTTTTTATCGATGGGCCAATCCTGATAAGGTGCAGGATTTAACCCGAAAAATTCATAGTAGACAATAAAAAACAGGCATAAATTGCTTATATTGAGATAGTTAGACAACAAAATAAGCAATTAATTTATGCCTGAATATAAGGAAAAAGATACCGTATTTTATCGAGGAAAACAAGCTTTTAAATTTGATTTTTCAGCATCAGCGATTAGCTCAGACGGAGCGATATTGTTAAGTGAAAAAGTAGAGAGAAAGACTGGTCTATTAAAAAGCTTCGCCGCACTGATTCCTGACTATCGAAACCCCTTTTTTATCGAATACACTTATGAAGAAATGCTTCGCCAACGGGTGTTTTTAATGATGCAGGGCTATCAGGATTGCAATGACGAACAAAAACTCCGAGAGGATCCGGTGATCCGTAAAGTACTAGATAGCGGATTATGTTCCCAGCCTACTTTAAGTCGATTTGAAAACAAGGCCGATCGGAGTCTGATCTACCAGATGAGTCAATGGTTTGTAGACCGTTATGTAGAGGAGTTGAAAGAGAAGACTGGTCAAATCATCATTGATGTAGATGGTACCGATGACCCTACTCATGGATCCCAACAACTCAGTTTGTATAATGGCTATTATGGACAGACTATGTACCATGAGTTGTTCTTTAAGGACGGGAACACCGGTCAGGTCATTTTACCAGTACTACGTCCGGGCAATTGTCACTCCAACAAATGGTTTGTGGCCTTATTGAAAAGGATTGTCATTAAAATCAGAAAAAAACTGCCCTCAGTAAAGATCCTTATTCGAGCGGATAGTGGCTTTTCAGGAGCATCTTTTTATCGGATAGCTAAGCAGTTTGACCTTCAATTTTGTTTAGGTATTAGTAGTAATGAAGTTTTAAAGACTTTTACCAAACAGACTATCATTGAAGTAAAAAAGGAATATGCTTCAAAAATCATCAAACATCAAGAGTTTGTTGGCCCGTTTACTTACCAGGCCAAAAGCTGGGATCGTTCTGAAAAGCTGTACGCCAAAGTGGAGTCTACCGGAAAAGGAATGAATGTCCGTTACTTTGTGAGCAACTTTGAAGCGATGACCGCTCAACAGATTTACTTTGATTTTTATGTCAAGCGAGGTGATGCCAGTGAAAATCGAATAAAGGAACTCAAAAACATGACTTATTCCGACCGGCTTTCCTGTCATCGCTACTGGGCCAATTTCATGCGTTTAATCATCGCTACCCTCTGTTATGAAATGTTCCGGCAGATTAAATTATTAATTGCCAAAACAAAACACCACTTTGCTAAACGATGGCAAGTGGACAATATCCGGCTTTACCTGATGAAGGTTGGGGCGTGCCTGAAAGAAAGGAAAAGATCATTGACAATACAATTCTCAAGAGCCTTTAGATATCAATACCTGCTGGGCGATTTGCTTACGGTGAACTGACCGATCAGTTAAACAGTTTGATTTAATCAAAAAAATGTTCTTCCATAAGAACACAATAGAGCTTTGACTGAAAATTGAAAAATTCTAACAAAAAAAACGCTCTAATGTCCTTTGAAATCCAGAAACCTGGTTGATCTTCAAATTAATACATACACTCCAATCAAAAATAGTTAGCAACCCATTATTAATCCCAAAATTGGTGGCCTATGAATAATGCGGGTTAATGCTTCCCAGGATTTTTAAAGAACGAATTTCCGGATTAGATGCCAATAACCTTTGGAGAAAAGTTGTCCCTGTTCTTTGCAGGCCAGCAATAACCAAAGGTGGCTTCAGTTCAATTTCCAGTATTTCAAGGTGTTTTTTGAAATACTATTCTGCCCGGAGCCTGTTCCTAAGCAGGCCCACAATTCTTTGCTTAGTTACGTATCGTCCAAAGGAATGTAGATTGGCTTCATTCTCAATGGATGTTAATAATTTACCCAGAGGAACCCTAAAGGATTCATCACCAAAATCACTTAACCCGCATTATTCATAGGCCACCAATTTTGGGATTAATAATGGGTTGCTAACTATTTTTGATTGGAGTGTATGTATTAATTTGAAGATCAACCAGGTTTCTGGATTTCAAAGGACATTAGAGCGTTTTTTTGTTAGAATTTTTCAATTTTCAGTCAAAGCTCTATTGTGTTCTTATGGAAGAACATTTTTTTGATTAAACCAAACTGTTTAACTGATCGGTCAGTTCACCGTAAGCAAATCGCCCAGCAGGTATTGATATCTAAAGGCTCTTGAGAATTGTATTGTCAATGATCTTTTCCTTTCTTTCAGGCACGCCCCAACCTTCATCAGGTAAAGCCGGATATTGTCCACTTGCCATCGTTTAGCAAAGTGGTGTTTTGTTTTGGCAATTAATAATTTAATCTGCCGGAACATTTCATAACAGAGGGTAGCGATGATTAAACGCATGAAATTGGCCCAGTAGCGATGACAGGAAAGCCGGTCGGAATAAGTCATGTTTTTGAGTTCCTTTATTCGATTTTCACTGGCATCACCTCGCTTGACATAAAAATCAAAGTAAATCTGTTGAGCGGTCATCGCTTCAAAGTTGCTCACAAAGTAACGGACATTCATTCCTTTTCCGGTAGACTCCACTTTGGCGTACAGCTTTTCAGAACGATCCCAGCTTTTGGCCTGGTAAGTAAACGGGCCAACAAACTCTTGATGTTTGATGATTTTTGAAGCATATTCCTTTTTTACTTCAATGATAGTCTGTTTGGTAAAAGTCTTTAAAACTTCATTACTACTAATACCTAAACAAAATTGAAGGTCAAACTGCTTAGCTATCCGATAAAAAGATGCTCCTGAAAAGCCACTATCCGCTCGAATAAGGATCTTTACTGAGGGCAGTTTTTTTCTGATTTTAATGACAATCCTTTTCAATAAGGCCACAAACCATTTGTTGGAGTGACAATTGCCCGGACGTAGTACTGGTAAAATGACCTGACCGGTGTTCCCGTCCTTAAAGAACAACTCATGGTACATAGTCTGTCCATAATAGCCATTATACAAACTGAGTTGTTGGGATCCATGAGTAGGGTCATCGGTACCATCTACATCAATGATGATTTGACCAGTCTTCTCTTTCAACTCCTCTACATAACGGTCTACAAACCATTGACTCATCTGGTAGATCAGACTCCGATCGGCCTTGTTTTCAAATCGACTTAAAGTAGGCTGGGAACATAATCCGCTATCTAGTACTTTACGGATCACCGGATCCTCTCGGAGTTTTTGTTCGTCATTGCAATCCTGATAGCCCTGCATCATTAAAAACACCCCGTTGGCGAAGCATTTCTTCATAAGTGTATTCGATAAAAAAGGGGTTTCGATAGTCAGGAATCAGTGCGGCGAAGCTTTTTAATAGACCAGTCTTTCTCTCTACTTTTTCACTTAACAATATCGCTCCGTCTGAGCTAATCGCTGATGCTGAAAAATCAAATTTAAAAGCTTGTTTTCCTCGATAAAATACGGTATCTTTTTCCTTATATTCAGGCATAAATTAATTGCTTATTTTGTTGTCTAACTATCTCAATATAAGCAATTTATGCCTGTTTTTTATTGTCTACTATGAATTTTTCGGGTTATCCTGCTGCCATGGGTGCCTGGCTGCAGTTGGCAATTCAAGACCCGTGGTCGCAGTAACCGGAGATGGTGGTTTTATGCAATATTTGGGAGAAGTTACTACAGCTGTTAAGTACAATATGCCCATAAAAACACATTCTATTGAATAACCACGAATTGGGCAAGATCAGTAAAGAACAGCGGGCAGGCGAGTTTGATGTATGGCAGACTTCTCTACTCAATCCAAATTTTGCGGACTATGCTCAAAGTTGCGGCGCCCATGGGGATTAGGGTTATGGAAAAAACACAATTGGATGACGCCATAGCTCAGTTAATGAAGCATGATGGTCCCGGAATGGTTGAAGTGATGGCAGATGCTTTATTGATATAAAACAATAAGGGCTCAAATAAATTGAGCCCCATATTCTCTGGCTGAGTTCCCTAAACGGTTGAAAAAAATCTTGAATCAAATGTATACACTGTTATCACCTGCATCAATAGAGTATTTTTGTAATTAATTAGTGTAGGAAATGCTGAGATCAACTAATAAGTGCAATTGAAGGATGAAAAAGCTTTTAAGGGCTTTTTCATCCTTCAAAAGCCTGAGCAGTGCAATCTTTGGATTGCAAAATGTCAAAAAACTACACACATCTCAGTATTGATCAAAGGTATCAAATTGAAGCATTATTGAAAACAGGAGCTACTCAAAAGGAGATTGCCTGTATCGTTCATTTTCACCCGTCTACGATCTCACGTGAGCTTAAGCGAAATGTGGGTTCAAGAGGTAGGGGAGCTGGTGTCTATCGAACAGCAAATGCACAAAGGAGGACCAATCTTCGTCATCAAGAAAAGCCAAAAAGAGTGATTTTCACCAAACCCATGAAAGACTGGATAGTTAACCGGCTCCAAGAAGATAGATGGAGTCCTGAATTGATCAGCCATCAGGGAAAGAAAACGAGAGAATGTCCACTTAGCCATGAATGGATTTACCAATGGATATGGGAATGTAAGCACACCAACCGCCAGGAGAACCAAGAATACAAACAACTATACACATATCTAAAACATGGCAAACGAAGGCGCAAACGAGGAAACAGAAAAGATCGTAGAGGTATTATCCCGAATAGGGGTATCAATTGAACAGCGGACCCCAGATCATTAACAAAAGGGAACGATTGGGAGATATAAAAGTCGATTTAATGATGGGTAAAAACCACAAAGGCTCTTTGTTGGTGATGACAGACCGAGCAAGTCTTTTTACCAGAATCAGAAAGATGCACAGTAAAAATACCGATCAAATGGCCGAAGCTATTGTGAAGGAACTCTCTCAGGATAAACACAAACTGGAAACACTCACTTTTGATAATGATATGGCATTTTCTAAACATGAGTTGATTGCTCAATCCCTTGATGTGGATGCCTATTTCACTCGTCCCTATACTAGTCAGGATAAAGGGACAGTTGAAAATAGGATTGGGGTAATCAGAAGGTTTTATCCTAAGAAAACAGATATTAGATTTGTTACAGAGGAGCAAATCAAAGTTGTTGAAAACAAAATCAATGAACGCCCTGTTAGAAAATTTAATTACCTAAACGCAAAGCAAGTGCTACAAAGGAAAATTGCACTTATTACTTGAACTTACAAAACCCTTAATTTTCGTTTCATGAGAATGGGAGGCCGTTCAGGGTGATATTACCAAAATTGGAGTAGATGTAATAGTCAATGCGGCTAATAGTGGTCTCCGTGGCGGGGGAGGTGTCGATGGCGCAATCCACCGTGCTGGCGGGCCGATGATATTGGAAGAGTGTAGAGAGATCGGTGGATGTGCAACCGGTGAGGCAGTCATTACCACCGCTGGAAACCTACCGGCAAAGAAAGTGATCCATACCGTAGGACCGATTTGGTCAGGCGGAAATAACAATGGACCGGAACTGTTGGCCAATGCCTATCATAACTGCCTGAGTCTTGCTGACAAGAATGGCCTGATTTCAATAGCATTTCCGAACATTAGTACAGGGATTTATGGATATCCAAAGGAAGAGGCAGCTTCAATCGCAATAAAATCCTTGAAAAATTATTCAGATGGAGAGACTAAGATTGAGGTGGTTTATTTTGTATGTTTTGATGACGAGAATTTGAAGATCTACCAGGACTTGTTGAAGTAGAAGTGAAGAGGGTTTATCGAGTAGTTATTCTCCTAAGTCCTGTAGGGACGTACTGATCTATAGACATCATAGAATATAATCCTTTAGCGCCGTAGGAGCGACCTTGCTTATGGCCAACAGATGTTGATTATGATAGGAAATATTTATTCGATTGTGCAGATTTGATCTGGCCGCACCTACGGCGCTTATTTCCAAATTATTTGGTTACTACAAACAGTGTACCCCCTAAGGGGTTGAGCTAGAATGAAATCGTTAAACCCGGATTTGTCATTGGACTTTGTAGCGAGGCAGTTTAAGTTGCTGTGAGACAGGTACTCGCACAGGATTTCGACTTGGAGGCATAGTATCATTATGGTGAGCATCGAAATTCGAGCAAGTGCCTGAATTGCAGTAAATTAGACTGCGCAGTAAATTTCTAATGACAATTCCGGGTTAAATCATTATTCTTACCGGATCTTCAAGCAGATTTTTCAGCGTTTTGAGAAAAGCCGAACCCACTGCTCCATCGACGGTTCGGTGGTCACAAGACATGGTTACTTTCATTACATTTCCAGGAACCACTTGTCCGTCTTTCACGACAGGAGTTTCTTTAATACCTCCTACCGCAAGGATACATGACTCCCGGTGAGTTAATTATAGCAGTGAACTCTTCTATGCTGAACATACCAAGGTTGGAAATGGTGAAGGTATTTCCTTCCCATTCGTTTGGTTGTAGTTTCCCCCCCCTGGCTTTCAGACCTAACTCTTTTACCTCAGCAGAGATGTGAGAAAGTGATTTGTTGTCGGCAAATCTGATTACCGGAACAAGCAACCCTTCATCTACTGCTACCGCTACACCAATGTGAATGTGGTGGTTCGTTCGCATTTTATCCCCCTAACCAGGAAACATTGACTTTAGGATGTAGACGCAAAGCTGCAGCTGTGGCTTTAATTATAATATCATTGAAAGAGATCTTAATGCGAGCTACTTCATTAATACTTTTCCTTGCCTCAACAGCCTTATCCATGTTGATTTCCATGGTAAGGTAGAAATGAGGGGCAGTGAACTTGCTCTCAGACAGCCTCTTGGCGATGGTCTTCCGCATTGGACTAACCGGAATATCTTCAAAACTTTCCTGGCCAACTATCTGGGGCAGGCTGATAGTAGCGCCTTCAGTGGAGGTACTTGTCGCGGCAGATGGCGTAAAGGCTTCAACATCTCTTTTAATAATTCTGCCGCCATCGCCGGTACCCTGGATCTGCGAAATATCGTAACCTTTTTCTGCCGCCACTTTCTTAGCTAGTGGCGATGCTTTTACCCTTCCATTATCACCGGTACCAACTGATGGTGCAGTAGCTGGAGTAGAGGCAGGGCCTGAAGGAGCAGGTGGTGCTGACGTTGTTGTTCGTATTTCTTCCACGGCCGGTACAGGACTTTCACTGGTTGAGCTAACTTTAGACTGATGCGCCTTTATCAATATTTCGAAATCTGCACCTTTCTCACCAACTACGGCTAAGACGCCATCTACCTCTACTGATTCACCTTCTTTTGGACCGATATGTAGTAATACACCATCCCAATACGACTCCAGTTCCATGGTCGCTTTATCCGTTTCTACTTCCGCAAGGATATCTCCTGATTTAACCTCATCTCCAACTTTTTTCAACCATGCGGCAATAGTGCCCTCGGTCATGGTATCACTCATCTTAGGCATGGGTATTATCTCGGCCTTTATGCCAGATGTATCTATTATTTCAGCGCTTTCCGGGGTTGCCGATTCCTCAGTTTTATCATCTGAAGCTTCAGCCGGAGTGCTTCCGTTTCCACCGGAAGAAAACCTGGTTGATCAAATCATTAATATCTTCACCTTTATTGCCTATTATTGCTATTACTCCGTCCACTGGAACGGAGTCTTTTTCATTTACACCAATGTGCAGAAGTACGCCATCCCAATAAGATTCCAGCTCCATGGTTGCCTTGTCGGTCTCCACCTCAGCCAGGATATCCCCTGACTTTACTTCATCTCCAACTTTTTTCAACCATGAAGCAATCACACCTTCTTCCATGGTGTCGCTCATCTTGGGCATTCGGATAACTTCTGCCATTTATGCTTTCCTTTTCTTGTTAACTTTTCTTGCAACTATTGTTGGAAGATCAAATATATAACCTGTAAACTAAGCATGCTATATTGAGTTTAACAATTATACATTTGATATCAGTTACAATGTAGAGCTAAGTTCTAATTATAACAGTATTTTGTTTAAATAGCTCATACAGATGATAGGCTTGATCCGTTAATAGCATAGTCAGAAACCATTGTTTCAAAGTTGTTTTACTCTCTCTTATTCGGTCAGCATAAGCATACCAATTCAGGTAGTTTTGCAAATATTTGGAACTGACACCATTGAATGGGCGTAAGAATGTCCTAAGTTGAGTGTGAACATTGTTTACTTTTTGCAGATGGATTGTTTTATCATCTCTATCCACATGATCTTTGGCCAATAGCGCTTTGTGCTTTATGGAGGGGTTGTCTTTGGCAAAAGCCTTATAAGAAGGGTGCTTATCTGTAATCAAGGTTGCACCGTAGGCCAACTTCCCATCCAATGGCCTTTGAAATTTCTTCTTTGCTCAGCCGTTTTGATGCAACAGCTTTAAGGTACCTCTCCCCCTTGCGTTCAACCGCTGTTACTACCTGGACAACTGTGACCTCTTCCTTTCCCATATTCCGTATGAAATCGTTTCCCCTCTTTCTTGCTGCCCTATCTAAATTTCGACTGCCCTTGTTGTTAAGTGCCAGTTCCAATTCATCACATTCTACTTCCGAGGATAACTGTTCGGGAACAAACTCATTTAGTGAACTCAATATCTTATGCCGCCAGTCGAAGCTTGTCTGGATGCTTATTCCGATTTGTTTTGCTATCTTTTTTATCGGCATGCCCTGCTCCATGCAGCGCAGATAAGATTGCCATTTTGATTTAAGCTTGATGTCATACAAAGGTGTCCCTGTTGTTTCACTGTACCATCTTTTACATTCATTGCACTGATACATCTGCACACCTTTTTGTCTGCCCCTCTTATATACCTTCTCGCTTGTGCAATTTGGACAGGGTTTCTTCTTTCTTTTCTCTGCTATTTGTTGTTGAGCGGCAATCAATACTTTGCCTTGTAATTCCTGCTCCTGGAGCAACTCATCCAACAATTCGGTTTGGGAACTTATCGGCAATTGTGCAAATAAATTTTTGATCTCTTGACTTGATATCATATAGCGAAGATAATAATAATTGCTGTGTTATTTAGAACTTAGCCCAATGTAGTTAGTAAAAATGCTCACCAAATCACTTTTGACAAGACTGCAGTTTCAGCATGAAACACTGGCTGAACTACTTGAGGACCTGAGCTCAGAAAGTGCCGTTAAGCGCCTTAACCCGAAAAATTCATAGTAGACAATAAAAAACAGGCATAAATTGCTTATATTGAGATAGTTAGACAACAAAATAAGCAATTAATTTATGCCTGAATATAAGGAAAAAGATACCGTATTTTATCGAGGAAAACAAGCTTTTAAATTTGATTTTTCAGCATCAGCGATTAGCTCAGACGGAGCGATATTGTTAAGTGAAAAAGTAGAGAGAAAGACTGGTCTATTAAAAAGCTTCGCCGCACTGATTCCTGACTATCGAAACCCCTTTTTTATCGAATACACTTATGAAGAAATGCTTCGCCAACGGGTGTTTTTAATGATGCAGGGCTATCAGGATTGCAATGACGAACAAAAAACTCCGAGAGGATCCGGTGATCCGTAAAGTACTAGATAGCGGATTATGTTTCCAGCCTACTTTAAGTCGATTTGAAAACAAGGCCGATCGGAGTCTGATCTACCAGATGAGTCAATGGTTTGTAGACCGTTATGTAGAGGAGTTGAAAGAGAAGACTGGTCAAATCATCATTGATGTAGATGGTACCGATGACCCTACTCATGGATCCCAACAACTCAGTTTGTATAATGGCTATTATGGACAGACTATGTACCATGAGTTGTTCTTTAAGGGACGGGAACACCGGTCAGGTCATTTTACCAGTACTACGTCCGGGCAATTGTCACTCCAACAAATGGTTTGTGGCCTTATTGAAAAGGATTGTCATTAAAATCAGAAAAAAACTGCCCTCAGTAAAGATCCTTATTCGAGCGGATAGTGGCTTTTCAGGAGCATCTTTTTATCCGGATAGCTAAGCAGTTTGACCTTCAATTTTGTTTAGGTATTAGTAGTAATGAAGTTTTAAAAGACTTTTACCAAACAGACTATCATTGAAGTAAAAAAGGAATATGCTTCAAAAATCATCAAACATCAAGAGTTTGTTGGCCCGTTTACTTACCAGGCCAAAAGCTGGGATCGTTCTGAAAAGCTGTACGCCAAAGTGGAGTCTACCGGAAAAGGAATGAATGTCCGTTACTTTGTGAGCAACTTTGAAGCGATGACCGCTCAACAGATTTACTTTGATTTTTATGTCAAGCGAGGTGATGCCAGTGAAAATCGAATAAAGGAACTCAAAAACATGACTTATTCCGACCGGCTTTCCTGTCATCGCTACTGGGCCAATTTCATGCGTTTAATCATCGCTACCCTCTGTTATGAAATGTTCCGGGCAGATTAAATTATTAATTGCCAAAACAAAACACCACTTTGCTAAACGATGGCAAGTGGACAATATCCGGCTTTACCTGATGAAGGTTGGGGCGTGCCTGAAAGAAAGGAAAAGATCATTGACAATACAATTCTCAAGAGCCTTTAGATATCAATACCTGCTGGGCGATTTGCTTACGGTGAACTGACCGATCAGTTAAAACAGTTTGGTTTAATCAAAAAAATGTTCTTCCATAAGAACACAATAGAGCTTTGACTGAAAATTGAAAAATTCTAACAAAAAAACGCTCTAATGTCCTTTGAGATCCAGAAACCTGGTTGATCTTCAAATTAATACATACACTCCAATCAAAAATAGTTAGCAACCCATTATTAATCCCAAAATTGGTGGCCTATGAATAATGCGGGTTAATCCTGAAACGTGGTTCGTAGCTGAGAATATAGCCCACCTTGGTCGGTACCAGGAAATATTTAGAAATAGAATAGACCGGATCGTAGAAGATAAACGGCCGATTTTTGACCGTTTATAGAGCAGAGGAGGATGAGTTCTTTAAAGTGTGGTTGGAAAAGACAACTGGGAATGTGCAAGAATCAATCACTGGTATTTGGCGGGAAATTTTTCGATTTATAAGTTCTTTAACGAATGAACAATTGCTTAGATTGGGTAAACACCCTAAACTTGGTGGATGAATATTCCGGAGTGGACCGAATTCTTTCTCCTTCATGAGGCGCATCATATTTATACGATTTTTTGGTTAAGAAAAGAACTAAAAACTTGATTATGCCTGTAATCACCAGTTCCAATTATTCCGCGCCAAGAGTCCTTTTCACCGGGCATATGCAGACTATTTATCCTGTACTGGTGAGAGGTGTTCCTCGCCCACCTTATTCCCGCGAAAGAATTAACACGCCTGATAGTGATTTTCTGGATTTGGATTGGGTAATTAATAAAAATTCACATCTGGTTGTTCTTTGTCATGGTTTAGAGGGGAATAGCTCAAGAACTTACATGAAAGGAATGGTACGGGGTTTTTCTGATAGTGATTTCGATGTTTTAGCCTGGAATTACCGGGGATGCAGCGCAGAGCCAAACAAAAAACCATATTCCTATCATAGTGGAGCCACCTATGACCTCGAATTGGTTGTAAAACATGCTGTTGGTAAGGGATATAAGAGAATTTCACTAATCGGATTCAGTCTTGGTGGCAATATGGTATTAAAATACTTGGGAGAAGATAGTACGGACAAACCGGATGAATTGACAAGCGCCGTAGCATATTCTGTTCCCCTGGATCTTCTTGATTGTTCCAAACAGATTCATAAACGCTCGAACTTTTTTTATGAGCAAAGATTCCTCAGGAGTTTTTTCAAGAAGATAAAGGAAAAGTCTGAAGTCTTCACTGAAATTGACAAAACCAAACTGGACCAGGTCAATTCAGTTTACGATTTCGATGAGCTATATACGGCTCCATTAAGTGGGTATGAGAACGCAATTGATTACTATGAAAAATGCAGTTCTATGAACTTCATTCAAGGAATCGATATATCGACCCTTGTTGTTAATGCCTTGAATGATCCTTTCCTAGGCGCCAATTGTTTTGATCAGTCAGAATTTAAGAAAACGAATCATGTAGTTTTTGAACTACCAAAAGAAGGAGGTCATTGTGGTTTTCCTTCGTTTAACAATCAGGGGCGTTATTGGTCGGAGATGAGGGCGTTAGAGTTTGTTAGAGAAAAACAAATGAGGGGAGCCACTAATTCACGAATTTTTTACCGATGACTACAATTCTTTGATCTTGAAATTGTGATACCAGACCGGATCATGGTGATCTTGTAAAGTAATACGCCCTTTTCTGACAGTCCCGAAACCTGGCATATCTTTGAATTTGCTATTGACCAAGGTTCAATTCGTAACTCTCGAATTCATCATCGGTTAAAATGTCACCTCCTCGGCAGTAGCTTCATCTTCATTTTCAGCGTCGCCAACGAAGAAAAGTGAGCCGCCCTGCGCCTGCCATTTTTTATCAACGGAGTTGCTCTTGAATTTATGCCATCCCTTTAGTGATTGGCCATCAAATAATAGCTTCCATCCTGCTTTTTCTGTTTCAGTCAGTTGATTGTTCAGAACCTCCTCATTTTGAGGTTCAGCAGTGTTCTGCTTTTTTCTTTAGTAGGTGAGCTGCCAAGCGTACAAATTATCAAGACGTCAACTGCAAATGGCTGGAGGTATTTTGTCTTTATTTTACAAAACTATTCAAATCTAGTTGTATTGCCCGAATGAAGGAATTATCGCGTCTTACGGTTTGCGATTATCACAAAAAAGACCACTCAATTCATGAATTTTTCGATCTACACACGACTGAGCATTATGATGTTCCTGGAGTTTTTTGTCTGGGGATCATGGTTTGTAACGATCGGATCATACCTGGGAAACATTGGTTTCAATGGCGCCAATATTGGGAGCGCTTACCTGATGAATAACCTAGCAGCCATTATTTCTCCTTTTTTTATTGGAATGGTGGCGGATAGATTTTTCTCATCTGAGAAAGTGATGGGTGTCTTGCATTTAGTTGGAGTTGTTGTGATGTACTATACTACAACTGTAACAGAAACAGCAGCCGTTATCGGGATGCTGTTACTCTATAACGCCTGCTATATGCCGACGCTGGCCTTGGTCAACAATATTTCCTTTCAGCAAATGAATCATCCCGACAAGGAATTTCCCAAGATCAGAGTCTGGGGGACTCTAGGGTGGATTACAGCCGGGTTAGCTATCAGTTTTATGCTCGCACCGGTTTTTGAGAATGTGGAGATGGCCAGTGTGCCTTTAAAAATGGCAGCTATTTTTTCGGTGTTTCTGGGGCTTTATTCCTTCACACTTCCCGGCACACCACCTAAGAACGTTGGAGAGGAGATTACCGTGGGAGACATATTGGGTTTAAAAGCAATCCGGTTAATGAAGAATACCTCCTTTGCCATTTTTGTGATTAGCTCATTATTGATTTCAATTCCGCTGGGCTTTCTATTACAGCTTTACTAACGTTTTTCTCAATGATTTAAAGATGGCTAATGCTGCAGCTACCCAATCCATGGGGCAGATGTCAGAGGTGCTCTTTATGGTTTTAATGCCATGGTTCTTCTTACGACTTGGGGTGAAAAAGATGTTATTGGTGGGCATGTTAGCTTGGGTTGTCAGGTATGCATTATTTGCCATGGGCGATGCCGGCGCTACGGTTTGGATGATCTACCTCGGCATCGTATGGCATGGTGTTTGTTACGATTTCTTATTTGTTACCGGTCAGATTTACGTGGATCGAAAAGCGCCTAGAGATATAAGAGCCAGCGCCCAGGGCTTTATCACTTTAATAACCTATGGTTTTGGGATAGGACTTGGCTCAGTCATTTCCGGTAATGTATTGGATCTGTTTACAGAGGATGGCATCAAAGACTGGGATTCGTTCTGGTGGATACCCTGCCTTTTTGCTACTGGCATTTCACTTATGTTTGTAGTCGCATTTAAAGAAGAAAAAGAAAACACCGAATAGATTAATAAGCTAGAAATATGAAGGATTATATAAATATCTCTTTGTTAGTGGTATTGGTAGGTTGCCAATCCGGTACTGAAAAAGAAACTATAACTGCAGAGGTCAATCAAGCTACGATTGGGAAACACATTGAACGGCTGGCATCAGATGAATTTTCTTGGGAGAATGCCATTTACCGAGGGAGAAGTCAAAACGGTTAACTAGTGTCTCTAAGAAAACAGCCCTTTTTTTATAAAATGAATTATTATGGATGAGATTTTCATTTTCTTTCTATGAGTTAATACCTGAGTATCAATCGATTAGAAAAAATGGAAAGATCGACCATAAGAATAATTTTTAATTTAGGTGTGTTTTCTTAGAGACACTAACTACTTAAAAGAGGAATTTGAAAAACTTGGACTTCAGCCTGGGAATGGTGATAGTTACTTTCAGGATGTGCCAATGGTTGAAATCACCGGATCACCTTCTGAAACTATGAGAATAACTGGTCCGAAAGGAGATTTCGAGTTGTCCTATTGGACTGATTTTGTAGCTCACTCGGAAAAAAACGGAGGATAAGGTATCACTGCAAAACTCAGAACTTGTATTTGCAGGCTATGGCATTGTCGCACCTGAGTATGGCTGGAATGACTACGAAGGTATTGACTGGGCCGGTAAGACGGCCGTGGTCTTAGTGAACGATCCCGGGTTTGGTTCCGGAGACTCAACGCTATTCAAAGGAGATGCTATGACCTATTACGGAAGGTGGACCTATACTTACGAAGAAGCTGGTAGACAAGGAGCTGCCGGAGTGCTAATCATTCATGAAACCAAACCTGCGGCTTACGGATGGAATGTAGTTCAGGGTGGTTGGAGTGGAGCTAAATTGGGTTTGGAAAGCAACACCCCAAAGGCTGACGTTCAAGGTTGGATCACCAGAGATGCTGCCATTAAGTTATTTGAAGCTTCAAATCTTGAGAATAAAAAGTTTAAGGAATTAGCAAGAGACAAAGATTTTAAACCGGTTTTCCTTGGAATTACCGCTTCTATTGAAATAACAAACAAGATTAAAAGGGATATATCAAAAAACGTAATAGCAACGATTCCAGGAACAGAACGACCAGACGAAATATATCATCTATTCGGCTCATTGGATCATTTTGGGGTTGGAACTCCAATTGATGGTGACTCGATTTATAACGGAGCAGTTGATAATGCTTCGGGGACAGCTTGTATTCTGGCAATTGCAGAGGCATTCCAAAAGGGTAGAGCACCAAAACGTTCGGTGGTCTTCATAGCCGTGACAGGTGAAGAACAGGGCTTTTGGGATCAGCTTATTACGCTGAAAATCCAATCTTTCCACCAAATAAAACGGTAGCTAATATCAATATTGATGCGCTTGAAAGTCCCGGACCGATGAAGGATCTTACCATCACCGGTTATGGCCACTCAGAAATGGATGAATATGCAAAAGCGGCGGCAGAAAAGCAGGGACGCTATGTGATCCCGATCCTGAGGCAGAAAAAGGGTTATTTCTTCCGATCAGACCATTTCAATTTTGCTAAAATTGGTATACCGGCGCTCTATGCCAGTGGTTCTTATGAGCACATGGAAAAAGGGATTGAATTTGTTGAAAAAATGAACGACGATTATCAACAATATCGTTACCATCAACCTTCTGATGAATATGATCCTGCTTCAACTGAATTAAGTGGTATCCGACTGGACGCTCAATTGCTGTATGAAGTTGGTTTAACCCGCATTATTCATAGGCCACCAATTTTGGGATTAATAATGGGTTGCTAACTATTTTTGATTGGAGTGTATGTATTAATTTGAAGATCAACCAGGTTTCTGGATTTCAAAGGACATTAGAGCGTTTTTTTGTTAGAATTTTTCAATTTTCAGTCAAAGCTCTATTGTGTTCTTATGGAAGAACATTTTTTTGATTAAACCAAACTGTTTAACTGATCGGTCAGTTCACCGTAAGCAAATCGCCCAGCAGGTATTGATATCTAAAGGCTCTTGAGAATTGTATTGTCAATGATCTTTTCCTTTCTTTCAGGCACGCCCCAACCTTCATCAGGTAAAGCCGGATATTGTCCACTTGCATCGTTTAGCAAAGTGGTGTTTTGTTTTGGCAATTAATAATTTAATCTGCCGGAACATTTCATAACAGAGGGTAGCGATGATTAAACGCATGAAATTGGCCCAGTAGCGATGACAGGAAAGCCGGTCGGAATAAGTCATGTTTTTGAGTTCCTTTATTCGATTTTCACTGGCATCACCTCGCTTGACATAAAAATCAAAGTAAATCTGTTGAGCGGTCATCGCTTCAAAGTTGCTCACAAAGTAACGGACATTCATTCCTTTTCCGGTAGACTCCACTTTGGCGTACAGCTTTTCAGAACGATCCCAGCTTTTGGCCTGGTAAGTAAACGGGCCAACAAACTCTTGATGTTTGATGATTTTTGAAGCATATTCCTTTTTTACTTCAATGATAGTCTGTTTGGTAAAAGTCTTTAAAACTTCATTACTACTAATACCTAAACAAATTGAAGGTCAAACTGCTTAGCTATCCGATAAAAAGATGCTCCTGAAAAGCCACTATCCGCTCGAATAAGGATCTTTACTGAGGGCAGTTTTTTCTGATTTTAATGACAATCCTTTTCAATAAGGCCACAAACCATTTGTTGGAGTGACAATTGCCCGGACGTAGTACTGGTAAATGACCTGACCGGTGTTCCCGTCCTTAAAGAACAACTCATGGTACATAGTCTGTCCATAATAGCCATTATACAAACTGAGTTGTTGGGATCCATGAGTAGGGTCATCGGTACCATCTACATCAATGATGATTTGACCAGTCTTCTCTTTCAACTCCTCTACATAACGGTCTACAAACCATTGACTCATCTGGTAGATCAGACTCCGATCGGCCTTGTTTTCAAATCGACTTAAAGTAGGCTGGGAACATAATCCGCTATCTAGTACTTTACGGATCACCGGATCCTCTCGGAGTTTTTGTTCGTCATTGCAATCCTGATAGCCCTGCATCATTAAAAACACCCGTTGGCGAAGCATTTCTTCATAAGTGTATTCGATAAAAAAGGGGTTTCGATAGTCAGGAATCAGTGCGGCGAAGCTTTTTAATAGACCAGTCTTTCTCTCTACTTTTTCACTTAACAATATCGCTCCGTCTGAGCTAATCGCTGATGCTGAAAAATCAAATTTAAAAGCTTGTTTTCCTCGATAAAATACGGTATCTTTTTCCTTATATTCAGGCATAAATTAATTGCTTATTTTGTTGTCTAACTATCTCAATATAAGCAATTTATGCCTGTTTTTTATTGTCTACTATGAATTTTTCGGGTTAAGATTGGCTAACGAGGATTACTTCCCCAAGCGGTATGATGGGAGTGAGTTTAAGGCGGCTAGAAAGAATTGATTTCACCATATTAAAAGCTGTCCAAAAATACATCAACGCCATGCTGAAGTAATGAAGCATCCCGAAATGGCATTCCTGTGCGATAAATATGATTCTTCACTTCCTGCCTAATGGCAGGCTGGCGTTGCGAATGACGATCCTATATTGGGCAGCTTCTGGTCTACAGTTAATGCTCAACTTTGTCTTTTGAAAGCTCAGCCAATAAGTACAAGCCTTCTTTCAGGAAAAGATCTTTTTCAAGAGTATACCCAGCGCTGCTTTCACCCTGGATTTCCGACTGATCAATTGATTGACTAAGATCCCCCTCATTATTATTCCGGTTCTTCCTCTTCTTTTCTAGTTCATCGATTTCTTTTTTACGTTTTTCATAGTTTAATGAAATACTTGATCGATTTCGTAACGCCTGAACTTCCCTGGCATCTTTAATATAGTCTTTCAAAACCTGATCAGTTTCTAACCTATCCTTAAAGAGAATTTTAAGATTTTCGACCATTTCGGCTGATACATAGTTGGAAGCGCGGTAATAAGTTGATCGGATCTGATCCCATGGAAGCGCACTGGGTAGAGATCGTTCGCCATATTCTTCCAAATCAACAAAACTGGGGAATTCAATATCCGGAGTGACACCCACGTTTTGTGTACTACTTCCGGTAATCCTGTAATATTTGGCCAGAGTTAGCTTCAGTTGACCCAATTTTTCTTCTACTCGGGGCAGGAATTGATCCAGATTAACTAACTGCTGGACGCTTCCCTTTCCGTAGGTGACCTCCCCTATGATTACACCTCTTTTATAGTCTTGAATTGCTCCGGAGAATATCTCAGAAGCAGATGCACTGAACCGATTGACCATAACAGCAAGAGGTCCATCATAGGCTACATAACGGTCGTTATCTTTCTGAATATCAATGCTCCCATTGGCATTTCTTACTTGTACAACCGGACCCTGTGGAATGAACAACCCAGTGAGCTCTGTTGCTTCTTGTAGTGATCCGCCACCATTGTATCTCAAATCAATCATAATGCCATCAACGCCGTCCTCCGTAAGCTCCAGAACCAGCCTTTTTACATCTCTGGTAGTACTGGTATAGTTTGGATCTCCCTTGCTAGCTGCTTCAAAATCGATATAGAACATGGGGATCTTAATCACCCCTAGTTTGTAGGTACTATTATTTCTTGTGATAGGTATGATCTGTTTTTTGGCTGACTGCTCCTCTAGCTTGATCTTATCACGAACTAGCTCAACTATGACAGATTCTGATGCTATCGGGGCATCGTGAGGTAAGATCTGCAGCTTTACAACTGTTCCTTTTGGTCCTCTGATGAGCTGTACGGCATCTTCTGTCCTCCATCCAAAAACATCGGTGAATTCCTTGTCATCTTCCTGTGCCACACCAATTATGCGATCATCTTTGAATAGCTTTTTGCTTCTGTAGGCAGGCCCACCGGGCACTATATCAACTATGGTAATGTAGTTATTTAGATTGTTTAACCTCGCTCCGATTCCTTCCAGTGTCAAACTCATATTGATCTTGAAATCTTCCGAAGATTTTGGTGAGAAGTAGTTGGTATGTGGATCAAAACGTTCTGAGAACGAATTTATGAATATCTGGAAGACATCATCAGCTTTATATTGCCTGATAATCTTTCCATATCGTTCATACCTTTTAGTTAGTGTTTCCCGAATGCTATCCCATTCTTTACCGCCTAACTTTAAGCTGATGGCCTGGCTTTTTATGATTTTTCTCCATCGATCATCCAATTCTTCCCTGGTCTCAGCCCAAAGATATTTTTCCTGGTCTAAATCATAAAACTCATCAATAGTAAAATCGATTTCATTTTCAAGATCGGTTAATATTTTCTCAATCCTTTCATATAATCTCTCGCGATAGATTCTAAAAATTTGAAAAGGGACATCTACCTCCCCCTGTTTCAGGTCATCGTCCAATTGATTGCGATACTTTTCGAAGTAATCGATATCAGATTTCAAAAAGTAACCTTTAATATAGTCGAGTGACTCAAAGTAGTCGTCAAAGACTACAGAGGACAGCGAGTCATTAAGTTTTGTCTTTCGATAATGGCGCTGACCTAAAAGGTTCGCAACAACCAATGCTTCACTTCTATGTTTTTCAAGAGGGACAAGGAGGGTAGTATCACTTTCAAATAATTCTGTCACTACTGGCTGCACCCTGGATACTCCGAAAAAGAGCAATGCACCAAACACACTAAGAAAAACTACCTTCATTTCACTTATTTAAATTAGCGATGATTCTTACTAAAGTTGGTATACGTTACAGCGACAATAATGGTCAAAAATAATGCCATAAGGTAACAAAAAGGCCCTAAACCCCCTGATTTAACAAAAACTAACAATTGACTACATGTTTTATACAACTCATTCACTTTGATTTGGGATCATGCTTCCAATCATGGAATTTTAGAAGAATAACCTATTCAAGACTTTTGACAATTACCATAACAGACCGCAAACGAAGAAGGTCATTCCACGGCTTGACCAGAGTATCTCTCAAGGTACAGTTCTACTAAGGAATGACGATCTTCTTATAAATTTCAATTATAAAGATTTATAAGTAAACCGATTATGCTCAATAACTACCTAAAGATTGCTATTCGAAATCTGATCAGACACAAACCTCATACGGTTTTAAATACACTCAGTTTATCCATAGGAATAGCCTGTGGTATTCTCATTTTACTATTCATTAATGAAGAGCTAACTTTTGATTCATTTCATTCCAAAGCTGACAGAATTTACAGAGTTTGGTTGGAGGAGAAATATGAAGGGGAAGACTTTGTTAATAGCGTAACCCCGTTGGTATTGGCGAGTGAACTAAAGTCAAACTTTCCGGAGGTAAAGTCAGTAACTCAATACCATCCCAGTAATACCATTGTCAAAATAGGTGAAGAGTCTTTCAGTGAGACCTTAAACCTGGTAAGCCCTGATTTCTTTGAGATATTTGATTTTCAGTTAATTGCTGGTAGTGTGATTTCGATCTTTACTGATCGTAATGATATCGTGCTCTCCCAAGACCATGCGATAAAATATTTTGGGCAGAATGATCCTATTGGGGAGATTCTTGAGGTTCAAATAGGCGACGGATATCATCCAATGACCGTGAAGGCTATTATTGAGCCGCCGTCAAATTCAAGCATTCAATTTGACTTATTAGTATCAAATCTTAATAACGACAAACTTTTTAGGGAGGGCCTTTTGAGAAGCTGGTACAATGTAATTACCGAGACCTATATATTGACGGATGTGCCCATGAAGGAAATGGAAACTAAGTTCCCTGCTTTCGTTCAGCAATCCCTGGGTGAAAACTATGAAGAAGGTTCCTATGTTTTTCATTTACAGCCTTTGAAGGATATTCATTTGAATACTGAGATCCCGACTGGTAATGTTCCGGTGAGTGACCCGCAATATGCCTACATCCTGGGCTTCATAGCGCTCTTTATCATACTGTTGGGGAGCATCAATTTCGTGACTTTAAGTATCGGTAAATCTATTTACAGGGCAAAAGAGGTTGGGATTAGAAAAGTGTCCGGAGCTGTGAAATCACAATTGGTAACCCAGTTTTTAAGTGAGTCATTGGTTATTGCGGTTTTGTCAGGTCTGATAGGGTTAGTATTGACTTACCTGGTATTGCCGGTATTCAATGAGTTAGCCAACAAGCAGCTGGAACTAACCTTGACACCTTTCATATTGATCGTTTTCGCAGTCCTTGTGGTAATTATCGGCTTGGGAGCAGGTATTTATCCGGCAGTAGTTTTAGCAAATTTCAAACCAATCACTGTCCTTAAGGGTAATGTGAATGTAGGCCGGGGAAAGCAAAATTTCAGAAAGGGCATGGTCATCATTCAGTTTGTGATCTCCATTTTCCTGCTATCTACCACACTTTTGATGCATCGCCAACTGGATTTCATTCAAAGCAAAAATCTTGGCTATGATTCAGAATCAATTTTATTGGTGTCTGTAAATGCCCCTTTCAAGGGAGGACTGTTTGCCACCATCGAAAATGCCTACCAATCGGCGCTTCTTTACAAGCGAGAGCTTGATCAAAACCCCAATGTTATCTCTGCTGGGATTGCCTATCAAAAATTCGGAGATCTTAGTTGGGTAGCAATTGGCTTCAAAGATCAATCTGATAATTATCGTAATATCAATCATAACATAATCGATTTTGATCTTTTTGAGACCATGGGATTAGAAATGGTGGCTGGTCGCCCATTTGATAAGAATATATCTTCCGATGCAACTACAGCGGTTATTGTCAACGAAGCCGCGGTGAGGTATTTTGGATGGGATAATCCCCTGGAGGGAAATTTTGAGGGCAAACGATTTGCCAGTCATCAAATCATAGGGGTGGTCAAAGACTTTAATTATCAGTCGCTCCATGGTAAAATTGAACCACTGGTAATGACTGTGAACCCGGAGCTTATATTAAGAGGAGCAGAGGACGTTATGATCTCGTCTTCTATTGCACCCTCCCTGCATATAAAAGTGTACCAGGAGAATCTTTCGATCGCGACAAAGGAAATTCAAAATAGTTGGGAATCAGTTTTCCCCAATCAACCCTTCACTTTTGACTTTCTCGATGAGAGACTAAAAACTCAGTATGAACAGGAGGAGAGCTTAAGACAAATTGTGAGTTACTCTTCAATCCTCGCGTTGGTGATTGGGGCATTGGGTCTGTTCGGTTTGGTTACCCTCGCTATTAATGGGAGGATAAAAGAGATCGGTATTCGAAAAGTGCTTGGCGCTTCAGCAGGAAACCTGTTCTGGCTCCTTTCCAAGGATTATGTGATCATGATCATTTTAGCATTGATACTCAGTGTGCCCTTTAGTATTTTCTTTATCAGTGACTGGCTCT
>CAXXNX010000049.1:0-54742 GCA_963664285.2 Cyclobacteriaceae bacterium
CTGAGCTAATCGCTGATGCTGAAAAATCAAATTTAAAAGCTTGTTTTCCTCGATAAAATACGGTATCTTTTTCCTTATATTCAGGCATAAATTAATTGCTTATTTTGTTGTCTAACTATCTCAATATAAGCAATTTATGCCTGTTTTTTATTGTCTACTATGAATTTTTCGGGTTAAGATAGAAGAGGGTGTGATCAGACGAACTGCCCAGATCTAAACCAAAATATGATGAAAGCACTATCCTCATTTATTATCTCATCAATTTTTCTTTTATCATGCGGACCTAACCGCGAAGTGAGCATGGACCAGGGACCCGGGGTGAGAGAAATTCATGATAATATCGAAGCCCATTTTGATGAAGTGACCGTAAATGGTGTAGAATATCTTATACTGGAGAAAGATAGAAACAACCCTGATGAAGGGTTCGGTTTTATGGCACTCAAGGGAAACCTCCTGGTGCGTCATACAGATTCAGCAATTGCCTATCTGAGAACTGTTATCCAGATACAGGCCAAAATCCTGGCGAAGCTTGATACCATAACGGAAGATCAGGCTATGATGCAGATCAATCGCATCCTCAATGAGAACCTTGCAAAGACGTCCATTATAGCCAAGCCCGAAAACTGACGGAAAAAGAAAATCTAAACTTAGAGTGATGAGAAATGATTGCTAAGATTGGTCAGCGCTTTAGCTAAGTTTTCATCAACAGCATTTTTAGCAACATCCTTGGATACTTTGACTGCATCAATCAAATCATCTTTCTTACGGAACACTTCACTGAGTAGATTATTGTAATGAATTAAGCTCATCAGCACCACCCATGATGGAGTTGGTTTGGCACCCTTCAACACGATTTTATGCAAGGAGTCACGAATTTCCTGCTCAAATGCATAGTTCGCATTACCCATTCGTTCACTAACCGGGATCCAAAGTAGTTTGGTTGATTCTTTCTTGATAATACCTCTTGTAATGAGAAGCTGAATTGTATCCTCCTCGATTTCAGGTATATCGCCAGTAATTTTACTTACCACTTCATTCACTGCCCCTCCTTCTCCTACTGAAGCCAGAATTGAATCTAATAACTTGTTCCCAGTACCACCGGTGTTCTTCACATGGACAATGTCACCCTCTAAGTCAAGTTTTCCTGAAACACATAATTCTAGTACACCAGCCACAACTAGCCCGTGTTTGATCGTTTTTTCTGCAGAAGCTAATAATCTTCCTTCTGCATCATCTAATGCTATTAAATAAAGTCCTTCGGCTAAGCTAAGTCTCATGAGTATATTTTTTACTGGTTAAGTCCTGCCTTAAATTTTTCGGTAACAAGCTGAACTTAATCAAAATGCATTGTTCAAGTCAATTTACCATTTCCTGCAGTATATAGATTTTGATTATGTATAACCTGCTGTAAATTAGAAACTTATATCAAAACTCGGTTTATTACTGCAAGTTGCAAATGTAAGGGCTTTTTTTTCTGCAGAATTTTATAATCTATCCTTCTGCATCATCTAATGCTATTAAAGTGTTAAAGTCCTTCGAACCAGGATTGAAGCTAAGTCACAACAGCATATGTTGAAGCTACAATAAGATTCTTGTGTTCTGCCTTAAATTTTGGCAAACGAAGGCGCAAACGAGGAAACAGAAAAGATCGTAGAGGTATTATCCCGAATAGGGTATCAATTGAACAGCGACCCCAGATCATTAACAAAAGGGAACGATTGGGAGATATAGAAGTCGATTTAATGATGGGTAAAAACCACAAAGGCTCTTTGTTGGTGATGACAGACCGAGCAAGTCTTTTTACCAGAATCAGAAAGATGCACAGTAAAAATGCCGATCAAATGGCCGAAGCTATTGTGGAGGAACTCTCTCAGGATAAACACAAACTGGAAACACTCACTTTTGATAATGATATGGCATTTTCTAAACATGAGTTGATTGCTCAATCCCTTGATGTGGATGCCTATTTCACTCGTCCCTATACTAGTCAGGATAAAGGGACAGTTGAAAATAGGATTGGGGTAATCAGAAGGTTTTATCCTAAGAAAACAGATATTAGATTTGTTACAGAGGAGCAAATCAAAGTTGTTGAAAACAAAATCAATGAACGCCCTGTTAGAAAATTTAATTACCTAAACGCAAAGCAAGTGCTACAAAGGAAAATTGCACTTATTACTGCAAGTTGCAAATGTAAATAATTTTAAATTATTTCTTTATCAATTTATTTAGTGTTAATCCTTGAACCAGGATTGAAAATAGCACAACAGCATATGTTGAAGCTACAATAAGATTCTTGTGTTCACCTAAAAGTTCATCAGGCAAAGAAAGTGCCATCGCAACGGACAATCCACCTCTCAATCCTCCCCAGGTCAAAATCGCGATTGTCCCTTTTTCAAAATTTCTGAACCTACTCATAATACCGATCGGTATTGAAACCCCTATTAACCTCGCAATCAAAACCACCGTTATGGCAATCATACCAATGGCAACGTAATCTGCCTTGAAGCTCTGGGCGATTACAATCATTTCCAAACCGATGAGAATAAATAGAATGGCATTCAAAGCCTCATCAAGTAAATGCCAGAATTTATAAACATATTCACCGGTGGCTTGTGAGAGGGTATCGCTACGACCCTGGTTACCAAGAAAAAGTCCCATGGTGACCATTGCCAGTGGGCCAGAGATATGGAGTAGTTCGGCGATCCTATTTCCCCCCATTACCAGTGAGAGTGTCACCAGAACTTCTAATTCAACATGGTCATTATCAATATAGTCCAATAGTTTGAATCCAATAAAACCGAGCAGAGCTCCCATGGCAAGACCGCCGATCACTTCCTGCCCAAATAAAAGGGCAATATCCGTTGCATTAACTGAATCAACACCAAGTTCGGCTATACCCAAGATGCTCAAGAAAACAACAACACCTATACCGTCATTAAACAATGACTCTCCGGCAATTTTAATTTCAAGACTCTTCGAGAGTATTGGCCTTCTGAATGAGCGCAAGAACGGCTATAGGATCTGTTGGCGAAATCAACGCTCCCAAATAGCAAGCAGTACACAAGTGGTACAGGAGACCCCACGTACTGAAAAACCTGGAACATGAGGTAACCAACAATAAATGTGGACATAATTACCCCAAAAGTGGCCAGCACCAAAATAGGAAGACGTTCCTCCGCCAGCTTGCTTAAATCGATAGATAATGCTCCGGCAAAAAGCAAGAAACTCAACATTACATGAAGCAGCACTTCCTCGAAGTCGAACTCTTCCATAATATGAACTGCTACGTCCGTCAAATGCGGAATAAATATTCCGGAAATTAAAACAATGACAGACATGACCAAGGCAATTGCCATAAGACCAATGGTGGAGGGTAATTTTAAATAAGTAATATTTATTAAGGTAAACCCGGCCGCCAGGAAAATTAATAACGTTATCAGGTCCAGTATGCCCATAATAGTAGGTTTGGTGAAGGGTTAACTATTACTAGTATTATCCAAAAGTTAATTGGCTCAAAGCCGTGCTGTCAAAATAAACACAATTTGCCTATAAATAAAAACGGATACGATTTGATTTAAGAGAGCGATGAGGTCTAAACAACATGTAATTCTTTAGATTGTATTGATTACGGTTAATTTAGCCTCTGAACAATATCCTGAAGCACCTATGTCGCATGATTACATTTTAGCCCTGGATCAGGGCACTACAAGTTCAAGGGCAATTGTTTTTAATTCAAAAGCCCAAATAATAAGTGTATCTCAAAAAGAGTTTCGGCAAATTTTTCCAAAACCCGGTTGGGTGGAACACGATCCTGAAGAAATTTGGTCCAGTCAAAAAAACGTACTTGATGAGGCACTAAGGGATTCGAAAATTGATATCACGAATATTGGTGCCATTGGAATTACTAATCAGCGTGAGACCACCCTGGTTTGGGACAAGCACTCAGGTAAACCTGTTTACAATGCTATTGTGTGGCAGGATCGCCGCACAGCTCCTATTTGTGAGGAACTGAAATCAAATGGGCATGAAGCTTATTTGAGAAAAACAACCGGGCTTGTTGCGGATGCCTATTTCTCAGGCACCAAGGTCAAATGGATTCTTGATAATGTTGATGGCGCCCGAAAAAAAGCTGAAAATGGAGATTTGCTATTTGGCACAGTCGATTCCTGGTTGGTTTGGAAGCTAACAAATGGTGAAAAGCATGTGACCGATCTAACCAATGCCTCAAGAACCCTCTTCTTCAATATTGATACATTAACCTGGGATAGTAAAATGTTGGAAATACTTGGTGTGCCAATAAACATGCTTCCAAGGGTGCAACCATCAGCTTCACATTTCGGTGATTACGAGCTAGACGGCCATAAAATACCAATCGGAGGAATTGCCGGTGATCAGCAAGCGGCCCTCTTTGGTCAGGCTTGTTTCGAGCCGGGAATGGCAAAAAACACCTATGGTACAGGTTGTTTTATGCTAATGAATACAGGTGCATCACTTACGAGCTCTGAATCGGGGTTACTAACCACTATAGCTGCTGGCTTGGAAGGAGAGATTCAATATGCTTTGGAGGGCAGCATATTCATTGCCGGCGCAGCTATTCAATGGTTAAGAGATGGTTTACAAATTATCAGTTCAGCTCCGGAATCCGAAACTCTGGCGAAAGAGGCGTCAGAAGGTGAGGAAGTATATGTTGTTCCCGCATTTGCTGGTTTGGGAACACCCTATTGGGATATGTATGCCCGTGGCGCCATTTTTGGGTTAACCCGAGATTCGGGTAAAAGTGAAATTGCAAAGGCCACTCTCCATTCCCTGGCCTATCAAACAAAAGATGTTCTTCAAGCCATGGAAAAAGATGCGGGATTGTCTTTAAAAACTTTGAAAGTTGATGGAGGTGCGGTGGTGAATAATTTGCTGATGCAATTTCAGGCGGACATCTTAGAAGCGGAAGTGGAACGTCCCAAAGTTATCGAATCTACAGCCCAGGGCGCCGCATATCTTGCAGGTATATTTGCAGGTATTTGGGAAAAGGGCGATATTATAACAAACAGGGAAATTGACCGCGTCTTTAAACCTCAACTTGACAGCGCTCTCGTTGACTCCTATTATAGGGGATGGAAAAAGGCAATAAAAAGAACAACTGGTTGGTTAAAAGATTAACCCGCATTATTCATAGGCCACCAATTTTGGGATTAATAATGGGTTGCTAACTATTTTTGATTGGAGTGTATGTATTAATTTGAAGATCAACCAGGTTTCTGGATTTCAAAGGACATTAGAGCGTTTTTTTGTTAGAATTTTTCAATTTTCAGTCAAAGCTCTATTGTGTTCTTATGGAAGAACATTTTTTTGATTAAACCAAACTGTTTAACTGATCGGTCAGTTCACCGTAAGCAAATCGCCCAGCAGGTATTGATATCTAAAGGCTCTTGAGAATTGTATTGTCAATGATCTTTTCCTTTCTTTCAGGCACGCCCCAACCTTCATCAGGTAAAGCCGGATATTGTCCACTTGCCATCGTTTAGCAAAGTGGTGTTTTGTTTTGGCAATTAATAATTTAATCTGCCGGAACATTTCATAACAGAGGGTAGCGATGATTAAACGCATGAAATTGGCCCAGTAGCGATGACAGGAAAGCCGGTCGGAATAAGTCATGTTTTTGAGTTCCTTTATTCGATTTTCACTGGCATCACCTCGCTTGACATAAAAATCAAAGTAAATCTGTTGAGCGGTCATCGCTTCAAAGTTGCTCACAAAGTAACGGACATTCATTCCTTTTCCGGTAGACTCCACTTTGGCGTACAGCTTTTCAGAACGATCCCAGCTTTTGGCCTGGTAAGTAAACGGGCCAACAAACTCTTGATGTTTGATGATTTTTGAAGCATATTCCTTTTTTACTTCAATGATAGTCTGTTTGGTAAAAGTCTTTAAAACTTCATTACTACTAATACCTAAACAAAATTGAAGGTCAAACTGCTTAGCTATCCGATAAAAAGATGCTCCTGAAAAGCCACTATCCGCTCGAATAAGGATCTTTACTGAGGGCAGTTTTTTTCTGATTTTAATGACAATCCTTTTCAATAAGGCCACAAACCATTTGTTGGAGTGACAATTGCCCGGACGTAGTACTGGTAAAATGACCTGACCGGTGTTCCCGTCCTTAAAGAACAACTCATGGTACATAGTCTGTCCATAATAGCCATTATACAAACTGAGTTGTTGGGATCCATGAGTAGGGTCATCGGTACCATCTACATCAATGATGATTTGACCAGTCTTCTCTTTCAACTCCTCTACATAACGGTCTACAAACCATTGACTCATCTGGTAGATCAGACTCCGATCGGCCTTGTTTTCAAATCGACTTAAAGTAGGCTGGGAACATAATCCGCTATCTAGTACTTTACGGATCACCGGATCCTCTCGGAGTTTTTGTTCGTCATTGCAATCCTGATAGCCCTGCATCATTAAAAACACCCGTTGGCGAAGCATTTCTTCATAAGTGTATTCGATAAAAAAGGGGTTTCGATAGTCAGGAATCAGTGCGGCGAAGCTTTTTAATAGACCAGTCTTTCTCTCTACTTTTTCACTTAACAATATCGCTCCGTCTGAGCTAATCGCTGATGCTGAAAAATCAAATTTAAAAGCTTGTTTTCCTCGATAAAATACGGTATCTTTTTCCTTATATTCAGGCATAAATTAATTGCTTATTTTGTTGTCTAACTATCTCAATATAAGCAATTTATGCCTGTTTTTTATTGTCTACTATGAATTTTTCGGGTTAATGCCCTTCAACATCTCGATTCTGTCACGAATGGGCGGCTTATGAATCAAACAATTTGTTTCACCGGAGCTTCAGGAGGCATGATCGGCGCTGCATATTTCAGAGAACTATACCTCCGACAGTTGAATGGCGAGGATATTGATATTAGGGATAAAAAGTACCATCAGAATATTGCAAGGGATATTTTGAACCCAATAATTTTTAGTTTGCTGGTAAATGACATCTTCCTCAGAAAACAACCTTTTGAATACAACGGCTATCAATATTCAAAAAACAGGGGCTATGCATTTGAAACTCAGTTGAATAAGAATACTGGTTTTGTATTGGAAAAAACCCTGGTTGAATACAAAGATCCGGAAGCCAAAGCCAAAATACCAATGATCATTCTTGCACCTACTATCATCAACGACGGACGTAAACTTTACATCTCACCTCAGAATATATCTTATATGACATTGGCCAATAAGGCCGTCGATGATAGCAATGATTTCAGAGTTACCGGTGTTGATTTTATCAATTTTTTTGAGAGCCAAGATGCGCAAAATCTACGGTTTCTCACTGCATTGAGAATGAGCGCTACTTTTCCTTATATCACCCCCAACATTAGGCTGCCCAGTGAACCGGGCATAGAAATAATGGATGCGGGTATCGCCGATAATTATGGCATAGCTGATGCTTTAAGGTTTTTATACGTTTTTAGAGACTGGTTCACCAGTAATACTTCAAGTGTAGTCATCTTATCTATCAGGGATACAGAGAAGGATCCGGCTATCAAGCGGGCAGCAAATCCTTCAATATTACAGCGAATAGGCGCTCCGATAAGTAGTGTCTATAACAACCTGGGAAACATGCAGGATCTCAACAATGATAAAAATATTGAGTTCGCAGGTACGTGGTTCGGTGGCAAACTTCATATTATCGAAATTGAATACAGCACGAGCTCGATTTTTGAAGGTCAGGAATTCACAAATCTCAATCGTGAATTGCGGGAAAAAGAAATTGAGCGAGCCTCATTAAGTTGGCATTTGACTGAAAAAGAAAAACGAAATATCTTGAGCCGAGTTGATATCCCAGAAAATAAAAAGGCGATCGAAAAACTTAATAAATTGGTAGCGGTAGAAAAATAATGGAACCACAGGACATAATCGAATCATTCTATACTGCTTTTCAAAATGGAGATAAGGAAAAGATGGTATCCTATTATCATCCAGATGCTGAATTTGAGGATCCGGCTTTCGGCAAGCTTTATGGTGAGCATGTACAAAACATGTGGCGATTGCTTATTGACCGCAGTAAGGGGCAACTAAATATTCAATTCTCCAATATCAGAGCAAGTGGCGCTAAAGTTTTCGCTCATTGGGAGGCGCAATATCTTTTCTCACAAACCGGGCGACAAGTACATAACAAAATAGATGCTGAATTCGAATTTGCAGATGGCAAGATCATTAAACACATAGATCGTTTCGATTTCTGGAAGTGGTCTTCTATGGCTTTGGGTACCCCAGGAATCTTGCTTGGCTGGACACCCATTGTCAAAAATAAAGTAAGAAAGTAGTGTTTGTATTTGCTGGATAACTATAAGCAAAACAGCTAATTGTGGCCAAAATGTACTTAAATAGGGCTTCCTCAAAAAGTAGTACCCATCAAATTAGCAGCCCTAGATAGATTGAGCACGAATAGGGTTGCAGCAATCCAAGTTTGTGAAGTTGATTTAAGCTTGGCTTTGATTTCATTGAGCGAGTAAGCTTGTTTGGCATTGCCTATTCTTCCCTCAATGGCATTCCTCTCAGCATATTCCTTTTTTGATTTAGCCTTCTGGTATGCTGATTTCTTCACAGGTTTTCCTTTTGTGGCAGCTGTCATCCTTATGCTGTTTTCTTTACACCAATTGCGATTCTTATTGGTAGCATAGATTTTATCGGCCTGTATAAGTTCAGGGTAATAACCAAACAAAGCCTTGTAGGTCTCTGCCTGATTGATCAGGTCCTCACTTTCATTATAGGCATTCCAGCTTAGGTTATCCTTGGTCATGAACCCATCCATGAGTGAAAGGCCCAACTTGGCACCAAACTCTACACTCTTGCCCTGCTTGCCCCTCACTATCGGGCGTACATGGGGTTGTGAGATGCTCACTATCCGATCTTTACATTGGTGTGGGCTTTCTTGCTCATACATGCCTTGTTGCTGCTTATAAAGGGTATGGACCACCATCAGTTCCTGCTGGGTTTTGTGGGGAAAAGGAAACGGCCCTTCCAACAGGTCCAGCATTTGATCGATATGGCCAGGTTCCTTTTTACACAGTTGAGCAACACACGGATGGCCTTGCGGATCGATACAACTGATTTTTTCTTCTTTTTGGCTTCCTGCAAATAACGCTTATGGGCCATCCTGCGGTAAGTCCTGGGTTTGACCTCCATCTTGTCCCTGAGCAGGTCAAACAACCGGTCAACCATCTTTTCGGTCTTGATACGGGCTTCATTGACCAAACCAAGATCATTTGGGTAGGTGATGTATTGATCTGCCACAGTGGCATCTATCTTTAATTTACCTTTTGGCCTTTTAGATACCGCACCCTTTTGGTTTGGTTTCCGGTCAGGAAGGGACACCATCATGATGATTTTCGAGAATGCATCGAAAGTATCATCCCCTAGTTTTTTTCGCATCTCCACAAAAAGCGTAGGCGAAAACACCAAACCAGGTGTGTAATGGTCCAAACCAAGAAAGAACTGCATGTATGGGTTTTCGCTGATGGTCAGCAAGGTCTCTTCATCGGACAACCCCAGTTTATGTTTTATAATAAATGCCCCTATGATGTGCCTTGGGTTGACGCTCTTTGCCCCCATGTTGACGCTGAATTTCCTTTTGTAGATATTTACCAACTCATCCCATGGCAACAAGTTTGCAAGTGCTATCCATCTGTTGTTTGGGTTGAGTTTGATGGAGTTAATGGAGGAAAATTCTTCTATTTTGGGTTGGTACTGCGATGTGTAATCGATCATATGCAATGCTATACGTCAAATATACAAATAACCTTGCATATATAAAAATATATTTACACGTGAATCGCTTAATATGAGCAATCAAGGTCGTTTTTATCCAATCTGAGGAAGCCCTAATTAAGTAGGTTGTGCATTGCAAACTATTTATCTTGTATAACCTTTTTGAGGGCATTACTTCAATCATAATAGCGCACTCATGAAAACGTTCAGCCTTTCAATATTAACTATTCTTCTATCGGCCTTTACAGAATCTGAAACTTTAGGGCAAGACTATAAAAATTTTGAACCTCCTGAGGGAAAGTCTTTACTTTATGTGTATCGCCCATCAGTTGCCGGAGCAGTTATTCCCATGCCGGTAATTTGTGATGAGAGAATGATTGGTTCCACCAGAGGAAAAACCTTCATTTATGCCTATATCGCCCCTGGTAAGCACACGATAACTGCTGAAGCCGAAAGACCAGCTACACTTGAGATCGAAACTGAAGCCGGTAAAACCTACTACATAAGGCAAAAAGTAAAAATGGGCATCGCTATGGCTCGAACTGACCTTGAGTTGGTTGATGAAGCGGAGGGACGAAATAAACTTAATAAATGCTGCAAAACCCCAAAGCGCTGGACACCAAAAGAGGAGTAGTGATTATTAAAATCACGAGCCGTACTAGGTTTAATTAATTTTCCAAATCCAAAATTGGCTTGATCTGACCTTTATAACAAATAGTGCAATTCACAGTCGGATTTTCAAATTTCAGATAATTCTGTGAAGTAGGGACTTAATATGGGTTGATCTTTTTCTTATTTCGGTTCTTATATCTCCATAGCTTACGGTCATTCTCTCCTACTTTAGGGTTCTGACGTTTCCAGATGGGCTGGCCACGCACTTCCATCCGTATGCCTGTTCCGGGATGCATGATGACATGTTTCACCTGTACTTTATCACTTTTGACTGGAGACCGCGGTATTTCAGGATAAGTGATACTTACACCAAATTGCAAAAAGAATGTCCTGTTCTTATGGTCAATCACCGTTCCCTGCTCATCACCCAGATTTAATTTAAAGTTCCTTAAGTCAATCGTAGGTTTAACCACTACCCTGAAATATTCTGACAAAACTTTTTCAATTGACAGGTTGAAGCTGGTATATAGTCCTGTTTGAATCGCGGAAAAATTTTTACCAAATCTCGCTTTACCTATATTCAATTCCGCAGCGAAAGAGTAATCCCAGAAGTCGTAGAATTTATATCCGAGTAGCACAAAATATTTCAGATAACTGGTCTTTTTAAATCCAGGATCAAAATTGCGAACCCTGTCCGAGAAAGCAGTAGGCTTAAAGGTGTTAAACTTTTGTCGCTCCCGCATCAACCCTCCACCTATGCGGAATTTATCCATAAATGAGTAATAGAACGATAATTGAACGGGAATGGATCTCCCACTTGATTCAAACCCAAAGGTCGTTGTATCGGTATTTAAAATAACGTTTTGTCCCTGTAATGCTGGATTATTGACCGGGTTGGTTAATGGAACAAAAGGCACATCAAAGATATTTCTATTCTGGATAGAATCGCCTAAAACAGGGGCATTAAACCAGTTGGAATAACCCATGATCTGCTCTGGCAAGGGGTTAATTGCATTGTTCAATAACAACTGGCGGGTTTGATCCTGAACAAAAAAAACACCACTCAGATTGTGAGAATATTTTGTTCTACCATAACCAGTCATAATATTGAATGAAAACTGGTTGAGGAATGCCCTGAGAGGATTGCGGTATATATCCTCCATTTGACCGCTATAGGGATTGTAGGCCTGATCCTGACCAAAAGATACTATCGGTAGTGCTAATAACGCAGCTAAAAAAAGCCTTACACCTATTTTTAAAACTGATTTAAACACCTGTTTGTGGTTATGTCAAAAGTAGGGATTTCTGACTTATTTTGTCAAATTGAGCTTTTTTATTGCGTTAATCTTACATTAAAGATCAACACCTGGTACGGTGGGACCCTATCCACATAGTCAGGTACCACCTGTCGCTCGATCATATCATCAATTAAAAAATCCGGGATTACTCTCACACTCTCTCGATAGGCAATAGAGGAAGGCATAATAAGTAAAGCCCTTTCACCTCGTTCCATTTGAGTTATGCCCTCCTCGAGGCCCAAAATTACTTCCCCCGCTCCCAATGAAAATTCGAAAGTGTCATTTCCAGTGGTTGCATCAAATTGATTATCGTTAAGAAATGTACCTGTATATGTAATGGTTACTATATCCCCATTAGCAGGAGAATCACCGTCTGTTCCTTCAGCCGTCCGTTTGTATCTCAACTCTGACGAAAGTACCTCTACAGAATCTTCCGGACTAATTGTCAAATTATTCAAATTGTTGGTATTGATGTAGTCATTGATTGCGTCAATTTCCTGAAGCAGTATATCGTTCTCACTTTCTATGGAAACAAGCTCAACTTCAATATCAATGATCGAATTAATGGGTATGAGTGTAGAAAACTCGAGATTACCAAAAGCCAAAGCAGCAGGTAGAATAAACCTATATGTTTCGCCTTCTTTCATCAGACCGAGTCCGGTATCCAAACCAACAGGAACTACAGCACTTGCTCCCTGTTTTAATCTAAGTGGGTCGCCGTTTTCCATCCTAACAAAAGACACTTCCTGACCGTCGAGAACATTCATGGTGTAATAAACTGACAATACATTACCTGCTACCTGTGTTTTCCCAACAGGGTCTTCCTGTGTAATAATGTAATAAAAGCCATCATCGTGGCGTGTTGCCTCAAGATCATTATCGGCCAGGAATGTCTCAATCTCCGACCGCTGCATCGCGGCTAATTCTTCAGCTAAAGGGTTATTCGAATCCTTGCAGCCTAACAGAATGAAAAGAATGGTAGCGAAATAAATAGTGCCTTTAGACATAAGTTTTGTCGAATTAACAACTAAACGCCAATGGAAAGAAAATAATATACCGTAGCTATCAAAAATGAACTATTTGACTTTGAATGTCTTGGTAAACATTTGATAAACGGGAACACGGTCCAATTCCAGCTTATGACCGATATTAATGAGCTTTTCATAGTCCTTTAATACCATTGATCGGGAACTAATGATATCCTCATCCTCACTCAGGAAAAACGAAGCTATAAAACAGATAAAAATGTATGGAGTCGTCATAACTCGCTTTTTATAAGTGGCATCATCAAATTCTATTTCCTCTCCGTGGGTCGTTTTCATACTTTCCAAATCGAAGCTTTGGTGCATTGCCTGCTTGATTAAATTGAAGAATTTGTCCTCCCAAATAGTATAATTTTTAATTAGTGTCTCTAAGAAAACAGCCCTTTTTTTATAAAATGAATTATTATGGATGAGATTTTCATTTTCTTTCTATGAGTTAATACCTGAGTATCAATCGATTAGAAAAAATGGAAAGATCGACCATAAGAATAATTTTTAATTTAGGTGTGTTTTCTTAGAGACACTAATTAGGTATTTCATTGCGTAAACCACCGGATCCTTCTTCAGGAAATAGCCACCCTTGGAGAGCTTTCTTGCTTTTTTATTCAATGCTAATTCCTCAAAAAGAGAGACACTGCCATTGGCTAAAGCTATGCCAACAGTTGGAGATAACATTACCAATGAAAAGAAGTCCTGATCCGATATCTCCAGATATGGCGCTTCTGTTTTGATGAAATCCTTTTTGAGTTCAAAAGTAGCTTCCTGAATCTTCGGATCTTCAATCATTAATTCAACTTCGTATTCGGTGAACATAGCACTTTATTAAGGTTATTCGCTTCAATTTAATTGAAAATCCCTAATTGATCTAATCAAGGGCACCACTACTTACTAAACTCCACAATTCGCAGTTTTGCTTCATTATGGTCCACATAGGCCAAATGAATGGTCTCCTCGTTGAAAGAGTAAACCTTGCTACTGTAAATATTGCGTCTATTCTTGTCCAAATATCTGAAGATACGCTCATTAGAAGTCATAAGATCGTCATCGTTTGAAATAACAAGGTCAGGTAAGCTCAGATAGGAATGGATGAAAGTGCTGCCTCTTTTTGTACCGGTAAGTTGCTTTGACCCTCCGATAGCAATACCTCCTGAACCACCAAACGAGCCAAATCCCCCTCCAATACTCAGCCCCGAGGCCATTTCATTAAATGCCCCAAAAGTCACTTTGACGTTATTTTTATTAATCCGCTCTACGAACAGTGAGGAATTACCATTACTAAATGTCTTGAATAGCTTATCATTTTTCATTTCATTGATTGCACGTTGAGTGCCGTACTCATCAATGAATCTTACCGGACCAGTTTTGAATGGTATTTTACCCTCTCCGGAGTGCGTAAATGACACAACGGAATCCTGGCCGTGGATGTCGTAGACCGACAGATCAATTTTCACCTGGTCTGCGGTAAAGCGGTAAAGTTGATCCCCGTAGAGAAATGAGTTGGAAGATCTCCCGAAAACAGGATTATTCTGTGGGATACTAATTAATTCCGAGGTTTTATCCATAAGGTCAATCTTCCAAAGATGCGTTTTGAATTGTTCCCTATGGTCAAAAGTGAAATAGAGACGACCCTCCTTGAAGTAGACCTTTTTGCTAGCCTGATAGTTATAGACAGATTTTAATGCCAGGGGATTAACAAAAAGGAAAGGTTCCTGATTCCTAAATGCCTTTTCAAGCAAAGACGGAGCCGTATAGGTATTGATTTGAGGTTGCTGTTCGCCATCAAGATGAGCTACCCTAATAACGTTACTACCCCGAACTGAGATCATCAGATAAACAGCTTTATTATCGGAGAAGTGGCCGATAAAATTCTCTGACTTACTTGCCCGCAAATCATATCTAACCAGCTCCTTTAACTTTTCCTCCTTCACGTCAACAATGAACGCTCCTGCATCTCCCTCCTTCTTTTTGGATCGTGGCTCGTAGTAGAATTGAAAAGTACCGTTGGAATAATTACCGGCAAAGAGGGTTGGCTGATAACGAAAAGGATGCCTGATCTCTCTGATTTTATCGCCCTTATTATCGATTACTACAAAATAAAGATTGGGTTTTTTATAATACTGGACGCAAATATTACCAACATCATCAGGGACTACCCAATAATTCTCAGTAGATCGGGAAGGAAGCTGCAATGAAGCAAATTCGTTCTGAGCGTATCCTTCAAGACCCAGGACAAGCAGCATTATGAGGCTGGCTAAAATTCTTATAAACATAATTCAAACATTAATATTCGAAGATATGTGGCACTTACGAAAGTCGTCAGATTAAGTGACCGTTTACTGAATATTTTTTCTTATCTGCGATAAAAATTACCTGAATGTATTTGAAAGGCATAAGTCGTACCAAATAATCAACTTTAATTGAATCATTGCCTATCACTAACCGGGCTTTCCTTTTTAGGATAGCACCGAGGATTTTAGCAGCGGCTTCATCTGCCGATATTTATCCTATTTTGTCAACAAAATCATCTCAAATAAAAAACACCTTTTAGCCGAGCTTCTTCCCAGGGACGCTGGTTTCCATTTGAAAGTTCTTCCACATTAATTCTTGTTTTCATGAAGACATCTTCAATGCGTTGAGAAACTTTCATCTGTTTAATCAACTCTCCAGTGTACAATCCATTCTCGCCTCCTCCATCAGATGCAGTAGACCCCGGGTCAGTTGCATAAGCAATTAAAGTTCCGGACGGTGGAGTGACTTTAGCGAGGCCCGCTCCACCTCTTTTACCGGTGGGGAACGGATTATTACGACAGGCATCCAATATTATCATATTTAGACCTTCATCATTGGCATATTCAATAGTATTTATCACTCCTTTAAGGGGAATGCTTTTCAACTTGACATCCAAAGCGGAATTGACTTGAGCATCAATCGGTATCAGATAATTAGAACCATCAATCTCAATACCGTGACCAGCGTAAAAGAAAATTGTAACATCGGCATTGGTAATCCTGTCACCAAAGCGATAAACAGCTTCTTTCATGTTCTCATAAGTGCCATCCACAACTTCAATAACATCGAAATCCAATTCCCTCAAAAGATCAGCCATGTCCTCAGCGTCATTTTTCGGATTGCGCAATACAGAAGTATTAGCATAATTTGAATTCCCAATTACTAAAGCTACTTTGGACTGACTTCCAATTGATGACGGAGGTCGCTCGGTTTTAGATGTTTCTCCCGCCAATCTACTGACATAGAGGTCCTTGATTAACTCCTGATTATCTGTGTTTTTCGCTACGACACTTACCCTATTTTTACCGGGGCCTAATCCAATGGTTGTACTAAAGTTTCCCGAAGCATCAAAATCAACTTTAGAACCGTTTACCGCTACACTTACAATGTTTGAATTATTTTCTATTGATCCTACAATATTGATTTCGGATGATCGCACTTTATCTACCGCGTAATTTCTACTCAAAGAAGGACTTATGATCTTGATTTCCGCCGTCTCATTTCGGTCCAATGTGTAAACTCCGATTTGTCCTTTACGCATTCCCACAGCGAGCCAGTCATTACTTTCTGAAATGGTAAGGATGTCCGGTATGTCATTTAGTGCCACCCTGCTGTCTAGTTCGCTTCGTTCAATTGATACTATTGAAACCTGTTTCTGATCCTTATAACTTGTAATATAAGCTGCATGGTTGGGCCCCGGTCCCAATGCTATTTGATCCGGCCGCTCATTAATTTTTATTCGTTTCAGTTCTCTGCCGTCATGCCAATTGTAAGCAATCAACATATTCTTCCTTTCCGGTAGTCTATTGCCTTGTAATCCACCTTTCGGTATAAAAACTTCCTGAAGTCCAATAATGAACAAGTCACTTCCATTATTGGATGAGGCTGAGTGAATCACAGATTTAGAGCCATGAAATTCATCACTACTAAGTTTCAATTGACGAATCAAACGCTGTCGATAGGGATCCCAACTGTATACCTCCCCCAGGTGTGATATACCTGCTAACTGTTGGCTAAATCAGTCAAAACCAAGGAATTTAAGTTTTTTAAACTTTTTGCTCGCATCGATCTTACCAAACAGCATATTGGCCTTTAGATCAAATATTTCAAGCTCCTCATTTTTACCATAAATAGTGAGATAATGTTCATTTGGATCAAGTGATGCGGCAATAGGATTTGATGCAGTTGTTAAGCTATTTGTTTTGGTAGCTAATGAACGATCATAGATATTAATATCCCCGGATTTAAGTAGTACAAGAATCTTATTGTTATCATCTATGAAATCAGCATATACAACACTGTTTTTGAGGCTCTTTTGTGCAACAACTGATCGCTCTGTTATATTCCATACTTTAATAGTCCCTTTGCTTCCACCGGCAATCAAGTGGTCATCAGTACTAAAATTAATAACAGTTATTCCACTTAATTCACTTTCGAATGTGGCAAAGGGATTCAAAAAAACCCTTTGTCCCCAGGATAGTACTGAAAGTAAATATGCGATACTCAAAAAATAGAAACGCAGCATCTTAAAATTAAGTTAAGATCAAACGTGTTGATTATCTAAAATATGAAACCTAAACCAATTGATAAAGTGATTTGGCCGCCTTCTGCCGTTGAGGGACTAATTAAAAAACCATAATCCAGTCTGTTGTTTATAAATAGATTTTCGTTGATGAAATACTTGGCTCCACCATTGATACCAACAGAAGTAAAGGCATCAAATCCTTCGATATTCAGTACAAAAAACTGCAAACCAGCAAAGGGAACCAGGTTAGCATTATTGGTTAAAAAGGAATAACTACCAAAAAGACCATAACCTGGTGTGGTGGTACTATTATCCCCAGTAGTACCAAAGAGAAGGAGTGTGACACCTGCTTCAATGTTATCGGTGATATAGTAACCTGCAGAATTGAAAAGAGTCCAATTACCTGAATCATTTCCTGAGCCAACGGTACTATTAAAAGTGAATGCTGCCGAAATATTAAAGTCCCCTTGCTCAACCTGAGCAAATGACCTGTAACTAGCAAACAAGGCCATAACTGATAATACCAATGTAAATCTTAGATTTTTCATAAGAATTGAAATTATTGTTTAATTGCAATATCTTCTCTCTCACGAAAAGTGAGTTGAACCTTCCCATTATGATTCTCCATTCTTATAGTTGTAAAATTGCCCCCAAAATTAGTACAGTGAGTTGAGGTGTAAAAATTAACTTAACTGAACAATGAAAAAGCGAAGGAAATTCATTGTATCATTTAAAGCTAAAGTAGCTTTAAATGCATTATCAGAACGTATGACGGTCCCGGGTCCTCTTTATTAACCGCTTAGGATTTTTAATAACCGCCCTCAAAAGAATCATCCAGGTGTTCCTGATAAACTTCCTCTATCTCTAGTGTGTCAATTACTAAATTCATTCACTAGATAACGCCAACCCTAAGACGCACTTTGTTCTTTGTGCAGATAAAGTCGCACTAAAAGCTAAACTGAATATCAATATTAAAATTTGTTTGAAACCCCTTTTCTTCGAAATGACGCCTATTATAATCGCTTCTCAATATACTTAATCAAACTCAACATTAACCGTATATCCTCCGTTCCTGCGGACATCAAGCGGTCCTTCAATCGCTGGTAGAGGCTCGGTTGCCTTGGCACCTCCAAACGAACCAGAATCTCAATGGCTTTCTCTTTGACTGCCTTTTGCTCTGTCAAACCAATATCTTCCAGTATCGCTGGTTCCTGCTGTATATTAATTGATGACAACTCATAAGCATAGATGAGTATGGCCTGGGCAAGATTTAGCGAAGGATATTTGACGGCCAGAGGGACCGAACTTACTAAGTCACATAATTCCAACTGTTCTTTGGTCAGCCCATGTTCTTCACTGCCAAAAACAATGGCAATTGAATGGAGCGTCCCTGATTTTTTAGAAATCAATTCGCTTAACTGATTGAGAGTATAAAGATCATGACGCGAGATGCGTTTTTTGGCAGTTGTACCGATGGAAAGGTCAATACCTTTCAAGGCATCATGTAGGGACGTGTAGGTAATCGCTTGCTCCAAAATATCATGTGATCCATAGCCAGTAGTTCTGGCGCCTTTTGACAGATGATCGCAAGCATTCACAAACCTCATTTCTCTAAAACCCATGGTTTTAATTGCCCTGGCGGCAAATCCAACGTTCTCTGGCACTGCAGCTTCAACCAATACAAAAATTATGTTTACCCTCATGGGTGATAATTAAGTCCCAATTGCAAGTAAGTATTTATCATTCAAAAGTTTCTAGTTTCGGGTTTCGGGTTTTGACATTTCAGTAAAAAGTAATCATCAACTAGATGAATTTTCAATTTAGGCTGTATCTGTTGTATTAATTTGCAACCTCCATTACTTTGAGTAGTCTAACTAGTAAATTCTGAGATAATGATTAAGAATTATCTAAAAACAGCGTTAAGAAGTATTCTCAACAAAAAAATCTATTCAATTATTAACCTGCTTGGTCTTGCCATCGGCATTGCTTGCAGCCTTCTTATTTTCATTTATATACAATTCGAATTAAGCTTTGATCAATTTCACACTAAGCGAGGTCAGATCTATAGGATCAACACGCAATTTAGTTTTGGTGATATTAGTGCGGAAGCCAACGTCACGCCATCAGCGGTTCTACCCACGCTGCTTGAGGAATACCCTGAGGTTGAAACAGGTACCAGGGTGTTCAGGACTCCCAGACCTGTGGTGTTGACCAATGGAAGCGACCGATTCCAGGAAAGTGAGTTCTTTTATGCAGACAGCACCTTCTTCGAAGTATTCGATTTCGAGCTAATCACCGGAAACCCAGGTAAATCACTCACCCTTCCAAATTCAATTGTTTTTACAGAGGCGTCTGTTAAATTTCCCTTAAATATTTTGGATCCATTGATATCCTCAACAACGAGATCCTGGTAGATGGGCAAAGCTATCTTGTGACCGGTGTAGCTAAAAATCCTCCGGTAAATACTCATCTCCGATTTGATTTTATCGGATCATATGTTTCTGTTCCCTGGGCGGTAAAGCGAAGGTGGGAGTCTGCCAACTACTTCACTTTTATTGTGATAAAAGATGATACAAACATTGAAGCCTCACAAAGAAAGCTTGACGCCACCGTAGAACGCGAAATGGGTCCGTTTGATGGAGCTAATTCCGTGAAAATGAGCTTCATTCCTTTGAATGATATCCATCTCAAATCAACCATTGCAAGGGAATTGTATAAAGGAGATATCACCTACGTTTATATATTCTCCTTTATCGCCGCATTAATCCTGGTTATCGCCTGCGTAAATTACATGAACCTTGCCACGGCAAGGTCCGTATTGAGGGCCAGAGAAGTGGGGATGCGGAAGGTCATGGGAGCGTACCGTACCCAATTGTTCTTCCAGTTTATTGGTGAATCAAGCCTCATTACAGCCGCTGCAATTATAATGACAATTGTAATCGTCGTAATGTCACTCCCTCAGTTTGCCGAACTGGCCGGTCGACCTCTGGATAGTGGTCTTTTGGTTGATCCATACTTTCTAGTTGGCCTAGTTGCCCTTTGGTTACTCATAAGTTTTATTGCCGGCACTTACCCCGCAATTGTACTTTCTTCCTATTCTCCCGGTAAAGTGCTCAAATCAAGCTTTAAATATTCCAGTAAAGGAGCCACACTGAGGAAAATACTGGTAGTTTTTCAATTTGCGGTATCTGTATTTCTTTTAATAGGATCTGTTATTATCTACCAACAGCTCAATTACATGCAGAATAAAAAGTTGGGATACGATAAAAGTAATTTGGTCATTCTCCCCGCTGATCAAACCACAAAGGAATCTTTTATGAGTTTTAAAACTGAATTGCTAAGGTTACCCGAAGTAAGCAATGCTGCAATGGCCAATGAAAGTTTATCGCAGGTGAATGGAGGGTATGGCCTTAAAGTCGAGGGTATTTAGAAGATGAGGGCTTACTTACTACCGCAATGATCGTATCAGCGGATTTCGTTAAAACCACAGGACTGGAAATTATTGCCGGTGAAGATTTTAACCCGAAAAATTCATAGTAGACAATAAAAAACAGGCATAAATTGCTTATATTGAGATAGTTAGACAACAAAATAAGCAATTAATTTATGCCTGAATATAAGGAAAAAGATACCGTATTTTATCGAGGAAAACAAGCTTTTAAATTTGATTTTTCAGCATCAGCGATTAGCTCAGACGGAGCGATATTGTTAAGTGAAAAAGTAGAGAGAAAGACTGGTCTATTAAAAAGCTTCGCCGCACTGATTCCTGACTATCGAAACCCCTTTTTTATCGAATACACTTATGAAGAAATGCTTCGCCAACGGGTGTTTTTAATGATGCAGGGCTATCAGGATTGCAATGACGAACAAAAACTCCGAGAGGATCCGGTGATCCGTAAAGTACTAGATAGCGGATTATGTTCCCAGCCTACTTTAAGTCGATTTGAAAACAAGGCCGATCGGAGTCTGATCTACCAGATGAGTCAATGGTTTGTAGACCGTTATGTAGAGGAGTTGAAAGAGAAGACTGATCAAATCATCATTGATGTAGATGGTACCGATGACCCTACTCATGGATCCCAACAACTCAGTTTGTATAATGGCTATTATGGACAGACTATGTACCATGAGTTGTTCTTTAAGGACGGGAACACCGGTCAGGTCATTTTACCAGTACTACGTCCGGGCAATTGTCACTCCAACAAATGGTTTGTGGCCTTATTGAAAAGGATTGTCATTAAAATCAGAAAAAAACTGCCCTCAGTAAAGATCCTTATTCGAGCGGATAGTGGCTTTTCAGGAGCATCTTTTTATCGGATAGCTAAGCAGTTTGACCTTCAATTTTGTTTAGGTATTAGTAGTAATGAAGTTTTAAAGACTTTTACCAAACAGACTATCATTGAAGTAAAAAAGGAATATGCTTCAAAAATCATCAAACATCAAGAGTTTGTTGGCCCGTTTACTTACCAGGCCAAAAGCTGGGATCGTTCTGAAAAGCTGTACGCCAAAGTGGAGTCTACCGGAAAAGGAATGAATGTCCGTTACTTTGTGAGCAACTTTGAAGCGATGACCGCTCAACAGATTTACTTTGATTTTTATGTCAAGCGAGGTGATGCCAGTGAAAATCGAATAAAGGAACTCAAAAACATGACTTATTCCGACCGGCTTTCCTGTCATCGCTACTGGGCCAATTTCATACGTTTAATCATCGCTACCCTCTGTTATGAAATGTTCCGGCAGATTAAATTATTAATTGCCAAAACAAAACACCACTTTGCTAAACGATGGCAAGTGGACAATATCCGGCTTTACCTGATGAAGGTTGGGGCGTGCCTGAAAGAAAGGAAAAGATCATTGACAATACAATTCTCAAGAGCCTTTAGATATCAATACCTGCTGGGCGATTTGCTTACGGTGAACTGACCGATCAGTTAAACAGTTTAGTTTAATCAAAAAAATGTTCTTCCATAAGAACACAATAGAGCTTTGACTGAAAATTGAAAAATTCTAACAAAAAAACGCTCTAATGTCCTTTGAGATCCAGAAACCTGGTTGATCTTCAAATTAATACATACACTCCAATCAAAAATAGTTAGCAACCCATTATTAATCCCAAAATTGGTGGCCTATGAATAATGCGGGTTAATTCTACTGACGAAATTCAGTCGTCGCTGGAGGAAAATCCTGTTCAAAACATCCTCATTAACGAAGAGACCGCCAAACTCCTCTATTTAACCCCTGAAGAAGCTGTCGGTAAAAAATCAGATCTGAATGGCCGGGTCGGAGTGATCAAAGGGGTGCTTAAGAATTTTCACTTCCGATCATTAAAAGAAAGCTGAGATCAACTAATAATCATTGTCTCGTCTTTACGAGCACAAGGTCATTTAGATTCTCTTCTGCTGGACAAAGACATTGATTTCTCAATCTTATCCGAAGACTCTCTTTTGCTGGATGAACTAGACTCATTATCAATTTTTGCCCTCCTTGATAGCATACTCAATTCAGATTACCGTCAATCACAGCTTGCTCTTAGGATTGGTTTCACCAGTGATGTGGTGAATGCCGGCCGTGACCTCGGTGCGAACCAACAAGGACTTACTCCCGGAGTTTCTTATTATCACAAGTCCGGGCTTTTTGCATCAGCCATCGGATACTGGAATAGTCAGTTTGATCCAAAATATAATCTGACGGTCTTGTCAGCCGGATATTTCGGCCTGTTTAACCCGAAAAATTCATAGTAGACAATAAAAAACAGGCATAAATTGCTTATATTGAGATAGTTAGACAACAAAATAAGCAATTAATTTATGCCTGAATATAAGGAAAAAGATACCGTATTTTATCGAGGAAAACAAGCTTTTAAATTTGATTTTTCAGCATCAGCGATTAGCTCAGACGGAGCGATATTGTTAAGTGAAAAAGTAGAGAGAAAGACTGGTCTATTAAAAAGCTTCGCCGCACTGATTCCTGACTATCGAAACCCCTTTTTTATCGAATACACTTATGAAGAAATGCTTCGCCAACGGGTGTTTTTAATGATGCAGGGCTATCAGGATTGCAATGACGAACAAAAACTCCGAGAGGATCCGGTGATCCGTAAAGTACTAGATAGCGGATTATGTTCCCAGCCTACTTTAAGTCGATTTGAAAACAAGGCCGATCGGAGTCTGATCTACCAGATGAGTCAATGGTTTGTAGACCGTTATGTAGAGGAGTTGAAAGAGAAGACTGGTCAAATCATCATTGATGTAGATGGTACCGATGACCCTACTCATGGATCCCAACAACTCAGTTTGTATAATGGCTATTATGGACAGACTATGTACCATGAGTTGTTCTTTAAGGACGGGAACACCGGTCAGGTCATTTTACCAGTACTACGTCCGGGCAATTGTCACTCCAACAAATGGTTTGTGGCCTTATTGAAAAGGATTGTCATTAAAATCAGAAAAAAACTGCCCTCAGTAAAGATCCTTATTCGAGCGGATAGTGGCTTTTCAGGAGCATCTTTTTATCGGATAGCTAAGCAGTTTGACCTTCAATTTTGTTTAGGTATTAGTAGTAATGAAGTTTTAAAGACTTTTACCAAACAGACTATCATTGAAGTAAAAAAGGAATATGCTTCAAAAATCATCAAACATCAAGAGTTTGTTGGCCCGTTTACTTACCAGGCCAAAAGCTGGGATCGTTCTGAAAAGCTGTACGCCAAAGTGGAGTCTACCGGAAAAGGAATGAATGTCCGTTACTTTGTGAGCAACTTTGAAGCGATGACCGCTCAACAGATTTACTTTGATTTTTATGTCAAGCGAGGTGATGCCAGTGAAAATCGAATAAAGGAACTCAAAAACATGACTTATTCCGACCGGCTTTCCTGTCATCGCTACTGGGCCAATTTCATGCGTTTAATCATCGCTACCCTCTGTTATGAAATGTTCCGGCAGATTAAATTATTAATTGCCAAAACAAAACACCACTTTGCTAAACGATGGCAAGTGGACAATATCCGGCTTTACCTGATGAAGGTTGGGGCGTGCCTGAAAGAAAGGAAAAGATCATTGACAATACAATTCTCAAGAGCCTTTAGATATCAATACCTGCTGGGCGATTTGCTTACGGTGAACTGACCGATCAGTTAAACAGTTTGGTTTAATCAAAAAAATGTTCTTCCATAAGAACACAATAGAGCTTTGACTGAAAATTGAAAAATTCTAACAAAAAAACGCTCTAATGTCCTTTGAAATCCAGAAACCTGGTTGATCTTCAAATTAATACATACACTCCAATCAAAAATAGTTAGCAACCCATTATTAATCCCAAAATTGGTGGCCTATGAATAATGCGGGTTAAGGACAAGTTGACCTACTCAGGAAGCTATGAGCGTACAATTTACCATCAGAGCAAAGGTGATACTTCTGACCTGATCGATGAAAATATTGCAAATCCATTCGTCAACAATATTGGGATTGGCTTATCATACGACTTTAAATACCTCTATACAAGTCTGGATTATTCCTTTTTGTTTGGAGATGATGAAACTCATCGACTCAGATGGAACATAACGGGATATTTAAAAAAGAAAAACTTACTCTTCTTTGATTACATTCTTTTTACCCCAGACTTCTCGCTGCTATTCGGCCAAGAGGATATCCTGTTAACTACTTTTAACCTGAGAGAACAACTTCAGCAGACTGACAAGGAACAGTTGTTTCAGGATATTGCCGATCTTGGTTTTACTCGTGAGACATTTCGGGCCCTCAGTGATCGCCAAAAACAATTTATTATCAGAGCCTTATTAACACCGGAGTCCTCCGTTTTTGGACTAATGAACTTCGGTCTCTCGATTCCGCTGGTATTTCGGACCGGATCGTGGAGTTATACCATAAGTTACAATTATAATGTTCCGGTCGAGCTCCCCGGGGAAGAATTGAGCCTTTCACCATCTGGTTACCTGGGGCTAAGTTTGACGTATTATCTTGGGTTTTAGCGCCGGGTGCAGTGCGAGATAATTCGTAAACTTGCCGGATGACCCATTATTCGCTTCTTGAATTCACCCGAATCGTTAAGCAAACTATTGAGAAAAACCTGGACCCCACTTATTGGGTAGTTGCTGAAATTGGAGAATTGAGAGTTCATCCCAAAGGACATTGCTACCTGGAACTGGTAGAAAAGCAAAACGAACAAATTGTAGCCAGGATGAAGGCTACCATTTGGTCATACACCTATCATGAACTAATTCACTGGTTTCAGCGCATCACCGGCACAGACCTTAAAGAAGGGATGAAAATCCTAACTAATGTTGAAGTGCAATTTCACGAAGCCTATGGCCTTAGTTTGAATATCCACGATATTGATGCAAACTATACTCTGGGTGAACGGCAAAAGATCAAAAAAGAGATACTCAATCGGCTAGAGCAGGAAGGTTTGATCAACCGAAATAAAGAATTGTCTCATCCCCTCGTGCCTCAAAATATTGCCATCATAAGTTCGTCCCATTCGGCGGGTTATGAAGACTTCTTAGGTCAACTCAAATCGAGCAATTACGCATTTCATACATCCTTTTTCCCCGCAGAAATGCAGGGACCGGATGCTACAAAATCAGTTGTTAACGCGTTGAAGACTATTTTTGAAAAAATTAACGATTATAATCTCGTTGTAATTCTTAGGGGTGGAGGAGCTCAAGCAGATCTTGATTGTTTTAACACCTATTTGATGGGAAAAGCCATCGCAAGGTTTCCCTTACCGGTAATTACCGGGATTGGGCATGAACGTGATGAAACAGTAGCTGATATCGTTGCCAGAACAAAATTAAAAACGCCCACTGCCGTCGCTGAATTTCTCATTAATGGCATGAGAAGTTTTGAGGATGGTTTAACCAAGAATTTCGAGATCATCCTGGGGAAAGCTCAGCGTGAATTGATCACTAAGACAAATGAAGTACATCAAAAAGCGGACAAGATTAAATACTCTTTTGGGCAACTATTGATCAATGCAAATTCTAGAACAGTGGTAACCCAACAGCGTGTTATTAATGCTTTGGGTCATCAGAAGAAACATCGGATCAATGAGCTTGATCGCTTCTCTAAGAAGGTCAATCTATCTATGCAAGTTTGTTTGAACAAATCAAACCAGGAATTAGCGGCTATGGAGAAATTCTTTCATTTTTCAGATCCCCAGTATACTTTGCAAAGAGGTTTTACTTATTCTACCATTGATGAGGAACCCATATACAAAAAGAAAAAACTGCAAATCGGTGACATTATTAAGACACTTACCTCTGATCAGACTATCAAGAGCATTATTGAAGAGATAAATTGAAATGGCCAAGGAACCAACTTACAAAGAAGCAATGGAGGAGCTAGAAGCAATTACCCACCAGGTCGAGAATGAGGAGCCTGATATCGACGAGTTATCCAAACTGGTAAAAAGGGCCAAGGAATTAATTCAATTGTGTAAGAAAAAATTGAAAAAAACCGGAAAAGAGATTGATGATGCTATGAAAGAATTGGAAGATTAAAAATTTGGTTTTCAAAGGTTACTTTTCTTGATCTTCCAATCTCTGTAATTAAAATAGAGCGAGGCCACAATTATAATGATCAGCCCAACTCCTGTGATCCAATCCACCAATTCACGGTTAAAATCGTAATTGAATATCTGATCCAGCATATATTTGTTAAAGGAGCCTCCCACCCTCTCTCCAAGTTCTCTCTTAATATCCCAATGCCAGTCCGTTAAAGGGCAATAACCAATACTTCCGACCCAAACTCCAATTAAAAGCCAGGATATCAAGGTTAAGAAAATGGTGATCAGGTGAATTTTTCTGGTCCTTTTCCATATCCAACCCGTAACATTGAATAAAACAAATCCGGTATGAATGATGGTGAGTAAAATATCGAGGAACTGGAGCATATGCTAAAATTACCGTCATCCTGAGCGTCCACCAGCCTTTTTTAGAGGCTGACAGCGAAGAATCCCGTGAAAGAATCTAAATGTAGAGGTACAATTCTTTCACGGGATTCTTCATTCATCCCTGTGGGATTCCATTCAGAATGACGGTTTAATTTTTAGATATATCTGAGAAGATCAATGCAAACTCAAGGTCAGGTGTCTATTCCCTGCAATTGAGCATAGGTCTTGTAACCAACCACCTTAGGTGTTATTACCCGAAACATCTTTGTTTCTTCTGAAACTTCAATTGCGTAGTTCCCGTCATGAACCTGGAAGAAATCATCTGTCGATAATTCTTCCTCATCGAGCTTTATTCTACCTTCAATAATGTAGTTCGCATGTCCGGCATCTTCTTCAACGTCAAATTCATAGGTTCCTGGTTTCAGATTCAACTCTTTGAACTTCAAACCAATGGCATCCATTTCCATGGGTCCATTATCGCCTCTATAAACTTTTTCAGTATACCCTTCATGTTCCTCGGCTGGAAATGCATCTGAACTGTAGTCATCGTAGGAAGCCGACTTTGACAAAGTTTTGGTCAAATCAGGGTCGACCCAGATTTGAAATATATGGGCGCCGGGAAGAAATTTCTCAGCGTGGGTTATTCCGTTTCCGGCCCGGATGATTTGTGCATCGCCTTCATGAAGTTGCTTCCATCGATCATACTTATTGTTATAGTGCTCAATGGTGCCCTTCAATACAAATGACATGATCTCGAATCCCTGGTGAGAATGGACATCAATCAAACCACCATGGTCAGACCAGGCGTGAGCCCAGTAAAACAAGTTTGAATAGGATCTTAACAAACCTCCTTCTTGGGGAAACCCAATGGGTTTATTTTCCAGTATTTTACCCCTATCAAAAGCGCCATTCGCCTGGTCTCTCTTTCTGAAAATCTGGTAGTTCGTGGTATCTCCTTTCTTATTTTATATGTATGTACATATAATAACTACTTCTAAGGATTTTTGTTGCATAAATTAAATGAAAAAACAAACCAAAACTGCAATAAAACGCAGTTTAGTGAAATGTTATTGGCAATTTTCAACAGGTCACTAATACTATTTAAAATTTAATAAAATGAAACGATTAGCAAACAAAGTGGCCTTATCACTGGCAGAAATTCAGGAATGGGGTTGGCCACCGCTCAACCATTCGAATCAAATTATACTGGGTGAATTCGATTCTAACATTGATATTCCAGTTAAGAATTCCCGAAAGTCTAAAATCCACTTAAATTCTTTCTTTCCCCACTAGTAAAATACTTGGATTGTGTGCGTTGAAATAACCTAAGCCGCCTTGGACGTTAGTTGGGTGGTTAATGGGTTCGCTGGTAGCAGACGATATAATGCCGCCAGTTCTTTGTCTGGCGTCAAGAAATCGGAAATAACCTTCACTGATGTTCGAAAAGAAAAGTGCTATGGTATCGGACTGAATTCTTGATTCTAATTTAACAGATCTCTCAAATCGGGCTTTGTCAAAGGTCTGGTCAGTCAGCAATCTATCGTAGGCGATACCAATGTTATTTTGAAATAAAGAAAAAGGATTAGAGGATATATCATCAACAAAACCACCGGGATCGAACGCATTCACTACATACCAATTATCTTCCGGTGGATCTATGAAACTGAAATATAGGGTCTGTATGGTATCACCCGAAATAACTTCTTCGGTTAAACGAACCGAATCCGGAGTGATCCTGGGAAGAATGTTGGTAACCGCCGAAACGCGATCAGCAGTTTTAGGATCGAATACTTCCAATTGGATTTCTTTAACAGTGGAATCAAGCTGGACAGCGCTAATGTAAACTCCTGCTATATCTTCAATTGGCTCCAGGCTTACCGTTTGTCCATTGAATGTTAATGACACCTCAGCGTCTTCCACCAGGATCTGACCGAGGAAATCCGTTGAAATGCTGTCTTCATTACCTACCAGGGCTGAGAAACTGTGAGTCACCGCAACAAACATGAAATCACCGGGTATGATCTGCGATGCGATAACCAGTTTTGAAGTTGCCGGTTCCGCCTCAATAAATATCTCTTCCGTTTGGCACCCGAAACTGCTTAGAGCAGCTATCAGATAAAAATAAAATTTAATTTTTTTCATGGGTCAAAATTTAAAATTCCAGGCTACAGAGGGAATAAATCCGAAGAGGCCGGGTTGCACATATCTATAGTTCAGTCCATCAAACTCCACCCGTACCTGATAGGGCGACGCCCGATTGTAGAAATTATAAGCGCCAAAATGCCATTCACTTTTGAACTTTTTATCCTGCTTTGACTTTAAAATAAAATTGATGTCCAGGCGGTGTGTTGGTGATAATTCGACCGAATTTCTGGAGGTATAAACCGGAATCAGTTCAACACCGGTAAACGAAGAATTTGGCATAAGGTATTGTCCATTTTGAGCAGTAAACCTGGATCCACTGGATAGAACCCACACTGATGAGAATGAGAACCTCGGATTGATATCGAAAATCATAACCAACGAGAGGTCATGCCGCCGATCGTACTTCGCATAATAGGTGAGGCCATTATTCAAGTCCTCAAATGTTCGATCCGCGTTGGCCAGGCTGTATCCCAACCATCCAGTGAATTTTCCCAGCCTTTTTCTTATCAATACCTCAGCGCCATACGCTTTTCCTGAACCATTGAGTAATTCTTCTTCGAAATTCTCATTGAGTAATAGCCTCGCCCCTTCACGATATTCAATAAGCTTATTCATGGTTTTGAAGAATCCTTCAAGGGAAATATTCAAACCCAAAGACTCGAATCCTTGAAAAAACCCCAATGCAACCTGATGAGACCCCTGGGGCTTGACCTGATCGGTAACCGGATACCATAGGTCGGTGGGAAGAGCAATGGATGAACTTGAGACCCGGTGTATGTACTGTTTCATGAAGGTGTAATTGAATTTAATCGAGCTTAATCTTCGGAAAGAATACTTTAACCCAAAACGTGGTTCAAAAGCAGCATAGAAGTTTCCGGGAACATTCGACGAGGAAACTCTGAATCCATAATTGAGACTTAATTGCTTATTAATTTTCCGATCATTATTGGCATAGAGTGCGATGTCCTGGTTACTAAGGAGTCCTCCCTTCTGACTGGACAGTGCATCCGATATTTCTCCACTTGTATTTATCACATTAGGGCGGAAAAAGTGTCCCGTTACGTTCACCCCTGCTTTGATGTTATTCTCCGGATTAGGAAAGTAATCCCAGGTCGCTTTTAACCCCAGATCTCTGATACTGGACCTAATCAAAATGGAATTATCAATAAAAGTCCCCCCTATATTATATTTGAATTGGGTATGGAAGAGCGTCACGTTGGAAAACAATTTATCTCTCCGGTAGATATGATTCCATCTTAAGGTTGTGGTGAAATTTCCCAATTTAAAGCCAAATTTGAGCTCATCTCCTATGTCATCTATATCTTCGGCGATATCATCCGAGCTCTCATCCTCTACTTTTTCTCTGAATCTTAAAACATCATTACCAATATATGAACTCAAAAACAGCCTGTCCTTGCGACTAATTTTATAGGTCAATTTGGCATTAAGATCATAGAAATAATAAGGAAGTGAAGAACCAGTCAATTTCAAGATCTTATCGATATAGGTTCTCCGGCTTGATACCATTACAGAAAGCTTGTCTTTAATAATTGGACCGTCAACTGTCAATCTACTTGACAGTAGCCCTATACCTCCAGCGGCATGCCATTTTTCAAGGTCCCCCTCTTTCATTCTTACATCCATCACGGAGGAAAGCCTACCCCCATAGTGTGCCGGAAACCCGCCCTTGATTATATTGATGTCACGAATGGCGTCATTGTTAAAAACCGAAAAGAATCCGAATAAATGTCCGGTGTTGTAAACTGTAGCCTCATCCAAAAGTACCAGGTTTTGATCATCAGTACCTCCTCTTACAAACATACCGGTGGTTCCCTCGCCACCCTTGGATACACCAGGCATCAGTTGTGCTACTTTTATCAAATCTACTTCACCGCCAAAGGCGGGTATTTTTTCGATCTCCCTGGAGCGGAATTGAAAAGAACTCATCTGAGTATTTTGCACTTCCTCCTCAATCACCCATCTATCAGCGGAGATAACGATATTCTGTAGACTTGAGGCTTTCTCTTCAAGAGCAAAATTTATCTCTAGAGGACCATTGTGGACGAACTCAAGTTGCTGTCTCTCATAACTGATATAAGACACCCGCAAACTCACGGAGTCTGCGGGTAAGGTTAATGAGAAAAAGCCATAAGCATTCGAGATTGTGCCTTTTTCGCTCTTGAGATCATAGACTGCGGTCCCAATCAGAACTTCACCGTTTGATTTATCTGTGATGTAGCCGCTAATGGTATATAAATCCTGACCGGTCGCTTTCAAGCAAAAGTGACCCAGGATGGTAGTTATAATTAGCGCTCTTGGCAAACTCATAGATAAAGCGAAATACCCAATCGGAATCCTGTAAAGAATTTATTGAATCTTAAGGGATCTGCATTCTGTGATCCAAAGGCCAAATTCACATGAAAGAAAATCGATGCCCTTCGAAATAGGCGAAAATCAACCCCTAAAGGAACATTGGCGTATACATTGATATTTTTTTTTGCAAAAAGTCTGCGTTCATCTAAAAGAGCCGTGAAACTTTCAGCGAATGCCTTCTCTTTAATCGAGGCTGATATATTAAACTCATTAATTACTTCAAGGCCAGTATAAAACCTTATTCTTCTTTTGTAGGTGATGAAATATTTGTAACCAATTGAAAGTCTGAAAATGTCACTGTCAAAATCATAGCCTAACCTGCTGGAGTCCGCGGTAATCATGCGATACAATTTGGTGTTGGATCTGCCTGCCTCGAACGAAGCGGTGAAGAAATTTCTGTGCCGACTAAGGCTGTCTCTAAATAAGTTTGAGGCAAATATAAAATTGATCTGAAATCCAGAATAGGAGGTTGAAGGAGTGAAATCCTCAAAGTTGTTATTTGAGGACCCGGAAGTAACAAATCGGTTCCCAAATTTGAATTTGTTTCTGAATTCCTGGAAATCCGGAACTTTGATTTTTCCACCGAGTGTATTTATTGAGAGACTAAGCTTCTTAGACCGGAGAAATTTAACCCGCATTATTCATAGGCCACCAATTTTGGGATTAATAATGGGTTGCTAACTATTTTTGATTGGAGTGTATGTATTAATTTGAAGATCAACCAGGTTTCTGGATTTCAAAGGACATTAGAGCGTTTTTTTGTTAGAATTTTTCAATTTTCAGTCAAAGCTCTATTGTGTTCTTATGGAAGAACATTTTTTTGATTAAACCAAACTGTTTAACTGATCGGTCAGTTCACCGTAAGCAAATCGCCCAGCAGGTATTGATATCTAAAGGCTCTTGAGAATTGTATTGTCAATGATCTTTTCCTTTCTTTCAGGCACGCCCCAACCTTCATCAGGTAAAGCCGGATATTGTCCACTTGCCATCGTTTAGCAAAGTGGTGTTTTGTTTTGGCAATTAATAATTTAATCTGCCGGAACATTTCATAACAGAGGGTAGCGATGATTAAACGCATGAAATTGGCCCAGTAGCGATGACAGGAAAGCCGGTCGGAATAAGTCATGTTTTTGAGTTCCTTTATTCGATTTTCACTGGCATCACCTCGCTTGACATAAAAATCAAAGTAAATCTGTTGAGCGGTCATCGCTTCAAAGTTGCTCACAAAGTAACGGACATTCATTCCTTTTCCGGTAGACTCCACTTTGGCGTACAGCTTTTCAGAACGATCCCAGCTTTTGGCCTGGTAAGTAAACGGGCCAACAAACTCTTGATGTTTGATGATTTTTGAAGCATATTCCTTTTTTACTTCAATGATAGTCTGTTTGGTAAAAGTCTTTAAAACTTCATTACTACTAATACCTAAACAAAATTGAAGGTCAAACTGCTTAGCTATCCGATAAAAAGATGCTCCTGAAAAGCCACTATCCGCTCGAATAAGGATCTTTACTGAGGGCAGTTTTTTTCTGATTTTAATGACAATCCTTTTCAATAAGGCCACAAACCATTTGTTGGAGTGACAATTGCCCGGACGTAGTACTGGTAAAATGACCTGACCGGTGTTCCCGTCCTTAAAGAACAACTCATGGTACATAGTCTGTCCATAATAGCCATTATACAAACTGAGTTGTTGGGATCCATGAGTAGGGTCATCGGTACCATCTACATCAATGATGATTTGACCAGTCTTCTCTTTCAACTCCTCTACATAACGGTCTACAAACCATTGACTCATCTGGTAGATCAGACTCCGATCGGCCTTGTTTTCAAATCGACTTAAAGTAGGCTGGGAACATAATCCGCTATCTAGTACTTTACGGATCACCGGATCCTCTCGGAGTTTTTGTTCGTCATTGCAATCCTGATAGCCCTGCATCATTAAAAACACCCGTTGGCGAAGCATTTCTTCATAAGTGTATTCGATAAAAAAGGGGTTTCGATAGTCAGGAATCAGTGCGGCGAAGCTTTTTAATAGACCAGTCTTTCTCTCTACTTTTTCACTTAACAATATCGCTCCGTCTGAGCTAATCGCTGATGCTGAAAAATCAAATTTAAAAGCTTGTTTTCCTCGATAAAATACGGTATCTTTTTCCTTATATTCAGGCATAAATTAATTGCTTATTTTGTTGTCTAACTATCTCAATATAAGCAATTTATGCCTGTTTTTTATTGTCTACTATGAATTTTTCGGGTTAAAACTTCATTACTACTAATACCTAAACAAAATTGAAGGTCAAACTGCTTAGCTATCCGATAAAAAGATGCTCCTGAAAAGCCACTATCCGCTCGAATAAGGATCTTTACTGAGGGCAGTTTTTTTCTGATTTTAATGACAATCCTTTTCAATAAGGCCACAAACCATTTGTTGGAGTGACAATTGCCCGGACGTAGTACTGGTAAAATGACCTGACCGGTGTTCCCGTCCTTAAAGAACAACTCATGGTACATAGTCTGTCCATAATAGCCATTATACAAACTGAGTTGTTGGGATCCATGAGTAGGGTCATCGGTACCATCTACATCAATGATGATTTGACCAGTCTTCTCTTTCAACTCCTCTACATAACGGTCTACAAACCATTGACTCATCTGGTAGATCAGACTCCGATCGGCCTTGTTTTCAAATCGACTTAAAGTAGGCTGGGAACATAATCCGCTATCTAGTACTTTACGGATCACCGGATCCTCTCGGAGTTTTTGTTCGTCATTGCAATCCTGATAGCCCTGCATCATTAAAAACACCCGTTGGCGAAGCATTTCTTCATAAGTGTATTCGATAAAAAAGGGGTTTCGATAGTCAGGAATCAGTGCGGCAAAGCTTTTTAATAGACCAGTCTTTCTCTCTACTTTTTCACTTAACAATATCGCTCCGTCTGAGCTAATCGCTGATGCTGAAAAATCAAATTTAAAAGCTTGTTTTCCTCGATAAAATACGGTATCTTTTTCCTTATATTCAGGCATAAATTAATTGCTTATTTTGTTGTCTAACTATCTCAATATAAGCAATTTATGCCTGTTTTTTATTGTCTACTATGAATTTTTCGGGTTAACCCTTGAAAGTACACTTCAAAATAGTACTTTCCAATTAATTTATAGGCTATAACACAGATTTCATACCAGTGTAAACCATATTATTTAATCTGTGCAAGTGCTTCTGCTACTTTTTCAACGGGCACTTGACAAGCCTTATTGTAACAAACATAGATGCGGGTTTTCTTGTCTTTGGAAATTCTTTTTTCGAAAAGAGGTAAATCACTCTTTTTTTCTGTACCCATGATCACTTTGTTAGGTTTATAATAACTAATCAGGTCTTTTGTCAAAGTAATCATCTCAGGGCCTACTACTACTACCTCAGAAAAGGGTTTGACAAAATAAGTCATAAGTATAGCCCAGTTCGAGAGATAGTTGACATCTCGTGCAATATGATCAGCTACCTTGCCCAGCATGGCAGATGAAATGTCCATGTATTTCGAATCATCCAGCATTTTTCCTAAGAGAAACAGGCTATTGGCCATAGTGGAGTTAGACGCTGGAATAACATTATCAAATAACTCCTTCTTACGAGCCACCAGAGACTCACTTGAGTTACTAGTATAGAAAAATAGCTTTTCGTTATCGTCGAAGAAATGTTCAATTGTATAATCTGCCAGTTGTTTAGCCTGCTCCAGCCAATTTTCATCAAAAGTCACCTGGTAGAGGGCATTAAATGCATCGATGGTCAGTGCATAATCATCCAGGTAGGCATCTAATTTAGCATTGCCTTCCTTGTAAGTTCTCAGGAGTGTTTCGCCTTTTTTAAGCTTTGAAAGAATGAACTCTCCATTTCTCAATGCAAGTTTTAGGAATTGATCATCGCCAAATGCCCGATAGGCATCCACCAATCCCCTGGTCATAATGGCATTCCAGGAGGTCAGAATCTTATCGTCTAACCCGGGACGAATTCTTTCTTCTCTCTTTTTTAATGCTGTTTGTTTGAATGCTTTGATTTTAGCATCCAACTCTTCGGGACTAATTCCAAACTGTTTAGCAAAAACTGAATCAATCGCTTTACGATAAAGGATATTTCTTCCTTCTTCCCAATTGCCGACAGAGGTGGTATTATAATAGGCGCTTATCAAAGGCATTTCATCCCCACAAAACTCGGCCAACTCATCCTGTGGCCATGTATAAAATTTACCTTCCGTACCTTCACTATCCGCATCGAGGGCAGAAAAAAATCCTCCTTCCTCACTGGTCATTTCACGTCCTAACCAGGCAATGGTGTCATAAACTACCTCTTTATAAAGTTCATTGTGAGTTAGCTGAAAGGCCTCACTGTATAAGCTTACCAATTGACCATTATCATAAAGCATTTTCTCGAAATGTGGGGCAAACCAGCGATCATCAACCGAATACCGGGCAAATCCCCCGCCAACCTGGTCGTAGATACCACCAAAAGCCATTTGATTGAGGGTTAACTTGACTTGCTCCAAGGCGTAGTGGTTGCCCGTAATATGGTGATATCTCAATAAGAAAAGCCAATTATTAGGCATAGGAAATTTTGGCGCCTTACTAACTCCTCCCTTTTCAAGGTCAAAACGTGTGGCAAATTTCTGAAAAGCCTCATCCAAATGGATCATGTCAAATTCTGCTGCGCCAGGACTGAGGTTGTATTTTAATGTTGCCGAAAGACTGATAGAAGCTACAAACTGATCAGCCGAGTCTTCCACTTTCTGTCGTTCTTTTTTGTATGCCGTGTTGATATTCATCAGGAGTTGTACCCAACCCGGAGTAGGAAAATAGGTACCCCCGTAAAAAGGCTTTTGTTCCGGGGTAAGAAAAACATTCAAAGGCCAGCCACCATTTACACCCATTGCCTGAACAGCATCCATATAAATCTGATCAATATCGGGTCGCTCTTCCCTATCCACTTTGATACAGACATAAAGGTCGTTCATGATCTTGGCCACTGCGTCATTTTCAAAAGATTCCCGTTCCATCACGTGGCACCAGTGGCAGGAAGAATATCCTATACTGAGAATAATTGGCTTATCATCCTTCCTGGCCTTATTTAATGCTTCTTCCCCCCATGGATACCAATTGACTGGATTGTGAGCATGTTGAAGGAGATAAGGACTGGTCTCATCTGCCAGATGATTGGCTTTTCTCATATTGTACTCTACTTACTTTAGTCACAATAATAATTACAAGTCAGACAAGCCAAGGGCTTTCAGCAACTTTTCGGCTTTAGCCTCTTTTTTAAATTTTTTCACCAAAAGATCCTCTGAATCATAAACGAAGACAGTCGGTATCTGGCTGAAACCAAACAAATTGTCAAATGCGGTGTCATTGTCAATTACATAGTAGACATTTTCTGCCTGTGGGAAAAATCGGGATCGAAACTCAGGGATGGCGTTCGTTGGTTCCCAGGCTACCCAAAGAAGATCTACCTCTTCGAATTTGTCAATATTAGAAGCAACCCATTCAGCCTGTTGCTCGCAGTGTGAGCATGTGGGCTCGTAATAGAAGATAATGAGCGGTCTGTTATTTCTGAATTTCTCTGTACTAAGTATTTTTCCCTCAAGGTCGGTAAAGGAAAATAACGGCAAAGTGGAAATATCTTGCCCCAGGGCCCAAATAGACAAATAAAATATATTTATGAGTGTGATGTAACCTCTTTGCAAAATCAAACGTCTCATGAACAAAAATAGAGAGATGCAACCCTCTAGTTAAAAAAAACATCTAAATATTAAAACCTTTTTACCGGGAATCAAGTATTAAGGTTTAATAGAAGGTACTGTGTATTGTAAAGTACTTAGTAACTTTAACCCAAGGTCAACAACTCAAACTAAAAGGACATGATTAGGAACTACATCAATGTTGCTATCCGCAACCTGGTCAAACACAAATTCTATACTGGAATAAACATCCTGGGTCTCTCCGTTGGAGTCACTTGCTTTCTGCTGATTTTCCTTTACGTCAAACATGAGATCAGCTATGACACTTTCCACCAGGACATTGATAACATTTACCGACTTGATTTTGAAGGATCACTCAATGGCAATGACTTCATTGGCGCTGTCGCCAGTCCACCTGCTGCTGCAGCTTTAGTGAATGATTTTCCGGAGTTCCTGGAGGCGGTTCGTTTCAGGGAGAGAGGTAGTTTCCTGGTAAAACAAAAAGGCGCAACTCAAACAATCAAGGAGGAAAGCGCTATTTACGTAGATGATAATTTTTTTAACTTCTTCTCTTTCAACTTAATTCAGGGAGACGCTAATTCTTGTTTAAAGGCGCCCAATTTGGTCGTTCTTAGTGAATCAGCTGCACAAAAATACTTTGGGGATAATGATCCGGTTGGACAGGTTTTAACTTTTGATAACAAAGATGACTTTGAGGTTTCCGGTGTATACGAAGATTTCCCTGATAACTCTCATATAAAATTCGATGTGCTGCTCTCACTTGAAACTCTTGAAGAATCAAGACAAGGCTTTTGGCTGAGTTTCAACTTCCCCACTTACTTCAAAGTCCAGCCAGGCGCAGATCCAGCGGTCATTGAGGCTAAATTTCCATCAATAATCGAAAAATATATAGGTCCGGAAGTGGAACGATTCCTGGGTGGTACTATGGATCAATTTTACGATGCAGGAAACAAAATCGGTTTTTACCTATTTCCCATGAAGGACATTCATCTATATTCAACCAAAGATGGTGAATTAGGCATCAATGGGGACATCAAATACATTTATATATTTTCAGCAATCGCCTTCTTTATTTTATTGATTGCCTGCATCAATTTTATGAACCTTGCAACAGCAAGATCGTCCGGTAGGGCAAAAGAAGTGGGGATTAGGAAGGTAATGGGCGCCTACAGACCACAGTTAATCAAACAATTCCTGGCCGAAGCCATTGTTCTAAGCATTATTGCATTCATTTTGGCTTTCGGATTGGCCGCAATATTTCTTTCAAACTTTAACTCATTGGCAGGCAAGAATCTGTTCTATTCAGATTTATTTGATCCAAGTTTCATGCTCCTGATGCTCCTTATCATGACCGTGGTCGGCTTGCTGGCGGGCAGCTACCCGGCATTTTATCTTTCGGGATTCAAACCAGTTGAGGTTTTAAAGGGCAAGTTAAACCTGGGAATGAAGGGCGGAGGTTTAAGAAGTGTTTTGGTGGTCTTTCAATTCACGCTTTCTATAATAATGATTGTTGGAACCGCAATCGTTTTCGACCAGTTGGACTATATTCAAAATAAAAAACTCGGGTTCGACAAAGATCATGTTCTCATGATCCAGGATCCATGGGTAATGAAAGACGATATAGAGGCTTTTAAGAATGAGGTTCTGCGAAACCCAAAGATCAAAAATGGTACGATTTCCAGTTTTATTCCGGCCAGTGAAAGTAATAATAGCACTGTTTTTTTTCCAGGAAATAGTCCTGATCAAAACAACACTTATGTAGTAAGCAATTGGAGAATTGATCATGATTATATGGAGACCCTCGGGATGAAACTCGTTGCAGGCCGCAATTTTTCCAAAGATTTCCCAACCGACTCATTGGCGCTTGTGATCAACGAAACAGCCGCCAGGCAATTTGGCTTTAAAGATGCTGTTGGAGAAACTGTTTCAACCTATGACGGCAACTCTGCAGAAGATATATGGGTTCAGCCATTTAAAGTAATTGGAGTGGTGGAAGATTTTCACTTCGCTTCAATGAGAGAAGTTATTCGACCACTTGTCTTTTATCTTGGAGAAAGTCAGGGATATATTTCTTTCAAAATTCAGGGGGATGATATAAACGAAACCATTTCAATTATTCAAAGTAAGTGGGATGAATTTGCTCCCGGTCAACCATTTTCCTATTCATTTTTAGACCAGAAGTTTGATGCTCTGTATGCTAATGAACAACAGATCGGTAATATCTTTGGGGTGTTTGCCTTTCTTGCCATATTTATTGCATGTCTTGGACTTTTCGGATTAGCCGCTTTTACCGCTGAGCAGAGAACGAAGGAAATTGGTGTTCGTAAAGTTATGGGTGCATCGGTAACGGGAATAATGGGGCTTTTGTCTAAGGAGTCGATGAAACTGATGTTTATCGCATTTATCCTTGCCAGCCCTCTAGCTTATTTTGCGATGGATTCCTGGTTACAGGACTTCGCATTCAGAACCGACATCAAAGTGACCACTTTCATTACCGCGGGTATCTTATCCTTCCTTGTTGCGTGGTTGACTATGAGTTATAACACATTACGAGCAGCAAGGACTAACCCTGCAAATGCACTTAGAGACGAATAAATTCCTAAATCAGTTCATATAGAAAGAGCTCCGAAATTCGGAGTTTTTTTTGTGGAAGTAGCCTCTGAATAAAGTAACAATCGAGATTTTGTAACTTATAACTGAGTTATATTAGATTTCATTAATTCGCTTGTTCAGCATGCTTTCTTTCCTCCTCGTCCTGCTCACGGGGCATATCTTCCAGACTTCTGCCTTTGGTTTCTTTGACAAATGACTTGACAAAGAAATATGCCACGAAGCCAAAGAGTGCATAAACTCCATATGAAACACCGAGTCCAAAATATCTCAGCATTATGGGGAAAGTCATAGTAATAGTAAAGTTGGATCCCCACTGGGCTATTCTGCAAACAGCCAGCGCAGCTCCTCTATATTGATTTGGAAACATTTCTCCTAGCATAACCCACATTACCGGACCCCATGAGGCTGCAAAAAATGCGATATAAGCATTAGCAGCTACTAATGCATAGGTACCATTATTACCTTCTAAAATAAGATTATTCGCGCTATCCACGGTGGCTGTTCCGAAAAGATAGGCAAGTACTCCTAGCATTATTGCCTGCCCGATCGAACCCACTAACAATAAAGGTTTTCTCCCTACCTTGTCCACCAGAATAATAGCAACGAAAGTGAAAAATATATTAACACTTCCGCTAATGACATTGGTAAGTAATGCATCCGCCTCTGTAAATCCTGCGGCTTGCCAGAGTGTAGCACCATAATAAAAAATCACATTAATACCTGTAAACTGCTGAAGTACGGCTATTCCGATACCAACCCAAACTAATGGGTGAATTTTGCCAGTGTATTTACTAATTATATCAGCGAGTCTGGGTTTACTTCCCTCTCTTACCGTTGATTTTATATCTGCCACTTTAGCAGTGGCTTCTATGGCATTGGTAATACTAGTATTAAGTTTCTTAATTAACATATCAATGATTACGCGATAGTTAAATCTTCCATTTTCCACTTCCATTTAAAGATTGTTGGCATCTCATTGATTTCATTAATGTATTTCAATATCCGGTCTTTGAGCTCTTTCTTTGATTTTACACGGATCCCCCTTAAAAAGCTCCTGGTCATTTTGCTAAAGAAGACTTCAATAAGATTTAGCCAGGAAGCATGTACAGGTGTAAATACAAATTCAAACCTATTAGGCACTGTTTTCAGGAATGCTTTTGTCTCTTTTGAAATATGGGCCGAATGATTATCTAAGATTATCTTGATCTTAAAGCTGACTGGGTAGAGTTCATCAAGCCCTTTCAAATATTCCACAAATTCCCTACTTCTATGTCTATCCTCGACCCGTGCATATATCTTGCCGGTAATCAAGTCGATTGATGCCAACAACGAAACTGTACCGTGTCTTTTATATTCATGGTCCCTGCCCCAATTTGGGTGCTTGCCTGCTATGGGGCTTAGGTCAGTGGCGGTATTTTCTATCGCCTGCATTCCAGGTTTTTCATCGTAGGACAAGATGGCAATCATTGATCCTTCCGGTTTGTTAGCTTTGTAAAGTGCCACTTCTTTATAAACATGCAATACCTGGGACATCTTTCGGTCAAAGTCAGGGTCTTTCTTTTCTAGGTAATAAGATAGTTTGTGGGGCTTTACATCACTTTTCGACAGTATCTTTGAAACGGTCCCTTTCTGTATTTCGCCTAATGAAAGATGGCCCGCCTGTTTGCAATTGCCCCTTACATACTTGGCCAATGCATTATAGGTCCAAAATTCTGAGGCCATGCCCAAGTCTTTTGGTTTTGTGCAAGCTATCGATAAAAACCATGCCCTGGCCTCATTGGTGATCTTTGGGGTTGCCCCTTTTCTGGGAAGGTCGTTCAGAGAGGTCAGTATACCGTATCCTATTGCCCTATCAACAGTCCTTTCAACCTTTGGCCGATTCGTGCCAAGTTGTTTTGCTATCGAATTGATGCTTTGCCCTTTCCACTAACCAAGAAGCATTTTCGCCCTTTCAACCCGTGATTTGGCCTCAACCCGTGATTTACTTATAACCTCCAATGTTTGCTGTTCCTTTGTCGTAAATGATATTTTCGCTCTTTTACTCTCAAATGGCATAGGGTTCACTATTTTTGGTCCAACTGCTAAGATAGAACTTTTATTATTGATATACTATATAGGAAACTATATACTAGTCAGTACTTTAAGCGCTTCTTCGGATTTGTTTGCAGCAACTAAATATCTCGGTGATTCAGGGATAAAAGTTAGTGCTATTAGGAATAGAGATGCAGGGAGTATTTCCACCCAGAACATCCATGACCAGGTTTGATATCCTATCCAAAGGACCTCTTCGGCACCACCGGAAAGACCAACAAGCCAATAATTGCTCATAAATGCTGAAAACAGGCCAATTACAATCATGAGTTGTTGTAATGTGGCCAGCCGGCCTCTGATTTTCGAAGGTGCAATTTCACTGATATAGAGTGGTGCCAATATACTGGCTGCACCTACTGCCAGCCCACCGATTAATCGATAAATAACAAACTCAAATGAACTTTCAGAAATACCGGAACCCATTGCACTAATTATAAAAACCATAGCTGCGGTCAACATCATTGGTTTTCTTCCAAACTTGTCAGCCAATGTACCGGCGAAGAAGGCACCCACACTACAACCCAGGAGTACCGAGGCAACATTAAATCCTGTGCCCGCGGCATCGGAGTTAAATGCGCTCTGTAAAGCATCTACTGTTCCGTTTATCACTCCACTGTCAAAACCAAATAAAAATCCACCTATGGCCGCAACGAACGCCATGAAGATGACTTTGGGTAAATTGTAACTCTTTGAATCTTTGTTTATTTCTTGGTGTTGATCACTCATATGCAAGAAGATTTAGATAGAGACTATTTTCTTTAGGTTTTAACGGGCAAAAAAATGGATTGCGACTTTGGCTTTATCTCAATTGCCGTCATGTTTTGAATTAACACTCAATCTCTAATCTATGAAAAATTTTACCATCCCCAGCTTTACTTACACAGGGGGCTGTCTTGTTCTTGTTTTGCTACTCTTTAGTTGTATTAATCAAGCCAATCCAAATCAGTAACAGAGGATACAAACAATGAACGGATATTAAATGAAGCTTTCTACTACCTACTCATATTAGTTGTGATATTAGCAGTATGAATCATGTAGCACACATATTTGAAGATAAACCAACTCAATGGGGATTGAGAGGAGATTCTCATTTGTGGGAAGAATTAAGGTTGACTTTTGAGGATGTTGAACAACCATTAACAGAAGATGAATTTGAAGATTTTCTGATAAATTCCTTTAAAGAACTCATATCCGATGGAGACACAAGAAACTCAACCGACAGCATTTTAATTGAGCGTTATGCAAGAGATGGAATGTCCGGTGGTCATATTTCGCTAAAATGGTGGACGGGAACAGGTCTTCCTCTTCTGAAAGAAAGATTTATGAAGTTAGATTATTAATTGGAATCAAGTAATTGATACAGGTGAGTGTACAGGATTTGGAATACGACAGATTAATCATCTATATATCAAGCGGTTAACAAACAATGTAGTAGCCTACATGGACTCAGTTGTTTTCAGATGATCGCTTTATGACGTCCTGTTGTTCTAATGGTTAGTGATTGATTATCTACAAAGGGCAGCTCAAATAGCTACTTAAGGACTGATCAATTATAAGTGCTGAATAACGTAATAGTTGAGATTTTTAACTTATAACGGCTAAGTTCTAAATAACACAGCAATTATTATTATCTTCGCTATATGATATCAAGTCAAGAGATCAAAAATTTATTTGCACAATTGCCGATAAGTTCCCAAACCGAATTGTTGGATGAGTTGCTCCAGGAGCAGGAATTACAAGGCAAAGTATTGATTGCCGCTCAACAACAAATAGCAGAGAAAAGAAAGAAGAAACCCTGTCCAAATTGCACAAGCGAGAAGGTATATAAGAGGGGCAGACAAAAAGGTGTGCAGATGTATCAGTGCAATGAATGTAAAAGATGGTACAGTGAAACAACAGGGACACCTTTGTATGACATCAAGCTTAAATCAAAATGGCAATCTTATCTGCGCTGTATGGAGCAGGGCATGCCGATAAAAAAGATAGCAAAACAAATCGGAATAAGCATCCAGACAAGCTTCGACTGGCGGCATAAGATATTGAGTTCACTAAATGAGTTTGTTCCCGAACAGTTATCCTCGGAAGTAGAATGTGATGAATTGGAACTGGCACTTAACAACAAGGGCAGTCGAAATTTAGATAGGGCAGCAAGAAAGAGGGGAAACGATTTCATACGGAATATGGGAAAGGAAGAGGTCACAGTTGTCCAGGTAGTAACAGCGGTTGAACGCAAGGGGGAGAAGTACCTTAAAGCTGTTGCATCAAAACGGCTGAGCAAAGAAGAAATTTCAAAGGCATTGGATGGGAAGTTGGCCTACGGTGCAACCTTGATTACAGATAAGCACCCTTCTTATAAGGCTTTTGCCAAAGACAACCCCTCCATAAAGCACAAAGCGCTATTGGCCAAAGATCATGTGGATAGAGATGATAAAACAATCCATCTGCAAAAAGTAAACAATGTTCACACTCAACTTAGGACATTCTTACGCCCATTCAATGGTGTCAGTTCCAAATATTTGCAAAACTACCTGAATTGGTATGCTTATGCTGACCGAATAAGAGAGTAAAACAACTTTGAAACAATGGTTTCTGACTATGCTATTAACGGATCAAGCCTATCATCTGTATGAGCTATTTAAACAAAATACTGTTATAATTAGAACTTAGCTGAATTTTTCAATTTTCAGTCAAAGCTCTATTGTGTTCTTATGGAAGAACATTTTTTTGATTAAACCAAACTGTTTAACTGATCGGTCAGTTCACCGTAAGCAAATCGCCCAGCAGGTATTGATATCTAAAGGCTCTTGAGAATTGTATTGTCAATGATCTTTTCCTTTCTTTCAGGCACGCCCCAACCTTCATCAGGTAAAGCCGGATATTGTCCACTTGCCATCGTTTAGCAAAGTGGTGTTTTGTTTTGGCAATTAATAATTTAATCTGCCGGAACATTTCATAACAGAGGGTAGCGATGATTAAACGCATGAAATTGGCCCAGTAGCGATGACAGGAAAGCCGGTCGGAATAAGTCATGTTTTTGAGTTCCTTTATTCGATTTTCACTGGCATCACCTCGCTTGACATAAAAATCAAAGTAAATCTGTTGAGCGGTCATCGCTTCAAAGTTGCTCACAAAGTAACGGACATTCATTCCTTTTCCGGTAGACTCCACTTTGGCGTACAGCTTTTCAGAACGATCCCAGCTTTTGGCCTGGTAAGTAAACGGGCCAACAAACTCTTGATGTTTGATGATTTTTGAAGCATATTCCTTTTTTACTTCAATGATAGTCTGTTTGGTAAAAGTCTTTAAAACTTCATTACTACTAATACCTAAACAAAATTGAAGGTCAAACTGCTTAGCTATCCGATAAAAAGATGCTCCTGAAAAGCCACTATCCGCTCGAATAAGGATCTTTACTGAGGGCAGTTTTTTTCTGATTTTAATGACAATCCTTTTCAATAAGGCCACAAACCATTTGTTGGAGTGGCAATTGCCCGGACGTAGTACTGGTAAAATGACCTGACCGGTGTTCCCGTCCTTAAAGAACAACTCATGGTACATAGTCTGTCCATAATAGCCATTATACAAACTGAGTTGTTGGGATCCATGAGTAGGGTCATCGGTACCATCTACATCAATGATGATTTGACCAGTCTTCTCTTTCAACTCCTCTACATAACGGTCTACAAACCATTGACTCATCTGGTAGATCAGACTCCGATCGGCCTTGTTTTCAAATCGACTTAAAGTAGGCTGGGAACATAATCCGCTATCTAGTACTTTACGGATCACCGGATCCTCTCGGAGTTTTTGTTCGTCATTGCAATCCTGATAGCCCTGCATCATTAAAAACACCCGTTGGCGAAGCATTTCTTCATAAGTGTATTCGATAAAAAAGGGGTTTCGATAGTCAGGAATCAGTGCGGCGAAGCTTTTTAATAGACCAGTCTTTCTCTCTACTTTTTCACTTAACAATATTGCTCCGTCTGAGCTAATCGCTGATGCTGAAAAATCAAATTTAAAAGCTTGTTTTCCTCGATAAAATACGGTATCTTTTTCCTTATATTCAGGCATAAATTAATTGCTTATTTTGTTGTCTAACTATCTCGGAATATAAGCAATTTATGCCTGTTTTTTATTGTCTACTATGAAGTTGTTTTTCGAGGTTAAAGCTGTTGCATCAAAACGGCTGAGCAAAGAAGAAATTTCAAAGGCATTGGATGGGAAGTTGGCCTACGGTGCAACCTTGATTACAGATAAGCACCCTTCTTATAAGGCTTTTGCCAAAGACAACCCCTCCATAAAGCACAAAGCGCTATTGGCCAAAGATCATGTGGATAGAGATGATAAAACAATCCATCTGCAAAAAGTAAACAATGTTCACACTCAACTTAGGACATTCTTACGCCCATTCAATGGTGTCAGTTCCAAATATTTGCAAAACTACCTGAATTGGTATGCTTATGCTGACCGAATAAGAGAGAGTAAAACAACTTTGAAACAATGGTTTCTGACTATGCTATTAACGGATCAAGCCTATCATCTGTATGAGCTATTTAAACAAAATGCTGTTATAATTAGAACTTAGCTGAAATATGCAATCCAACCCCGCTCTAATGAACCAGAGCCTTACTTCGCATCATTGAAGCTTAAACGTTGCATACTGTTTATATACAAACTTGGCTCCAGGATAATTGACTCCTTTATCTTAGGTGTACCGATCAATTAGTCAGTTTTTAGGTTGCTAATTGCACTAAATTATTTATCTAATCTCCTCTGAAAATATTTTCCGATATTATCTGTTAACGAAATCATTATGTTATCCATGCCTTTGTAAACAGGTCGGCCTTTCTCAGTGCCTTTTTTACCACTTTTTTGAAAAAACAAAGGCTTATCATAGTAAACTCTTGAACCACTATAGAATTGCCCTCTTATATAAAAGAGACCTTTAAGTCCTTTGTCTTCTTCTTCGGGTATTTGAATTGGGTTTGGTCCCCACATATACAAACTTACGCTGCTTAGCCCGTAGTCTTCTTTTTCTTTCTTTACTTTTTGAGTGACCATACAGACAGCCAATACAGCATCCACACCAATCCCTGTGGCCAGATCATATCCCATTGATTGAAAGAGTGCTGATTCATTATTATCCATCAAAAATTTATATGGTGCACCTCCAAGTCCCATATTGAATACTCTTTCATTGGTAATAATTATTGTTTTAAACCCATTTGCAGTAGCCCTGTGTCGATCCATTTCTAATTTACCTGCCTCGGTTCCTGCCGTACTGGTTTCCTTTGTTTTACGAATCTTACCCTGTTTCACTTCAAAATTGTTGTAAAAATTCTTTTTTTCCTCCGTATCCAAAAACTGCTTGGGAAGCAACAATTCCATTTCGTATGTACAAAAGCTTTGATCAATACGTCAATTGCGTTTGTATAAAATCCTTCTACATGTTCATTGCTTAGAGCGTCAGAAGTACGCCAAATAGAAGAACGATAGAAAGTCATATTACCGACATCTGTTGAAGACTGTTCAGTAGTTCCCGGATCTTCGAGGTAAAAGGTAACCAGAGCTACTCGCTTTGGAATTTTTCCTAATAATTCAGGATTAACACTCCAACCCCCGCCTTTATTAGATTTTCTTCCTTCAGCAGGCCAATCTTGCTTTGCTTTTATCAGCTAAGTTCTAATTATAACAGCATTTTGTTTAAATAGCTCATACAGATGATAGGCTTGATCCGTTAATAGCATAGTCAGAAACCATTGTTTCAAAGTTGTTTTACTCTCTCTTATTCGGTCAGCATAAGCATACCAATTCAGGTAGTTTTGCAAATATTTGGAACTGACACCATTGAATGGGCGTAAGAATGTCCTAAGTTGAGTGTGAACATTGTTTACTTTTTGCAGATGGATTGTTTTATCATCTCTATCCACATGATCTTTGGCCAATAGCGCTTTGTGCTTTATGGAGGGGTTGTCTTTGGCAAAAGCCTTATAAGAAGGGTGCTTATCTGTAATCAAGGTTGCACCGTAGGCCAACTTCCCATCCAATGCCTTTGAAATTTCTTCTTTGCTCAGCCGTTTTGATGCAACAGCTTTAAGGTACTTCTCCCCCTTGCGTTCAACCGCTGTTACTACCTGGACAACTGTGACCTCTTCCTTTCCCATATTCCGTATGAAATCGTTTCCCCTCTTTCTTGCTGCCCTATCTAAATTTCGACTGCCCTTGTTGTTAAGTGCCAGTTCCAATTCATCACATTCTACTTCCGAGGATAACTGTTCGGGAACAAACTCATTTAGTGAACTCAATATCTTATGCCGCCAGTCGAAGCTTGTCTGGATGCTTATTCCGATTTGTTTTGCTATCTTTTTTATCGGCATGCCCTGCTCCATGCAGCGCAGATAAGATTGCCATTTTGATTTAAGCTTGATGTCATACAAAGGTGTCCCTGTTGTTTCACTGTACCATCTTTTACATTCATTGCACTGATACATCTGCACACCTTTTTGTCTGCCCCTCTTATATACCTTCTCGCTTGTGCAATTTGGACAGGGTTTCTTCTTTCTTTTCTCTGCTATTTGTTGTTGAGCGGCAATCAATACTTTGCCTTGTAATTCCTGCTCCTGGAGCAACTCATCCAACAATTCGGTTTGGGAACTTATCGGCAATTGTGCAAATAAATTTTTGATCTCTTGACTTGATATCATATAGCGAAGATAATAATAATTGCTGTGTTATTTAGAACTTAGCCTTTTATCTTAGAAGGATCGCTGGTGGCTTTAGAAAGATCGCTTATACCACTTGATGATCCAGTAAGATCTGCAGCTGTTGACTCCGATGCATTTGCCTCTAGTATTGTATCTACAACCTCTTGTTTGCTGGCTTTTCCTTCTTTCGGTGCTGCTTTTAACAGTTGCTTTGCAATGTCAAGCGGTTTATTTCCATCATCGGATTTTTCCGTAGCATCAATTCCATATTTGGTAAGAATTTTTGCCATTTCTAAGGGTGTTCCATTTATTACAGCAGAGGGAGTATAATAAGAATCTGGTATGGTAAGGCCATAGCCTTTAAGAAGATCCCCATATGCTTTCATTGCCACCAGCCTTTCACTCTGTGAAACACCAAACCCAGCAAAAACACGAAAAAGGTTAGCATATATTCCACCTTTGGTCGATTTATCTGCTCCTGCAGTGAGAAGTAAATCAGCACATTCGGCACAATTTGTCATTTGAACAATTTTAAATAATGGAGGTTCGCCACCACCCTTTAAACTTACATCAGCACCTTTATCTATCAACATTTTCATCACTTCTAGGTTTGCAATCGCTGATGTCGAAACCAGCGCGGGATAATTTCTCCCATTAGGATCTGCACCGCTCTCCAGCAGAAACTTTATTACATTGGGGCAATGAATCGAATATGCCAATGCACTTTGTCCGCTACTTGAATGGGGCTTGTTAACGTCAGATCCATCTGAAATAGCCTTTTTCACCCCTTCTAAGTCACATTTGAGACAAGGGGCAAATAATTCGTCCTGTCCCTGCGCATTAGTTAAAAAGCAGAAAACTAATGCCATAGAAATGGTTAATGTTTTCATAAATTTTGGTTTTAGATTGGTTTCATTTTTCTATAAATAGTATGCAACAATTGGGTATGCGGACAAAATTTGTCCGTTTATCTCAACTATATAATTACCTAATCTAAGGAATTTTTAATTTGGCTGAAAAACATTGATTGCTACATGAATATAGATTACAGTTGTCTTGCTGGAGTTACGACCCAATAGGGATTGGGATGTAGCGTAAATCTGTGCTGTTCTCCAACAGATGTGCAGGGTTTAATTTGAGATCTGGATTAATGCTATCCAAAACTCAACTCTTTAAGATTTCTTGGCTTCATTATTACAACTATAGAGTAGCAAAGCAAGAACAAGACAGCCCTCTGTGTAAGTAAAACTGGGGATGATAAAATTTTTCATAGATTAGAGATTGAGTGTTAATTTAAAACAATGAGGTACAATTGAGATAAGCCCAAGTTGCAATCCATTTTTTGCCCGTTAAAACCTAAAGAAAATAGTCTCTATCTAAATCTTCTTGCATATGAGTGATCAACACCAGGAGATAAGCAAAGATTCAAAGAGTTACAATTTACCCAGAGTCATCTTCATGGCTTTCGTTGCAGCCATAGGTGGATTTATATTTGGTTTTGACAGCGGAGTGATAAACGGGTAACGTACCTGTATTAATTATTAAATTTGATAACATGAATCCTATTCATAAGTTTACTGGTCTCTATTCCAGTGGGTAAACCTTGAGGAAAACGTGCAAATTTTGCAACTTCCTCCCATTCCTTTTGAGGATAATCGAAGTAATTTATCCTTTTATTTTTTTCAGAAGTTCCAGTTAAAGCCCCCGTTAAAAATGTAAGAGATTCAGGAAAGAAAGTTTCGGAGGCACTTGAAAGCGGTATGGTATTTAAAACAGAAACTCCTGCTCCCCAGACAACGTAGTGATTGGCACTGTTTAAATATGGGCAATTACTCTAGCAAAGCCGACATCAGACTTTTTGATGGATTTAAGCTCATTACCAATAGTAAGCACATAAATGGTATCAGGATTTACGGCTATAAGTTCACCCTCTATTTTGTTCCTTAATTGAATCCAAGCTCCAAATGCATCGATCTTGGTATTTATCCTATTTGGAACAGTTCCCATTGGTGCTTGCACAACCGTACAAGAAGCTAAAAAAACGACCGTCAGATATACAAACCAATTATTTCTTAACATATCTGCTATTCCAAAATATCTTTTCCATGGATAACTCACTTTTTTTATAACCCTCAGTTTCTTTTCGAATAAACTTTTCCGGTTTCTTAATCATTAGTTTAAGCTTTGACAATTTTTGGTCTTTCATCCACGCGTCCCTGATCCATTCCAAGTAGTAACCTTTGCTTCTAAGAAATAATTCGTATTCTATACCTTCTGCCAGGTTATACCTAATAACGATTGAATCACCTGGAAGTGAAATCAGATAGTCATCTTCATTAATGAGTTTCTCCAACTCTAATAACTCTGAGATGCCATTTTTTTCAAGGTATTGGGGTTCGATAATTATTGGTATTGCCTCACGATCTATTTCAGCCAGTGCGATATAGTCCAACCGCCAAAGACCTTTGGTCATTCGAAGTTTTATCTTGTCATACAATTCTCCTTCCGGAAGTGGAACAATTAAATAATCTTTAGCAATTGGTCCTGTTTCCCTTACTTCGTCCACCCTGACCCAGTCACCCCCTTTGTAATAGAGGACTTCAATACCCCCTAAAATATTAAATATGTTTTTTGATTTAATATCGAATAAAACCGCTTCATTATTTTCCATCCAGGCTAACCAATGTGTTACAGATCGGCCCATATATGACAGGCTTTGGTAAAAAAGATAGGTTGTCATTAGTGATTGCCGCTTTCCAAGAACCAATCCGAGTTTTTTTCCGGGTAATTGCTGAAATTCCAAAATAATTTCTTCCTTCGAAGCAATATTATTAGCATCACCCGCACTATAATACTCGAGTTGATCTACCTTTGAAATTTTGGTTAAGAAATCCTTGTCACGATCAGCCTCATGTGGTAAATAGCTTTTTGAAACACTCCAGAACTTATTATTGTTATCCCTGAAAATCTGCTCATTTGAATCTTTAGGAAAGGCATACAACTGGGCTTTCTTTATCATATGGGTTTCTTGGGCTTCATTGGTTATGGTAATGTCCAATTGACCATCATAAACAGCCGCATTGATAAGCATATCATAGTCTTCATCTTCAAGTGAAGGCAGAATACTGCTTGAAAACCCTTCAGCCATCAGTTCGCTTTCCCCTCTTTTATTTTTGGCGTAAAATGTTGGACATGACCCGAAACAAGCCTTTGGGTTGATGGCGCAGTAAATAGATATGCCAGTAGTAAAAACTGTTATAAGAGCCAATCCTGCAACATTTGAAGTTCCAGGATCATTAGTTTCCAGTAGGGCAATTTTGCTATAAGGAATCTGGTAGCCATTCCTATTTTGGAGCTTAATTGAATTAATGGTTCTTCTATTTATATCCAGGTAAGAACCATATCCTGTAATCACGCTGTCAATAGGTTGGTTTTTCCATTCACTCAATACATAAACGGTTCCATCTTTCATATGGGCTTTTAAGTATTGATTCTTAGGGCTTATATTGACAGCTTCATCAACTGCATAAAGTTCTCTTTTGATTTGCTGTGTTTTGCAAGAGGAGTACATCACAATTGATACAGTAATCCAGAAAAAAAAGAAGAGTTTTCACGTTTAAATGGTTTTCACTTAACTAGCCGTACCAATATGATAATTAGACCGATATAACTTGAATTTAGAACTTGTTCCTACGATAGTCAAGGCCGTTATATTAAGAACTTCTAAAATAACTTAGTTATAAGAGCTAAGTTCTAATTATAACAGCATTTTGTTTAAGTAGCTCATACAGATGATAGGCTTGATCCGTTAATAGCATAGTCAGAAAACCATTGTTTTAAAGTTGTTTTACTCTCTCTTATTCGGTCAGCATAAGCATACCAATTCAGGTAGTTTTGCAAATATTTGGAACTGACACCATTGAATGGGCGTAAGAATGTCCTAAGTTGAGTGTGAACATTGTTTACTTTTTGCAGATGGATTGTTTTATCATCTCTATCCACATGATCTTTGGCCAATAGCGCTTTGTGCTTTATGGAGGGGTTGTCTTTGGCAAAAGCCTTATAAGAAGGGTGCTTATCTGTAATCAAGGTTGCACCCGTAGGCCAACTTCCCCATCCAATGCCTTTGAAATTTCTTCTTTGCTCAGCCGTTTTGATGCAACAGCTTTAAGGTACTTCTCCCCCTTGCGTTCAACCGCTGTTACTACCTGGACAACTGTGACCTCTTCCTTTCCCATATTCCGTATGAAATCGTTTCCCCTCTTTCTTGCTGCCCTATCTAAATTTCGACTGCCCTTGTTGTTAAGTGCCAGTTCCAATTCATCACATTTCTACTTCCGAGGATAACTGTTCGGGAACAAACTCATTTAGTGAACTCAATATCTTATGCCGCCAGTCGAAGCTTGTCTGGATGCTTATTCCGATTTGTTTTGCTATCTTTTTTATCGGCATGCCCTGCTCCATACAGCGCAGATAAGATTGCCATTTTGATTTAAGCTTGATGTCATACAAAGGTGTCCCTGTTGTTTCACTGTACCATCTTTTACATTCATTGCACTGATACATCTGCACACCTTTTTGTCTGCCCCTCTTATATACCTTCTCGCTTGTGCAATTTGGACAGGGTTTCTTCTTTCTTTTCTCTGCTATTTGTTGTTGAGCGGCAATCAATACTTTGCCTTGTAATTCCTGCTCCTGGAGCAACTCATCCAACAATTCGGTTTGGGAACTTATTCGGCAATTGTGCAAATAAATTTTTGATCTCTTGACTTGATATCATATAGCGAAGATAATAATAATTGCTGTGTTATTTAGAACTTAGCCGTAAAAAGTTACTGGTAATTTGTCTGCGCTACAGTAAACTGAAACAAGAAGCCGAGGACATACTCCAAGAAGCTTTTCTTAAGATTTTCGGAAGCATTAAGGATTTCAGAAAAGATTCGAGCTTATGGTTCTGGATGAAGAAAATTACCCTCAATACAGCATTGAACTTTCATCGGAGCAAGCTCTTCTTATATCCAATGGTAGATGTTGAATATTTGAAAGAAGAAAACCAAGTTGACTTATCATTGGCAGACTATCATTACCAGGAACTGCTTGAAATGATCCATGGTCTTCCGGATGGCTGCCAGGTGATTTTTAGTCTTTTTTGCGATTGAAGGTTATAAACATCAGGAGATCGCTGAAATGTTAAAAATAAGCGAGGGTACTTCAAAATCACAATATGCCAGAGCACGACAGCTACTAATTAAAAAAATTGAAGACAAGAAAGGAATCCAATATGGGAGCATCAAATAAGAGTATAAGGTCCTTCGAGGAGCAATGGGCGGAGGCTTTTGAGTCTGCGGAGATGGCTCCTTCGGATCAGCTTTGGGTCAGCCTGGATGGCGCATTAGCTAATATGGAAGCTCATAAATATCGTCGTGGCATCTTTTTTTACAGATTATTGGCGGCAGGCTTCTATTGTCATAGCGGTTGGATTAGGTATAATACTATTATTAAAGGATGAAACGTTATCTACGAATGATGCACTGTCATCCACCCATTCTGAAACTATTATTAGTGAAGACAAGGCGGAAACTCAGCAAGAAATAGAGGACAATACACAGATTTCTTCAAAAAGTGAAGATGGTAATAAACAAATTGAGAACATCGTAGAAAAAAATAATGCAACCAAAACCTCAGAGGGTCAAACTATTAATTCAGTGGACCACATTAATCAGGGGTTAATCGCTGCCACTCTTAATGATGATGAGAATTCTTTAGAACAAATTCCATCGGTCGACGACAAGGAATCCCTTGCGTCCACTAGGACCAATTTGAAACTGATAACGCTAGCATCAGATATAAAGCCAAAACAAATCCCGTCCATGCTATTGTCGACTAATACTGACATTCATATGTACAA
>CAXXNX010000050.1:0-8313 GCA_963664285.2 Cyclobacteriaceae bacterium
TTGCCATTTACCACCCCTTTGGTTAACCTAAGCTGCCTGTGTGCACATCGATTTTCCAGCGCTCTTACTTTCCCGTCCTCACCCCTGAAGATAACTATTGAGCTCTTCCAGAAGATAACTTCCTGGGATTTCCCCTTCTTTAGTTGTTTGCTTAGTTCAACTGCATACCAATAGTTTCCGTTTTGACCAACTTTTCGGGTTTTTTCCCGGCGACTCTCTTTCCTTACAGATTCGAATTCCATTTTCTTAAATTATTGACCTTCATAATTTAACCGGTACTTCACATTGCTGCCGTTTCCCCAAATTTAGGACTAATAATGCCTTATCAAGCATTCATTGAAGTCTTTTTGATTACATTCCTACAAATCTTTGTTGTAAAAAAATACCTATCTAAAGGTATTGCCTGGCAAGAGACTATTACGTTGTTTTGAATTTTCTAGTAAGATAGCTGGTTGAAAAAGAGTCATCGTATTTGGTGGCTCTTTTTTTGTAAAATTCATAGGTAATTCTTGTAATTTTCGTTTCAACGTATGTTATTTAATAAAAAATTTCCAAAATCTGTGTGAAGACGCATTTTGTTTTTTATTTTTAAATTACTTGTTAAATCAAGCAGCTAATGGAAAATTCAATTTACCTCGATCATGTGATCGTACGTCGGCGTAGAAAGCGCTTTCATGAACTCGCTCAATACATAGAAAGTATAGCCCATTACATAGAAAGTATATCTATTATTATTGCCCGGGCAATCTGGAAAAGAGTTTTCAAGTCCGAAAGCTGATTCTACGGTTTCACGATTTCAAAGAATATTTCATCGCTTGAAAAGGCGGTGAAAATCCCTAGCCCATTGGTGATATTATTCAAGGGTTCACTCAAACTTCTGGAGTCCTGTTCAAATGATTCAAAGAGATCTGCATATTCCTGGTTAACACGATAGACATTCACACTATAAGTGCCATATTGTTAGATCAAATGGTAATACCACATGAAAGTCAACTTGAACAGGTTCAGTAACGATCATAAAGTTTCGCCGGGCTCCTCCGAAATCAAAATCCAAAGTATTGATAGGTTCCGGATCGTCCTCAAGGTTTTCAACAACAACGTAATAGTAATCTCCATCAGGGTTTGACCAGGTTACCTCGATCTGAGAGAGATCCCTAAAGTTGGCCAGATCCTGGAATTCAATGATTGGAGCGATTTCAATAATATCCTCTGAAATACTAAGTCCTTCTGGTTTCTCAGGAACAACTGTCTCAGCCTCAACCCGATCAACACCAAATTCAAATTCAATGAAATATTCTTCGCCAATAATTATTTCCAGATCGTCCCCCGGATAGTGGTAATATCCAGAATCACCGGCTGACGGAATCAGTTCAAAAACGGCATCTACTGTGCTTATAAAAATTTGAGCGTCATTGACATACTGGGCAATTGTATCGTCACTGGCAAAAGGAAGAATTTTAATCAAACGTATACATCCACCGGTTCACCTTCATAAAGAAAGGCCTCAACCACCACATTATCCACTTCAGGAACAACATTGCTTTCTGTGCATCCCAAATAGAAAACGGCAACGATGAGAAGTAAACAATTTCAGCTAAGTTCTAATTATAACAGCATTTTGTTTAAATAGCTCATACAGATGATAGGCTTGATCCGTTAATAGCATAGTCAGAAACCATTGTTTCAAAGTTGTTTTACTCTCTCTTATTCGGTCAGCATAAGCATACCAATTCAGGTAGTTTTGCAAATATTTGGAACTGACACCATTGAATGGGCGTAAGAATGTCCTAAGTTGAGTGTGAACATTGTTTACTTTTTGCAGATGGATTGTTTTATCATCTCTATCCACATGATCTTTGGCCAATAGCGCTTTGTGCTTTATGGAGGGGTTGTCTTTGGCAAAAGCCTTATAAGAAGGGTGCTTATCTGTAATCAAGGTTGCACCGTAGGCCAACTTCCCATCCAATGCCTTTGAAATTTCTTCTTTGCTCAGCCGTTTTGATGCAACAGCTTTAAGGTACTTCTCCCCCTTGCGTTCAACCGCTGTTACTACCTGGACAACTGTGACCTCTTCCTTTTCCATATTCCGTATGAAATCGTTTCCCCTCTTTCTTGCTGCCCTATCTAAATTTCGACTGCCCTTGTTGTTAAGTGCCAGTTCCAATTCATCACATTCTACTTCCGAGGATAACTGTTCGGGAACAAACTCATTTAGTGAACTCAATATCTTATGCCGCCAGTCGAAGCTTGTCTGGATGCTTATTCCGATTTGTTTTGCTATCTTTTTTATCGGCATGCCCTGCTCCATGCAGCGCAGATAAGATTGCCATTTTGATTTAAGCTTGATGTCATACAAAGGTGTCCCTGTTGTTTCACTGTACCATCTTTTACATTCATTGCACTGATACATCTGCACACCTTTTTGTCTGCCCCTCTTATATACCTTCTCGCTTGTGCAATTTGGACAGGGTTTCTTCTTTCTTTTCTCTGCTATTTGTTGTTGAGCGGCAATCAATACTTTGCCTTGTAATTCCTGCTCCTGGAGCAACTCATCCAACAATTCGGTTTGGGAACTTATCGGCAATTGTGCAAATAAATTTTTGATCTCTTGACTTGATATCATATAGCGAAGATAATAATAATTGCTGTGTTATTTAGAACTTAGCCACAATTTCTAAAAAACCTTACCATCATGTCAAAATTTAAAATTAAAGAATATACTCGGCGTAAATCCCAGATAGTTTACATCCGTTTCGATGATCTCACCTTCAACCACTTCAAATTCCTTATACCAAATATTGGTATGCCCATAAAGGTTGAATATGGATAAACCAAGGGTTGACTTTGCCTTACCCAAATAAAAATTGTAGGTAGCCGATAGGTCCATCCTCTGATAACTCGGTAAGCGGAAAGCATTCTTTTCTCCTACACTGATAAAATTGCTCGTACTGCCGTCAAGAAGGGTTAAATCATAAGTTCCAACTGGAGCAGTGTAGGGCTTACCCGAGCCATAGACAAAAGTAGCAGCCAGGTCCCATCGTCCTAATTCAACATTACTCACAACCTTAAATTCATGTCGTTGATCATGGAGGGCTGGAAAATCTCCATCATTGAGCTCCGGGAAATTATGCTCTACCTCACTCAAGGTATAACCAACCCTCCAGTGTACTTCCCGATTTTTCTTTGTACCAGGAATTCTATGCCCTTGGAAATTCCTGTTCCTTCGAAAAAAAGTTCATCCACAGTAGATGTACCCCCACCTCGAAATCCACGAATAGGCCTGCTAAATCTCAGGCTAAATTCTGATAGTCCTTCCATGTCCTTATAAAAAGTCTCAACATCAAAGAGCCAATCCCCGGTCTCGTAACTAATACCGGCTATATAATGTGTCGCCTTACTGATGGGGTTAGTTTCACCATCCGATACCAACCAGAAATCGCGACTTCCCGTAGTAATGTCCTCTCTCACGATTCTGGTTACAAATTGATTGTAAAGACCCCAGGCTGACTTAACCCGCATTATTCATAGGCCACCAATTTTGCCTTCGATCAACTCTCGCACTTTTGATTTCCTTTTTATCAGTGTCACTTAACTCAGTCCATTCATGAGGTTCTTTGCGATTTTTAACAGCAATTTTTTGCGGAATTCTTGTCCGTATATAAACAATAATTGCTTTTTCCTCGGAGATCAATTCACTCTCGAAATCTCGTCTTCGATCCAACATAACAGGTAAAATATTCTGTCGGACAAACTCCCTGATCTCCTGGTGAAGTTCAGGGGACAGTCCTTCTTTGGGACCTCTTTCAAAGTACTTGGTTGTTTGCCCATGTACTGAAACGGTACTATTAAGAAATGAGCAAATGATTATTGACAGAATTATAAAATCAGGTTTTCTCATGGTCGCTGAAAAGTATTATTCACGTTATTTATGATTCGACTCTTTTAATTTCTTCTTCCCCTTCGATTCTGTTGGAGTTGTTCCCTTTCTTCCAGCCACTGCTCCCACTGATCGGCGGTAAATATTATTATTAACCCGCATTATTCATAGGCCACCAATTTTGGGATTAATAATGGGTTGCTAACTATTTTTGATTGGAGTGTATGTATTAATTTGAAGATCAACCAGGTTTCTGGATTTCAAAGGACATTAGAGCGTTTTTTTTGTTAGAATTTTTCAATTTTCAGTCAAAGCTCTATTGTGTTCTTATGGAAGAACATTTTTTTGATTAAACCAAACCGTTTAACTGATCGGTCAGTTCACCGTAAGCAAATCGCCCAGCAGGTATTGATATCTAAAGGCTCTTGAGAATTGTATTGTCAATGATCTTTTCCTTTCTTTCAGGCACGCCCCAACCTTCATCAGGTAAAGCCGGATATTGTCCACTTGCCATCGTTTAGCAAAGTGGTGTTTTGTTTTGGCAATTAATAATTTAATCTGCCGGAACATTTCATAACAGAGGGTAGCGATGATTAAACGCATGAAATTGGCCCAGTAGCGATGACGGGAAAGCCGGTCGGAATAAGTCATGTTTTTGAGTTCCTTTATTCGATTTTCACTGGCATCACCTCGCTTGACATAAAAATCAAAGTAAATCTGTTGAGCGGTCATCGCTTCAAAGTTGCTCACAAAGTAACGGACATTCATTCCTTTTCCGGTAGACTCCACTTTGGCGTACAGCTTTTCAGAACGATCCCAGCTTTTGGCCTGGTAAGTAAACGGGCCAACAAACTCTTGATGTTTGATGATTTTTGAAGCATATTCCTTTTTTACTTCAATGATAGTCTGTTTGGTAAAAGTCTTTAAAACTTCATTACTACTAATACCTAAACAAAATTGAAGGTCAAACTGCTTAGCTATCCGATAAAAAGATGCTCCTGAAAAGCCACTATCCGCTCGAATAAGGATCTTTACTGAGGGCAGTTTTTTTCTGATTTTAATGACAATCCTTTTCAATAAGGCCACAAACCATTTGTTGGAGTGACAATTGCCCGGACGTAGTACTGGTAAAATGACCTGACCGGTGTTCCCGTCCTTAAAGAACAACTCATGGTACATAGTCTGTCCATAATAGCCATTATACAAACTGAGTTGTTGGGATCCATGAGTAGGGTCATCGGTACCATCTACATCAATGATGATTTGACCAGTCTTCTCTTTCAACTCCTCTACATAACGGTCTACAAACCATTGACTCATCTGGTAGATCAGACTCCGATCGGCCTTGTTTTCAAATCGACTTAAAGTAGGCTGGGAACATAATCCGCTATCTAGTACTTTACGGATCACCGGATCCTCTCGGAGTTTTTGTTCGTCATTGCAATCCTGATAGCCCTGCATCATTAAAAACACCCGTTGGCGAAGCATTTCTTCATAAGTGTATTCGATAAAAAAGGGGTTTCGATAGTCAGGAATCAGTGCGGCGAAGCTTTTTAATAGACCAGTCTTTCTCTCTACTTTTTCACTTAACAATATCGCTCCGTCTGAGCTAATCGCTGATGCTGAAAAATCAAATTTAAAAGCTTGTTTTCCTCGATAAAATACGGTATCTTTTTCCTTATATTCAGGCATAAATTAATTGCTTATTTTGTTGTCTAACTATCTCAATATAAGCAATTTATGCCTGTTTTTTATTGTCTACTATGAATTTTTCGGGTTAACTCTTCGTCTTTTTCGGACTGGACATCATTCATCAATTTCATCATAGCTCTACGATCACTTTTAGCTTCTTCTCTTGAAACTTTGATCCGCTGCGCATATTGATCATTCAGTGAGTTTAAAATCATCATTTCTATTATTTTTCCCTCCAAAAATCATCAATCCCTGTTCAGTTGAGACGATCTCATTTATGTAACGGGGCTCAAGGCCCGTATTACTCACGATTTCCCAGGTAGAAGATGAGGTTTGGAACACTGCACAAAAAAGAACAACCGTCCTCTTTAGCATAACTATCATTATTTCAATCGAACCTTACACTGTTGACCCTCTAACAATTTGATGTCTTCATCGAACATAAATGTCTTTTCAGCATTCTTCATCTTAGACTCAAAGTCAGAATTAAACTTGCGTCTCTTTATAGCCTGCACAAATCTTCTGACGTCTTCCATACTTTCTAATATCAAACCTGGCACTTCCATGGGTTTGTTATCATCACCTTTGGCCACCATCGTAAAATAACTGGAATTGGTATGTTTAACATGGCCTTCTTTTACATTCTCTGCAGTAATCTTTATCCCAACAACCAGTGAAGTTTTCCCAACATAATTAACTGATGCATGAAGTGACACCAAAACGCCAACTTCTACCGGTTGAAGGAAATTTACTTTGTCAACCGAAACTGTAACACAGTAAGTTCCTGCATGCTTGCTTGAACAGACATAGGCCACTTTGTTCATCAGGGAGAGAAGAATGGCGCCGTGTATTTTGCCACCAAAATTCGCATAAGAGGGAATCATTAACTCAGTGATCGTTGTTTTAGAATTGGAAACAGATTTTCTCAATTATATCACTCATGTATAATGTGTTAGATAGTTTTCTGCCTTAGGGCAAAGATTTCCTCAACTTCTTTCAACACCGAGGCGTCCTCAATAGTTGATGGAATAACCACAGCTTCACCGTTGGCAATAGATCTCAATGATTTCCGTAAAATTTTACCGGAACGGGTTTTGGGTAATCTCTTCACCACAATTGAAGTCTTGAATGATGCAACGGCGCCTAATCTCCCACGAACCATCTCTACCAATTCATTTTCAAGTGTTTGATGGTCAACTCCAGCTCCTTCTTTCAGTACAACCAGGCCAAGTGGTATCTGACCTTTATAGTCATCATCTACTCCAATAACTGCGCATTCGGCAATACACTGGTGGGAGGCGACAATTTCCTCCATGTCTGACGTAGATAATCTATGCCCTGCAACATTAATGACGTCATCAATTCTGCCGGTGATGAAAATGTAGCCATCTTTATCAATATAGGCGCCATCTCCTGAAAAATAGTAACCGGGAACAATTTCCAAATATGATTCCTTGAATCGACCGGTATCATTCCACAAGTTGGGTAAACAGCCTGGTGGTAAGGGGTATTTGATAACCAAAGAACCTTCATCACCTCTATTTTTAAGTTTCCCTTCGTCATCGACGATCTCGAATTGGTAACCCGTAACCGGCTTACCGGAAGATCCGGGCTTAACGGGATACGTTCCTACACCAGCCATCTGCGCAATCATCGGCCAGCCTGATTCAGTTTGCCACCAATGATCGATTACTGGCACCTTTAACAAGCCTTCAAGCCAATGAAGCGTAGATATATCACAACGCTCCCCGGCAAGAAACTGTATTTTTAAAGAGGATGTATCATATTTTGCTTTCAAGAGGCCTTCCGGATCTTCCTTTTTAATTGCTCGGAAAGCCGTCGGAGCGGTGAAAAATATATTAACCTTATGTTCCTCAATAACCCTCCAGAATGTACCGGCATCGGGAGTTTTTATTGGCTTACCCTCAAACAACACTGTAGTACATCCGTGAATTAGCGGTCCATAAACAATGTAAGAATACCCCACAGCCCAACCGAAATCAGAGGCAGCCCAATAAACATCATTCTCATCGACGCCATAAACGTATTCCATACTAAACTTCATGGCAACAGCATGACCTCCATTGTCCCTGACAACCCCTTTAGGCTTCCCCGTCGTGCCAGAAGTGTAAATAATATATAAAGGGTCATGCGCATCAAGTTCGACAAATGTCTCCCTGGACGATTTATCAAAAAGTTCTTTCCAATCCTTATCACGTGGTGATATTAAGTCCGATTTCACAAAATCTCTTTGCAGGACAACCACATGTTCTGCCTGGAAAGAACTTTGAGTCAGCGCAGAATCGATCATCGGTTTATAAGGAATTATTTTATCAATTTCCATGCCTCCCGAAGCCGTGAGTAATGCTTTAGGCTTCGCATCATCAATTCTGATGGCTAATTCTTTGGATGCAAAGCCCCCGAAGACTACTGAATGAACTGCTCCAATCCTTGCACATGCCAGCATAGCAAATGCTGTTTCTGGAATCATCGGCATATAAATAATAACCCTGTCTCCCTTATTAACACCAAGCATTTTAAGCATTCCTGCTGTTTTCTCGACCTGCTCAAGCGCTTCGCTATAAGTGAATTGCTTGATTGTTTTCGTTACGGGAGAGTCATAAATAAGCGCTATTCGGTCCCCATTCCCATTTTGAACATGATAGTCCAGGGCTAAATACGAGGTATTAAGCCTCCCACCCTTGTACCAACGATAAAGGTCGTTCTCGTCCTTATTGAGGATT
>CAXXNX010000051.1:0-21309 GCA_963664285.2 Cyclobacteriaceae bacterium
TACCAGAAGACCCTCGTGAATCTTCATATTCCGAAAAATCAAGGATATCAAATTTGGATTCTATCAACAAATCCTGGATTTGGATTTTCAACCATTCATAGTTGGTGCCTAAAAGCCATTCGGTAAAATGATTGTGCCCTCTCATTTGCCGTTATAACGAAAATAGAACGATAAAGTAGATCATATTTAAAGTTATCAAAGCAAACAGCAAACTTTTAGAAATAATTCCCACCATTTGTTATGAATCCGGTTTTTCTCTCGGTCTCCTCCCAAATTCTATCTTTGCAACTTCTATTATTGGCGATGGGCACAATTCAGATTATTCAGGATGTTTTTTTCATCTCTCTCGGCATCCAATTGATTTACTGGCTAAGTTTTTTCCGTTTGATTTTTTACAACTCAAAATCGGGAAACAGCCAACCAAAACCCATTTCCATAATAGTTTGTGCCTGGAATGAAGAAAAAAACCTTAAAGAGTTAGTACCTCTGTTACTTAAGCAAGAACATCCTGATTTTGAGGTGGTAATAGTAGATGATCGGTCTGTAGATGATACTTATGATTTCCTCATAGAGCATCGTGAAACTGACCCAAAGCTCAAAGTAGTTAGAATAGATAGTGTGCCGGATCATGTAAATGCCAAAAAATATGCATTGACGTTGGGAATTAAGGCTGCCAAGAATGACCTGGTATTACTGACGGATGCTGATTGCCGCCCGCAATCATTAAACTGGGCGAAGTCAGTGTCATTGGAACATAATGATGATTCTGTTTTTGTAATGGGATATTCTCCTTATCGGTTTAAGTCGTCTCTTCTGAATTTATTTATCCAGTACGAAACACTCCTCACGGGAATACATTATTTATCGGCTGTGCTTTGGAAGACCCCCTACATGGCGGTAGGTCGCAACTTATCTTACCGCAAATCATTTTTTCTTGCCCAAAAAGGCTTTGTAGGCTTCCAGCACACGGTCGGTGGAGATGACGATCTTTTTGTTAACAGGCATGCCAAAGCCGCAAACTCCAAAATTTGCATTTCCAAAGATGCAATAGTTGAATCTTTTGCAAAGGACAATTGGACGTCCTATTTGACCCAAAAAAAGCGTCATTTATCAGTTGGTAAGCATTATAGAATGAGAGATAAATTCAGGCTAACAGTCTTTTCCGTTAGTCAAATTTTGCTTTGGATATGTTTCGTAACTTTATCCATTTTGACCATAAATACGTATGTAATATTGGGTGGGTTTGGATTGAGATTAACTTTACAATTAATTGTGATAGGATTTGGAGCTAAAAAGCTCTCAAGTAAATTTCCAATTGTCCTTCTCCCCGCAATGGATTTAATATTTGCGGTATTTCTTTCGTTAGTAAGTGTACCAGCATTATTATCTAAAAAGATTAAATGGAGTTAAACAAGCAGTTCTCTGATAAGGCACTTAAGGACTTTGGCCTGATTGACAGAGCCACCGCTGATGGTGATGAAAGAGCTTTCGCTGAATTGATGGAACGTTATAAAAAACCAGTTTATCACATGATCCTGAAAATGGTGCGCAATGTTGATGATGCTGAAGACTTGACCATTGAAGCTTTTGCCAAAGCTTTTAAGAATCTCCATAAGTTCAAAAAGGATTTCACCTTCAGCACATGGTTGTTCCGAATTGCAACGAATAATACCATTGATTTTATTAGAAAAAAGAGACTAGAGACCTATAGCCTAAATACCTCTTTTAGCGACGACAGCGGTGAGGCGGTAAACATCGATGTTGAAGACAAAAATCTTACTCCCGACGAGGAAACTATTAAGACACAAAAAATTGAACTGGTTCGAATGTTTGTTGATAAGTTGCCTGCTAAATATCAACGCCTGGTGAGACTTCGCTATTTCGACGAACTATCATACGAGGAGATCGCCCGGGAAATTGAAGCACCACTAGGAACAGTAAAAGCTCAACTACATAGGGCCAGGGAACTAATGTATGAATTGGTAAAAGAAAAGCGGCAACACATCTGAGTATGAATTGAGTGTGGCCCCCCCAACTATGGGACTTCCCGTGGTCATTTTTGGACCGGTTATGGATTTTTCCATCTCCGTTTTAGCCAGTTGGTGGAAAATTGCTCTATCGAGTTAGCATCTAGTTGAGCGTCTTAAGCGCTTGTTTGATACGTTCAAGGTTCTTATTGAATTGCCAAACTCTCGGAGGTGCCGCCCTCATTTTGCAATTATTGGCGCTACAACGTTCACAGGTCTCATTCACCAGCTTAAATCCAATGGCTTTATCTCCAACGAATTTCACCTTTTCTTTTAAATGATCATCAATCAACAAGCCTAATGTCATACTGCTATTAACTCCTTTTGTTGGTAGATTGGGCCGGGCCAGATTCAATGTCAGGTATTCATTCCCTGAATCAAGAATGCGAATTCGTTGGGCACCACCAATTTCCCGACGCTCATATCCCTTTTTCATCATCTCAGCAAGTTCAGTTAATATAGAGAATGCCATCCACCTTCTGCAGTAATGCTCTCTTAACAAAGCTCCCTGTATGCTCTGGTTTCTGGAAAGATGTAATTCCTTGGTCAGTTCATAGTGATTAGTTTCCGGTTCATGATTAAAACGGAGAAAGAACATATTTTTAATGCCATAATACTTGGGCAAAAGGTTAGTTAACCGCTGCATAATCATTTCTGCAGTGGCATTGTAATGTTCCATAGTGTTAATCAGAATCACATCACTCCAAGTCTCGGAATTGAGGAAATCGTCAATGTCTTCCAGAAAGTTTTTTCGATTTATTAGGAGGGCAGAGGAAAAATAGGAAGCTTTGAAATTATTGATCACCTGATCAAATGATCTGACTTCAACCCAGGTTGATGTAAATGGGCGGTCCCCGAGATTAAGGAAACAATAGCCTAATTCCTTACCTAATATGAACGCTCTTTGACGAGCGCTTAAATAGCGGTTTATGAACAGTTTCTTCTTCCTTCCCTTAGGAACCATATAAGAACATAAGAATACTCTTTAACTCAGGAGTTCCGGTGAAACCTTCCTCAACAATGGTGTAGTCAAATTCATCCTTTAAAATCTTCTGCAACGCCTCAGTGGGAATTTTCCTTCCGCTCAGATTGTGGGAATCAGCAAATCTTTCGGCCTCATTCTCAAGATCTTCAAAATAGTTATCATGAATCTCCTGGTAAGACCTCATAACCGCGAAGTAGAATGTCTCAACACTGAGGTCGTAATTCTTAGTAACTTCTATCAAACTGCCAATAAAAGCATTCAATTTGGTTGGTGCATTTGAAAGCAATTCAAGTAAATCACTTACTTTCAGGCCAAACATTTCCAGTGGAAGTTCATGAAGTATATTCGACTGAATCAATTCAGCCACCGGGGCAAGTTTTTTGTCCAGTTCGCTGGTCGTCATCCAGTCGGAATTCACCCCAAGAGCAATGGCTATTGAAGTAATCTTTTCGGGTTTAGGGTATTTTTTCCCCTTTTCGATTTCATTCAGAAACGAGATCGAGATACTCGTCTTACCTGATAACTCAGCCAGGGAATAACCCTTATTGGCCCTCGCTTGCTTAAGTTTGAGGCCAAATATCAGTCGCTTATTGATCTCTTCCAGCTTTGCCACCGCATCGAAACTACAAAAGTTTTTTTAAGAGCTTGTTAAACCTTCAAGGGTTCATTCGAACAAGTTAATATCTCCAATGTATAAACTGTTCATTTCCTATGAAACCCTTGAAGGTTTACGGATTTTAGGGATTAAACTTTTTCTATTTTTTTTCAAGCTTTAGCTTCGCTGTCAGATTAGACCAATTATGAAAAAATCAACTATCAATATTACCATCAATTTAGATAAGGAAAATGTTCCTGAAAAAATCCTTTGGGAAGCAACAGATAAGGAAACTCCGGGTTTGGACGAAACTAAATCCATCAGTCTTTCCCTCTGGGATCATCTGCAAAAAAATACAATGCGCATTGACCTCTGGACTAAGGATATGCCCATAGATGAAATGAAAAGATTTTATATTGATTGTATTGGTGGTTTGGCTCAAAGCATCTTGAACGCTACTGCGGATGAGTTTATGGCAACTGAAACAAACGCCCTGGCCGAAAAACTTGCTGAATATCTTAAAAAACAGTCCTGATTTTAATTATTCGCAAAAAAATGTTATGCATGCCTACTATTTTACATAAAAATTTTTAAATTCACTTCCGTTTCCTAATTGCGATTTTCCAATTCTTTAAAATAGGATATTCGAAATTAAGAAAACTTATAAACTCCATTGACTATGAAGAAATTGTTTACCAGAACTACACTATCCATGATAGTGTTATTTGCCTTTATCGGAACAGGCCTGGCTCAAACGACAATTTCCGGCAACGTGAAGGATGCTGAAAATGATGAAGAACTTGCCGGGATAAATATTGTTATTCAGGGTACAGTTACCGGAACTATCACTGATATCAGTGGTAATTTCAATTTAAGTACAGCTACGGTTCCCCCTTACAAAGGAAAATCAATGTGGTGATTTCTTATGTTGGTTATCAAAGCCAGGAAATTGAAATCACTGATACCGATGTTTCAGGACTGGAGCTGAGCTTAACCTCAACAACTATTATGGGGCAAGAAATTGTTATCTCTGCTTCCAGGGTTGAGGAAAGCATCCTTCAATCGCCTGTATCTATTGAAAAAATGGACATTCTGGCCATCCGGGAAACACCTTCCCCATCATTTTATGATGCGATCGCCAACATGAAGGGTGTCGATTTAAGTGCGCAGAGTTTGACTCATAAAACTGTCAATACCCGCGGTTTTGGCAGTAATGGCAATACCAGGTTTGTCCACCTGATCGATGGCATCGACAACCAGGCTCCTGGTTTGAACTTTTCGGCCGGTAACATAGTGGGCATCTCTGATATTGACATAGAAAGCGCCGAATTAATTCCCGGTGCTGCTTCAGCGTTATATGGCCCCAATGCATTGAATGGAATTCTTCTGATGAGAAGTAAGAGCCCATTTGAGTACCAGGGCCTGAGCGCAATGGCCAGAGGCGGATTGGTAAAAGTCGATTCAAAAGATATTGATCCGGTCACGGGAGAATTAAGCAAAATTGAAGGTGCGGAGCCCTACAAAGAGTTTTCGTTACGCTATGCCAAAGCATTCAATAATAAGTTTGCATTTAAGGTGAGCGGATCATACCTGAATACCCAGGATTTTGTAGCACAGGATTATAGAGATCAGACAGACATTGAAAGAGACCTCGGAACCAGGGTGAATAACCGCGTATATAATGGAGTGAGCATTTATGGTGATCCTGTGTTGAGTGTAGGTTTCATTGCCGATGTGACAATAGCTGCCGGTAATGCAACTGATGCTACACCTGAGGCGCAAGCTACGGCAGCACAACTGGAAGCAGTACGATCGCTAATTCCAGATGGGGCGGCTGGAGCCTTTACACCATTGGGATTTTCAGAAGGCAGTTTCGTCAATAACGAAACCGAGAGTTTTAAAATAAACACAGCGCTTCACTACCGCCTGACCGAGAAAATGGAGCTGTCAGGTAGCTTTAACTGGGGCAAGGGAAGTACAGTATACACCGCAAATGATCGTTTTGTTTTAGATAATTTTACTCTCTGGACCGCCAAACTTGAACTAGAGAGAGATAATTTCTTTGTCAGGGGCTATACAACCCAGGAAAATTCCGGTGACACCTTTGCCGCAAATACCCTGGCGTCACTGATTAATCAAAGTACCTATTTTGGAAATTACCTTACCAGTTTTATTGGCGGTAGAACCGGGGCGGCTACAGGCCAGGCATTGGACATTACTGCCTCTCATGCATTGGCTAAACAATTGGCTGATGCAGCCCAGGTGCCTGTTGACAGCGATACCTTCAAAGACCTTTCCAGTCAACTCCGTGACCTGCCTATCGCACAAGGCGCCAAATTCCAGGATGAAACCAGCATGCTTCATTTTGAGGGTATGTACAACTTCAAAAACGAAATTGATGCGGTTGACGTGATTGCAGGCGCTAATTTCCGCAGATACAGTCTCAACTCAGGAGGAACATTATTTGCTCTTGATGATAGCAGAGACGAGATTGACTATAGTGAATTTGGCGCATACGTCCAGGTAGGTAAGGCGCTTGCACAAGATAAACTAAGGCTTCAGGGATCGGTGAGGTATGATAAAAACGAAAATTTTGCCGGTCAGTTTTCTCCCCGGATTTCAGCCGTGACCACCATCGCTAACGATCATAATATCCGCCTTTCCTTCCAGAGAGGGTTCCGTATTCCCACCGCCCAGGACCAGTTTATTGACCTCGACGTGGTGACCAGGAGGTTGGTTGGAAGCAACCCTTTCCTAATTGATCGATACAATTGGGAGTCCAAACAAAACACCGTATATACAACACAAAGCGTTGCTACCGCTCAGCAAACCGGTAATGTAAGCGATTTGGTTGCGGTTCAGTTTGAGGAGTTCAAAACGGAAAAAATCAGTACGTTCGAAGTCGGTTATAAAGGGTTGATCGCAGAAAAACTCTTCTTCGACACATATTACTACTTTAGCTCTTACCAGGATTTCATCGCTGAGATTGACTTTACGCAAACCACTCCCGGAGGGACATTACCAAGTACCGGCCCGGCGGATTCCCAGGGAATTGTGGATGGAACTGTTGAAACCCAAAGATTTGGCTTTGACATAAATGCTGATGGGAATGTTACTTCTCACGGATGGGCCGCCGGTCTTGACTATTCTTTGCCGAGAGGTTTCAGGCTAAACAGTAATATCTCATGGAACAAATTAATTGATCAGGATGATTTGATACGCCAGGGATTCAGAGCTGATTATAACACGCCTGAATGGCGTAGTAACATTAGCTTCAGCAATCGCGAAGTGATTGACAACCTTGGATTCAACATCACCTGGAGATGGCAGGATGCTTTCTTCTGGCAGTCCTCTTTCGGAGCGGGTGTTATCCCTTCATTCAGTACCGTAGATGCTCAGGTGAGTTACAAAATACCCAGCATCAAGAGTATTTTGAAGCTTGGCGCACAAAATTTATTAGATGAGAAATATACTACCGGTTTTGGCAACCCAACCATGGGAGCCATGTATTACCTGTCGATCTCATTTGACGAATTCCTCAATTAATAATTTAGAAATCATAACAATTGTAAGTTCAAGTAATAAGTGCAATTTTCCTTTGTAGCACTTGCTTTGCGTTTAGGTAATTAAATTTTCTAACAGGGCGTTCATTGATTTTGTTTTCAACAACTTTGATTTGCTCCTCTGTAACAAATCTAATATCTGTTTTCTTAGGATAAAACCTTCTGATTACCCCAATCCTATTTTCAACTGTCCCTTTATCCTGACTAGTATAGGGACGAGTGAAATAGGCATCCACATCAAGGGATTGAGCAATCAACTCATGTTTAGAAAATGCCATATCATTATCAAAAGTGAGTGTTTCCAGTTTGTGTTTATCCTGAGAGAGTTCCTCCACAATAGCTTCGGCCATTTGATCGGCATTTTTACTGTGCATCTTTCTGATTCTGGTAAAAAGACTTGCTCGGTCTGTCATCACCAACAAAGAGCCTTTGTGGTTTTTACCCATCATTAAATCGACTTCTATATCTCCCAATCGTTCCCTTTTGTTAATGATCTGGGGTCGCTGTTCAATTGATACCCTATTCGGGATAATACCTCTACGATCTTTTCTGTTTCCTCGTTTGCGCCTTCGTTTGCCATGTTTTAGATATGTGTATAGTTGTTTGTATTCTTGGTTCTCCTGGCGGTTGGTGTGCTTACATTCCCATATCCATTGGTAAATCCATTCATGGCTAAGTGGACATTCTCTCGTTTTCTTTCCCTGATGGCTGATCAATTCAGGACTCCATCTATCTTCTTGGAGCCGGTTAACTATCCAGTCTTTCATGGGTTTGGTGAAAATCACTCTTTTTGGCTTTTCTTGATGACGAAGATTGGTCCTCCTTTGTGCATTTGCTGTTCGATAGACACCAGCTCCCCTACCTCTTGAACCCACATTTCGCTTAAGCTCACGTGAGATCGTAGACGGGTGAAAATGAACGATACAGGCAATCTCCTTTTGAGTAGCTCCTGTTTTCAATAATGCTTCAATTTGATACCTTTGATCAATACTGAGATGTGTGTAGTTTTTTGACATTTTGCAATCCAAAGATTGCACTGTTCAGGCTTTTGAAGGATGAAAAAGCCCTTAAAAGCTTTTTCATCCTTCAATTGCACTTATTAGTTGATCTCAGCAATAATGAAAAATATAGATTTTAAATATACCCTCACCCTACTCGGAATATTAGCCTTTACAGCTTGTGGCACCGAAGATGACCTCAGAGATGATATCATTGATAACACGCCTAATCCATTTGCCCCACCGACGGAAATAACCGCAGAATCCGGTTCGGCCAGTTTCGCAAAGTATGTCGCTGTTGGTAATTCAATCACCGCAGGATTAATGGATGCGGCACTTTATACTTCTGGTCAAGGTTATTCATTTCCAAACTTATTAGCGGCACAATTTGCATTTGCCGGTGGCGGTGAATTTGTGCAACCGGATGTTGACGGTGATAGGGGTTTCAATATTTTATTGAATGACCTTGGCAATCCGACTAATGCCTCCTTTGGCCGTTTTCTTCTAAATACTGTGACACCGGGACCAGAACCATTAATACCAGGTGAGGATCTAACACCATACTCTGGTCCCCCGGTAAACAATTTCGGTGTCCCCGGAGCAAGGGTAGTAGATATGTCAGTGCCTCAATATGGCCTTGAAACTGGTGGAAATTATTTCTACTTCCGCTTTGCCTCTGATCCGGGAGTATCTACCATTTTAGGCGATGCACTGGCGGCAGCGGGAACTTTTCACACGCTTTGGATTGGGAATAATGATGTTCTTGGATGGATTTCAACTGGTGGAGTTGGCCCGGATGGCGATGTAACACCGGGAGCGGAAATAGATCCAAGCGCCTTGACTGGAACCGCAAATTTTGAAGCAGCTTTTGGAGCTGTTTTAGGAGCATTAACTACCGGTGGTGGTAAAGTGGCTGTTTTAAACATCCCCAATATCTTTGCAACTCCGCTTCTTCAAGTGGTCACCTGGGATAAAATACCACTCGATCAGGCCGCGGCTGATCAATTGAATACAGGGTTTGCAGGACTTAATGGAGCATTGGACGGTTTAGCAGGGGCAGGTCTCATATCACAAGACGAAGCCAATCGTCGAAAAGTTGACTATGAGGCCAGCGAAAACAATCCGATCCTTGCTGTGGACGATTCTATGGAGGATCTTGGAGCCAAATTTGACTTGCTTGGTCTATCTACCGAACAACGTGCCGGCCTTGAACCTTTCAGGCAATCCCGTCCACTCACAGAGAATGATTTTGTTATCCTTTTTGCGGGGCGGTTTTTAGGAACAGAAGTTGGAGGTGACCCAAACCAGGTTATTGGCGTATCGGTACCTATCGATGATGACCAAATAATCTCTGCCGATGAAGCGCTACTTGCCGGAACAAGATTAGCTACTTTCAATGCCATTATTGCTGCAGCTGTAGCAGCCGATGCGAATGCAGAGTTGGTAGATGCTAATGCTAAATTTACTGAGATCGCAACCGCATTCGTTACTGACGGAGGCTATGATATCAGTGGATTAAAAGTACAGCCAGATTTTACACCCAATGGTATATTTTCCGTGGATGCCATACACCCAAATCCAAGAGGCCATGGTATTATAGCCAATGAAATCATTAAAGTTATTAACGATAAATTCGGTGCTACTATTCCTGAAGTAGATATACTAAACTTACCAGGTGTTACTATTAAATAGTGTCTCTAAGGAAACACTAGATAGAAGATCTCTTAAATCTAATATATCAAATTGAGACTGTCCTTTGGGCAGCCTCTTTTTATCATGGCATTTTGTATCCGCGCCCTCTGTATGTATTGGCGTCAAAGCACAACAAGGAAATCCATAAAATATTATTCAAGATTTAGCCCGGAATTGTCATTAGAAATTTACTGCGAAGCCTTATTTACGGCAATTCATGCACTTACCTGCCTGACGCCAAGGCAGGCTCGAATTTCGATGCTCACCATAATTGATACTATGCCTCCACGTCGAAATCCTGCTGTGCCTTCGCGAAGTCCTTCGCCAGAGGGAGGCTCCGGCCCACCGGAGAAAGCCCCGCTACGGCGAAGCACGGTGCGAATACCTGTCTCACGGCAACTTAGACGGCTCGCTACAAAGTCTAATGACTAATCCGGGTTTAAGGAATAGTCGGACACTTTTTGCTCTGAACTGTACACTATCGTACAACCTGTTAGGTCTCAAATCCATACAACTACCTCATAACCAATGGCTTAATCTATTTGGTACGGTGCTTGGTCTCAATAGATCAAAGAGAGATCCATGTTCACTACATATCTTCAAATAGCACTTAGAAACCTGTCAAAAGACAAGTTCTATTCCATTATCAATATACTAGGGCTAACGGTAGGTCTCGCGTGCTTTCTACTCATCTATTTGTTCGTTCAACATGAAATGAGTTACGACACCTACTATCCAGACCATGACAGGATTTACAGGGTATCTTCGAAAGGCGCCTTTGGGGGTGCAGAATTAAATATTGCGGTGGCAGGAGCGCCAGCGGGTAGTGCCATGAAAGCTGATTATCCTGAAGTAGAAGATTTTATAAGATTCCGTACTTTAGGTTCCATTTTATTTAGATCGGGAGAAAACTACTATGAAGAAACTCCGGTATACGCTGACGGAAACTTTTTTAAGTTTTTTTCGACGCAGGTACTTAATGGGAATCCGGAAACCGCTCTCTATAAACCAAATACTTTGGCAATTTCCCAATCTTTAGCTCACCGCGTGTTTGGTGAAAAAGATTCCATTGGGGAGGTCTTTGAATTCAACAGCGATACCAAATACGAAGTAACTGCAGTATACCAGGACATCCCTGAAAATACCCATTTCCATTTTGACCTCATTATTAGTATGGAGTCATTAGCGGAATCAAGGGCTCCTATTTGGCTCAGCATGAACTTTCAAACCTACATTCGACTTTCCACCGGTGCAGATGCTTCTGAATTCGAACGTAAAATGCAGGACATGTTGGAAAAATATATGGGCCGGAAGTGCAAAAGTTTCTAGGCAAGAGCCTGGAAGAATTCGAAGCAGAAGGCAATAGTATTGCTTTTTACCTGCAACCCGTAACAGACATTCACCTCAAATCTAACATCCTCGCAGAAGTAGAAGCCAACAGTGACATTAAATACGTTTACATCTTCTCAGCCATAGCTGTATTCATTCTGCTCGTTGCCAGCATCAATTATATGAACCTCGCAACTGCAAGATCGTCCATTAGGGCAAAAGAAGTAGGGATCAGGAAGGTAATGGGCGCCTATAAACCTCAATTGATGCTGCAATTCATTTCTGAATCAGTAATCACGGTATTCATAGCGCTTATTCTGGCCATTCTGTTAAGCCATTTGTCACTACCATATTTCAATGAGCTTTCCGGTAAAAGCTTTGATGGCAGCGTTTTTGAATCGAATTCAATAATTGGCATTATGCTGGTTGTTGCACTATTGATCGGAATCCTATCCGGTAGTTACCCCGCTTTTTTTCTTTCCTCATTCAAACCGGTGAAGGTTTTAAAGGGCAATCTGTCCTCCGGTTCCAAAAACAGTCGATTGCGAAATATCCTGGTGGTCTTTCAGTTTTCGATATCCATATTCCTCATCGTTGGAACAATGGTCATATTTGATCAATTGACTTTTGTACAAAATTCAGACCTCGGATTCGAAAAAGAGCATAAGATCATTCTCCATAATACCTCTTCGTTGGGCAAATCAATCAGGTCATTTAAGGAAGAAGTACTAGCCAACTCTGAATTCGAGTCAGCTTCTATTACCAGTTACCTGCCATCTCCTTCTTCTAGAAGTCAATCCGCGGTTTTCAAGGGCAACGATCCCGCTCAAGGAGCAGTTAGCATGCAGATCTGGACTACGGATCATGATTTCATCAAGACCATGGGTATGAAGATCATTGAAGGAAGAGATTTCTCACGGGACTTTTCCTCTGACTCAAGCGCTGTGATAATGAATGAATCTGCGGTTCAACAGATGGCACTTGAATCACCATTGCAAGAAAAAATAGGCTTCCCGACAGGCCAGACCGACGACAACCAGTCGATGGTTACAAGTTCTTTCAATGTCATTGGAGTAATCGGAGATTTCAATTTCAATAGCCTAAGGCAAAATATCTCCCCCCTCATCCTGAGATTAGGTGATTCGCCCCGTTTCATCACTTTTAAGTTAAATACGGACGACTATCTTCAGGCATTGGGAGTACTTGAGGCCAAATGGAATGAATTCGCTCCCGGTTATCCATTTGACTACTCCTTTCTGGACGATGCGTTGAATGAAGTTTATGCCAGTGACCTCAAAGTAGGCAAGATATTTGGCACATTTGCTTCTATTGCGATTTTCGTAGCATGCCTTGGCCTCTTTGCGTTGTCATCTTTTACTGCCGAACAGCGTTCGAAGGAAATTGGTATCAGAAAAGTACTTGGCGCCTCTGTACCAGGAATCATGACATTGCTTTCCAAAGAATTCGTCAAACTAATGGCCATAGCCTTTGTAATTGCAGCTCCACTGTCTTGGGTAGCCATGAATTTGTGGTTGGAAGACTTCGCTTACAGAACTCAAATTCAGCTGTCAACATTTATCATTGCCGGTCTTGGATCATTCGTAATTGCCTGGATAACCATGAGTTATCAGTCTTTGAAGGCGGCCCAAACGAATCCTGTTAATACATTAAGAGACGAATAGTCTTAAACTAACCATAGGACAATATTTAAACAAAAAAGAGAAGCCAGAAATGGCTTCTCTTTTTTATCATATTCTTATATCATTAATTAAAATCCTCTCCTTTTTCAAGGGTAACAATAAATGCTTCCAGGAAGCCTTTGCTGCCATCCGGTGCTTTAGGAAGTGCTTCTTTCTCATATTGCAATGCCTTTTTAATGTCTCCCATGGCTGAATAAGCCCTGGCCATTCATTCCGTGCGGAGCAAGCCAATGATCTGGATTTCTTTTAGCATTCTTCTTAAAGATGTCCATCGCTTCCTTTTTCTTGCCCTTACCGATTAACTGACGACCATAACCATAAAGATTGCCCACACCTGCTGAAGGATGATCCACTGCTTTGGCAATCAATGCATCTGCTTCAGCCTGTTTGCCGGTCTTGGCCAACAATTGAGATTTAGTATTAACCCGAAAAATTCATAGTAGACAATAAAAAACAGGCATAAATTGCTTATATTGAGATAGTTAGACAACAAAATAAGCAATTAATTTATGCCTGAATATAAGGAAAAAGATACCGTATTTTATCGAGGAAAACAAGCTTTTAAATTTGATTTTTCAGCATCAGTGATTAGCTCAGACGGAGCGATATTGTTAAGTGAAAAAGTAGAGAGAAAGACTGGTCTATTAAAAAGCTTCGCCGCACTGATTCCTGACTATCGAAACCCCTTTTTTATCGAATACACTTATGAAGAAATGCTTCGCCAACGGGTGTTTTTAATGATGCAGGGCTATCAGGATTGCAATGACGAACAAAAACTCCGAGAGGATCCGGTGATCCGTAAAGTACTAGATAGCGAATTATGTTCCCAGCCTACTTTAAGTCGATTTGAAAACAAGGCCGATCGGAGTCTGATCTACCAGATGAGTCAATGGTTTGTAGACCGTTATATAGAGGAGTTGAAAGAGAAGACTGGTCAAATCATCATTGATGTAGATGGTACCGATGACCCTACTCATGGATCCCAACAACTCAGTTTGTATAATGGCTATTATGGACAGACTATGTACCATGAGTTGTTCTTTAAGGACGGGAACACCGGTCAGGTCATTTTACCAGTACTACGTCCGGGCAATTGTCACTCCAACAAATGGTTTGTGGCCTTATTGAAAAGGATTGTCATTAAAATCAGAAAAAACTGCCCTCAGTAAAGATCCTTATTCGAGCGGATAGTGGCTTTTCAGGAGCATCTTTTTATCGGATAGCTAAGCAGTTTGACCTTCAATTTTGTTTAGGTATTAGTAGTAATGAAGTTTTAAAGACTTTTACCAAACAGACTATCATTGAAGTAAAAAAGGAATATGCTTCAAAAATCATCAAACATCAAGAGTTTGTTGGCCCGTTTACTTACCAGGCCAAAAGCTGGGATCGTTCTGAAAAGCTGTACGCCAAAGTGGAGTCTACCGGAAAAGGAATGAATGTCCGTTACTTTGTGAGCAACTTTGAAGCGATGACCGCTCAACAGATTTACTTTGATTTTTATGTCAAGCGAGGTGATGCCAGTGAAAATCGAATAAAGGAACTCAAAAACATGACTTATTCCGACCGGCTTTCCTGTCATCGCTACTGGGCCAATTTCATGCGTTTAATCATCGCTACCCTCTGTTATGAAATGTTCCGGCAGATTAAATTATTAATTGCCAAAACAAAACACCACTTTGCTAAACGATGGCAAGTGGACAATATCCGGCTTTACCTGATGAAGGTTGGGGCGTGCCTGAAAGAAAGGAAAAGATCATTGACAATACAATTCTCAAGAGCCTTTAGATATCAATACCTGCTGGGCGATTTGCTTACGGTGAACTGACCGATCAGTTAAACAGTTTGGTTTAATCAAAAAAATGTTCTTCCATAAGAACACAATAGAGCTTTGACTGAAAATTGAAAAATTCTAACAAAAAAACGCTCTAATGTCCTTTGAAATCCAGAAACCTGGTTGATCTTCAAATTAATACATACACTCCAATCAAAAATAGTTAGCAACCCATTATTAATCCCAAAATTGGTGGCCTATGAATAATGCGGGTTAAGCGTTGTGAAATTTTCAGTATTCCCTATTGCCTGGTCGGCCCATGCCAAACCCTGCTCAAGTTCAACCTCATTAGTCAGGCAATAGTTAGCCGCCTGATTGGGACCCTGCCAGTTAAAGCCGGGTAAACTCATCAATTCGGCCTTGAAGCTCGCCAGTACCTGGTATGAACATCTACTTCAATTTTAAAAGGCACCCTTAAATTCTCCCAAACAAGAGAAGCAACAGCATAGTCATTGCCTTTGTCAGCAAACTCGTATGTTAGCCATTCTCGCTTCTCCGAGACTTCCTGAGGTGTAGCTGTGACTCTTAGGACATCATTTTCCTTATTATAATTGAAACTACCCCATGCCCGGTAATCTGTAGAGAAAATTACAGTCCAGTCACCTTCAGAAGGAACTAAATGCAATCGTAAGTACCGGCATTCAGATCCTTCCCTTCAACTTTCACATCATCAGAGAAAGTAATGACGGTGTTTTCATTGGCTCCTGCCCTCCATGGTGCTCCATAAGGTACTAATGCACCCAGATTTTCCCATCTCTATCATTGACCCTGGGGCTCGAATATTCAATAGTGACATCCGTTAAACCGATTCTCTGAACTACTTTAGAATACTGACTTCCCCGGGGAGCGTCCATTAACTGCTGGGCTCTCAAATTCGGGAATAGTGTCGCTACGGCTATTGCCGTTATTAAAATTTTCTTCATGGTAAATGGGTTTAGATAAAATTTTGGACTCAATGAAAAGATACGACTCCTAATGCACCTCAGTTGAATAACAGGTCATTTTTGCGGCAAGTGGTGCCTATTATTCCGAGAAGCGTTGATTTCAGCTAAATGATATTGACTTCGGGGGGTGAGATCAACTTTAAATGTATCGTTCACTGAAGCCTGTATTTTCAGTGCAAGCTCTTCAATTGCAGCTCCATCGCCATCACCATAGTTCACCAATACCAATGCTTGCTTCTCATGCACACCAATGTCACCAAACCTTTTTCCTTTCCATCCACAATTCTCAATCAGCCAGGCAGCTGGTACTTTTATTTGATCGTTATCGGCATACCCGGGTAGTCCGGTCCATTTCTCCTTCAGTTTTCTGAAATGTTCCAAAGTAACCACGGGGTTTTTGAAGAAGCTTCCGGCATTACCAATTTCAGCAGGATCAGGAAGTTTGGACTGACGTATGGCAATCACAGCCTTGCTAATATCCGATGCAGTAGGTTTTTCGATCTTCCTGGAATGCAACGTATCCCTAATGGCTCCGTATGATGTATTCAGAGTAGCCTTCTTAGATAACTTAAGTGTAACAGAATTTATAAAAACCTTGTTCTTCAACTCTTTTTTGAAAATGCTGTCGCGATAACCAAACTGACAATCTTCCTTTTTGAAAGTCTTAGAAGTACCAGATTTTCGATCTAATGCTTCAAGTTCTACGAAAACCTCTTCTATCTCCGCTCCATAAGCCCAATATTTTGCATAGGAGCAGCGCCTACGGACCCGGGAATCAGTGAGAGGTTTTCCAATCCGTTTAAGCCTCTAACCAATGAAAACAATACCAGGTCATGCCATACCTCACCTGCACCTGATTTAATAATAGCATAACCATTGGTTTCCTCAGTTATCTCAATTCCTATGATCTCATTTTTCACAACCAATCCATCATAGTCACCTGTAAAGAGGATATTGCTTCCACCGCCGAGAAACAGCACGGTATTGTTCTTGAAGACATCCGATCTGGTTAATTCTGAGAAATCATCCGCAGATTTAATGCTAATGAAATGAGTTGCATTAACATCAATCCCAAAAGAGTTGTATGGTTTTAATGATACATTTTGACGGATTTTCATGGCAATGCAAATCTGACATAAAGATTTTAATTTTCACATTACCGTCTTCATCTGTCACTTCACTGAATAAAGGCACCAAATGACAGATGGACGTTAATAAGTGAAAAGCAACTAATACTATGATAAATAGACACACCTTTCTTTTGGCTTCTATTTTGATGGCGTACCAGCATTCATCTGGCCAATTACAAGAGATAGGAATATCCGAAAAGTCTAAATCAATCGGTTTGAGCTATATCCTCTCGTTTCCTGAAAATCATAACCCAAACGCCTCATACCCCACTATCCTCTTTCTTCATGGAGGAGACAGGTCAAATACTAAACATCATCCTTCAAAATATGCAAAAAAAGAAGGAATTGATTTCCCATTTATTGTAATTGCGCCTCATTGCACAGGAGGATGCAGTTGGTCCACTGTTGATTTTGCCACACTGCTGAAAGAAGTGACTACCGAAAACGAATCCATTGACAACAAAAGAATATACTTAACAGGCTATAGTATGGGCGGTTATGGCTCATGGAGTGCATTAACAAAATTTCCTCATTTATTTGCAGCAGCTGCGCCAATTGCGGAAGGCGGTAATACTTCCGAGATCTGTAAAGCCAAAAAAGTCCCAACAAGAGCATATCATGGTGATAATGACAATGTGGTTAATCATTCCCAGTCAGTTAAAATGATAAAAGCCCTTCAAAAATGTGGTGGGAATGCCCAGCTAATCACCTATGAAGGCGTGGACCATGGTTCATGGCCCATTACATTCAAAGATCCTGAATTTTACTGCTATCCAATTCAAAGTGATTGCATATTCATTTTTCTTTGAAGAACCGGGTATATGATAACAGCGACCAAAATAAGCGACGTACCAAAATAGAAGCCTGCATGCATTCTTTCACTATCTCCTAGGATCAGTAAGGCAAGGACAATACCATAAACAGGCTCCAAATTGATTGTGAAATTGACCATAAAAGCAGATATGCGCTTTAATAATTTTATCAACATTGTATAAGCATAGACCGTACAAATAACAGCAAGCACCATCAGATAGGTCCAATCAGAGAAAGAAGGATTCAACATTAAAATCCCATTTGTTAAATAATATTTATAGACCGGTAGGAATATGTAACTCCAGCAGACCTTTAAGCTGTTGGCTCATCTTGGCATGGCTTTGTATAGCACTATTCCCACGGCGGTGAAAAACATATTTGGAAACCAGATTGCAATGAGTGGATCTGCGGAACTTTTTTCTGCTAATGCCTTGCTGAAAATAAAAAAGATGATAAAGAGAAAAGCAATTAGGAATCCAAGAGCTATTTGGAATCCCGTTCCTCCCCGCGATTTCCTGCCGATACTATAAGGCCAATGAAGGTGAGAATCAGCGTTGTAAAAGGGATCATATAGCGGATATATTTCTCAATCAGGTAGATTTCGACATCATCAGCTCCCCGCAATTGGAGTAAACCAATATGGGCATTCAACTCATCAATGGTCAGGGCCGACTCCAACCCTGCATTATTGTCGAAATCCGAAGGTCTAATGGTAAGGGTTGTGTCCATTTTAGTTCCCTCTTCCACCAACTCTTCAAATCCGTTAAATGTCCGTAGTTGCCAATTCTCCAACCTCCATTTATAAGTGGAAGTATCCCAGGCTATGGTATTGGAAGTCAATTTCTGATAAAGCCTATTGCCATCAAATTTCTCTAAGGTGAACTTATAACCCCTGTCTATACGGTTATTATACCTGAATAAATAAGCATAAAGGTCATCTCCTACTTTAAAGTGGATGTCCGTCTCGTTAAAATAAAATGGTCTTTTTAAATAAGTAACTTCGAAGTTGACGCGATATTTATTGGCATTAGGGATTACCCAACCGTTGAGATAAAAACTTAGCATACCGATCACCAACGCCCCAACAAAATAAGGCCACATCATTCGGGTAAAACTCATACCCCCGCGAGAATGGCAATAATCTCTGTTCTCGCGGCCATTTTAGCGGTGATAAAAACTACAGCAATAAAAGTTGTAATTGGTGTCAGAATTCCCGCAATGAAAGGGACGAAACTCGCATAATATTGAAGAATCTCCTTTGCACTAACATCCGCTTTACTGAACTTATCGATTTTCTCAGTGAAATCGATCACGACGATCACTAGCACCAGGAGCAGGACACAAAAGAAGAATGTACTGAGGAATTTCTTTAAAATATAGCGATCTATAGTTTTCATCTATATCCCGTAATTAATGCAAAACTACCTCAAGGATGAGTCAAATCAAGTGAAGGTTGGATATTACCAGCAATTCAACTTATCAGATGAACATTCTTCCCTTTCTGCTTAATTATTCAACTTCTGCAGCAACACTTTATATCTTTGCCGCCGTGTTGAAAAGAAGAAATGAGTAACCGGAAATTCAAAAGATATACTGTAACTGCTGCATTACCATATGCTAACGGACCACTTCATATTGGTCACATGGCAGGAGCATATATACCGTCTGATATTTATGTAAGGTATTTAAGATCAAAGGACAGGGATGTTGTATACGTCTGTGGAAGTGATGAGCATGGCGTGGCCATCACACTACGAGCTAAGAAAGAAGAAATAACACCCAAAGACATAATCGACAAATACCATAAGATTATCAGTGAAGCTTTCCAGCGGTTTGGGATTTCGTTTGACATTTATCATCGCACATCTGAACCACTACATCACGAAACTTCTCAGGAATTCTTTACCAAACTCTATGAGATGGGAGAATTCACCGAAAAGGAGAACGAGCAGTTTTATGATGAGGAGTTTAATCTATTCCTTGCCGATCGTTACGTTGTTGGCACTTGCCCCAACTGTGGTTTTAAAAATGCCTATGGAGATCAATGTGAGAGATGTGGTTCATCATTGAATCCGAATGATCTCCAGAATCCAAAATCGGCATTAAGTGGTAAGGAACCGATACTTAGGAAAACTAAACATTGGTATCTACCACTTGACAAATACCAGCAATGGTTAGAGAAATGGTTGATTGAAGGCAAAAAGGGGGAATGGAAAGCCAATGTATACGGGCAATGTAGTTCCTGGATCAAAGCAGGTTTGCAACCCCGGGCCATGACCCGAGACTTGGACTGGGGAGTTGATGTCCCCTTAAAGGGAGCAGAAGGAAAGAAACTCTATGTCTGGTTAGACGCTCCGATTGGTTATGTTTCTGCTACCAAGCAATGGGCTATAGACAATGGGAAAGACTGGGAATTGTATTGGAAAAAACAAGCCAACCCTGAAGACGATTCACGATTGATCCACTTCATCGGCAAGGATAACATTGTATTTCACTGCATCATATTTCCATCTATTCTACATGCCAGGAAAGATTATATCGTACCAGATAATGTGCCAGCCAATGAGTTCTTAAACCTGGAGAGCGATAAGTTGTCCACCAGTAGGAACTGGGCAGTTTGGTTGCACGAGTATTTAGACGAATTCCCGGGAAAGCAGGACGAGTTGAGATATGTGATCTGTTCCATATTACCGGAAGCTAAAGACAGCGAATTCACCTGGAAAGACTATCAGGCCCGCATCAATAATGAGTTGGTGGCGATTTTGGGTAATTTCATTAACCGGGTTGTAGTTCTAACGCACAAATATTGTGAAGGCAAAGTACCCGAAGCTTCCCGGCATTATGAAATTGATGAAGAGACTATTCAGAGTATAGCCCGTTTTCCTGCATTGATTTCCGAAGCATTGGAGAATTTTAAATTCCGTGAGGCCTTGGGACATTATATGGATTTAGCCAGGTTGGGCAATAAGTATCTGGCGGATACTGAACCCTGGAAGCTTATTAAGGAGAATCCGAAAGGGTAAATACAATACTCAATATTGCGTTGCAGATTGTAGCTAACCTGTCGATTGTTGGCAATCCCTTTTTACCTAATTCAACGGAAAAGATCAATAAAATAATCGGCATAGAAGGATTAAACTGGGACAGCGCCGGTTCAGCCCAGTTACTAAAGCCAGGATCAACTATCAATCAACCTGAACTTCTGTTTGATAAAGTAGAAGATGATACCATTGAATTTCAGATTAATAAGTTAAAAGGAACAAAGATGAGCAACGTTTCTGGAAAAAATGAAAATATTGAGCCTCAGAAAGGAGAAATCACTTATGACGATTTCATTAAAATGGACATGAGAATTGGTACAATTCTGGAAGCCGAGAAAGTGCCGAAATCCAATAAACTATTAAAATTCAAGGTCGATACCGGTATTGATCAGAGAACTATTTTAAGTGGTATAGCTAAATATTATACACCTGAAGAAATGATTGGCAAGCAGGTAACAGTCCTGGTCAACTTGGCACCTAGGAATATCATGGGCTTCGAATCACATGGCATGATCCTCATGGCAGAGAACGCTGATGGCGCTTTAAAACTTCTGGAACCAAATGATCAGGCGGACAATGGAAGCATAATTAGTTAAGAGATTTCGCTAATCAAAAGTTATTCATATTTTGGGCTATCACAAAAGTTTCCCAGATTGTCAGG
>CAXXNX010000052.1:0-28348 GCA_963664285.2 Cyclobacteriaceae bacterium
GATGAAGTTCATCAAGGACTATTCCGAAACAAGCCTCAACCAATTAATAAGCCGTAAAGTGTTAAAATGATCGATCTAAGTAAATATGAAGTTTGGTTTGTCACTGGTAGTCAGCATTTGTATGGGGATGAAACCTTGAAGAAAGTGGCTGCTAATGCTGAAGTCATTAGCAAGGCTTTAGATGCCAGCAAAAATATGCCCGTCAGCATCCAATACAAATCAATTGTTACTACGCCAGAGGAGATTTACCAGGTATGCCGTGATGCCAATGCGACCGAACAATGTGTAGGAATAATTACTTGGATGCATACATTTTCTCCTGCCAAGATGTGGATCAAAGGATTAAGTGCCCTATCAAAACCACTGGCTCATTTCCATACGCAATTCAATACCGAAATTCCCTGGAGTGAAATAGACATGGATTTCATGAACCTCAATCAATCTGCCCATGGGGGAAGGGAATTTGGTTTCATGATGAGCCGCATGCGAAAGAATCGTAAAGTGATCGTCGGACATTGGGAAGATGAATTAGCTAAGGAGAAGATCGGCAACTGGGCCAGGGTGGCTGCCGGATGGCATGCCCTGCAAAACACAAAAGTGGCCCGTATCGGTGATAATATGCGGGGCGTTGCAGTTACCGAGGGAGACAAGGTGGAGGCACAAGTACGACTTGGATTTTCAGTGAATGGATATGGCTTGGGAGATGTGGTTAATTAGTGTCTCTAAGAAAACAGCCCTTTTTTTATAAAATGAATTATTATGGATGAGATTTTCATTTTCTTTCTATGAGTTAATACCTGAGTATCAATCGATTAGAAAAAATGGAAAGATCGACCATAAGAATAATTTTTAATTTAGGTGTGTTTTCTTAGAGACACTAATTATGTAGATAGTTTTTCTGATCAAGCGGTTGACCAATTGGTAGAGCAATACGCAGATGAGTACATAATCGAAGATACCATCCGGACCGGTCAACCATTGAAGGATGCCGCTCGCATCGAGTTGGGTCTCCGGGTTTTTCTTGAGAATGGTAATTTTGATGCCTTCACAGATACTTTCGAAAATCTTTACGGTCTCAAGCAGCTTCCTGGTATTGCAGTACAGAGATTAATGGCTGATGGTTATGGTTTCGGAGCGGAAGGTGACTGGAAAACCGCTGGTTTGCTAAGGGTTGCGAAAATTATAGGATCAGGCCTGGACGGTGGTACTTCATTCATGGAAGACTATACCTATGATTTCAGAGAAGGGCGCTCGAAGGTTTTGGGTTCCCATATGCTGGAGATATGCCCTACCATCGTATCGGATAAACCAAGATGTGAAGTTTATCCTTTATCAATCGGTGGCAAGGAAGCTCCTGCACGACTGATCTTTGATGTGGATTCCGGTCCAGCCATCAATATTTCCCTCATTGATATTGGTAACAGGTTTCGACTCCTGGTCAATGAAGTGGATGTTGTAAATCCCGAACAAGACCTTCCAAAACTACCAGTTGCTCGTGTATTATGGGACCCTAAACCTAGTATGGAAATTGCTGCACAATCATGGATTTTAGCCGGTGGTGCACATCACACTGTATTCAGCAAAGCCATTACCACTGAATTTATTGAGGATCTTGCTGAAATTGCCGGAATTGAATTGCTCATAATAGACCAAGACACGAATATTCGGGATTTTAAAGATAAAATTCGTTGGAATGAAGCATATTACCATTCGTTTCAAAATAACATGTGAAACCCGTTGTACTACCAATCATACGATTCACTAAATATAAAAAAGTGTCTAACTGAGATTATCAAGGACGGTTTTCAACAGCTCAAATTGATAATCAAATTGATCTAGTACAAAGAGTTCAAACAACTTAGGCTAATTTATATGAAGAGTTTAGACGCACTTGATTGGGTTTTTATAGTCATATATTTCATAGCATTATTTGGAGTAGCTATTTGGGTGATTCTTAAGAAAAATGAGAATACTGAAGACTACTTCCTGGCGGGGCGAAACATAGGCTGGTTTGTGGTAGGTGCTTCTATTTTTGCCTCCAATATCGGATCGGAACATGTGGTTGGCCTGGCTGGAGCAGGTGCCAGTAACCGCATGCCCATGTTGATCTACGAATTGCATGCCTGGCTGGTAGTAATGTTAGGCTGGGTGTTCTTACCGTTTTATGCCCGTAGCGGTGTTTTTACGATGCCTGAATTCCTTGAAAAACGATTTGATTCCAGATCCCGTTGGATCTTATCTGTTTTTTCATTGGTAGCCTATGTACTTACTAAAATATCAGTTACTATTTATGCCGGCGGTGTAGTCGTTTCTTCTCTTTTGGGTATTAATTTCTGGGTTGGGGCACTTTCTACTGTGGTTCTGACTGGAATTTATACAGTATTGGGTGGCATGAGAGCAGTTGTATACACCGAAACCATACAGGCCATAATATTGGTCTTAGGAGCAGGGGCACTAACCCTGATCGGATTAGATCACGTTGGTGGATGGGGAGAGTTAAAAACCTCTCTGGGACCTGAGTACTTTAACATGTGGCGTCCACCATCAGATCCTGAATTTCCATGGCCGAGTCTATTTTTCACCAGTACCATTGTAGGAATCTGGTATTGGTGTACCGACCAATATATTGTTCAAAGAACCCTCACGGCCAAAAACCTCCAGGAAGGTCGGCGAGGTACCATATGGGGAGCCTTTTTAAAGCTCCTTCCAGTATTCTTATTTTTAATTCCCGGTGTCATTGCATTGGTTTTAAAGCAAAGAGGCGAAATCCATTGGGATAGTCCGGATCAGGCATTCCCGGTACTAATGAGTAATCTCTTGCCTTCAGGATTAAGGGGATTAGTAGCTGCTGGTCTTTTGGCGGCATTAATGAGTTCTCTAGCTTCGGTTTTCAATTCATGCTCAACCTTGTTCACGGTGGATATTTATAAGAAACTTAAGCCGGATACTCCCGAAAAAAAGTTAGTACGAATCGGACGGATTGCCACTGGCATTGTCGTGATATTGGGTATTCTTTGGATTCCAATCATGGCCAATATCTCGGGAATACTATATGAATATTTGCAGAAAGTACAATCCTACATTGCCCCTCCCATTGTAGCAGTGTTCCTATTAGGTATTTTTCACAAACGTATCAATGGACAGGGCGCCTATGTAACCCTGATTTCCGGTTTTGTTATAGGTGGTGGTAGAATCATCCTCGAGCTATCGAAAGACAACCTAACTGAGGGAAGTATGCTACACACCCTGGCAAGTATGAACTTTCTGACCTTTGGCGCTTATTTCTTCTTTCTTTGTGTTGCAATCTTGGTAAGTGTTAGCCTTTCCACTCCAGCCGAATCAGAAGAAAAAATTCAAGGGCTTACTTTTGGAACGTTAACTGAAGAACAAAAAGCTGCTGATAGAAACAGCTTCAACTGGATTGATATTGTAGCTTCATTAATCATAATTGGCGTTGTGATTTATGTGATGACCAGCTTTACCGGGGGCTAGATGATAACTGGTAGGACAGTCGCTGAAACGAACATATTTTGTAAAAGTACTTATGAAATGATAAAATCAATCCTCACTATTCTTGCTTTCCCGATCTCTTTGAGTTGCCAAAACAAGACTCAACCGGACAATAATGTTAAGGCTAAAAACAATTGGGCTTTAGTGAACTTTATCAAAGTAGACAGTATAAACCCTATCCTTAACCCGAAAAATTCATAGTAGACAATAAAAAACAGGCATAAATTGCTTATATTGAGATAGTTAGACAACAAAATAAGCAATTAATTTATGCCTGAATATAAGGAAAAAGATACCGTATTTTATCGAGGAAAACAAGCTTTTAAATTTGATTTTTCAGCATCAGCGATTAGCTCAGACGGAGCGATATTGTTAAGTGAAAAAGTAGAGAGAAAGACTGGTCTATTAAAAAGCTTCGCCGCACTGATTCCTGACTATCGAAACCCCTTTTTTATCGAATACACTTATGAAGAAATGCTTCGCCAACGGGTGTTTTTAATGATGCAGGGCTATCAGGATTGCAATGACGAACAAAAACTCCGAGAGGATCCGGTGATCCGTAAAGTACTAGATAGCGGATTATGTTCCCAGCCTACTTTAAGTCGATTTGAAAACAAGGCCGATCGGAGTCTGATCTACCAGATGAGTCAATGGTTTGTAGACCGTTATGTAGAGGAGTTGAAAGAGAAGACTGGTCAAATCATCATTGATGTAGATGGTACCGATGACCCTACTCATGGATCCCAACAACTCAGTTTGTATAATGGCTATTATGGACAGACTATGTACCATGAGTTGTTCTTTAAGGACGGGAACACCGGTCAGGTCATTTTACCAGTACTACGTCCGGGCAATTGTCACTCCAACAAATGGTTTGTGGCCTTATTGAAAAGGATTGTCATTAAAATCAGAAAAAAACTGCCCTCAGTAAAGATCCTTATTCGAGCGGATAGTGGCTTTTCAGGAGCATCTTTTTATCGGATAGCTAAGCAGTTTGACCTTCAATTTTGTTTAGGTATTAGTAGTAATGAAGTTTTAAAGACTTTTACCAAACAGACTATCATTGAAGTAAAAAAGGAATATGCTTCAAAAATCATCAAACATCAAGAGTTTGTTGGCCCGTTTACTTACCAGGCCAAAAGCTGGGATCGTTCTGAAAAGCTGTACGCCAAAGTGGAGTCTACCGGAAAAGGAATGAATGTCCGTTACCTTGTGAGCAACTTTGAAGCGATGACCGCTCAACAGATTTACTTTGATTTTTATGTCAAGCGAGGTGATGCCAGTGAAAATCGAATAAAGGAACTCAAAAACATGACTTATTCCGACCGGCTTTCCTGTCATCGCTACTGGGCCAATTTCATGCGTTTAATCATCGCTACCCTCTGTTATGAAATGTTCCGGCAGATTAAATTATTAATTGCCAAAACAAAACACCACTTTGCTAAACGATGGCAAGTGGACAATATCCGGCTTTACCTGATGAAGGTTGGGCGTGCCTGAAAGAAAGGAAAAGATCATTGACAATACAATTCTCAAGAGCCTTTAGATATCAATACCTGCTGGGCGATTTGCTTACGGTGAACTGACCGATCAGTTAAACAGTTTGGTTTAATCAAAAAAATGTTCTTCCATAAGAACACAATAGAGCTTTGACTGAAAATTGAAAAATTCTAACAAAAAAACGCTCTAATGTCCTTTGAAATCCAGAAACCTGGTTGATCTTCAAATTAATACATACACTCCAATCAAAAATAGTTAGCAACCCATTATTAATCCCAAAATTGGTGGCCTATGAATAATGCGGGTTAAGCCATCACCAGATCTACTTTTTGAGGATCCTGTAATTAACAAAGATATACATTGGGAAGAGCGAAATGTATTAAACCCATCGGCGGTGGTAAAGGATGGTAGGGTATACCTCATTTATCGAGCACAAGATAACAACATGACTTCTCGGTTGGGCCTGGCTATTAGCGAAGATGGATTGCATTTCGAAAAACTACCTTCCCCCATTTTCTTTCCCGATAAAGACAATATGCAATCCTATGAATGGCCGGGTGGCGTGGAAGATCCACGAATTGTAGAATCAGAAGATGGTACTTATATTTTAACTTATACCGCCTATGATGGCAAAGTGGCGAGACTTTGTCTGGCCACTTTGCCAGATCTGAAAAATTGGACGAAACATGGTCTGGTATTAGGTGAAGGGAAATATAAGAATACGTGGTCCAAATCAGGCGCCATCGTATCAAGGTTGGAAGATAATAGAATAGTAGCAACGAAAATAAAGGGTAAATACTGGATGTATTTTGGAGATACGGAGTTGTTCATTGCCTGGTCAGAAGACCTCATTCACTGGGAAATCGCCGAAAATGAAGAAACCCTGCAAATGATCTCCGTTTTGCACCCAAGAGCGGGCTATTTTGACAGTCGTTTGGTCGAACCCGGACCCTATGCTTTGTTAAGGGAAGAAGGGATCTTATTGATCTACAATGCCAGCAATGCTGCAAACTACAATGATCCCTCTCTACCCAAATTCACCTATGCAGCGGGACAAGCCCTATTTGATTCCGAAAATCCCTATAAACTAATTGACCGAACAGAAAACCATTTCATATACCCGGATAAAGACTATGAAAAGGTAGGTGAGGTAAATGATGTTTGTTTCGTTGAGGGCCTGGTTTTTTTCAAAAACAGATAGTTCCTCTATTATGGAACTGCTGATTCGAAGATTGCTGTGGCGGCACAAGACGAATAAACCAATAATTCACTTAATATACTGATTGATCAAATTCTCGTAAAGTTCCTGCTGACCACTCCTCATCTGTGGTTCGCCAATTGATTCGGAAATGGATGATAACTGCTGCAAAGTTAATTTCCCTTTTTCGAAATCCTGTCCGTCTGCGGTTTTGAAAGAAGTGTAACGATCGGCCCTCATCTGGGTATATTTTGAATTTTTCATGATGTCCTGAGCTATTAATAGTGCTCTTGAAAAGGTGTCAATTCCTCCAATATGCGCGTAGAACAAATCCTCCAAATCAGTAGAATTTCTCCTCGTCTTAGCATCAAAATTGACACCCCCTTTGGTAATACCACCAGCTTCAATTATTACCAGTATAGATTCCACCAGCTCCAATAGATTATTAGGGAATTGATCTGTATCCCAGCCGTTCTGATAATCCCCTCTATTGGCATCTATGCTACCTAGAAGACCTGCATCAGCGGCCACCTGTAATTCATGTGAGAATGTATGTTGAGCAAGTGTCGCGTGATTAACCTCAATGTTTAGCTCAAAGTCTTCCATTAGGTCATATTCTCTAAGAAACCCGACCACAGTTGCCGCATCGAAATCATACTGATGCTTAGAGGGCTCCATCGGCTTAGGCTCTATAAAAAAGGTACCAGTGAAACCCTGCGATCGAGCGTAATCTTTCGCCATATGTAGAAATCGAGCAGTGTGTTCCAGTTCCTTTTTCATGTTGGTATTGAGCAAGGACATATAACCCTCTCTTCCACCCCAGAAAACGTAGTTTAATCCCCCCAATTTTATGGTGGCATCAAGGGCATTCTTGACTTGCGCACCCGCATAGGCCAATACTTCAAAATCAGGGTTGGTCATGGCACCATTCATGTACCTTGGATTAGTGAAAAGACTGGCTGTTCCCCAAAGCAATTGTACTCCCGAAGCTTTTTGCTTTTCATCTGCATAGTCGGTGATCCTCTCCAACCTACCCGTTGATTCTGAAAGAGTTTCCCCTTCATTAACCAAATCAAAGTCGTGGAAACAATAGAAAGGCAGCCCCAACTTCGTAATAAACTCGAATGCGGCATCCATTTTATCCCTGGCTTGCTGGTCAGCATCAGGGTTTGACAACCACGGAAAAGCTTTGGTTGGCATACCAAATGGATCTCCTCCGGTTCCGCAGAATGAGTGCCAATATGCAACAGCAAATCTGAGTTGCTCCTTCATGGTTTTTCCACCCACAACGAGATCTTCGTCATAATATTTGTAGGCCAAAGGATTATCAGAATCCCTGCCTTCGAATGGAATTTTAGAAATGCCTTTGAAGTATTCTTTATCTCCTAATGTTAAGTTTATCTTAGCCATAATTAATCTAATTGTGATTTTTTAGTATTTTTTCCAAATCTGACACCCATTGCCTATATCCGTGATGGTAAACGCTATTAGAACCGGGTCTATCGTATTGAGTTACTATTTTCTGCTCTTTAAAAGCATCTTTCAAATCCGAATAAATTCCACTGGCAATCCCAGCCGCTTTCGCTGCACCAACAGCACCTGTGGTTTCTACAACTTGAATCTCGGCGTCCACTAGCGCACATATGGTATTGGCAAAAACACTGGATTGAAACAGGTTGTCATTTCCAACTTTTATAACACGAACATTCAACCCCATCTCCTTCATCATTTCCATACCATACACAAATGAAAATGCAATACCTTCAAGTGCCGCCCTGTAATAGTGGGCCCTTGTATGCCTGTTGAAATGAAGATTCACAACATGTGAACCCAGGTTTTTATTTCCTAACATCCTCTCCGCTCCATTGCCAAATGGAAAAATTCTAAGCCCATCAGAATTAATGGGAACTGAAGACATCATTCGCTCCATATCAACATAATTGATCCCTTCTGAGGCCAGCTGTTTCTTAACCCAACTGTATTGGATACCTGCTCCATTAATACAGAGCAAAATACCGATCCTGGTTTGATCGTGAGTATAATTAACGTGTGCAAAGCTATTGACACGTGATTCTTTATCACTGATCTTTTCATCTACGACACCATACACTACTCCTGAAGTGCCTCCCGTCGCCGCAATTTCCCCTGGTTCCAAAACACCAAGTGACATTGCATTGTTGGGTTGATCTCCTGCCCTATATGAAACTGGAATTCCCGATTTTAAACCAAGCAATTCCGCAGCAGACTGGCTTAATTGACCCTCCGATTGAAAAGCCGGAGTATAATCGGGAACCAGGTCGGTAGACACCCCATAATGCTGCAGTAAGAATTCAGCTACCGAATTGCGTTTATAGTCCCACAAAATACCTTCGGACAGCCCCTGGATGGTAGTGGAAACTTCGCCAGTTAGTTTCATGGCAATGTAATCTCCCGGAAGTAAAAATTTGTAGGCCTTTTCTATAATCTCTGGCTCATTGTCCTTCACCCATTTCAACTTAGAAGCGGTGAAATTACCTGGTGAGTTTAAGAGATGAGTAAAGCACTTTTCACTTCCTAAACTATTGAAAGCTTCCTCTCCTATTTCCACTGCCCGGCTGTCGCACCAAATGATCGATGGTCTCAACACATTTTGATCCTTGTCAATTAGAACCAGTCCATGCATTTGATAGGAAACTCCAATGCCCTTGATATCTGCCGGGCTGACATTCCGGCTTTTATTTATCAATTCTTTTGTTGCCTGGCACAGGTTACTCCACCATACATGAGGTTGCTGCTCCGCCCACCCCGGCTGTCGGGCAATGATGTCCATTTCAATAGTGGGATATTGCACGATATTAACCACTTGGTTGGTATCAACATTGACTAATGCAGCCTTAATTGAGGAACTTCCAATATCGTATCCTAGAAGAAACATATTAACTGGTTTTTGGAGTTACGCAAATGGCAACCATTCTTTTTGAATTACTTTATAACCTAGTCCTCCATAGGTTCGTCGGAGTGCTTTAATGGAAAAGTTAAAATCTCTTAACTTAATAGAATGGAGAGATTCAGCATGGTGTCTCAATACTTATAAACCGGAGTCAACCACTTCTCTACCTTTTCATATTTACTTGCACTAGCCCATTGAACACCACGTTTTGCAATCTCCAGCGCCGCCGGAACGCTGGTTATGTGTTCCAAATTATGACCTAATGACGAATAAAATACTCTTCCCTTACCATACATTTTTTTCCAGACCACTGGCATTGTAGCTTCATTAATCCATGAAGCATGGTCGTCACTAAATATAGTAGTGGCCAGTACTTTTACGTTAGGGTCAACATGCATATAATATTGCTCGCTGGTCATCTTAAAATCTTTCAAACCTGCTGTGATTTCATCGTTTCTGTTCATTATTTTAACCGAATAGTCAGTAACATTTCCTGGATGAGCAGCAAACTGACCTCCAGTCATGAATTGGTATTCAGTATGGGCACGGAATGAGTCACACATTCCACCATGCCAACCTGCCATACCAGTTCCATCTTCACGAATTGCAGCAAGTAGTCCCTTAGCGTGTTCTTTAGGAATTTCATCCATAGTAATTGATTGTAATACTAAGTCAGTTGAATTCATCAAGCCCTTATCGGCATAGGGCTCAGTACTATTAAAAACCTGAACCGATGCTCCTTCTTCCTTCAACCACGCGGTAAAATATTTAGCAAAAACTTCCGGCTCATGCCCGGGCCAACCACCCCAGGTGAAAAGTATTTTGCGCCCCTTTAAGGAAGGCAGAGTTTTTAAAGATTTATTTTTTGATGCTTTTGTCAATGTCGAGCCTAATGAAATGCCTAGTCCCAATGATAGCGCTTTGATAAGAAAATTTCTTCTATTCTTCACCATATGAATTTATAAATTACGAATCAATTTTTTAGTTGCCTCGACTAATCCCGAAAGTTCTTTACTATGGGTGAGCGACATCAAAGGGCTTTCTATTTTCCTAGATTGAATGCACTGAACTGCCTCTTCTATCTCATGATAAAAACCATTGCTAACAAATGGTAATTCGATAGTGCGCCTACCTTGTTCTGTTTGAACTTCAAATCGTTCGCATTTCCAAAAATGCTCCATTTTGAGCCACCCCTTTGTTCCATAAAGCCAAGCAGCATTTTCACAAGTCATCTCTATACTATAAAAGAGTTGAGCCATTTTGTTGTCCGAATATTGAAGTAAGGAACTACAACTCAAATCCGTTCCTGACTGTGATCTTCTTGCTTGAATTTTTATTTCAGGATTGGCATTACCAAAAAAGTCATGAACCAGTGCCAGGTTATAAATGTTAACATCGTAATTAAATTAGAACCTCCGGCTAAATTGGGGTCATATAACCGGTTTTTGTGTGATGGGTCAGTAAAGGCAAATTCTGATCTAATAAGGGTGATATCCCCTATTTCTCCTGATTCTACAACTTCCCTGACCTTTTGGTAACCGGGTAGAAATCGGGACCAAAGCCCTTCCATAAGGAACTTTTCTTCCCCCCTGGCTACAGCTATCATTTCTTCAATTTCCGCGACTGTTAACCCCATTGGTTTCTCACAAAGCACATGCTTGCCATTTCTCAAGGCATCGATGACATTCTGTTTGTGAAAATTGTGAGTAGTGCTCACATAAACGATATCAACCTCGATGTCATTCAAAAGATCTTCATAGCTGTCGTAGATCTTTAAATCCGAAAATTGACTTTTGAGTTGTTCGGCATTAGATCTGGAAGCCAGGGCATAAGGCGTTTCGCTCTTCACAAGCCTCAGGCTTTCCATAAATTTGACAGCGATGCGTCCGAAACCAATAAATCCCCAATTCATATTAAAAAATTAAACGTCACTCTGAATGAAATGAAGAGTCTTTACAAAATTCATTGGGACTATTCGTTATCACTCAGAATGACGATACCATGATAGTTACCCTAAATACTTCTCAACTTCAACAGCCACCTTTTCCGATGTAAACCCGAATTGATCATCCAAAACCTTTGCCGGGGCGGAATAACCAAAATGGTCCAGTCCGAAAACTTTGCCTTTTGGCCCAACCAGTCCCTCAAGATTAATCGGAAGACCAGCGGTTAATCCGAAAATGGGCTTATCAACTGGGATTACCTCATCCTGATATGATAGAGATTGTTCTCTGAAAACTCCTTCAGAGGGAACAGAAACTATCTTCGACTTAATTCCCTTTGATGCTAAAATCTCGGCTGCGCCAACAAGCGTTGAAACTTCAGAACCATTTCCTAATAAAATAACATCAGGACTACCTTCTTCTGCCACTACATAAGCTCCTCTTGCAGCATTAACTGCCTCGTCATAACGACTCGAATCCATTGGCTTCAAATCCTTGATACCTTGTCTTGAAAAGATTAGTCCGGTTGGGCCTTCTGTATTTTCCAGTGCTATTTTCCAGGCAACAGAAGTTTCGGCAGCATCGGCCGGCCTGAGTGCAAGTAGGCTCCTTTTGCCGGAATGATTCTTTACTTTTTCCATTAATCTTAGCTGAGCTTCCTGCTCAATGGGCTGGTGAGTAGGTCCATCTTCTCCTACCCTGAAGGTATCATGTGTCCAGAGAAACTTGACAGGTAATTGCATTAATGCGGACAACCTAAGTGCCGGCTTTTGAAAGTCTGAAAAAATAAAGAAAGTACCGACTACAGGAATAACGCCACCGTGAAGTGCCATTCCATTGGCCATTGCTGCCATGGAGAATTCCGATACGCCGGCATGCAAGAAATTACCTGAAAAATCACCGTTTCTTAAGGCTGTAGTCTTTTTCAGAAAACCATCCGTCTTATCACTATTAGATAGGTCCGCAGATGATACGATTAAATTTTCCACCTTATCAGCCAGGAACCCTAACACTGCAGCTGAGGCTTCCCGAGATGCCCCATTTTCTTTGTGCTCAACCTGACTGAAATCTATATCCGGAATCTTACCGGATAAGAACAAATCCAGTTTAGATGCAAGTTCCGGATTAACACCTCTCCATGCAGTCTCCTCTTTCTTTTTACTCGCAACCCATGTCCTCTTCTTATTTATTATCTCTTCATAGTAATCACTCACTTCGGGAAATATCTCAAAAGGATGATCTACATGCCCCGTTAAATTCTCAATAGTTTTTTCATAAGAAGCTTTTGTACCGCCAATAGGCTTACCGTGCATCTCTACCGCTCCCTCGTATGGATCGCCATTCTCGTCAACAGCTCCCTTACCCATAATAGTTCTTCCAATAATGAGGAAAGGCTTTTCCTGTTCTTCCCTGGCTTCCTGGAGCGTCTTCCTGATCTGATCATTCTTATGACCATCTATGGTTTTTACTTTCCAACCCCATGCTTCATACTTCTTGGCTGTATCTTCTATTGTTACTTCATCTGTCCTTGTAGACAATTGGACATCATTGGAATCATAAAACATCACCAGGTTATTTAGCCCCAGGAAGCCTGCAATACGACCTACACCCTGCGAAATCTCCTCCTGTACTCCACCATCGGAAATATAAGTGTAGATATTATGACCCATCCAATCACCAAATCTCGTGGTAAGGAATTTCTCGGCAACAGCGGCCCCTATCCCCATTGAATGGCCCTGACCCAATGGTCCCGAAGTATTTTCAATTCCTCTCTTAACGTCAATCTCCGGGTGTCCCGGAGTGCAAGAGCCCCATTGTCTGAAATTTGCAATGTCATCTTTGGAATATTTTCCAAAGAGATACAACTGGGAATACAATAAGGCCGACAAGTGTCCGGCATCCATAAAAAAACGGTCCCTGAATGGCCATGTCATGCCATCAGGATCGAAATTGAGAAATTCAGTGTACAGAATGTGCATGAAGTCTGACCCGCCCATGGGACCACCGGGGTGACCGGAGTTGGCTTTTTCAACCATTGCGACGGACAGAACTTTTAGATTATCAGAGGCTAATTGGTGAATATCTTTTGACATATTAAATAGTTGTAATTTTTGAGCTTCAAATTAAGTGCTTTCTCAGAGCATTGAAAGAAATTTCTTACTACATGTACCAGCCAAAAGAAATTCAATAGTACTTCGTAGTTACGAATAAAATTGGAGGAATTTAGTATCAATGATTCCCAGTTTGTTTTCAATACAGTAAAAGATTAGGGGAAATAAATTAAATACAGAAAAATGTATATAGAAAAAATGTAGCTTTTACCTAACAGATATTTCAATAACTTTATAGAATACCAATCCTAACAAATGAGAGGACAAACCAATAGATTCGACGCTATAGTTGTTGGATCAGGCATTAGCGGTGGCTGGGCGGCCAAGGAACTCTGTGAGAAAGGGCTAAAAACATTGATCCTGGAGCGAGGGCGTGAAGTGAAACATGGTGATTATCCAACGGCACAAAAAGATTCTTGGGACATGACCTACAAGGGAAGGTTATCTCAAGCAGATCGCAGCAAATTCCCTGTACAAAACAGAGCTGGTTTCGTTAATGATTACAACCAACATTTTTACGTCGATGATATTGAAAACCGTTGTGATGAGACAAGTCAATTCGACTGGATAAGAGGCTATCAGACAGGTGGCAGATCATTGATTTGGGGCCGGCAATGTTATAGGTGGAGCGACCTTGATTATAATGCTAACGCCAAAGAAGGTATTGGCATTGATTGGCCAATAAGGTACAAGGATATTGAACCATGGTATGATTACGTCGAAAAATTTGTAGGCGTAAGTGGAGACAATCGAGGGATTCCTCACTTACCAGATGGTCAATTCCTTCCCCCAATGGAGTTGAATTGCCTGGAAAAACATGTACAAAAAAGCATCGAAACTAACTTCCCCGGTCGTTACATGACATCGGCCGGGTTGCTAATCTCACACAAGCAATCCATAGTCGGGGTCCTTGTCAGTTTAGAAACCGATGCGACCGGGGTTGTCCTTACAGCGGTTATTTTAGTAGTGTTACTGCAACTCTTCCGGCCGCTCAAAATACTGGTAATTTGACAATGAGATCCAATACAGTTGTAAGTTCAATCATTTATGATGACAAGCTAGGCAAAGCTACTGGTGTCAGTGTTGTGGATCAGGAAACTATGGAAACAACAGAATTCTTTGCCAAAGTGATCTTCCTCAACGCATCGTCCCTAGCTTCCGCAGCACTTCTGCTGAACTCAATTTCGGATCGATATCCCAACGGATTAGGTAATGACAGTGACCAATTAGGTCGAAATATCATGGATCATCACTATAAATTGGGAGCTTACGGAAGTTACGAGGGGTTTGAAAACCAATACTATAAAGGCAGACGTCCCAATGGTTTTTATATTACCAGATTCAGGAATGTTGATATGAAATCAAAAAGATATGACTATCTAAGGGGATATGGTTATCAAGGGAGTGCATCTCGTGAGAATTGGTCCAGGGGGGGATGATGCAAAAGGTTTCGGTGAAGTATTCAAAAATAGCCTGATGAAACCCGGCCCATGGAGGATAGGAATGACAGGTTTTGGAGAATGTTTGCCCTATGAAGATAACCGCATGACCCTCAACCATGATAAGCTGGACAAGTGGGGACAGCCCACCATTACCATCGACGCGGAATTGAAGGAAAATGAAATGGTAATGCGAGAAGATATCAAAATATCAGCTGCTGAGATGCTTGAATCAGCCGGTTTGAAAAATGTAGGTACTTATGTTACCAAAGCAGTACTGGGCACAGGAATACACGAAATGGGAACAGCAAGGATGGGTAGAGACCCTAAGACATCTGTGCTCAATAAACTTAACCAAGTCCATACGGCAAAGAATGTCTTTGTCACAGATGGAGCCTGTATGACCTCATCGGCATGCCAAAACCCGTCACTTACTTACATGGCATTAACGGCCAGGGCAGTTGACCATGCAGTAACTGAGTTGAATAGAAGAAATTTATAAACCCCGTTATGGGAAAAATCAAAACTCAAAAGGCAAATGACAAATAAATCACAATCATCTAATCTTCAATTTCAGGTTTGATCAATGGTTATTTGAGAATTATTTGGGTCTTGATTTTTTTGTTATTTGAAATTTAAGAAACAATGGAGAGACGAGAATTATTAAAACAAGGCGCCCTGGTAATGGGATATTCCATTTCTGGTGGAGCACTATCGGCCATTCTTAAAAGTTGTATTACAAAACCTGATCTCCCCTGGAAACCAAAAATTCTGTCTGCTGGACAAGTTCGGATGGTAAGTGAAATGACTGAAAGGGTACTACCCAAATCCGAAACACCCGGCGCCCAGGATATCAATGTTGCACAGTTCGTCGATCTTTTTATTGCAGACGTTCTTAATTCTGAGGATCAGGAAAAATTTATTGATGGTTTGGGCGTATTTGATAAAGAATGCCAGAAATCCACGGGAAGTTCATTTGATGAATGCAACGAAGAGAAACAAATTGCTGTATTGAGAATAGTTGAAGACAGGGCTTTTGACGAAAGCGCTGATGATAGTGACAGTCAGGTTTATTTCTACAGGAATCTAAAATATCTAACACTGACAGGTTATTTCCAATCTGAAAGTATTGGAAAAGAAATCCTGAAATACGATCCCATACCGGGTCAATATGTGGGATGTATTCCATTAGAGGGAAATAACTGGTCACTATGAATTGAACCAACATAAACTAAATGAACCCAAAATGGCGGCACTAATCCTTATTTTGCAACTGGTGCAGGTAGTATGTTACAAGCCGTGATATCAGGTTTTGGCGGACTTGACATTACGGATGAAGGAATCCTGCAGCTGCCGACCAAACTTCCCAAAAATTGGAAGTCCCTGACCATTACAGGTGTGGGCCCCGACAAAAGAACATTCCAGGTAAAATAATACAAAGAGAGCAATGTCTAACATTAACAAGAAATGGTGGAAAGAGGCAGTCGTCTATCAAATCTATCCAAGAAGTTTTAAAGACAGTAATAACGACGGGATCGGGGATTTGAAAGGTATTATTGAGAAGCTTGATTATTTGAAAGACCTGGGAGTTACCGTTATATGGCTCTCTCCCATCTATAAATCTCCCAATGATGATAATGGCTACGATATAAGCGATTACAGAAACATCATGGACGAGTTTGGCACCATGGAGGACTTTGATATCCTCCTTTCTGAAATGAAAAAACGAGAACTTAAACTTCTCATGGACCTGGTGGTGAATCATACTTCTGATGAGCATCAATGGTTTCAGGAATCCAGGAGTTCAAAGGACAACCCTCTTAGAGACTACTATATCTGGGAGGCAGGGAAAAATGGAGGTCCACCTAATGACTGGGTTTCATTCTTTGGGGGCTCAGCTTGGCAATTGGATGAAAAAAAGGATGAATATTACCTACACCTTTTCAGCAAAAAACAACCAGATCTCAATTGGGAAAATCCAACATTGAGAAAGGAAGTGTATGATTTAATGAAATTTTGGTTGGATAAAGGTGTTGATGGATTCCGTATGGACGTCATCCCTTTAATTTCAAAAGACACTACATATCCTGATTTTCCCGACACTTACAACGGAAACTTTCCCGTTTTTTACGCCAATGGTCCAAGAGTTCATGAATTTCTCCAGGAGATGAATACTGAAGTGCTCTCCAAATATGACTGTATGACTGTCGGTGAAGGAATCGGTGTTTCTATTCATGAGGCTAATGACTACGTCGGAGATGATCGCAATGAACTGAACATGATCTTCCATTTTGATCACATGTTTATCGATAGAGCTCCGGAAGATTATGACACAAAGAGGTACTGGGATCTAACCGAATTCAAAGGAATATTTCTAAAATGGATTGAGGCTCTTGGTGATCGGGGATGGAATAGTATTTTCCTGGGCAATCATGATTTCCCCAGGTTATTATCCCGGTTCGGCAATGATACAGACAAAAGACGAGAGTCCGCCAAATTATTTGCTACCTTGTTGATGACCATGAAAGGAACCCCGTACGTCTATCAGGGAGATGAGATTGGCATGACTAATTATCCTTTTGAATCAATCGATCAATGTCAGGATATCCAAAGTATTAACAATTATAAAGAACGTGAAAAAGCAGGTAAAGCGAATCTCCAGGACTTTCTGCAACTTACTCGTGATCATGCAAGAACGCCTGTCCAATGGGACGCAACTACAAATGCTGGTTTCAGTGCTGAAAAGCCTTGGTTACCGGTCAATCCTAATTACACGCAAATAAATATTGCACTTGATCTTCAAACAAATAACTCTATTATAAATTATTATAAGAGAATAATCGCCCTGAGAAAAAGTGATGAGACTTTTGTTTACGGTCAGTTTAAAATGGTTGACTATCCCAATGAAGGTGTTTTCGCTTATTTGAGAGAAATGGATGGGAAAGGATATTTCATAGTGCTCAACTTTAAGAATGAATTGGTGGACTTCAAATTACCTTATGATATTAAAGAAGATATGGATTGGGTAATTGGAAATTATGACCAACAAGTGACCTGGAAGGGCGATTTAATGACATTACATCCTTGTGAAGCAGTTGTTTATAGATATAAAAAATAATTAAATTGATACACACCTAACCTCCTTATCATGAATGATTTTAGACTTAGTTGGATTGACTCTTTTCATAAGCGTTTTCTATATACTTGGAATCATATGGTATGGAATCAGTAGAGGGAAATAAACAAAGCTCCGACGAATATTCCTAGCTGGTCGAGGTATGAGCTTGGCCTGTATAATTAGTGTCTCTAAGAAAACACACCTAAATTAAAAATTATTCTTATGGTCGATCTTTCCATTTTTTCTAATCGATTGATACTCAGGTATTAACTCATAGAAAGAAAATGAAAATCTCATCCATAATAATTCATTTTATAAAAAAAAGGGCTGTTTTCTTAGAGACACTAATTAGGTGTAATTGTATAAAAACTAATTTTGAATAATAGGTGATGGATTCCAAAAAATCCAACATTTATATTCCAAATTTGCCAAAAGGAGAGGTTAGGTTTTTTAAACATTGCGCATTTTAAGTTCCCAATTAACTTTTGGGTATCAAATGCAAGGTTTATTTGTAGGAGAAGAAAGGCTTTCGTCTTCCACCCCATTTAGGTACAGTAAGCCTACTGCAAACCGATATCCGATAAAACTTGGTTGGATCTTGGATGCTGCAAAGCTAACTTTTCTTTGTTTCTTTTTCAGGATTGGTTTAGTGTCCCTATAGAGAGTACTAGTCTTTGCAGTACCGCAACCGAAACTGTTACAGCCATACCAAAGTGGGTATATTATTCATTCTTTTTAGGGGCAACTGCCTCGGTGACTACAATACTTTGGTCTGTTTGGAAAACACCTGAAATACCACCGACCGATGAGGAATTTAAACATTTGCAATACTTTAAACAGCAGCCTTTTTTAGATAAGGTTTTACATCCATTAAAAGAAATTTATAACGCCATCGGCGGTATGCCAAAACTCATGTGGCAATTAGTGGGTGTTTACTTCTTTCAGTGGTATGCTCTTTTCTGTTATTGGCAGTTTATAACACCAATGCTTAGGACAAGTCTATTTGGGATCAGCAATAGCGATACCGAAAAATATGATGGTATTATGGAAGCCTGTAAGTCCGGTGAGGAAATTAGTGCTATTGACCTCTCGTTTGCTCAAAATATTCAATTACTGTCAGAACAGGCCCTCGCTCAAACTGGATTAACCCGCATTATTCATAGGCCACCAATTTTGGGATTAATAATGGGTTGCTAACTATTTTTGATTGGAGTGTATGTATTAATTTGAAGATCAACCAGGTTTCTGGATTTCAAAGGACATTAACCCGAAAAATTCATAGTAGACAATAAAAAAACAGGCATAAATTGCTTATATTGAGATAGTTAGACAACAAAATAAGCAATTAATTTATGCCTGAATATAAGGAAAAAGATACCGTATTTTATCGAGGAAACAAGCTTTTAAATTTGATTTTTCAGCATCAGCGATTAGCTCAGACGGAGCGATATTGTTAAGTGAAAAAGTAGAGAGAAAGACTGGTCTATTAAAAAGCTTCGCCGCACTGATTCCTGACTATCGAAACCCCTTTTTTATCGAATACACTTATGAAGAAATGCTTCGCCAACGGGTGTTTTTAATGATGCAGGGCTATCAGGATTGCAATGACGAACAAAAACTCCGAGAGGATCCGGTAATCCGTAAAGTACTAGATAGCGGATTATGTTCCCAGCCTACTTTAAGTCGATTTGAAAACAAGGCCGATCGGAGTCTGATCTACCAGATGAGTCAATGGTTTGTAGACCGTTATGTAGAGGAGTTGAAAGAGAAGACTGGTCAAATCATCATTGATGTAGATGGTACCGATGACCCTACTCATGGATCCCAACAACTCAGTTTGTATAATGGCTATTATGGACAGACTATGTACCATGAGTTGTTCTTTAAGGACGGGAACACCGGTCAGGTCATTTTACCAGTACTACGTCCGGGCAATTGTCACTCCAACAAATGGTTTGTGGCCTTATTGAAAAGGATTGTCATTAAAATCAGAAAAAAACTGCCCTCAGTAAAGATCCTTATTCGAGCGGATAGTGGCTTTTCAGGAGCATCTTTTTATCGGATAGCTAAGCAGTTTGACCTTCAATTTTGTTTAGGTATTAGTAGTAATGAAGTTTTAAAGACTTTTACCAAACAGACTATCATTGAAGTAAAAAGGAATATGCTTCAAAAATCATCAAACATCAAGAGTTTGTTGGCCCGTTTACTTACCAGGCCAAAAGCTGGGATCGTTCTGAAAAGCTGTACGCCAAAGTGGAGTCTACCGGAAAAGGAATGAATGTCCGTTACTTTGTGAGCAACTTTGAAGCGATGACCGCTCAACAGATTTACTTTGATTTTTATGTCAAGCGAGGTGATGCCAGTGAAAATCGAATAAAGGAACTCAAAAACATGACTTATTCCGACCGGCTTTCCTGTCATCGCTACTGGGCCAATTTCATGCGTTTAATCATCGCTACCCTCTGTTATGAAATATTCCGGCAGATTAAATTATTAATTGCCAAAACAAAACACCACTTTGCTAAACGATGGCAAGTGGACAATATCCGGCTTTACCTGATGAAGGTTGGGGCGTGCCTGAAAGAAAGGAAAAGATCATTGACAATACAATTCTCAAGAGCCTTTAGATATCAATACCTGCTGGGCGATTTGCTTACGGTGAACTGACCGATCAGTTAAACAGTTTGATTTAATCAAAAAAATGTTCTTCCATAAGAACACAATAGAGCTTTGACTGAAAATTGAAAAATTCTAACAAAAAAACGCTCTAATGTCCTTTGAAATCCAGAAACCTGGTTGATCTTCAAATTAATACATACACTCCAATCAAAAATAGTTAGCAACCCATTATTAATCCCAAAATTGGTGGCCTATGAATAATGCGGGTTAAGAGTCTGAACGACGAAATGAATTATTTACGAAGAGTCAATAAACATTGATCCTACTAATCTGCCTTCTTTTCTTCATAGGGTGTTGTCATGGGTTTCAAGCCATCCAACCAATAAAGAACAACATAAGTTTCATTCGGTAAACTATAATCAATATTTGTACTCTTCACACGATGTTTCACCTGAATGTACTTCTTATGGGCATTGTAATATATTCTATACAAAGGCGGACTGTATAGGCCATACTCCCCTTTCAGTTTAGTGATTGGATAGGTATGAATATTTTCATTGTTCCTGACCCACACTACAGTATCCTCAAATATAAAACACATAATTATCGTCAAAGTACCTCCAATCATCAGCCGTATAGGCGGCGGTTGCCGTAAAAAGACCAGAAGTTAATTCTGGCGATCTACAGCCGGCAATGACACAAATAAGTAGCAATTGCCGGGCGATCATACCGCTTACGTTGGTTTATAGTGTAATTGCCTTACTTAATTAATTATAACCTCTAAATTGGAGGTGTATCTTACTTCGAATTGATATAATTCAAAAACTCGCTCTTTGTATTCTCCTCTTTGAACTTGCCACTGAAATGGGCAGTTCCCGTCTTGCTGTTGGTGTCAGCAACCCCCCTGCTCGAAACGCACAAGTGATTGGCATCTAAGACGACACCAACATGCTCAGTTTGCAGAACATCTTTTAGCTCCTCAGCAATCTGATTGGTCATACGTTCTTGTACCTGGGGTCTTTTCGCAAAATATTGCACAATACGATTGATCTTTGATAAGCCAATCACTTTGCCACTGGATATATAAGCAACATGAGCTTTGCCATATATAGGCACAAAATGATGCTCACAATGAGAGTAGAATGTAATATCTTTTTCTACTATCATTTCCGTATAGTTAAACTTATTTTCAAACAGCGTAGGTTTTGGTTTGTTCTTGGGATTCAAGCCACTAAAAGCCTCTTTGACGTACATTTTAGCTACCCTGTGAGGTGTTCCCTTCAAACTGTCATCAGTTAGGTCAAGTCCTAACACACGCATAATCTCCTTGAAATGCTTGGTAATGAGTTCGATTTTTAATTTATCATCAAGCTCAAATGCATCCAGACGTAGGGGCGTATCTGATGCCGTAGCTACATGATCTTCTCCCAGTTCATAGGCGGATATATCTTCAATTTCCGTAGTATTCAACGAAGTTTCTTTCAGTTTCATAAAGTGTGATTTTCAAATCGAACTTGCTATCAATTTTTCTGCGAAGTATGTCGTAGACGACGATAGCAATGTTCTCTGCAGTTGGATTGAGGTCTTTAAATTCTACTGTATCAAGATTCAAATTTTTGTGATCAAACCTTAGGCTTATATTGTCCCTTATAAGGTCACTAAGTTTTTTCATATCGTATACGAATCCCGTTTCAGGATCTGGTTCACCGGTTAAACGTACAATCAATTCATAGTTATGACCATGGTAATTAGGGTTATTGCATAGCCCAAATACTGCCTTATTCTTGTCATCAGACCAATCGGGATTATGCAACCGGTGAGCAGCATTGAAGTGTTCTTTCCTAAAAACAGATACTTTCATTCAGTCCTTTAAACACAAAATCAAACTAAAAGTTCTAATTCGATACAAATTTGTCAATAAAGTTACAATTTATCAGACAGTAAAATGGCTCATACAATTATTAATACATACTACTCTTTGGCTTCTTCATCCATATCTTCCTTAACAAATTGCCGAATAACGAACCAAAGCCACCCGATACTCCACCTACCAAAGCAGCAACAATTACAAGCATTGTGGTATCACCTCCAGCGGGAAATAAGTCCGCAATCTTTTGAGATAAAATAGAATTAGTTTCGATATCGATCTTCCAGGTGAGTACTAACCATAATAGACCAATACCTAAAAATCCACTAAGAAAGGCTCCAAAATCGTTAGTTGGTAACATCACAGACACAAGAAAGGTAATAACCACCAGAAACCACCATGGTAAACTTATTAGTGCAAAGTAAGTTATACTCGCCATCAACATTATCTTAATTATGACTTTCATTAGTTCGGTTGTAAGATTTGTGAGAATAAGATTTGCTCAGGATCTTCAAGCGGCTTTACTGGAAACAGCATTTCATAATAATTGCCACTTGCCCAATCCTCAATCATGTGTGCGTACCTTGGATTTCCCGGGTTACCAGTTTGGCTTCCAGGATACACCCCCCAGGCTTTAACACCCTGGTCATTAAGTTGGACAACCATCCGCCAGGAAGGACCATGCCGCCCACTAGCTGCATTTACAATATTGCTATTTCCTCCAATTGATATCTGATCTACACTAAACTGAGGTATTCTCATTAAATGAATGATCCTTGTATTTTTGAATTTCGACCAGCTATAATCTTCCCCAGAGGCTGTGACCCAGTTATTCAAAGAATCGATTGCTTCCGAAAATGACCTCTCAAATAATTCATGGGCATTTTCCAATTCAGGAGTGGATTTGATATCGATAAAATTATTATTTGGATAATTCTTAAGAATGTGAATAGTATTATAGATGTGAGGTTTGATAACACTCACCTCCGTATCATCGAATTCATCCCAAAGCAATCCATATAATTTTTTCCACCATAGTTCATAAAATGAAGCCGCCTTTGAATCTACATTGTTGAAGTAATCCCAAGATTTCATTAATCGATGAACACGAAGTTTTTGATCGTCAAACGATGTGGTATCTAGGCTATCTAACATCATCGGAAGGCTTTCAAATGCCCGGTAATTAAAATTGTCGTTCTGAAGCTTCATCATTTCTTCCGGTGTAACCCGATTTAATATGTTCAGACGATCATTGATCCTGCGCCCCCTATAGTGTTCAAAGTTATAATCGAACGTATAGTAAGGATAAGTACTGTCTACCGGGTGTTGGTTAGCAGAACTAATAAATCCACGAGGTGGATTTTTAACCCGTAGTTTATGATCCTCTGGCATATATTTTATCCAGTCATGACTCGACTTAGCGCCATCAAGTATGAACTTACCCTGCTCCTTCCATTTGATAGGAAACTTACCCGGAATGTTTATTGCTACATCCCCATTAACCGAAGCAAAAGCGAAGTTTTGAGGAGGACCAAAGTAATATTGCAGAGCAGAAGTGAATTCTTCGTAGTTCACGGCCTTATTGACCAGATATAGAGATTTTAACTCGTCCCCCGGATCGTGGGCTGTCCATCTCATGGCCAGATTTGTGCTCTCAGCATTCCCTTTAAAATTTCGGTCATAAACTACGGGTCCATAATGCGTAAATATGATGGTATCGTAAACGGTTGAGCCATTCCTTATCTTGATTTCCTCAATTATTTTTTCTGTCTTTAACCACCTGTTATCATACTTATATTCATCTCTATTAATATTTCTGAATTCAATCCTGTACCAATCAACCAGATCGCGTTTCGCATTAGTCATACCCCATGCTATGGAATCATTATGTCCGATTATTACTCCTGGCATCCCTGGCAGTGTCGCACCGAAAACGTTAATCCCCGGTGCGTTCAAATGGACGATATACCAAATGGATGGAAGGTTCAGATTAAGATCAGGCTCATTGGCCATTAAAGCGCCGCCGCCGGTCTTGGCTGGACCAACTGCAAAGTTGTTACTACCATTATTGGGGTCAGGTTTCCCAAGTATCGGATTAGTGAAGACCAAGGGATATAGTGTGTCAGGTTCTGGCACTTCAAGTGGTTCGAAGTCAAAGGTGGTTCCTATTGGAATAACCGGATCAAAATCTTTCAATGGTGGTCTTTCGGGAAACAGGAAATCAAAAGTTTCACGCCCAAATAGTTTAAGAGCATTTGTATTCTCAAGATCAGCCTCCCCCCTGGATAATACGTCGGACATCTCCTTTAACAGTAGGCTGCATTTGTACTCTGACCACGGCTCAGGCTCATAGTCAAGCAGTTTGTACTCTATGGGATAATTACTATAGTCTAGTCCGTTGATATAGGCATTGACCCCTGCCGTATAGGCTACAATTAATTTGAACATCTCCGGATCTTCTTTCCATTGTTCAAGCGTTTTCCTGGCACCATAGGTCATACCGTGTCGACGTTTACCCCTATCATAATCCAATGCACCGTCACCGAGTAGTTCGGAAATCCGTCCCGCGGTGGAATACAATTGAAATTCCATTTGCCACAGTCTGTGGAAAGCAGTTATATAACCCTGCGTAAAAACAAGATCCTCATCATTCTTGGCAAAAATGTGCGGGATCAGGTATTCATCAAACTGAATTCTCACCTCATCTTTCAGCCCTTCAAGTTTCACCAGGTTCGGTGCAGATATGGCTTCCCGCTCACTATTGGCCCAAAATCCCCCCTGGGGATTGAAGAACTTACCCAAAGGCGGAATCGTGGATATTTTTACACTAAAAACAATAGTAATTGCCAGGGTAATTGCAAATGTGAGTGCAAATATTATAACCTTCATAGTAGGTAGTGATTTCGCTCTAAGATATAGATATTTTAGTAGTTAAACAGACCCTCAAACTCCTCTCTTTCCCAATTCAATGACCTGCATATTATCAATTTTACGAGCGGTTAGTTCAAACCTGATTATGGTTCTCATTTTATGCAAACCTTGTTTGCCAGCAGCGCCAGGATTAATGAATAACATGTTGTTAAGATTTCTATCAGTCATAATTTTCAGGATATGAGAGTGCCCGCATATAAAGATATGGGGTGCATTCTGCATCAGGCTCTCTCTCACGATAGCGTTATACCGCGGAGGGACACCTCCAATGTGAGTCATCCATACCCTCTGACCTTCCACTTCAAAGCGTTCATTCTCAGGATAACCATTCCTGATCTCAGGATGATCAATATTTCCATGTACCGCCCGCAGTGTTCTGAACGACTTCAGCCGGTTTGCTACATCTAATGCACCAATATCACCGGCATGCCATATTTCGTCACATTCTTCAAAATAAGAGAATACTTTTTCATCAAGGAAACCATGAGTATCACTAATTAGGCCAATCTTCATTCAAGTCAGATCTTAATGCTATCGGGATGTCCTGGCAAAATAAACACTTTTGATAATTACTAAATGATGAAAGTTCAGAGGGTTATAATTTTTTTTTATCAATTTTTTTACTTGTAATAATCTTTTTTCTCCTTTAACCAGTTTAACCTATCTTTGGCGCTTGAATTATCTGCTTGTCACTATATAGGGCTTTTTCAGTCGGAAATACCCAACCATAACCAGAAATTAACTATGAGTGCTTTGAAGTTTGACATAGATGAGAAACGCCTGTATAACGAGATTAGGGAACAAGTAAGTTCATATTTTAAAAAGAATGACATATCCCCCCATGCCAACCATACGATGGTAACCAAAACGATAGTTTTACTCACCGCTTATTTTGGTCCATATTTAATCATGCTCAACAACCCTCTTCCTGTCATTACTATGTGGCTTTTGACGGGGGTTATGGGGCTTGCTATTGCTGGCATTGGTATGAGTATCATGCATGATGCCTGCCACGGGTCGTATTCATCTAAGCCTCTGATTAACAAGATTCTTGGCTATTCCATCAACCTGATGGGCGGCAATCGATTCAATTGGATTATTCAACATAATGTGAAGCACCACACCTTTACAAATATTTACGGTGTAGATGAAGACTTGAGTAATGGAGATGTTATCCGATTATCACCCTTCTCCGATTACAAATGGTTCCATAAATTTCAGCATATATATACCTGGATGCTTTATTTATTGGGCACATTAAGCTGGGTAACCATTAAAGATTTCAAACAGTTCAAACAGCTATATAACGCGCAAAGTCATATTAAAAACAACAATATTGTAACTGAAGTAAGCATTCTTATTCTTTCGAAGGTCCTATATTATGTCTATGTAGTTGTGATCCCTTACTTAATCCTGGATTTGCCTCTTTGGCAAATTTTCGTGGGGTTTATCACCATTCATTTTGTTGCAGGTTTTGTGTTGAGTGTGACTTTTCAATTGGCACATATTGTTGAGAATACCGAGCATGTAACTTCAGAACCCCTTCCAAACTTGGAAAGCTGGGCCATTCATCAAATAAAGACCACTTGCAATTTTGCCCGAAAAAGCACGATACTTAACTGGTATCTAGGGGGACTCAATTTTCAGATAGAGCATCATCTCTTTCCGAATGTTTGTCACGTTCATTATAGAAAGATTTCGGAAATTGTGAAAAACATAGTCCAGAAACACGGCCTTACCTATAATGAATATGACAGTATGCTCTTAGCGGTAAAATCGCATTATTCAACATTGAAAAAATTTGCAACCCAGGAACCTGCGGTCCTGGCTTAGGTAAAGCCAAAACTCCAATTGAAATGGAGTTTTAATGTTTTTGAGTCAGGCCATTTGTTCGTTAACGGCTGTCATTAAAAGCGTTCGTTTCAACAAAATATAAATTTCAAACAACAAACTAATTGCCGTAAAAGCAATACATAAATAGGCAAGAAGGTCACCGATTTTGGTATAGATAGTATCAACTCCATGTGTGGGGACATTCGCAGTTAAAATCTGACTTTCCCGATCGAAAAAATATTTCTCGCCAAGCACGTTTCCATAAGCATCAGTAAAGAAAAAAACTGATAAAAATCAATTGGAACAATATGATGATAGACAGTATCTGAAATAGAAAGGTCAATGGAAACTTGATCTAACAGATGATGGTGAAGACCAAATATATTAAAGTTATCAGGTTATTGAGTTTACATCTATTTATTGAGCATCTTTCCTAAAAAACGGTCAAGTACACGGTCTGGCAATAGACGAGGGATATCAAAATCAAAAAATTTTCTATTCATAAAAGTATACCTGGTTTTAGGTCTTGAAGATTCGAACAACTTGAAAATTTTCTTGGCTAACAATTCGGAAGACATGCCTTTCGCTTCGTGTTTAAAGAATTCTTTTCTCAAGTTGTTCATTTCTTTGCCATAATCAGATTCTGATAAATCCGGTGGTGGGTCATCTGTTTTTGTCCAGATTGGTGTTTTTATGGCACCCGGACCTACTATGATTACATCAATTCCATACATCATCAACTCACGCCGTAGTGTGTGAGACCACCCCTCAAGAGCAAACTTGGATGAACTATAAGGACACCCATGTATGGCATGGCGATTTTCCCACCAGTAGAGCTAATATTGATTATCCTGCCGGGAGGGTGTGGGGAATCCTTTCGTGCACCTAAAAGATGTAGATAATTCTGGGTAACAGCAATTGCACCGAATAGATTGACTTCAAATTGCTTTTTGAACACATCAATGGATAAAACCTGTGTAGGCCCAGTTAAGGCAATACCAGCATTATTAATTAATCCTGACAAACCCTGATTACCAATTGCGGAAGCTACAAGATCAACCGAAATTTTAATTGCTTCATGATCTGTAACATCAAACAGAAGTGGAGTGTACTTCTCTCCTAACTCGCTTTTAACCCGTTCCGCATCTTCTTGTTTTCTTACACTACCAAAAACGTGATACCCATTATCCAAAAAGGTTTTTGAAAGATCGTAACCAATTCCGGTTGATACCCCGGTTATAAGTATATATTTCATGTGTTTATGTTGATTTTCTATGGTCACATGCCTGCATATTGTAGTCGGTATTCCGGCACACGGGCATGGAACTTTTGATGATTGGGAATAAAGTT
>CAXXNX010000053.1:0-52214 GCA_963664285.2 Cyclobacteriaceae bacterium
TTGTTCGTATAGATCCTTGTGCTTGTTGAACCAATCCCTGTTGTTATTCGTATCCAGCCGTTATAAGAATGCAAAAGTGTTTTTCATTAACTGCTTTTAACGTTGTTCCCAGGAGCGTTGACTGGATTCATCGACCGTAGGAAAATCATCTGGAAAACTCCTTTGCGTGACTTTTCCCGTTGCCGCCCATTCAGTGCCACGTTGAAATGTGATAATAAATCCGGTGCATTCCATCGAGTAGTCGGCATGGCCCATCACAGTATGAAAAACCCTCCCTGCTCCGTAGGTAGTAGTCATTAACATGGGTTCGTGGCGGCCAGTTCCTTTCACATCAGGCCAATCAGGGGCATTTATTTTTTGGTCTGAAAAAGCAGTTGCGAGCACATTCAAATTTTCTGCCGGTCCACGCAGTCTATCATACAGTTCATCCTTTGTGTGTAGCCATCGCTTTGGAAGCCCTTTCATTATTGGATGAGAACTTTCTCTCACTGTAATCACGAATTCATGCTGCGGACCGTGAGAACCTGCAGGACCTGGTGATTGATCACGGATCATTTCTCCGTTGTCATCATAGTAGACATAGGGTCCGTGCTTCTCATTTCGGTCCCCCCACCCTCCGATGCCGGCCATTTTGTTGTATCCCTCCCATTCAGGGAATGAATTATTAGCGGCATGAACAATGACCACTCCACCACCCTCTTGAACAAATTTCTCCAGGGCTTCCTCAGTCTCACGCGGCCAGGGAGCAGCTTCCCAGCCAAAATTTGATATAACAACATCGTACTTGGAAAATTCAGGCTTGAAATCAGGATCAGAAACAGACTTCTTCTTATTTACTGTTATCATTCCTTTTACTGGGTAATCATTTACGGAAGTTCCTTCTTTTCCACCCTGCCAGGTGAATGCTGTCCTGGCCACATGAACCTCAAACATTCCTGTCTGCTCGAGGTAATCTTTCATCATCGCAGTGGTTTTAGGCCACACTTCATGATTATTCTGACCATCTACAATTAAGGCCCTCAATTCCTGGGCCACTGAACCAATGGGCGCGATAAATTGAATCGAGAAAATGACGAATAGAACAAATTGATTCGATGCCATTCAACAGTATTTTTACGATAGGGAGAATTTACAACCAATTAAGATATAATCATTTAATAAATTAAACCCGATAACAGATTATCGATTAAGACTTCGTCGAGGATATATTTCAAAATTCTTCCGCAGAATAAGGATTAACAACTATTAAGCCATGAAACAACTCATTTATGCGGATAAATTACTGGTAATAGTCACGGTGAGATCGTTGAAAATAAGGAGGGATGGGTAAGTAAATAGAGCTAATCCTCACCAGGGCCGCCTTAAACGATTAGGGTCTCGGCTGAAATTCTGAAATGGTAGACTGGAAGTACTATCGAGATATTTTTAATTCTGATCTGCCTGTTCCAGTACCTGAAGCTGCCGTTTCTGAAGGTGAAGAAATGTAACACGCCTCACTATAATTCCTCTAATCATTCCTAAGGCCCCCAAACTTCACTAAGGTCTCGGCTATCTTTTTGAAAAGCTATCAGTAGTCATCTGAGATACTAAGTTATTTGAGGCCCTGGTCTTTTTCTTTTATTGTCATCACGGTCTTTATAGCTTTCTTGAAGCAACCATATTTGATTGGTATGGCGGTTATCTAAGAATACAGCTACTTGATTTACATCAAAGTCACCTGTCAATAATTCATGAACTAATTCTCTTCTCGACGCAAATAAGGGGAAAATAAAAATAGTTTGATGACTTTACATGCCCAAAATCGAAATTTAAATCATTTATTAACATTAGGATAAAATGAAATATCTCAAAGAGTTTAAGGAATTTGCCATTAAGGGTAACATGTTTGATATAGCAGTCGGAATTATTATCGGAGCTGCTTTCAGCAAAATAGTATCTTCTTTGGTTCATGACCTTATCATGCCGTCAATTGGGTTTATAATTGGCAAGGTGAATTTCCAGAATTTAAAAATTGTCCTCCAAGGGGAAGCAACGGATAATTCCGGAAATATCGTTCAAGAGTTAGTAGCCATAAATTATGGCAATTTTATTCAGGTGCTGTTTGACTTCTCAGTAATTGCCCTAACAATTTTTATTGTCATTACGGTTTTTAATACATTAAGAAAAAAGCAGAAGATGAAACGGAAACCAGCGTTCCTACACCAAAAAATATTGAATTACTTGCAGAAATAAGAGATATATTATCAGCCAGGGACGGATCCACTAACTAAGAGATCGTTGAAAATAGGTGGTACTGGTCTATGAAATAGATGATATTTTTAGAGGGTTAACCCGAAAAATTCATAGTAGACAATAAAAAACAGGCATAAATTGCTTATATTGAGATAGTTAGACAACAAAATAAGCAATTAATTTATGCCTGAATATAAGGAAAAAGATACCGTATTTTATCGAGGAAAACAAGCTTTTAAATTTGATTTTTCAGCATCAGCGATTAGCTCAGACGGAGCGATATTGTTAAGTGAAAAAGTAGAGAGAAAGACTGGTCTATTAAAAAGCTTCGCCGCACTGATTCCTGACTATCGAAACCCCTTTTTTATCGAATACACTTATGAAGAAATGCTTCGCCAACGGGTGTTTTTAATGATGCAGGGCTATCAGGATTGCAATGACGAACAAAAACTCCGAGAGGATCCGGTGATCCGTAAAGTACTAGATAGCGGATTATGTTCCCAGCCTACTTTAAGTCGATTTGAAAACAAGGCCGATCGGAGTCTGATCTACCAGATGAGTCAATGGTTTGTAGACCGTTATGTAGAGGAGTTGAAAGAGAAGACTGGTCAAATCATCATTGATGTAGATGGTACCGATGACCCTACTCATGGATCCCAACAACTCAGTTTGTATAATGGCTATTATGGACAGACTATGTACCATGAGTTGTTCTTTAAGGACGGGAACACCGGTCAGGTCATTTTACCAGTACTACGTCCGGGCAATTGTCACTCCAACAAATGGTTTGTGGCCTTATTGAAAAGGATTGTCATTAAAATCAGAAAAAAACTGCCCTCAGTAAAGATCCTTATTCGAGCGGATAGTGGCTTTTCAGGAGCATCTTTTTATCGGATAGCTAAGCAGTTTGACCTTCAATTTTGTTTAGGTATTAGTAGTAATGAAGTTTTAAAGACTTTTACCAAACAGACTATCATTGAAGTAAAAAAGGAATATGCTTCAAAAATCATCAAACATCAAGAGTTTGTTGGCCCGTTTACTTACCAGGCCAAAAGCTGGGATCGTTCTGAAAAGCTGTACGCCAAAGTGGAGTCTACCGGAAAAGGAATGAATGTCCGTTACTTTGTGAGCAACTTTGAAGCGATGACCGCTCAACAGATTTACTTTGATTTTTATGTCAAGCGAGGTGATGCCAGTGAAAATCGAATAAAGGAACTCAAAAACATGACTTATTCCGACCGGCTTTCCTGTCATCGCTACTAGGCCAATTTCATGCGTTTAATCATCGCTACCCTCTGTTATGAAATGTTCCGGCAGATTAAATTATTAATTGCCAAAACAAAACACCACTTTGCTAAACGATGGCAAGTGGACAATATCCGGCTTTACCTGATGAAGGTTGGGGCGTGCCTGAAAGAAAGGAAAAGATCATTGACAATACAATTCTCAAGAGCCTTTAGATATCAATACCTGCTGGGCGATTTGCTTACGGTGAACTGACCGATCAGTTAAACAGTTTGGTTTAATCAAAAAAATGTTCTTCCATAAGAACACAATAGAGCTTTGACTGAAAATTGAAAAATTCTAACAAAAAAACGCTCTAATGTCCTTTGAAATCCAGAAACCTGGTTGATCTTCAAATTAATACATACACTCCAATCAAAAATAGTTAGCAACCCATTATTAATCCCAAAATTGGTGGCCTATGAATAATGCGGGTTAAATGTTCCTTTAATGGAATACATGTTCTTGATCGAGTAAGTGCTTACCCTGAAGCATTCTCAATGTTTAACTGCTTTTGATGTGTCTTACCTCTATTATCATTTCATTGTCGACAACTGCTTCAACTCTGCTTTGCTTGGGACGGAAATATTCCAGGGTCTTTAGAAACAATTCAGCCGCCTTATACCGATCCTATTTATTTCCTGCCCATAGTTCATTCATGAACTGATTGAAGTTATCAGTATGGCGACCGGTTATAGATTCCTATTCTTCCGAGCAATGGCTCAACAAAAATCGCTGCAATTACAAATCCATAAATATTTAATTACAGGTGCATTACTCCACCATGCAGAAACATGCTGGTTAAAAGTCTCCACCATTCTCCACCGATTGTTTCTAATCTTCTATTTGCACCCCATTGCAGCAGTTCAAGTCCATTCGGTGATATTATATGGATTCCAGAGAAAACCATGACTATAAAAACTAGATGTTCAAGTCAAAAATTATCGATGTAGCAAAATACTCGCCTTTTGGGACCAGGTAGTTAAGCATATTAACTAGTGTCTCTAAGAAAACACACCTAAATTAAAAATTATTCTTATGGTCGATCTTTCCATTTTTTCTAATCGATTGATACTCAGGTATTAACTCATAGAAAGAAAATGAAAATCTCATCCATAATAATTCATTTTATAAAAAAAGGGCTGTTTTCTTAGAGACACTAACTAGTGTCTGTATGAAAACAGGCTAATATGCTGATTATCCATCATATTCGTATTTTTTCCATCAAATCAGCGCTGAATTATTCTCGAATCTGATTCAGTAGAATTATCAAATTCACAAATATTATCAAGAACAGTTGCGTTGTAGCCTGTTAATTGGCCATTTGAAGGTTTTCCATTCAAAACCCCCAAAGAATTCACTTTGAGATTCGCAGGCTTTTTGGTCTGTCGGGGAGTAAAATCCCTGTCCTTTTTTTGTTCATTCAGTGTAGAAAAGAAACGATTTTTTCGGTTGGTTTATCAGGATTAATCATTATATTGCATATAACCGATATAAATACAAACCATGAGGAAATCCTTCCAGCCCCAACTTACCCTGGGATGCACACCCATCGAGCAAGTAGAGGCTCCGGTGAAAACTAAAAGCCACTTAGCTGCCCTGGCAGCCGCCCTTCAATATATCTATGTCCAACCTGAATGGAACCAGCGTATTTTTGAATTACTTTCTTCCAAACTCATTGAGGGAAAGAAAAAGACGGGCCGTGAGGGTATGAGTCTGTGGGAGGTCTTCGTATTGGCCCAGGTGCGCCTGTGCATGAACATCTCTTACGATGAGTTACACCATATCTCCAATTACGACACGTTGGTACGGGGCATTATGGGGGTGCTACCTACCGACTACTCTGTGGGCAAACAGTATAAGTACCAGAACATTTATGACAATGTGACCTTGCTGGACGATGAACTGCTCATCGGCATCAATGATGTAATCGTAGCAGCAGGTCACCAGGTGTTTAAAAAAAAAAGGAAAAACCGGAGGGGAGGAAGTTGCCTTGCGTTGCAAGACCGATAGTTTCGTGGTAGAAACCGACACCCACTTTCCTACCGACTACAACCTGCTATGGGACAGTGCCAGAAAGTGTATAGATGTAGCTGATTTATTGGTCTCAAAAAGGTATTTTACTGGCTGGCGTAAGTCCGGGGATTGGCGCAGATCCCTCAAAAGGCTGATGCGCAGCGTGGGCAGGACCACCGGCTCAGGAGGAAAAAACAAAGAGGAGCGGGTAGAGCAGGCTGCCACTTCCTATCTGACTAAAGCCCGTGCTTTGAGCAAGAAAGTGGGCCAAATGTTGGAAAAACATCAGGGAAACTCTATCGAGGAGTTCGCAGCCCTGATGGCATTGACCTATTATCTTGAGATGTTGGAAAAGCACATCGAGTTGCTCGACAGGCGGTTGATCAGAGCAGAGACCATTCCCCATGCCGAAAAAGTCTTTTCCATCTTTCAACCTTATGCCGAAATGATCAAAAAAGGCAAACTGCAGCGCCCCCAATGTGGAGATCGGTAAGAATCTGGCCATCACTTCGGATCAATACCATTTACTCATAGACTGGCAAATAGCTGAAAAACAAACCGACAACCAACTTACCCTATCAATTGCCCGGCGTATCGCTGAGAAATACCCCATCCAAAGCCTGAGCACCGACAAGGGGTTTTCCGATAAAGAGGATAAAGCAACTCTGCAAACCTTCATCCCAGAAGTGATCATGCCTAAAAAGGGTAGGTTAAACAAAGAAGAAAAAGCCATCGAATCAGCGCCAGCCTTCAAAAGGTTGAAAAACAAGCATTCTGCTATCGAATCCAACATTAATGAGCTGGAACACCGGGGATTGGACCGATGCCCGAACCGTACCCGCAAAACTTTCAATAGCTACATCGGGTTGGCCATTACTGCCTACAACCTTCACAAGATCGGGCGTAAACTCCAGGCTGACCGTCTGGCCGCCCAGCAGCAAGCCAATTGCCAGAAACAAGCAGCTTAATCACCTTTTAGCTGTTTAATAAGGATTAGGCACTGGCAGAAGTGCGTCCTGGCCAGGCTAAAACCCGGCTATTTTTATCAAAAACCATCAAAAACAATGAATAAAAGCAAAGTCACCCTTTATTAGTCAGCAAGGTGAGTGATTTTTTCATTGTTCCATTTTAAGCAATATTTTAATACGACCTAAAACTCGCTGTTTTCTTAGAGACACTAACTAGATCATCCTTGGTTGGGTTTACTTTCCTTGCAATTGCCCTTTATGTTCTGTACCGCTGTAACCAGGCCATATAAGAGAGAATAGTAAAACCGATATGCCAATTCCAAATGAGCCGATAATCCAAGCAAATTTATTTCCATTTCTACTTTCATAAGGTTCTAAGATTGGTTCCAACACAATGAAAGAATCATCTGCTGGTTGTTTAATTCTCGATTCAATTGCTTTAAAAAAATTTGTTCTGTCATCGGAGGTTGGTTTTCGTTCAAAATGGTCTAAAGAATGAAAACTGTAAGTTTTCATTCTTTGAATACTTAGATTATAGAATATTTTGTACTTTCTTTCTTTCTCTTGGCTAGAGATTTCGTTACTTATTTGATCTTTGAATTTTACACCATACCAGTACTTTGGAAGATCTTCAATTCTTCTTGTTGAGTCCGTTAAAATTGGAGTTACAAAGTAGATGTCAAAGTTGAGATATTCATTATACCTTCCACTTGCTCTAAAGTCGGTATAGGAACCCGCATAATAGGGAGCAACATCAAAGTCGGAAATCCTGTAGTAGCGAGCGTTTTCTTCAATTTCAATTTCTTCAATATTAGATAGGTTTACAAGGTTTCCTATAGCCGCGTTAGTCGGTTTTGATCACATCGAAAAGGCCTACCAGACTGCTATCAGCGCCGGGTATTACTGGCATCAGTTTGGGGATCTGCATTTGGTACTACCATAAACTACACTATCAATAGCTTGTAAATCAAATCCTGAAAAGCGATTGTATAGATGACATGAAACTTACTCATAAAATTTCTATCAAATTAGTCATTGTCCTTTTGGATATCTTCTAACCGATGGTTCGTAGATTGGGATTATATCAAAATTTATTTATCAAATGATTAAGGAATTTCAAGGGATTCGCATTCATAAAACCGGAGGTTTTGATGTGGTAAGTTTCGATAAGATTAAACTGAACCACTATGCACTGAAAGTGCATAGGTTTTTAAAAATAGGAATAAGAATGAAATTCTTATTCAATTATAAAATTATCACTGCCAGGATCTGTCGGACTACGGTGATGTTCAAGGTATTCATCCACCATTTTGTCTGTTATATTTCCCGTACTCCAGGCTCCATATCCAACAGCCCAAAAATGCCGACCCCAATATTGTTTCCTAAGCGCAGGAAACTCTTCTTGAATACGACGAGAAGTTCTGCCTTTCAACCGCTTCACAACGTTACTTATAGAGATGGATGGGGGATATTCAATGTGAATATGAACGTGATCTTTGCTCACTACACCTTTCAATATTTTGACATCTTCCGATTCACATATTTGGCGTACCAATTCTCTACATCTTTCTTGAATATCTCCTTTCAAAACATCATAGCGATATTTTGTAACCCATACTATATGAGCTGTCAACCACGTAACAGTATGGCTTCCAAGTCGTTGCTTTTCACTCATGAGTTAAATTTACTAAAGTGTGTAGCAACTAAAGTCTTGCACTAAAAGTGCATAGTTTTAACTAACGATTGGGACCAATAAATGGTGTACTTGAGGGTCATGTATTGGTGAAAAATCAGTATTCCGGAATTAACTTTATAGACACATACCATCGATCGGGCTTATATAAAATGGATCTACCTTTTACCCTTGGCATGGAGGGAGGTGGATTCATTACGGAATTGGGTCTAAATGTAAATGGATTAAAGGTTGGGGATAAAGTGATCTACTTAGGTGCATTCGGCAGCTATTCGGAGTATTCACTTGTCCCTGCCGATAAGGTCATTGCAGTTCCTGAACAAATCGAAATGCGAACGGCCGTTGCATCCCTGCTTCAGGGGCTTACCGCAGAATTCCTTGTTAATTTTATTTATCCTTTAAAAAAAGGAGATTCTTGTTTGATCCAAGCTGCGGCGGGTGGAGTGGGGCTACTTTTGATACAAATGGCCAAAATTGCAGACGCCAGAGTGATAGGGACTGTTTCTAACGAAGAAAAAGCCCGTCAAGCCATCGAGGCTGGAGCCGATGAAGTAATTATATATACCCAACAAGACTTTGAAACTGAAGTAAAGCAGATGACCGATGGTAAGGGGGTTAACCCGCATTATTCATAGGCCACCAATTTTGGGATTAATAATGGGTTGCTAACTATTTTTGATTGGAGTGTATGTATTAATTTGAAGATCAACCAGGTTTCTGGATTTCAAAGGACATTAGAGCGTTTTTTTGTTAGAATTTTTCAATTTTCAGTCAAAGCTCTATTGTGTTCTTATGGAAGAACATTTTTTTGATTAAACCAAACTGTTTAACTGATCGGTCAGTTCACCGTAAGCAAATCGCCCAGCAGGTATTGATATCTAAAGGCTCTTGAGAATTGTATTGTCAATGATCTTTTCCTTTCTTTCAGGCACGCCCCAACCTTCATCAGGTAAAGCCGGATATTGTCCACTTGCCATCGTTTAGCAAAGTGGTGTTTTGTTTTGGCAATTAATAATTTAATCTGCCGGAACATTTCATAACAGAGGGTAGCGATGATTAAACGCATGAAATTGGCCCAGTAGCGATGACAGGAAAGCCGGTCGGAATAAGTCATGTTTTTGAGTTCCTTTATTCGATTTTCACTGGCATCACCTCGCTTGACATAAAAATCAAAGTAAATCTGTTGAGCGGTCATCGCTTCAAAGTTGCTCACAAAGTAACGGACATTCATTCCTTTTCCGGTAGACTCCACTTTGGCGTACAGCTTTTCAGAACGATCCCAGCTTTTGGCCTGGTAAGTAAACGGGCCAACAAACTCTTGATGTTTGATGATTTTTGAAGCATATTCCTTTTTTACTTCAATGATAGTCTGTTTGGTAAAAGTCTTTAAAACTTCATTACTACTAATACCTAAACAAAATTGAAGGTCAAACTGCTTAGCTATCCGATAAAAAGATGCTCCTGAAAAGCCACTATCCGCTCGAATAAGGATCTTTACTGAGGGCAGTTTTTTTCTGATTTTAATGACAATCCTTTTCAATAAGGCCGCAAACCATTTGTTGGAGTGACAATTGCCCGGACGTAGTACTGGTAAAATGACCTGACCGGTGTTCCCGTCCTTAAAGAACAACTCATGGTACATAGTCTGTCCATAATAGCCATTATACAAACTGAGTTGTTGGGATCCATGAGTAGGGTCATCGGTACCATCTACATCAATGATGATTTGACCAGTCTTCTCTTTCAACTCCTCTACATAACGGTCTACAAACCATTGACTCATCTGGTAGATCAGACTCCGATCGGCCTTGTTTTCAAATCGACTTAAAGTAGGCTGGGAACATAATCCGCTATCTAGTACTTTACGGATCACCGGATCCTCTCGGAGTTTTTGTTCGTCATTGCAATCCTGATAGCCCTGCATCATTAAAAACACCCGTTGGCGAAGCATTTCTTCATAAGTGTATTCGATAAAAAAGGGGTTTCGATAGTCAGGAATCAGTGCGGCGAAGCTTTTTAATAGACCAGTCTTTCTCTCTACTTTTTCACTTAACAATATCGCTCCGTCTGAGCTAATCGCTGATGCTGAAAAATCAAATTTAAAAGCTTGTTTTCCTCGATAAAATACGGTATCTTTTTCCTTATATTCAGGCATAAATTAATTGCTTATTTTGTTGTCTAACTATCTCAATATAAGCAATTTATGCCTATTTTTTATTGTCTACTATGAATTTTTCGGGTTAAGACTTCTGAGGAGTAACGCGGAAATTTCGTGGCACTACAGAGACAATCAATTATATTGAGTAGAGGGAATTTCAATGGAGGTCAAGGCAAATGCGGCTTTCACTCACCTACAGGATCAATCAAAAAAAGCAACGATCAAGACGGGAACGAGAAGGCAACGGAGGCGCTTGATGAAGAAGGTGGTTTCTAAATCGTATCCCAACTTCGTGCTAAATTGTTAGCCGGCATTTACTATCTTTCATTTTTGAACTCTAAACTACCATGATGCATTTTCGTTATTGTGAGAGGTAGATTTTAAGACACTTGATTGTCTTAAGTCCTAAATAGAACATAAAAATGAAAATCCCATTATCTGTTCTTATAACATTTGGGTGGTACTACTCTTTTTGTCAATTAACAGACAATGATTCAAAGCTTCTTGAAAAACGAATTAGCGAGGTATATAAGCACTACCATAATTCTTATATAGCAACTATTTTGTCAGGGAAAGGGTACTACCTTGACTATAGAGGGGCAAAAAATAGTCCATACTTTGGAGACAATGGTTTAGAAGTTGGGACCCTGATTTATGAGGGAGTTACATTCAGGAACATTGCAATTCAATATGATCTTTATACTCAACAGGTTGTAGTTCAACATGAGTCTAAAAATGACACACAACTTGTAATTCTTGATAGTGACAAAGTTTCTGATTTTTCAATAAATAACTACGAGTTTGTAAATATTAGAATGGACAGTGTAATGAATAGTGGTATCTACCAGTTAGCTTATAGAGGACCTAACTCAAGCCTTTTTGTAAAAAGAACAATGGATAAACATGAAGAGATCATCGTTCGAAAAATTACGCTTGATTTTCGTCCTAAAAATGAATATTACATTACAAATGATTTTGGCTCTTTTCATGTTAATAGTAAAAAGAGCCTTATGAAAGCCTATAACAATTCCTCAGGACTTAATTCAATTCTGAAAGAGAATAAAATCAAATTTTCAAAGAATCTAATTGAGAATGGACTAATTACTGTGTTATCACTGTTGGAGCCGAAAATTGAAGTTAATTAAATCCCATGAAAACAAGGCTGGTGATATTGAGTTTAGTCCTATCCGTTTATTTTAAATCGCAATGTCAAGCCCAGTTAATTTTAAAAGGATCCTATAAAGAGGTCAACTTCGTAGACTTAGTCAGTGACCTGGAAACCCGATATGAGCTAAAGTTCTTTTTTAGCCCTGAACTGGATAGTGCTAAGATAAATCTGGAGTTTAAAGACATTTCTCTTAAGGAGGTATTAAGGCAGCTAACAGAGTTTTCCGGTATTAACTTTCTTTTGAAAGATGATAAAACCATAATAGCAACTGGGCAACAAGTGGTGGAAACTAAATTAGACCCGTTGCTATTTAATTTAACGCCTGACGATAGAGGAGCATCCTTTGGAGGTGAGCAAAGATATATTCTGGAGGAAATCCGGGAAATTATTGAACTGGATAAGAACGACGGTCTGGAAATTCAATTGAAGGAAATTGGGGAGTCAGTTAATAGATTTAAAGGAAGTTCCGCCACTATTGCTGGTTATGTAAGAGATGCTAAGACAGGAGAGCCAATATTTGGAGCCTCTGTTTTCAAAAAGGACCCACTGGTTGGAGCCGTAACTGATCAATTCGGTTATTTCTCTTTAACGCTACCGAAACGAAGGCATGAAATATTCTTCACTTCTACGGGTAAGAGACCCACTAAGAGACAGGTAATTCTTTATAGTGATGGAGAACTGAGTATTGATCTTGTAGATGATATTATATCTCTAAAGGAAGTAGTGGTGACCAGTGAAAAGAATGTGGTAGAAAACCTTCAAACAGGTTTTATGAATCTCAACATTCAAAACATAAAGCAGATCCCTTCAATTTTAGGAGAGGCAGATATCATGAAAATTGCATTGACTCTTCCGGGGGTACAAACGGTAGGTGAGGGTGCCGCCGGGTTCAATGTAAGAGGTGGTAGTGCAGATCAAAACCTGGTACTATTGAATGGTGTACCTGTTTATAATACAAACCATTTATTTGGGTTTTTCTCGGTATTCAACCCGGAGGTAATTGCCAATGCAAATTTGTATAAGAGTGGTATTGGAGCTCACTACGGAGGGCGAATTTCTTCAGTATTTGACGTTTCACTAAGAGACGGCAATAAAAAGAGAACCACCTATAAGGGGGGAATTAGTCCGGTCACTGCTAAGTTTACATTAGAAGGACCAATAAAGAAAGACTCCAGTAGCTACCTAATTGGGATCCGAAGCACTTATTCAGATTGGATAATTTCTCTCCTGAAAGACCCGGAATTACGAAATAGCACTGGTTCATTTTCAGATATCGTAGGTAAAGCGAGCCATAACATTAATGATAATAACAGGTTGATAGTTTCCGGCTATTTTAGTAGGGATAAATTCAAATTGAATTCCGATTCACTATATCAGTATTTTAATAGCAACGCATCGCTACAGTGGAGACATACCTTCTCAAATCAACTTCATGCTGTCTCCTCAGTGTCATTCGCCAATTTTAACTATTCCTTATCCAGTGATATAAATCCCATAAATGCATTCCGACTCAACTATAACATCAATCACTTCGCATTAAAATCTGAGTTTAATTATTTCCCGTCGGAGAGGGTGGAAATAAAATTCGGGATGTCATCAATAATTTACAAACTACAGCCTGGTAAAAAGCTCCCTTTCGGAAGTTCTTCCTTGGTCGAACCTATAATGCTGTTTAATGAAAAGGGGGTAGAGAGCGCTCTTTATGGAGGGTATGAGTACGAGTTCAATGACCGGTTAAGTGTTTACGGAGGCCTAAGACTCTCCAATTTTAATAGCCTAGGACCTGGCAGGTCTTTTCGTTATCAATCAGACTCACCAATAGAGAGTACATCTATTATAGACACTGTTCAGCACGCGAAGAATGAATTGATAAAAACCTATGTGAGACCTGAGTTAAGAGCTTCTACCAGGTATAAATTGAGAGATGATCTGTCCTTTAAAATTTCTTATGACAGGTTGAACCAGTACATTCACGTCTTATCTAATACTATTTCCATTTCCCCTATTGATGCCTGGAGGTTAAGTGGGAAAGCGATTAAACCACAAATTGGCAATCAGTATTCAGCAGGTCTTTACAAGACATTCTTTGGTACCAGCTTGGAAATGTCTTTAGAGGGTTATTTTAAAAGAGTAGATAATGTTCTTGATTATAAAGATGGCTCAGAACTTTTGCTCAACGACATAATTGAGACTGACGTCATTGCAGCACAAGGTAAGTCGTACGGGTTAGAGTTTTTGGTCAAAAAGCAATCAGGTAAGTTTACCGGTTGGATCAGTTATACATATGCCCGATCTCTTCTTAGAACCAACAGCACTTTTCCTCAAGAACAGATTAATTCGGGTGAATTTTACTCCTCCAATTTTGATAAGCCTCATACTGCCGTGTTAGTATCTAATTTTAAACTCAACCGTAGAGTTAATATATCTCTCAACATGAATTACAGCTCAGGGAGGCCCACAACTTTCCCGATTGCGAAATACACTCTTAGGGGTCAATCCTTACTCCTCTATACAGACCGGAATCAGTTTAGAATCCCATATTATTTCAGAACAGACGTGGCATTCAATTTTGAAGGAAACCATCGTATTCATAAAAAAATTCATGGCTCGTGGTCATTCTCTGTTTATAATCTGACAAGTCGATCAAATGCCTATTCTGTCTTTTTGCGTAGTGAAAATGGAGAAATAAGAGGATATAAACTCTCCATCTTTAAGGATGCAATTCCTACATTAACTTATCATTTTCAGCGTAATTGAAATAGATGAGCAGGTATATAATAATATTGATTGTTGCGCTGTTTGGATGTCTGGAACCATTTGATCCTGAGATTCCGGATAGTGGCACTGGATTTCTGGTTATTGATGGTATTATTACTGATCAACCCGGACCCTACCGAATAACCATTTCTAAGAGCTCCAGTCTTATTGGAGAAAGTGAACCAGTTACTGGATTAACGGACATATTAATTCAATCTGAGAATGGTATATCAGAAAATTTAACAGAATCAGGTAGTGGCATATATCAAACCCGCTTACTGCAAGGTGAAGTAGGCGACAGTTACAGGCTAAGCTTTACCTATCAGAATCAACAGTACCAGTCTTCGTGGGAAACTATACTCCCTTCTCCAACTATTGATAATATTTATTTTCAGGAAGAAACCAGAGGAACCACTTCTTTGGGTATCGATCTTAATGGTTTGGAATTTTTTATTGACAACCATATTGACAATGACAATGCACAATATTATAAATACGAATTGGAGGAAACGTGGATATTCGAAGTTTCTGCCCCCATTTTGTTTGACTATCTTGGAAATGACAGCATTGAGCAAATATCCAGACAGCCTGTTGATGTTTGTTGGAAACATGCAAATTCAGTTAGAATTAATATAGCAACTACAGAGAACTTGACTGAAAATATTTTATCCGATCATCCCTTGGGTTTTATGTCAGGTGATCAACGTTTTACGCTCAGATATAGTTTATTAGTCAAACAATTCACTATTAACGAAAAAGAGCATACATTTTGGAGAAGCAATAAAGAATCGAATCAAGAATTGGGAGGTTTGTTCGACCGCCAACCGGCTAAAGTTTCTGGTAACATTACAAAAATTGACGATGCAGGAGAGACAGTTTTGGGCTATTTTTCTGCCTCAGGATTACGAGAGGAACGAATTTTTGTTGATGAAGACGAAGTAAGCGATGCTTTAAAGTTCCGTTTAATTTGTGAAGGCTTTGAGATTTTGCTAAAAGAAGATTTGGGTTCAGAATATGAACCGCTGCTACTGGAAAAACTCGCTAGGGGGATGTTATTTCACGAATTTCTCTATCAGCCAGGATCTCTTCAAATAGTTGGAGCTCTGATTGTGCAACCCAATTGTGGAGATTGTACTTTAAATGGTGGAGTTTTAGAACAACCAGAATTTTGGGGTAATTAGTACATTTCGAACTATAATGGTCAGGTCATTATGCGCTGCTTTGGTTTTGCAAGCCCTTACGTTGTCGGGACAAGTTCAACCTGAAGATCTTAAAGATAAATTTGAACGCCAGGTTTCTGATGTACATCAGGAAAAGGTGTATGTGCATACGGATAGACCCATGTACATTACCGGTGAGACTATTTGGATGAGCGCCTATTGTGTTGATGCCATGTTCCATTTACCCAATAGCCTATCTCGGGTTTTGAATATTGAGCTTTTAGATAATTCAGGTCATGCTGTTAAACAGGTGAGAATCAAAATGACCGAAGGCATTGGAAATGGTCAAATATTTATTTCTCCGGATATCCAGTCCGGATATTACGTATTGAGAGCCTATACCAATTGGATGAAAAATTTTGATGCCGATTACGTATTTCAAAAACAAATAGGCATTGTTAGCCCTTCGGCTTCGTCATCTAATGAACCACTTGAGGTTAAGGATAGTACGTTCGTGGAGTTTTTTCCAGAGGGTGGGGACTTGGTGTATGGACTGAAAAGCAAAGTTGCCATTAAGGTTTCTGATATGTTTGGCTTAGGAGTTGCTTTGTCTGGTTTGGTGTTTGACAATGAGGACAATCAAGTTGCTAAATTCAGCACTTCAAATCAAGGATACTCGTCATTCCATCTCCTTCCGGAAAAAGGGAAAACCTACATTGCCAGAATTATCCGGGACAGCCTCATACAAAAATACAACTTACCTAAAATAGAAGAGTCAGGTGTTGTTATCACCGTAACAACAAATATGGCAGGTGATTTCAATCTCGATATTAGATCTAAAAATGCCATTCAAAGTACATTTTATGTAATCACACATACTCGTGGAAAAATCATAGGGATGAAGTCCCTAAATTTGGACATAGAACAACGGGTTGAGCTCCTTAACAAGGAGCTAATACCGGGTATAACGCACATCACTGTAATGGACCATCAGTACCATCCTGTTGCAGAAAGACTCATTTTTAAATTTCCGGAAGAACAAAATTCGATTGACATCAATATTCCAAAAAGAGAATATGGTAAAAGAGAAAAGGTACTATTAACCCTAAATCTTAAGGGGTTGGAAAGCGGTGAAGACCTTGCTAAATTTTCTATTTCTGTTTATCGCTCAAGTGAACATATTCCGGCGAGCGAAAATATTACTTCAAGTCTTTTACTTTCATCAGATCTTAATGGGAAAATAGAAGACTTAGGGGTTTATTTTGATATTAATAATAAATATAGAGCGGATCAAATCGACCTGGTCTTATTAACTCATGGCTGGAGAAGGTTTGATTGGGGGAATGTCATCCAGGACAAAGAGCTTGAGATGCAATACACCGCCGAACTCAATGGGCCAATCTTATCCGGGTTACTAAGTAGAAATGGCCAAAATGAGCTCCCAAGGTCATTATTCATCAGTTTTATAGGTAAAACTTCAGTAATGAATTCTATAGGTATTGATCCTGATGGCATCTTCCATTTTAGTGTGCCATACAGAGTAAGAAATGATAGAGTTCATTTTTTTAGTATGCATAATAATCTAGCAACCGATCAGATTACAGTGTACTCACCATTTGATTTGAAATCCAAAAATGGGAAATTGTACCCTATCAATTTTCTTCCTGATTCGAAGGACTTTTTGGAAGAGCTAAATACCAATATTCATATCTCACAAGTGTATAGGGAATTTAATCATATCAATGGCACATTGCCTGGAATAGATGAGCCAAAGACCAATTTTTTCGGGACGCCGGATTATTTGTATCTGCTGGATGAGTATACAAGATTTGAGACGGTAAAAGACCTTTTTATTGAATTAATCAGGAGGGCTGTCATAATAAACAACAACAACAAAAGAGAAGATGGTATTTATGTTGCAAACGACGGTTTTCTTCCTGAAAGAGCTTTAACAACAATAGATGGTGTACTTTTATTGGATGCTAATTATATGCTGAATTTCGATCCTTTGAAAATTAAAAAGATAGAATTAATCACTGATTATTATTTCGTTGGAGATACCAGGTTCAGCGGAATTGTCAATTTTACCACCTACAATGGGGATTTTGATCAGCAAGAGTTGCCAGAATACATGATTGAAAAAGCATATCACAGCCTACAACGTACCAGGGAATTTTATTCGCCGAATTACATTATTGATAAGGCGAGCTTAAAAAGAATTGCTGACTATCGAAACACACTTTACTGGAATGATAATGTTATAGTTACGGGTAAAGAAATAGCAGATTTAGAATTCTTCACGTCAGACGACACTGGAACTTATAAGATCGAAATTAATGGCATTACAAATTCTGGACGTCCTTTTTATCTTACTGATGAAATTTATGTAAGCGATAATTGGTCACAATAGCTCACTCGCTATTCTTAGAGTTTCTAAGGATGTTCAATAAAAGAGAGTCTCCGACTCCATTTAAATTAACCTTCATGTTTATTTGATGCCAGAGGCCACCAAATGGTTTACTATAACGGCATTGAAACCATTCAGAATCGCTCTTAACCCGAAAAATTCATAGTAGACAATAAAAAACAGGCATAAATTGCTTATATTGAGATAGTTAGACAACAAAATAAGCAATTAATTTATGCCTGAATATAAGGAAAAAGATACCGTATTTTATCGAGGAAAACAAGCTTTTAAATTTGATTTTTCAGCATCAGCGATTAGCTCAGACGGAGCGATATTGTTAAGTGAAAAAGTAGAGAGAAAGACTGGTCTATTAAAAAGCTTCGCCGCACTGATTCCTGACTATCGAAACCCCTTTTTTATCGAATACACTTATGAAGAAATGCTTCGCCAACGGGTGTTTTTAATGATGCAGGGCTATCAGGATTGCAATGACGAACAAAAACTCCGAGAGGATCCGGTGATCCGTAAAGTACTAGATAGCGGATTATGTTCCCAGCCTACTTTAAGTCGATTTGAAAACAAGGCCGATCGGAGTCTGATCTACCAGATGAGTCAATGGTTTGTAGACCGTTATGTAGAGGAGTTGAAAGAGAAGACTGGTCAAATCATCATTGATGTAGATGGTACCGATGACCCTACTCATGGATCCCAACAACTCAGTTTGTATAATGGCTATTATGGACAGACTATGTACCATGAGTTGTTCTTTAAGGACGGGAACACCGGTCAGGTCATTTTACCAGTACTACGTCCGGGCAATTGTCACTCCAACAAATGGTTTGTGGCCTTATTGAAAAGGATTGTCATTAAAATCAGAAAAAAACTGCCCTCAGTAAAGATCCTTATTCGAGCGGATAGTGGCTTTTCAGGAGCATCTTTTTATCGGATAGCTAAGCAGTTTGACCTTCAATTTTGTTTAGGTATTAGTAGTAATGAAGTTTTAAAGACTTTTACCAAACAGACTATCATTGAAGTAAAAAAGGAATATGCTTCAAAAATCATCAAACATCAAGAGTTTGTTGGCCCGTTTACTTACCAGGCCAAAAGCTGGGATCGTTCTGAAAAGCTGTACGCCAAAGTGGAGTCTACCGGAAAAGGAATGAATGTCCGTTACTTTGTGAGCAACTTTGAAGCGATGACCGCTCAACAGATTTACTTTGATTTTTATGTCAAGCGAGGTGATGCCAGTGAAAATCGAATAAAGGAACTCAAAAACATGACTTATTCCGACCGGCTTTCCTGTCATCGCTACTGGGCCAATTTCATGCGTTTAATCATCGCTACCCTCTGTTATGAAATGTTCCGGCAGATTAAATTATTAATTGCCAAAACAAAACACCACTTTGCTAAACGATGGCAAGTGGACAATATCCGGCTTTACCTGATGAAGGTTGGGGCGTGCCTGAAAGAAAGGAAAAGATCATTGACAATACAATTCTCAAGAGCCTTTAGATATCAATACCTGCTGGGCGATTTGCTTACGGTGAACTGACCGATCAGTTAAACAGTTTGGTTTAATCAAAAAAATGTTCTTCCATAAGAACACAATAGAGCTTTGACTGAAAATTGAAAAATTCTAACAAAAAAACGCTCTAATGTCCTTTGAAATCCAGAAACCTGGTTGATCTTCAAATTAATACATACACTCCAATCAAAAATAGTTAGCAACCCATTATTAATCCCAAAATTGGTGGCCTATGAATAATGCGGGTTAAATCAATTTCCAGATCATCACCTGAAAAGCCGGTAGCTTCAACGTTACAGGCTCCGGATAATTTGATACTTCTTAATTCAGGCATAGTCAATTCTACTTTGATTGGTTTCTACTTTCTTAGTCCAAACAATCTCCAGTCTCTTGTACCCAACTCCAGCATATCACCGATTTGACGAAGCCTCACCTTATCTAATTCTCTTTCTCTTCCAAAAAGCTGAACATCAAAATTATTTCCTTTACTTATAGTAATATCGAACTTGCTTGACGCACTAATCTCATCGAAGTCTTCAAAATCAAAGGTTAATTTTTCGTTACCATATGTATCACCTTTTTTGGAAGATGGCTGTTCGTCACGCTCCTCATCATACCTTCTATGCCTATTGGAACGTGTTCCACTACATGTCAGGCACTCCAGTCCATCCTGAGTAAACATCCACTGATTGTCTGCTATATCATAGACTGAATAACCGTATCTGTGAATAGTGTTCCTCAATATGTATTCCATGTTATCATCCAGATAGAATATTTCCCCATGGGGGATATATAGAACCATAGAAACTTCCTGGAAACGAAAAAACGCATCATCTTTAAAAGAAATATTGGAATCGAATGTTAGTAAAGAGTCTTTCAGTGATACATGGTAATCAGCCATTCTAGCATTCTGCTGAGCCTGTTGTCTATTCCTTCCCCTTGCCTCAAAATCAGTTACCAGTGTATATACAGAATCACGATGTCCTCTCAGGGTTAGGCTCACTCCATGATAATCATCCATTCCGACTTCAGTCAGCTTAAGAACAGCTTGATGGCCATTTAAATCATAGTCGGTGGAGACAGTAACCTCTCCCGAACGCCTGAACTCAGCAACCGTCTTCGGCAAGGTCAACCCCGCACCAATTAATCCTATTATCCACAACCCAAACAGTGCCCAGCCTACATAAGAATTAGTGACTGATGTTTTAAATAAAATGGTGAATCCTAATAACCCTATAGCAAGGGCTGGTACGAAAATGCAGATGAAAAGAGATATCAGCCCAAAGGTTGGAATGGTACCGTATAAAACTTCGTATGGCAAGTCATGAACCGTAATCCATCCTTCCAAGCCGGCAAACAATCCAATGAATATCCCGGACATAACTACTAAACCAAAGATTAAACCCAGTCCGACTAGAATAATAGCGACTGCAACCACAACTCTAAGTGCCTCAAGGAAAAATTTCATTGCCGGTCCGAGGATTTCTGAAAGACCTTTAAATAAGATCGCAATCAATCTGAATGGCAACAATAAGATCTTTACCCAAGGGCTTTCCTCCTGATCATCTTTTACACTTAAGCGATCTTTAACCGTATGTTCTATATTGGACAGCGTCACTGGCTCGCCCTGCATTTGCATTTTTTCAGTAATCGATCTGGCTTCTGGCGTGATTATCCAAAGGATGATATAAATGATCAAACCGGTTCCTCCCAGGAAGATTGAAAGAACAAAAAGCAGACGAATAACTGAAACATCGACCCCAAAATATGCAGCGAGACCACCGGCAACACCACCTAGTACTTTATGCTCAGGATCCCTATACATCTTTTTGATTTTCTTATCATCTCCTATGGTATCGGAACCTGGTACAACAATCCACATGATGATGTAGGCTAAGAAAACGATAGCACTCAAACCGTATCCTAAGAAAATGTTAAAGAATAGGATAATAATGATCAACCTTATCCAAAGTGGATCTATTCCGAAATAGTGGGCAATACCTGATGCTACACCACCAAGTACCCTATGCTTCATATCACGATACAACTTGTTAGACTTTTCCTTTTTAGTCTCCTTGGTGGTTGCCTCTTCCTCCTGTGAAGTAGCTTCCTGCTGAGATACACTCGGTGGTTCTTCTTCCACAGCCTGGAAGTCGGCCACTGTACCCATCGTGGCTATCAGTGATCCAACATCTTCATCGCTTACCACCTCCCGGTTGCCTTCTTTTAGCTTACCAAGAAATATCTCCGCAATTCGTCCTTCGATATCAGCAATTATCTCAGCACTGTCTTCAAAAGATGAAAAGTATTTATTAATTGAATCGAGGTATTCGCGTAATCGATTATATCCATCCTCCTCGATATGAAAAATAATTCCGCTAATATTTATGCTTATATTCTTTTTCATTTCACAGCCTTTTTAGGTTTTGATTTTTTCTTTGAAGTGATCCTACCAGTAGAGGTAACAAGATCACCCCAGGTCTCGGAGAGTCTTTTTAAAAACTCGTGACCAGAATTTGTTATAGTGTAATACTTTCTCGGAGGTCCTGAACGCGATTCTACCCACTTGTAATCTAGAAGGCCAGCCTTTCGCAACCTTGTTAACAACGGGTATAATGTACCTTCAACTACCATTATTTTAGCAGATGTCAATTCGACAAGCATATCAGAAGCGTAAACTTCTCCCCTCGATATAATATGCAAAATGCAAAATTCGAGAATGCCTTTCCGCATTTGCACTTGTGTGTTCTCAACATTCATAGTTCATTGAGTTAAAAATATCAGTCCTTGCCGTGTTATACGGCAAATGTACCTTGCATAGCCAAGTACTAAGTAAAAAAGATTAGTGATATTCTTATTTTCCTTGTATTATTATATATATTCATTTATTAATTATATTTAAAGAGCTATATTGCAGCTCAAAGTATTCTTACAGTACAACCTACAGTGAAATAGCCAAAACATTTTTGAACTAATTTTAGGAAAATTCTTTTAGGTAATCAGTGGGATAATTTATAGCCGTTGTTCTTGAACTATCTTCAGTTTTTAACTTTTCACATTGTCTTCATTGGGGTATCCTCCATTGTTTTTGGGCAGGACAATACACCTAAGTTTAGCAACGAATTTCTTGCTATTGGTGTTGGCGCAAGGGCTTTGGGTATGTCAAATGCCCAAATCTCACATGTGAACGACGTTACATCCGGCTACTGGAATCCTGCCGGACTGTTAAATATCGAGAACAAGTATGAGGGATCCCTTATGCATGCGGAATATTTTGCCGGCATTGCCAAGTTTGACTATGCAAGTTTTGCCACTCCTATCGACTCATCAAATCACCTGGCGGTGTCAGTTATACGTTTTGCTATTGATGATATCCCTGATACACGATTTTTGTACGACGCAAATGGTAGGTTGAACTACGACAATATCCGTTTTTTTTCTGCAGCTGATTATGCGTTCATGTTTTCCTATGCTCATCGCCCTAAGATATTCAAAGGCTTAAGGCTTGGTGGAAATCTCAAAATCATCGACCGAAATGTCGGGAATTTTGCAAATGCCTGGGGATTTGGGTTAGATTTTGGTGTCCAATTAAATCTCAAAAAATGGAACTTTGGATTGATGCTTCGAGATATAACCGGCACATTCAATGCATGGTCGCACAATACAGAACTAGTTGCTGATATATTCACACAAACAGGCAATGAAATACCCAAAAATTCGGTAGAAATAACCCTGCCCCGAGCCATCCTCGGTGTTTCAAGGGCATTCAGGTTAAACAAGTTTGGTTTATTGGCAGCATTAGATGCCGATTTGACATTTGATGGAAAAAGAAATATTCCAATCAAATCTGATTTTGCCTCTATTGACCCTCATTTGGGCCTGGAATTCGACTATAAACAACTGGTTTATATGAGGTTCGGAATTGGTCAGTTTCAACAAGTGAAAGATTTCGACGGATCACAATCATGGACATTTCAACCAAATTTTGGCTTAGGTATCAGATTAAATAACGTTCAAATTGACTATGCTCTGGCTGACATTGGCGACCAAGCTGAATCACCTTATTCTCATATTTTTTCCATAAAAGCAGCGTTTGATGACAAAAGGAAGTAACGTTTGAAAATAAACTCCACATACAGACTGATTCGACTTGGGACAATGGCTCTTTGTCTTACCCGAACAATAGCTTTGGCACAACCCTTTGGAAATGAGTGGATAGACCTCAATCAAAATTATTTTCGGATCAGGTTAGTAAATGATGGTATTTATCGTTTGACTCAAAGTGATCTTCTTAATTCGGGGATTCCCATTACCTCCATTGATCCCCGCAGAATGCAATTGTTTCATCGCGGTGTTGAACAAGCGATCGTTATCGAGGGTGAGCAGGATGGGAGTTTTGACACTAGTGATTTTATTGAATTTTATGGCCAAAGGAACGATGGAGGCAACGAAACTGAATTGTATTTGGATCCAACAGCTCAACCACATTCGCTATATAGCCTTTTTTCTGACAGCTCTGCCTACTTTCTCACCTGGAAACTCTCACCTCAAAATGGTAAAAGGGTTACTACATTTTTTGAAAATAATGTTACTGCCATTCCCAATGAAGATTATCACCTGGAAAAAAATCTTCTCTTAAACACAAATAACTACAGTCGGGGGACTACCTATGCCGGTGGGAATATAATATTAAGTCAATTTGATTTTGGCGAAGGGTGGACTGGATCGGATATTAGTAAGGGCAATAGCGCAACTTTTACGCTTACAAGTAATGTTAACACCTTTACAACTGGTCCCAAACCTAACTTCAAAATACTTTTAGCCGGAAGAAATAACCTCTCTCACAATGTTGATATTTTAGTTGGTCCGACTGCCGGAAACCTACGCCTATTGGGTAATGCGCAATTCAATGCACATAATAATTTCCTTTTTGAAGCTGAAATTGAATGGACTGATATTGATCCGGGGGGTGATTTTATAATAAGGGTGGATGTTTTAGGCGTAGGGGAAAATGCAGATAGAGCTGCGGTCTCCTTTATTGACCTGGATTTTCCGCAAGATACCAATATGAATAGTCAGAACAGCAAACATTTTATTTTGCGAGAAAACCCTTCCAATAAATCATTTTTAGATGTTGTTAATTCACCAGGAAATATCCGATTATATGATGTAACAGATCCTAATAATTTAATTCGCATTGGGGTCAATCAAACGGCGACCCAATTCGATGTTGTTGTTCAATCCACCGCCTCTACGAGGGTGCTTTTTGCCTTCAATTCTCCCCTTTCCTCCTTTTCCATTCAGGAGGTTAACTTTCAGAATATTGATCCTACTAGCGACAATTTTCTAATTATCTCACATCCTGATTTAATGCAAGCTACAATTAGTGGTAGCCCCGATCCCGTCAATGCCTATAAAGATTATCGCGAGAGCTCAGAAGGAGGAGCCTTCAATGTATTAGTGGCTAATGTCATCAGCCTGTATGATCAATTCAACTATGGTGAGCCCTCTCCGCTAGCCATACGAAGATTTGTCAATTATATGCTAGTAAATGGAAGTCCGGAGTATCTATTTTTGATCGGAGAGGCATTGGACATACCCAATAATCCTGACAGACAAACCAAAATTGCTCTAGAGGCTAATGGCTTGTCACATCTTGTTCCAACAATGGGATTTCCCGGTTCTGACATCGCACTTATTGCCGGACTTTCGGGTACCGATGTAGTTGCACCAATTCCGGTAGGACGAATCACTGCCAAAACTCCCGATCAGGTTGAGGGCTATTTAGATAAACTCATTGAATACGAGCAAGCTCCATTTGATGATCTTTGGAGAAAACGACTAATACATTTAAGTGGGGGTACTACTCCACTTGAATTGGTTTCCTTCAAAGCAAATGTAGATGGTTTTAAAACCATAGCAGAAGATGAATTCCTGGGAGGACAAGTATCCACCGTGAGCAAGCAATCGAGTAATCCGATCGAGCTATTCAATGTTTCAGAAGCGGTTAATAATGGAGTTGGCTTAATTAGGGCTTCCTCAGATTGGATAAAAACGACCTTGATTGCTCATATTAAGCGATTCACGTGTAAATATATTTTTATATATGCAAGGTTATTTGTATATTTGACGTATAGCATTGCATATGATCGATTACACATCGCAGTACCAAACCAAAATAGAAGAATTTTCCTCCATTAACTCCATCAAACTCAACCCAAACAACAGATGGATAGCACTTGCAAACTTGTTGCCATGGGATGAGTTGGTAAATATCTACAAAAGGAAATTCAGCGTCAACATGGGGGCAAAGAGCGTCAACCCAAGGCACATCATAGGGGCATTTATTATAAAACATAAACTGGGGTTGTCCGATGAAGAGACCTTGCTGACCATCAGCGAAAACCCATACATGCAGTTCTTTCTTGGTTTGGACCATTACACACCTGGTTTGGTGTTTTCGCCTACGCTTTTTGTGGAGATGCGAAAAAAACTAGGGGATGATACTTTCGATGCATTCTCGAAAATCATCATGATGGTGTCCCTTCCTGACCGGAAACCAAACCAAAAGGGTGCGGTATCTAAAAGGCCAAAAGGTAAATTAAAGATAGATGCCACTGTGGCAGATCAATACATCACCTACCCAAATGATCTTGGTTTGGTCAATGAAGCCCGTATCAAGACCGAAAAGATGGTTGACCGGTTGTTTGACCTGCTCAGGGACAAGATGGAGGTCAAACCCAGGACTTTTAAGCGTTATTTGCAGGGGGAAAAAATCAGTTGTACTCCACTTGGCCATCCGTGTGTTGCTCTGTGTAAAAAGGAACCTGGGCCATATCGATCAAATGCAAAGGGCCGTTTCCTTTTCCCCACAAAACCCAGCAGGAACTGATGATGGTCCATACCCTTTTAGGCATGTATGAGCAGAAAGCCCACCATGTAAAGATCAGAAGTGAGCATCTCACAACCCCATGTACGCCCGATAGTGAGGGGCAAGCAGGGCAAGAGTGTAGAGTTTGGTGCCAAGTTGGGCCTTTCACTCATGGATGGGTTCATGACCAAGGATAACCTAAGCTGGAATGCCTATAATGAAAGTGAGGACCTGATCAATCAGGCAGAGGCCTACAAGGCTTTGTTTGGTTATTACCCTGAACTTATACAGGCCGATAAAATCTATGCTACCAATAAGAATCGCATTTGGTGTAAAGAAAACAGCATAAGGATGACAGCTGCCACAAAAGGAAAACCTGTGAAGAAATCAGCATACCAGAAGGCTAAATCAAAAAAGGAATATGCTGAGAGGAATGCCATTGAGGGAAGAATAGGCAATGCCAAACAAGCTTACTCGCTCAATGAAATCAAAGCCAAGCTTAAATCAACTTCACAAACTTGGATTGCTGCAACCCTATTCGTGCTCAATCTATCTAGGGCTGCTAATTTGATGGGTACTACTTTTTGAGGAAGCCCTAATTACCTTTTTCGGACATTCAGGACCTAATGGATCAGATATAGATATAGGTTTTGTTTCCAACCCAAGTTTTGGTTATGATAATAAGGGTTTATACAACACCATCGTTGTTAATGGTTGTAATGCTGGTGATGTATTTGGCTCATTTTTTTCATTAGGGGAAGACTGGATCCTCACACCAAACAAAGGTTCAGTTATTTACATGGCACACAGTGACAATGGCCTCAGTTCACAGCTAAAAAGGTTTACTGACCTTCTATATGAAGTAGGTTATGGCGATTCAATATTTATTTCACAATCAATAGGCGTTGTTAAGAGAGAGGCGGGAATAAGGTATATTGATCAATTCTCAAATGGGGCAACTCAGCGAGCACAGGTTCAGCAATTTATGCTGCAAGGAGATCCAGCTGCCAAACTCTTCGGCGCTAGTCAGCCTGACTATTCACTTACGGAGAATGACATCGCAATCAGTTCTTTTGATGGTCAAGCAGTTACTGCCCTCACCGATTCTTTCGCTGTTAATGTTATCATACGAAATTTCGGAGTCACCTCTAAAGTACCTTTTGAAGTCACTATTAATCGGTTTTTAAATGATGGCACTATCCAAACATTTGAACCGAAGCAATTCGACCCTATAAAATTTCAGGATACTATAAGCCTTACCGTTCGCACTATAGCCAACCAGAATGGGTTTGGCAACAATCGTTTTGAAGTGATTATTGATGAAGCCAACCTGATTTCTGAAATTAGCGAAATCAATAATATTGCGTCAATTGATTTTTTTATAAACTCCGGAACCTCAGTTAATATTTTTCCTAAGAACTTTGGTATTGAATCAGAAAACCCTGTTCGTTTCGTAAGCCAATCCTCCGATCTGCTTTCGGAAAAAAGAGGTTTTATATTCGAATTGGATACAACTAGGGCATTTAATAGTCCCCTCTTCATTAATCGATCCGGAGATTTTAAAGTCTTGGCGGAATGGCTTGTTGATTTGCCATTCACCCCAAACGACACGGTGGTTTACTACTGGAGAACGAAGTTTTCGGAAATAAAAACCGGTGAAGAAGACGTATTTGTTCAGAATTCATTTACCTACATTCCCGGATCTCCTGATGGTTGGATACAATCCACTTTTGATCAATTTGACCTTCTGGTTTCTAACGGATTAGTGAAAAACGAAGTTTCCAATCAATGGAATTTTGTGGAGACTCAATTGTCCTCACTAGTGAAAACCCATGGAACTTCAAAGTTTCCGGGAAACCCAGTGCTGTATGATAGCCTGACGGTAACTTTAGATAACCAGGAGATTTTGAGGCAGAATAAGACTCAATTCATTTGCCGCTCAAATTCATTAAATGCCATAGCACTCGACAAGTCTTCTTTATTTGCGTATTTGATCTTTGGTATTAATACCCCCGGTCAAGACCCGCTCAAATGTGGCCGTACGTCGTTTATAATCAATAACTTCATAGATTCAGAAATAAGCGGTCCGAGCCTCCTTCTTAATAGTTATATTGATAATGTGGTGGACGGGGATTATATATTGCTGTTTTCTATAGGTGAATTACAATATGAAAACTGGCCAATTGAAGTGATCAACCAGTTGAATTCTATTGGCGTAACTACTAATTTTTTAAACAGTTTAACGACCGGTCAACCCGTAATCATTCTTGGCACTAAAGGTGCTGCCCCAGACACGGCGATTGAAATAACAGGAGCAACCAACCAATCAATAACCCTTAGTGAAGTCCTGAACGGAAACTTTACGGACGGCACTCTAACCACTCCTAGAATTGGTCCGGCCTCTCAATGGAAAGAGTTTTTCAGGTCAGCATCATTTTCAGAATCACCTACCACTGATACTTTCTCCTATGACATGATAGGTGTGGATAGAAACGGAAATGAAAACGTGTTGTTTGGAAACCTTTCAAATGACAATCAGGACATTTCATCCATCAGCGCTGACGATTTTCCATTCATCAAGTTACTTTTCAGAACGGAGAATGAGACTAATCCACCCCCGTCACAGCTTAATAAGTGGCAGGTAACCTTCGAGGGGGTTCCTGAAGGAATTCTTCTTACCAATGATGAATTGATAAGTCGTGACAATGCCGTGGAAAGGAATGAAGGGCAACCTTTAGAAACGAATTATTACTTCAAGAATATTTCTAACATCAGCTTCAATGATTCAATACCGGTGAATTTATCGGACTTCAATAAGGAATTAAGTGAGAATTCTATTCAAACAATTACTTTACCCCCTCTTTCCAGTGGTGACTCTGCAATTTTTTCTTATAATTTAAATACACTTGGCAAATCAGGTCTAAATGATATAAATGTTTTTGTAAATCCAAATGAACTTCCCGAAGTTACAATTAACAATAACATCATTGATATAAATGATTTTCTGCAAGTTAATCCGGATGAAACTAACCCAATCCTGGATGTTACTTTTGATGGAGTTTACATTCTAGATGGGGATATTGTCTCTCCCAGTCCCAGGATTTTGGTAAAGCTCAAGGATGAAAATCTTTTTTTATTCAAACAAGATACTTCCGGAGTGGAAATATCATTAAAGCAACCCTGTGAAACCGGATGTAATTTCGAACGGGTAAATTTTTCCAGTTCCGATATTCTTATTGCTCCCGCAGACGAAAACACAGATTTCCAAATTGAGTATAATCCAAGAGGTTTAGTGGATGGTATTTACGGTTTAAGAGTACAAGGATCTGATTTCAGTGGCAATACCTCTGGTATAGAGCCTTATGAAATAAGTTTTGAGGTGATCAACGAATCGACAATAACTCATTTCTACCCTTACCCAAATCCATTTTCCACAAGTACAAGGTTCGTTTTTACGCTAACAGGAAGTCAAATACCTGATCAAATCAAGATACAAATTATGACTGTAAGTGGTAAGATAGTCCGTGAAATAACCCAGGACGAACTGGGTCCTATCCATATCGGCAACAATCTTACTGATTTTGCCTGGGAAGGCAGAGATGAGTTTGGTGCTCAGCTGGCTAACGGTGTTTACCTGTATCGTGTTGTATTGCGGAACAATGGAGCAAAAATGGACCGACGAAAAACATCTGCGGATAAGGCCTTTAAGAATGGTTTTGGAAAGCTTTATTTGTTAAGGTAAATGGCATCCAAAGTAGCTTTCCTCCTTATTTTACCGGTACTCGTTTCGAGAAAACGATCTATGAAAAGCATCTCTTGAGGAGCACAATATTTTGGTAATTTTTCTCTCAACTTTGAAAGTAGCTGTAACTCCCGGTCTGAATTAATTCTTCCTTCAATAATAATTATTAAGCGTTTACCCAATGTTTCATCCGGTACTCCAGCTACAAAAAACCTTTCAAACAGCCTAAGCCCATTAAATATCTCGTAGATTGCTGTTTCAATTAGTTCAGGATGAATTTTAATCCCACCAGAATTAATTACATTATCTGACCTTCCAATCCACTTAAATGATTTTTTGTCGATCATTTCAATGATATCATTGGTGCGGGTCCATTCAGAGTCATCACTATTTGAGTTGATCATCAAATGGCCACCTTCATCAATGTCAATACTCCAACCGTCAAGTGTATTGTAAACTACAGATTGATTGGGGCCATTTATTAATCTAACTGCAATGTGGGAGATTGTCTCTGTCATGCCAAAGGTCTGATATATCGGTATTTTCAATTTTTGGGCTGATCTTTCAAGTTGCCAGTTGATTGGAGCTCCTCCGACGATGATGGCCCTCATCACTTTAAGTTTTTCATTTGCAGTGGAAAAGTATTCGATGGTATTTTTCAATTGGATAGGAACCATCGCGGCAAAGGTGGGGAATTCTTGCGGTGCTAACCTTAAGAATGGATCTGAATTGGGCTCCTGTATAATTATATCCATTTTGGCAACCAAGCTTCTTACTAACATCATCAACCCACCAATATGTTTGACGTCCAGGCAAATCAAACTCGTATCGTCTGATGACAAGTTGAAAAAATGAATCGTCCTTTTTGCACTAAGTAGTAAATCCTTCCGGAACAATTTGATGGACTTTGGTTTGCCTATGGAACCGGATGTTGATATGATAAACTGATCCTGCCCTTGTTCCCACTGCTCAATAAAACCTAAAACATTCAACTCATAAGAAGTAAAATCACCGGATGTCTTATTACCGGCCAACAATTCTTCTGATGTCAAAACCCCGTTTTTAAGTGTAATTCGCAATATGAATAGCTTATTATTGATGACAAATTTAGAATGTTAAAGCATCCAATCATGAAACTTGTTTACACCGATAATTACCATTATTCTTTTTGAAGCTCATGCTCAGAATCGCCATGAACAATTATCCTTTTTAAGCAAGGCGAAAAGTACAGAGGCAATTGAAGAATTACGGCAATTCATCGCAATACCCAACGATGCGCTTTATCCTGATGATATCTTAAAAAATATCAGCTGGCTAGAGGAAGCATTCGACAAGAGAAACTTCAAAACCAGCATATTAGAGACTGAAAGAACCCCCTTGTTCTTTGCTGAAAAGTCAATGAATGGCGCAAGTAGCACTATATTATTCTACATGCACTTTGATGGTCAATCCGTTGATAAGAGCAAATGGCTACAAGAAGATCCTTATATAGCGATTTTGAAAGAAAAGAACTCAGGTGACTGGAAAGCAATCGATTGGGATAATCTTAAAAAAGAAATAAATCGAGATTGGCGCATTTTTGGGCGTTCTGCCAGTGATGACAAAGGACCCATAATAATGCTTCTTCAGGCCATTGATGCCATGCATGAAAATGACTTTAAGCCCCAAGTCAACATCAAAGTGATCTTAGATGGAGAAGAGGAAAAAGGGAGGCTGCACTTAACGGCTGCAGTCAAAAAATACAAGGATTTGTTATCGGCTGATCACATGATTATCAACGATGGACCAATGCATCTCACCGGCAAACCAACCTTAATATTTGGCTGCAGGGGCAATACTACTATCAACTTAACTGTTTACGGCCCGAGAAATCATCAACACAGCGGTCATTATGGTAATTACGCTCCAAACCCTGTATTTAGGATGGCGAAATTATTAAGCTCGATGAAGGATGATGAAGGCAAGGTCATTATCCCAGGATATTACGATGGAATTTTGCTTACTCCTGAAATAAAACAATTATTAGAACAAGTTCCTGATGATCGCGATAAAATTCACTCAACCATTGGCATAGCAGAGCCAGAAAAAGTAGGTCAAAGCTTACAGGAAGCTCTGCAGTATCCATCATTAAATGTCCGGGGTATCTCTGCTGCCTGGACAGGAGATGAAGCAAGAACGATCGTTCCAGCTGAAGTAACGGCATCCATTGATTTAAGGCTCGTTCCGAAGAGTGATCCCGATAAGCTAAAAAGCTTAATTAGTGTCTCTAAGAAAACAGCCCTTTTTTTATAAAATGAATTATTATGGATGAGATTTTCATTTTCTTTCTATGAGTTAATACCTGAGTATCAATCGATTAGAAAAAATGGAAAGATCGACCATAAGAATAATTTTTAATTTAGGTGTGTTTTCTTAGAGACACTAATTAGTGTCTCTAAGAAAACAGCGAGTTTTAGGTCGTATTAAAATATTGCTTAAAATGGAACAATGAAAAAATCACTCACCTTGCTGACTAATAAAGGGTGACTTTGCTTTTATTCATTGTTTTTGATGGTTTTTGATAAAAATAGCCGGGTTTTAGCCTGGCCAGGACGCACTTCTGCCAGTGCCTAATCCTTATTAAACAGCTAAAAGGTGATTAAGCTGCTTGTTTCTGGCAATTGGCTTGCTGCTGGGCGGCCAGACGGTCAGCCTGGAGTTTACGCCCGATCTTGTGAAGGTTGTAGGCAGTAATGGCCAACCCGATGTAGCTATTGAAAGTTTTGCGGGTACGGTTCGGGCATCGGTCCAATCCCCGGTGTTCCAGCTCATTAATGTTGGATTCGATAGCAGAATGCTTGTTTTTCAACCTTTTGAAGGCTGGCGCTGATTCGATGGCTTTTTCTTCTTTGTTTAACCTACCCTTTTTAGGCATGATCACTTCTGGGATGAAGGTTTGCAGAGTTGCTTTATCCTCTTTATCGGAAAACCCCTTGTCGGTGCTCAGGCTTTGGATGGGGTATTTCTCAGCGATACGCCGGGCAATTGATAGGGTAAGTTGGTTGTCGGTTTGTTTTTCAGCTATTTGCCAGTCTATGAGTAAATGGTATTGATCCGAAGTGATGGCCAGATTCTTACCGATCTCCACATTGGGGTGCAGTTTGCCTTTTTTGATCATTTCGGCATAAGGTTGAAAGATGGAAAAGACTTTTTCGGCATGGGGAATGGTCTCTGCTCTGATCAACCGCCTGTCGAGCAACTCGATGTGCTTTTCCAACATCTCAAGATAATAGGTCAATGCCATCAGGGCTGCGAACTCCTCGATAGAGTTTCCCTGATGTTTTTCCAACATTTGGCCCACTTTCTTGCTCAAAGCACGGGCTTTAGTCAGATAGGAAGTGGCAGCCTGCTCTACCCGCTCCTCTTTGTTTTTTCCTCCTGAGCCGGTGGTCCTGCCCACGCTGCGCATCAGCCTTTTGAGGGATCTGCGCCAATCCCCGGACTTACGCCAGCCAGTAAAATACCTTTTTGAGACCAATAAATCAGCTACATCTATACACTTTCTGGCACTGTCCCATAGCAGGTTGTAGTCGGTAGGAAAGTGGGTGTCGGTTTCTACCACGAAACTATCGGTCTTACAACGCAAGGCAACTTCCTCCCCTCCGGTTTTTCCTTTTTTTTTAAACACCTGGTGACCTGCTGCTACGATTACATCATTGATGCCGATGAGCAGTTCATCGTCCAGCAAGGTCACATTGTCATAAATGTTCTGGTACTTATACTGTTTGCCCACAGAGTAGTCGGTAGGTAGCACCCCCATAATGCCCCGTACCAACGTGTCGTAATTGGAGATATGGGGTGTAACTCATCGTAAGAGATGTTCATGCACAGGCGCACCTGGGCCAATACGAAGACCTCCCACAGACTCATACCCTCACGGCCCGTCTTTTTCTTTCCCTCAATGAGTTTGGAAGAAAGTAATTCAAAAATACGCTGGTTCCATTCAGGTTGGACATAGATATATTGAAGGGCGGCTGCCAGGGCAGCTAAGTGGCTTTTAGTTTTCACCGGAGCCTCTACTTGCTCGATGGGTGTGCATCTCAGGGTAAGTTGGGGCTGGAAGGATTTCCTCATGGTTTGTATTTATATCGGTTATATGCAATATAATGATTAATCCTGATAAACCAACCGAAAAAATCGTTTCTTTTCTACACTGAATGAACAAAAAAAGGACAGGGATTTTACTCCCCGACAGACCAAAAAGCCTGCGAATCTCAAAGTGAATTCTTTGGGGTTTTTGAATGGAAAACCTTCAAATGGCCAATTAACAGGCTACAACGCAACTGTTCTTGATAATATTTGTGAATTTGATAATTCTACTGAATCAGATTCGAGAATAATTCAGCGCTGATTTGATGGAAAAAATACGAATATGATGGATAATCAGCATATTAGCCTGTTTTCATACAGACACTAATTAAAACCCATATTGAGAATAGTGGTTATTATGTTCTTGACAGAAGACCAAACGAAGAGGAACGTTTAAAATATCCTCGAATTGCCACCTTTAAATCCGGTGGTGCTACAATGCCGTTCAGAACTGATGTGGAATCCCAAACCGGTGAATGGTTATCGTCGGCAATTAATAAAGGGTGGAGCGATGACCCGGTCAAAATAAGGATCATGGGCGGCACAGTTCCAATAGCAAGCTTTATCAATGAACTGCAAATTCCGGCTGTAATTGTCCCGTTGGTTAACCCCGATAACAATCAACATAGTCCTAACGAAAACCTCAAAATTGGAAACCTGATTGACGGCATTCAGACCTTTATGGCAATACTGATGGAAGAACCGAAATAGTAGGATAGGATATCGTCGTTCTAGCTAAAGAAATTCTGATTCACGTAGAGATCCTCCTCAAGGTCTATTTGCTCTTTTTCGTCTTCAATTACTCCAAGGAATGCTTCGACCAGTTCAATGTTTTTCGATATCAGGTCATAAATATCATCCTTGGCTATTACGAGGAATATTGAATCCTCTAATGTAGTCACTGAGTATTTGAATACATCAGAGGCTACAATATGTTGTTCACCAACAATTGTAGTTGGCTCGATGATCTTTTGAACATTGTCTCCGTCGTGAATCTTAATCCTACCCGAAATCAGAATGTAGATGGGCTCATTCCCGTTATTACCCTTCTCAATAATTGTATGGTCAACCCCAAGCTTAATTTCCTCTATACATTCTGCAACTTCTGCCAAAATAAGACCTGAAACACCCTTGAATAAGTCAAGTCCGTTCAAAATGAGCGCTCGCTCCAGGAGATATTTCTTCTGGTGATATTCCTCATCCTCATCTCTGAAAACCGGAGGTAATATCTGCTTATCAAGATCTTTCTTAACAATGGCATTGATTCGTTTTGTTTGGGCGTGGTATTGTTGCTTATCCAATAAATAAATCACCCAAGCTGCTGTTTGCAACAACATTGGATCTGGGTTGAACAAATTGGCTATTAAATTTTGACCAACCTCTGTTCCTTCGATAAATGATAGCCTATAGAGCGCCAAAGCTTTTGTCCACCGGTTGATGTGATTGTAATCACGGTTAATAATCTGAATTAATAAATCCGAATAGGACGAAAATTCCTCCGGAGGATAAAAATTTAGAAGCCGGGCTAAACGCTCTTCGTCCTTCATCTCATCCATTATTGGGAAAATCTTCGGTTTTAGTTCATCTTCGAGGATAATGTCCAAGGCTTCGACCCCAAACGCAATGCTATCCGTAGTAGCCACTTGCAGGTTTTCTTTAATTAACTGGATACTCTGCGAGTCATAAATCATGGCCAATAGCATGAAAATATTATCATAATTTTGCTTATTCTCCTGCTCCATCGCCTCACGAAGTTTGATATCTAATTCTCCTTCCTCCGGAATGAGTTGAAGAGCCAGGATATTCCAGGCAACATCACCAACTCTTTCCTCTATGGCGATTTTAATTCTCGCAGCTTGAAAATCTTTAGCTTGATAACCATTGTAACTCAGAGATAACAAAATCTTGGAAACGATTCTCCTGTCAGGAAATTCTATTTTTTTCCATAACAGGTCAGTAGATCTTCGTCCACCAATTCTTCCCAGGATCTGAACCACCCTGATCATCGTTTCAAGATATTGATTAGTCTTATAAAATGCTGTATCTATGGTATGGAATGCCGGTTCGCCAGCGGCAATAAGAGCTGAATCAGAAGCATTACTATAGGTACTTACAGAGAGGTTTTCCACCAGAATTGGCCACAACTCTGGTCGATGGAGATAACCTGCAGTCACAATGGCTGCATTTCTTACCTTAGGATTAATATCCCGCAGTAGTTCTACTATAAAAGGAATATATTTTTCATCATCCAACTTCCTCAAAACATGAGCAATAAACACCCTATCCTCATATTCCGTTGATCGCGCCATTCTTCTTACCTTCTCGATGGACAGTTCGAATTCCTTAGACTTTTTGAAGTGTCTTAAGCATAAAGCGGCTTCTTTAATAATATCTTGATCTTTTTCACGAGATGCAATCTCCTTTATCTTATCATATGATTTAAATAACTCCAGTTCTCTCAATTTACGATAAGAAAATAGCTTTACTTCCTTCTCAGGGTGATCTAATTCATGGATCAAAGATTCCTCAATCACAATTGGCTCCATTCTCTCCATCAGTTTTAAAGATGTGATCACAGTTTCTGCCTCTTCACTGTCAATTTCAGATTTCAAAGCGTTAATTGTGTTATGCTCATTCCTGCTTCCTCTTCCTTTTAACTTCTCCTTTTGTCCCTCCAATGCAATCTTAAGCGTCTTCTTATACCACCGAAAAGTTTGTCGGAGAAGTATACGATAACTGCCGCCACTGCTATAACCAAATAAGAGAAGTGTATGAGTTGAAACCAGGCTAATGCTGTTAAGCCAATAATTATTGAACCGCCTACCAGGACAGCTATTTGGCTGATAACGCCCTCAATTCTTGTTTGAATATCAAAGCGAATTTTAATATCGAGCGGCAGAAAGAACAGCTTAACCCAAAAATTCATAGTAGACAATAAAAAACAGGCATAAATTGCTTATATTGAGATAGTTAGACAACAAAATAAGCAATTAATTTATGCCTGAATATAAGGAAAAAGATACCGTATTTTATCGAGGAAAACAAGCTTTTAAATTTGATTTTTCAGCATCAGCGATTAGCTCAGACGGAGCGATATTGTTAAGTGAAAAAGTAGAGAGAAAGACTGGTCTATTAAAAAGCTTCGCCGCACTGATTCCTGACTATCGAAACCCCTTTTTTATCGAATACACTTATGAAGAAATGCTTCGCCAACGGGTGTTTTTAATGATGCAGGGCTATCAGGATTGCAATGACGAACAAAAACTCCGAGAGGATCCGGTGATCCGTAAAGTACTAGATAGCGGATTATGTTCCCAGCCTACTTTAAGTCGATTTGAAAACAAGGCCGATCGGAGTCTAATCTACCAGATGAGTCAATGGTTTGTAGACCGTTATGTAGAGGAGTTGAAAGAGAAGACTGGTCAAATCATCATTGATGTAGATGGTACCGATGACCCTACTCATGGATCCCAACAACTCAGTTTGTATAATGGCTATTATGGACAGACTATGTACCATGAGTTGTTCTTTAAGGACGGGAACACCGGTCAGGTCATTTTACCAGTACTACGTCCGGGCAATTGTCACTCCAACAAATGGTTTGTGGCCTTATTGAAAAGGATTGTCATTAAAATCAGAAAAAAACTGCCCTCAGTAAAGATTCTTATTCGAGCGGATAGTGGCTTTTCAGGAGCATCTTTTTATCGGATAGCTAAGCAGTTTGACCTTCAATTTTGTTTAGGTATTAGTAGTAATGAAGTTTTAAAGACTTTTACCAAACAGACTATCATTGAAGTAAAAAAGGAATATGCTTCAAAAATCATCAAACATCAAGAGTTTGTTGGCCCGTTTACTTACCAGGCCAAAAGCTGGGATCGTTCTGAAAAGCTGTACGCCAAAGTGGAGTCTACCGGAAAAGGAATGAATGTCCGTTACTTTGTGAGCAACTTTGAAGCGATGACCGCTCAACAGATTTACTTTGATTTTTATGTCAAGCGAGGTGATGCCAGTGAAAATCGAATAAAGGAACTCAAAAACATGACTTATTCCGACCGGCTTTCCTGTCATCACTACTGGGCCAATTTCATGCGTTTAATCATCACTACCCTCTGTTATGAAATGTTCCGGCAGATTAAATTATTAATTGCCAAAACAAAACACCACTTTGCTAAACGATGGCAAGTGGACAATATCCGGCTTTACCTGATGAAGGTTGGGGCGTGCCTGAAAGAAAGGAAAAGATCATTGACAATACAATTCTCAAGAGCCTTTAGATATCAATACCTGCTGGGCGATTTGCTTACGGTGAACTGACCGATCAGTTAAACAGTTTGGTTTAATCAAAAAAATGTTCTTCCATAAGAACACAATAGAGCTTTGACTGAAAATTGAAAAATTCTAACAAAAAAACGCTCTAATGTCCTTTGAAATCCAGAAACCTGGTTGATCTTCAAATTAATACATACACTCCAATCAAAAATAGTTAGCAACCCATTATTAATCCCAAAATTGGTGGCCTATGAATAATGCGGGTTAAACGCCGGGCTTTCCAACGCGTCCTTAATAGACAAAGTAAAAAAGTTACCCATCGCTATAAATAGGAAGAAGAATAGGTATTCTTCGTTCTTCTCTGTATAGCCAAACATATGACCGGAAACAATTGCGCCTACTGTAAATATCACAAGAATGAATGGCATGACCATAAGAGATACTCTCAAACCATATTTACCAATAATAATATCATTAATGAAACTCTGGATCAAAAAACTTACGATCATAACCGCTCCATTGAAGAAAGAGAGGAAGTTTTTCAGTTCAGTCTCATCCGGATACATGGTTTCAGTGGATGTATAAAAAGAGAAATTAATGAATTTTGCTCCAATGGTTGAGAATATCAGGAAGAGGCACATCATCCTCAAATATTTATCTTTGAATAAATCCACGAATCCCACGCTTTTGGCTTTCTTTTCTCCATACTTCGCTTGGGTGGCGGTATCCAAATTAAAAGACCGTACTAACCAAACAGTAAAGACGAAAATGCTGAAACAAGCTGCTGTGGCAGCAACTAGCAAGTCCTCTGTCTCACTATCAATGAAATTTGAAATAATAGGTATGGAAAAAATGCCAGGACAGTTGCTGATAGTTGACCTGTATCAATACCACCAATAATTCTTTTTGATTGTCTCAGATCGAACATACGTCCAAATGTTCCCCAGAATCCGAGAATCATGAGGGCCGTTGCAGGACCAATCATAACGAACTGAACAAATGACCAATAAGGCCAATCAATTGACATGTGTCCAAAACGCAATCCGACGACAAATAAGAAAATAAGAAAAACATTGGAAATAACCAGCGTTGAGAACTTTATGTGCCTTTGTAGCCAAACGAATATAACTGTCGTTACAACTCCAGAAACTCCGGCAGCAAAAAAGGCTACATCTAATAGCTCTTCTCCCAGTTCGTAAATAAATAATGTTTCTGCGCCAACTTGGTAGGTTGCAATAAAAATACCCATAAAAAACCCTTTGGCTAACAGCAAAAGCATGGCTTTTTCTTCACCATCTTCGCCGCCAAGGAAATACAGAAATCCCTTGAGTAAATGTATATTGTTTTGATTATGGCCCTAAAAACAAATCTTAATAATCTAAAAGTATCTAAAATTTGCATTAAACTCAATGCCAGCTTAGAGTTACCTCTAAAGATGTTCGCAACAAGCAAGCACAAATTCTAGCAGTGATATAAATATCAATTTACGGCACCAAAACCTTCAAATTCCTTGAATGAACAGTCAGCAGAGCTTCTTTACCAACAACAATCGGTTCGCCGTCGACATGGGCATACATTTCAGTATCAGATGTTACATGAATTTCTTGAACCTTGAAAGAAGAGTAATAGCTAGAGTCAATAAGTGACTTATTAAACAATTTATACACAATTGCCAATGAGCTAATTAGGGGAAACTTGCGCACTATACAAACATCAGTCAGGCCGTCATCAATTACCGCAGCAGGCGCTATATGGGCGTTATTGCCATACTGCGATGAGTTGGCAAAGCTGAGCACAAAAACGCTTTCTTCACGGGTGTCATTGCCATTGTATCTCAACTTCACCCTAATCCCGGGATATTTTCGAAACTCATTCACCACCAGTTTTGAATACGAAAAAAATTCCCTGGAACCAAAGTCTTTAAATATATGTGCAATATGAGCATCAAATCCAATTCCAGCCATATTTACGAAACGGTGTTCATTAAGAGACATTGAATCGATTGCGAGCACTTCTCCAGCTTTGATTAAATTTAATGCGCCAGTCAAATCTTTCGGAATCCCAAGAAAGTTTGACAACCCGTTCCCTGAGCCCTTAGGTATGATCCCTAAAACAACTGAAGAATCTACAATGGCAGACACAACTTCATTTACCGTTCCATCTCCTCCAATTGCAATTATTGCATCAACATGATCCTTTGCTCTTGCTGCAATATCCCTGGCGTGACCCGCATACTTAGTGGATTCTATCGACCAATTTGGATGATCAAAATGGCTTCTGATTACCTCCTCATTTATAGGTTTAATTGAAGTTCCGGAGTGTGGATTAACTATGAAAAGAATCTTTCGCGGCATGCATTCCTCCACTTGTCGCTGCAAATATAGTTCAACTTGTATGCCTCGTTCGTTAGCTGTTTAGAACAACCATTAGTTCGCCTAACATCATAGCTGTTGCTCCCCAAATCTTTCGATGATCAACATCAAAATATGGTGCTCTTATACTGAAGTTCTCCGCAATTTGGATTTCAGTTATTTTGTGTTTAGCGCTATTATTAAACATTTGGATATTTGCAATTATAATTTCCTCCACTTCCTCGTAATCAGGAATAAAGATTGGTTTTGCCGTGTAATATCCTAACACCGGCAGTACTTTAAAATTACTCACCGGGATGTACACTTCCGTGAGTGATCCAATAATAGTTACTTTATTCCTGTCGATACCTATTTCTTCGCTAGCTTCTCTTATCGCAGTAGTGAATAGGTCTGCGTCTTCTTTCTCTTTTTTTCCACCTGGTAGTGCAACCTGACCACTATGTACACCTTCGTATGTGGATCGCCGAATAAGTGGAAAATGAATATCCCCGCTATCGGGATAAAATAATATCAAGACGGCTCCTCTTTTAGCATCATTTTGTGCAGCGAGGTTAAACCTGGATTGATCAATTTCGATCGGGGCCATGACCATCTGGGCCTCCTGTCCAGGAAGAGGTCTTTTTAATTTTCCTTTCAGATCATAAAGAAAATTCTCAAAATCCACCTAGCGAAATTAGGATGAGCTAACCGATCATAAAAATTGAGTCTTAAATGCAAACACAAAACACGAGTAGAATCACCTATTATTTTTTAATAAGGAGACTGCACATTTTTCTAACTTAGACCCAGACCTGGCCCTGCCTTTGCCTGACTTAAGTGACTTTGAATTCTGAAAAGAAGACCAGTATTTTCAAGTCTCGTTCAATATCAACAAATCTGTGTTCGATACGTGCTTTTACAAAGATCACATCACCAGGTCTGACACCAATGGTATCTCCATCTGCAAAGAACTTAGATTGGCCTTCGATGATATAATAAACTTCATCCAATTCATGTAGATTCTGTTTGTCCTCTGATCCCTTGGGCAATACATAAAGACCGGTCTTCAGCGATTTTTCATTAATAAAACTGAGATAAGGGCCTCCTTCTGACAATCTTTTCTCGTTAATGGCATCGATCTTAAAAGAACTTCAGTTGGGAGTTTGTCTCTTATTCATAGAAAACGATTTAAATGGGGCTAATAGTTTTGTGATAAGTAAGCCCATTAAAACGGTGAGAAAATTTCTTTTATTCATTGGGTTTTGTTGTTTCATTTTTGACCTGTAACATAAATTATCTCAAATCGAGTTTCCGAAATTCTATGCACAAATGACGGAAGTACTAAATTTGCCTTCACACCATTGTTAATTTAATGCAAACAGATTCAATAAATAATATAGAATCTTTATTGCCATACGCCATAAAGAAAGGTATAGTTCTTGGAATTGGAGCATGCATTTTAGTGATAGTGGTATATATAGTTGACTATTCATTTCCTGGTTCATTGGTCGTTATCAATATTGGCGCTGGTTCTCCTATTAATGTTCGTTGTTATTTTCGGTAATCAATACCGACGAATGGGTTCTGGTTACCTGGGCTTTGGAAAAGCTTTTCGACTGGCATTTATTATACTATTTTTTTCAACCCTGATTCAGTTAATGTTTAACATCCTGCTTTATTCGATCATCGATTCGGAACTTCCGGAATTGGTAACTGAAGCAACTATTACAAATACGGAGGAGTTTTTAAGATCAATTGGTATGAGCCGGAACCAGATTGATGAACAAATTCTAAGATTGGAAAGAGTAATGCCCGGTCAATTCACAATATTTGCTCAACTAAAAAATTCCTGGATTCATAATACTGTCATCTGCAGTGTTTGCACTTATTGCCGGGGCTATTATCAAGCGAAATGAACCAATAATTCAGAATGGCTGATGCCACTTGAAATCACCATAGTAATCCCACTATTAAACGAAGAAGAATCCATACCGGAATTGTGTGATTGGATTACGAGAGTTATGGCCGATTTGGGATCGACATTCGAAGTACTTTTTAATTGATGACGGCAGTAATGATAAATCCTGGGTAAAAATTCAGGAACAGCACGCTGTGAATTCTTCCTTTAAAGGTATCAGGCTCAACAGAAATTATGGAAAATCAGCAGCATTAGATATTGGTTTCAAAGCCTCATCCGGAGATGTAGTCATCACCATGGACGCCGATTTACAAGACAGTCCTGACGAAATTCCAGAGCTGGTTAATATGATTAAAGAAGAAAACTACGACCTGGTCTCGGGATGGAAAAGAAAAAGACACGACCCAATCACTAAAACCATTCCTTCAAGGTTTTTTAATTATGTGACACGGATCATTTCAGGAATCAAATTAACATGATTTCAACTGTGGCCTCAAAGCTTATAAAAAAGAAGTGGTGAAAAATATATTCGTTTATGGTGAGATGCACAGGTATATACCCTACATCGCAAAATGGCATGGATATTATAAAATTGGAGAAAAAGTTGTAAGCCATCAGGCCAGGAAATACGGTAAAACCAAATTTGGGATTGAAAGGTTTGTCAAAGGGTTTCTCGATTTAGTGTCAATCACTTTTGTTGCAAAGTTCGGCAAAAGGCCCATGCATTTCTTTGGCACACTTGGCACTTTAACGATCGTAACCGGTGCTTTAATAACCATGTGGCTGATAGTTGAAAAGATTTACAAGATCCATTACCGTTTGCCTGTACGAGACGTGGTGGACCAACCTTTGTTCTTTTTGGCGTTAGTCGCATTGATCGTGGGAACACAATTATTTCTGGCAGGCTTTCTGGGAGAGCTTTTAACTCAAAGTCAGAGAAGCAACGATTACCTCATTGCGGAATCACTCGGTGTAAAAGATGCCTAAGTACTCCTTGATCATACCGGTGTATAATCGTCCGGAAGAACTTCGTGAACTACTCGAAAGCATTAACCATCAGATTTTTCGTGATTTTGAAGTAATTGTAGTTGATGATGGCTCGGTAATATCATCTCGTGAAATCGTTGAAATCTATGATTCGAAAATTAAAATCCAATATTTTCAGAAAGAGAATTCCGGACCGGGTCTTTCAAGAAATTTCGGCGCTGATAAGGCTTCCGGGACTATTCTGATATTCCTGGATTCAGATTGCTTGCTACCTCAAGAATATTTGGCTCAGGTTGATCTTTTTGTATCTACACAAAATATTGATGCATTTGGCGGACCTGATCGAGCTCATAAATCTTTCTCCTCAATCCAGAAAGCGATTAACTATGCCATGACATCATACTTAACAACCGGGGGAATAAGGGGTAGGAAAAAGCAATTAGAAAAATACAAGCCGCGTAGTTTCAACATGGGAATTAATAGAAAGGCATTTGAGCAAATTGGCGGTTTTAATAAAATGCGCTTTGGAGAAGACATTGATCTTAGCATCAGACTTGAAAGACAAGGTTATCGATCCGTTTTGATTGATAAAGCATATTTATACCATAAGCGGAGGTCGAACCTCAAACAGTTTTTCATACAAGTATATAATTCAGGTATGGCCAGAATTCATCTCTCACTGATGCATCCCGGGTCGATGAAATTAGTACATGTCTTGCCCAGCTTATTCATTATAGCTTGTTTTTCCACAGCATTTCTGTCATTTATTCACATCATATTTTTGGCGCCTCTGACCACCTTCATATTGATGTTATTTATTCATAGTAGTTGGTCCAATAAGAGCCTTGTTGTTGGATTTCTGTCAATCATTGTCAGTTTCATTCAATTATTTGGTTATGGTATGGGGTTTATTAGTTCGTTATTCCAGACGAAGATTTTTAGGACAAAAACCACATTTTGGCTTCGAGAAAACGTTTTACAAATGATCATCAGGAAAGAGTTCAAGCTGTGATGGTAAAAGTTGAAAAGATCTTCTGTGATAAGGAGTGATTCCATGTTTTTTTATGCCTTCCCGATGCTCTCGTGTTGCATATCCGACATTCGTTTCCCACTTATAAAAGTGATGTTCTATGGATAGTTTTTGCATTAGTTCGTCTCTATAGGTTTTGGCTAATACTGAGGCTGCGGCAATTGAGTAATATTTCGAATCCCCTTTCACAATACATTCATGAGGTATACTGCTGTAAGGATTGAAACGATTACCGTCAATAAGGAGAATCCCTGGCCGAATTTTCAACTTGTCTATCGCGTGGTGCATCGCCTTAAAGGAAGCATTCAGAATATTGATCTTATCAATCTCATCATTTGAAACTTCCGCTATGGAATAGGCTAGTGCCTTCTTTTTTATTTCCAATAGTAATTTATTCCGTTGTTTGGCAGTCAATCGCTTTGAATCAGTAAGAAGTCCATGCCTAAAACGCCTTGGAAGAATAACAGCAGCCGCAACGACCGGTCCCGCCAGACACCCTCTGCCAGCTTCATCACAGCCAGCCTCGATATATTCATCTTGAAAATAGGCTTTAAGTTTCAACTTTGGGATCACCTTTTTCATACACAATACCAAGTTGTTCAAATTTAGAACAGTAGTATATAAACATTAAATCAACAAAGAGATATCCTGGCGATTACTTTTTCCTACTTATGTGATAACTTTGTGAACGTATGGAGAATCTGAACACAAAAGAATTCCTAGAGTCCTCAAAGAACAATCCGGTAATCGATGTCCGTTCTCCAAACGAATATAGTAAAGGACATATACCGGGAGCAATTAATATACCTTTATTCTCCAATGAAGAACGAGCAATAATAGGAACTTTATACAAGCAAAAGGGACGTGAACAGGCCATTCAGCAAGGTCTTGATTTGTAGGCCCCAATATGTCCTCACTGGTTCAACAGTGTAGTAAATTGAAATTCGAAGATCATCTATTGATTCATTGCTGGCGTGGTGGTATGAGGTCCGAAAGCTTTGCCTGGCTGATGAAATCCGGTGGAATAAGGTGTGTCGTACTCAGTGGTGGCTATAAAAGCTATCGAAAGTACATGATGCAAAAATTCTCAGACCCACTCCGACTATTAATTTTAACAGGATCTACAGGCAGTGGAAAAACAGAGATCTTACGTGGCCTAAGTTCATCAGGTGAACAAATTATTGATCTGGAAGAACTTGCTTGCCATAAGGGATCAGTTTTCGGTGGTCTTGGGCAGGACAAACAACCTTCAACAGAACAATTTCAAAACTATCTTTTTAAAAATTTGAGTGAGCTTGATCTTACAAAGAGGATTTGGGTGGAAGATGAATCAATTGGTATTGGGGAAGTTTATATACCACATGAATTCTGGGAACAGATGAAATCAAGTCCTATTATTAGAATTGAGCTAGGCAAAGCAGAACGAATAAATAGACTGGTTCATGAATATGGTTTATTCCCGGTAAGCCAACTAGAGGAGCAAATTAAAAAAATAGTAAGCGTCTTGGTGGATTGGAAACCAAAAATGTACTCCATCAATTGCAAGAAGGAGATCTCGAAGCGACAACACGGCAGCTTCTTAGATATTATGACAAAGCCTATGACCATTCAATTGAAAGGAAAAGTCCAAAACTTGTATGTTCATTAAGCTACAATAACTTCGATCTTGACTTGATAACCAGTAACCTTCTGGAAGAAGCGGATAAAATAATACAAACCAATATGATTTATGGGTAAGGTTAGACTAACAGCCTTTAGTCACGGGGCTGGTTGCGGGTGTAAGATATCACCACAAATACTTGAAACAATATTAGGTGATCGTTTAGAGCCATCAATTAATCCGAATCTCCTGGTAGGAAACAATACCAAGGATGACGCCGCAGTTACGATCTCGGGAATGGTCAGGCAATAATTAGTACGACAGACTTTTTCATGCCGATTGTGGATAACCCATTTGACTTCGGGGCAATTGCATCGGCTAATGCCCTCAGTGACGTTTACGCTATGGGAGGTAAACCAATAATGGCAATTGCTATACTAGGTTGGCCTTTGGAGAAGATACCGATTGAAGCGGCTAGCGAAGTTCTTGACGGAAGTAGAAAAATTTGCGAAGAGGCTGGTATAATATTAGCCGGGGGTCACAGTATTGATTGCCCTGAACCTATTTTTTGGACTGGCTGTCACTGGAATTGTTAAAAGGACGAATCTTAAAAAAATTCAACGGCCAAAATAGATTCAGCCTTGTTCCTAACCAAACCTCTTGGAGTGGGGATCATCACTACCGCTGAGAAAAAGGGAATAGCTGAAGATGTGCATCTGCAGGCAGCCCAAAATTCAATGATGTCTTTAAATTCCATCGGGAGTTTCTTGGGGCAGCAGGGCTATGTAAACGCATTAACTGATGTAACCGGCTTTGGCTTACTTGGCCATCTAAAAGAAATATGTGAAGCAAGTAACCTGAGCGCTTCTATCAATTATGATCTTGTCCCAAAATTCGATTTTCTTAAAAAATATATCGCACAACAGGCCATACCTGGCGGAACTAATAGAAATTGGCAAAGTTATGGACATACCATAAGTGAATTAGGCGCTGAACAGAGAGCAGTCCTGGCTGATCCTCAAACCAGCGGAGGATTGTTAATATCAGTTGATCAAAATGCGGTTGATCAGTTCATCAAGGATGCAGCATTACAAGGTTTGGTACTTTCAGAACTTGGTGCAATGACTAAAAAACGGGAAAAGTCAATTTATATACAGTAATCACTTCCTGCTAGAATCTCTAATTAGTGTCTCTAAGAAAAACAGCGAGTTTTTTATAAAATGAATTATTATGGATGAGATTTTCATTTTCTTTTCTATGAGTTAATACCTGAGTATCAATCGATTAGAAAAAATGGAAAGATCGACCATAAGAATAATTTTTAATTTAGGTGTGTTTTCTTAGAGACACTAATTACCAATTTTGGAATGAGTACTTCTCTTCTTGGTTGGTAGCCCTCTGGCTCTTTAATTAATCTGTTCTAAAAATAACAACGCCGCTTTTTGCCCCATTTCAAAGCCTGGTTGTGTTACGTTTGACAGGGATGGCTCTACCAGGGATGATACCTGCCAGTCGCTAAAGCCAACAATCGCAACATCATCTGGAATCCGCAATCCCTTTCCTTTGACAACTTTCATAGCAGCTATTGCAACGAGATCATTGTTGCCAAAAATTCCGTCAGGCGGGTCATTCAGCTTAATTAGGGCTTCCTCAGATTGGATAAAAACGACCTTGATTGCTCATATTAAGCGATTCACGTGTAAATATATTTTATATATGCAAGGTTATTTGTATATTTGACGTATAACATTGCATATGATCGATACACATCGCAGTACCAAACCAAAATAGAAGAATTTTCCTCCATTAACTCCATCAAACTCAACCCAAACAACAGATGGATAGCACTTGCAAACTTGTTGCCATGGGATGAGTTGGTAAATATCTACAAAAGGAAATTCAGCGTCAACATGGGGGCAAAGAGCGTCAACCCAAGGCACATCATAGGGGCATTTATTATAAAACATAAACTGGGGTTGTCCGATGAAGAGACCTTGCTGACCATCAGCGAAAACCCATACATGCAGTTCTTTCTTGGTTTGGACCATTACACACCTGGTTTGGTGTTTTCGCCTACGCTTTTTGTGGAGATGCGAAAAAAACTAGGGGATGATACTTTCGATGCATTCTCGAAATCATCATGATGGTGTCCCTTCCTGACCGGAAACCAAACCAAAAGAGTGCGGTATCTAAAAGGCCAAAAGGTAAATTAAAGATAGATGCCACTGTGGCAGATCAATACATCACCTACCCAAATGATCTTGGTTTGGTCAATGAAGCCCGTATCAAGACCGAAAAGATGGTTGACCGGTTGTTTGACCTGCTCAGGGACAAGATGGAGGTCAAACCCAGGACTTACCGCAGGATGGCCCATAAGCGTATTTGCAGGAAGCCAAAAAGAAGAAAAATCAGTTGTATCGATCCGCAAGGCCATCCGTGTGTTGCTCAACTGTGTAAAAAGGAACCTGGCCATATCGATCAAATGCTGGACCTGTTGGAAGGGCCGTTTCCTTTTCCCCACAAAACCAGCAGGAACTGATGGTGGTCCATACCCTTTATAAGCAGCAACAAGGCATGTATGAGCAAGAAACACCAATGTAAAGATCGGATAGTGAGCATCTCACAACCCCATGTACGCCCGATAGTGAGGGGCAAGCAGGGCAAGAGTGTAGAGTTTGGTGCCAAGTTGGGCTTTCACTCATGGATGGGTTCATGACCAAGGATAACCTAAGCTGGAATGCCTATAATGAAAGTGAGGAACCTGATCAATCAGGCAGAGGCCTACAAGGCTTTGTTTGGTTATTACCCTGAACTTATACAGGCCGATAAAATCTATGCTACCAATAAGAATCGCAATTGGTGTAAAGAAAACAGCATAAGGATGACAGCTGCCACAAAAGGAAAACCTGTGAAGAAATCAGCATACCAGAAGGCTAAATCAAAAAAGGAATATGCGAGAGGAATGCCATTGAGGGAAGAATAGGCAATGCCAAACAAGCTTACTCGCTCAATGAAATCAAAGCCAAGCTTAACCCGAAAAATTCATAGTAGACAATAAAAAACAGGCATAAATTGCTTATATTGGAGATAGTTAGACAACAAAATAAGCAATTAATTTATGCCTGAATATAAGGAAAAAGATACCGTATTTTATCGAGGAAAACAAGCTTTTAAATTTGATTTTTCAGCATCAGCGATTAGCTCAGACGGAGCGATATTGTTAAGTGAAAAAGTAGGAGAGAAAGACTGGTCTATTAAAAAGCTTCGCCGCACTGATTCCTGACTATCGAAACCCTTTTTTATCGAATACACTTATGAAGAAATGCTTCGCCAACGGGTGTTTTTAATGATGCAGGGCTATCAGGATTGCAATGACGAACAAAAACTCCGAGAGGATCCGGTGATCCGTAAAGTACTAGATAGCGGATTATGTTCCCAGCCTACTTAAGTCGATTTGAAAACAAGGCCGATCGGAGTCTGATCTACCAGATGAGTCAATGATTTGTAGACCGTTATGTAGAGGAGTTGAAAGAGAAGACTGGTCAAATCATCATTGATGTAGATGGTACCGATGACCCTACTCATGGATCCCAACAACTCAGTTTGTATAATGGCTATTATGGACAGACTATGTACCATGAGTTGTTCTTTAAGGACGGGAACACCGGTCAGGTCATTTTACCAGTACTACGTCCGGGCAATTGTCACTCCAACAAATGGTTTGTGGCCTTATTGAAAAGGATTGTCATTAAAAATCAGAAAAAAACTGCCCTCAGTAAAGATCCTTATTCGAGCGGATAGTGGCTTTTCAGGAGCATCTTTTTATCGGATAGCTAAGCAGTTTGACCTTCAATTTTGTTTAGGTATTAGTAGTAATGAAGTTTTAAAGACTTTTACCAAACAGACTATCATTGAAGTAAAAAAGGAATATGCTTCAAAAATCATCAAACATCAAGAGTTTGTTGGCCCGTTTACTTACCAGGCCAAAAGCTGGGATCGTTCTGAAAAGCTGTACGCCAAAGTGGAGTCTACCGGAAAAGGAATGAATGTCCGTTACTTTGTGAGCAACTTTGAAGCGATGACCGCTCAACAGATTTACTTTGATTTTTATGTCAAGCGAGGTGATGCCAGGTGAAAATCGAATAAAGGAACTCAAAAACATGACTTATTCCGACCGGCTTTCCTGTCATCGCTACTGGGCCAATTTCATGCGTTTAATCATTCGCTACCCTCTGTTATGAAATGTTCCGGCAGATTAAAATTATTAATTGCCAAAACAAAACACCACTTTGCTAAACGATGGCAAGTGGACAATATCCGGCTTTACCTGATGAAGGTTGGGGCGTGCCTGAAAGAAAGGAAAAGATCATTGACAATACAATTCTCAAGAGCCTTTAGATATCAATACCTGCTGGGCGATTTGCTTACGGTGAACTGACCGATCAGTTAAACAGTTTGGTTTAATCAAAAAAATGTTCTTCCATAAGAACACAATAGAGCTTTGACTGAAAATTGAAAAATTCTAACAAAAAAACGCTCTAATGTCCTTTGAGATCCAGAAACCTGGTTGATCTTCAAATTAATACATACACTCCAATCAAAAATAGTTAGCAACCCATTATTAATCCCAAAATTGGTGGCCTATGAATAATGCGGGTTAAATATTCCTTCCGGTCCAAATGCCAGATCCTCGCTGGCATATTTTGTGTCATTCAACTCACTTGATAAAAATTTAATGGCATTACTGTTTGGTTCTAAGTTTAAATCTCCCATGAAGACTACAGGATAATCCTCTTTGTTAAGCGCATTGATTTGCTCAACAATCAGATGGGCACTATTCTCTCTGGCAAGCTCCCCAATATGATCAAAGTGTGTATTGAATATCCATAGAGGTATCCATTTGTTTGTTGGTCTTTAAGAAGAGCGTATGTACATATCCTTTCCATAGCCGCATCCCATCCGACTGAGGGTTTTTCAGGAGTACCAGAAAGCCAAAAGGTTGAATTGTCAATTAACTGAAATCGCTTATCGTTAAAAAAAGATGGCGCTGTATTCTCCTTTTGTTTCTCCGTCATCCCTACCAACACCAACATAACTGTAGTTTACCAAACTGCTGTCTAAGTAATTTACCTGATGACTTAGCCCTTCCTGAATACCTAAAACATCAGGTTTCACAGAACTTCATCTGATTGGCTAAAAAATCCTTCCTTATCGCCCATCTATTCTCCCCGTCACCGAGATTATCATACCTAATATTATAAGTTACAACTTTTATGGTTTGGCTGAAGGACTGGCCATAACCGAGGGATAGCATAAGAAAGATTGAAAATAATTTTATCATACTCCGGCGTTAATGATTTAAGTGTTCAATTTCGGAAAATTTCGCAATAAAAGCGGCCTTTCAATGTGGTTAACATTTAACACTGAAAATCAAGTAGAGTTACAACTGATGGAGGATATTTTCCTTCCCTTAAAAAAAATTAGTAATTCACGGAGGTCAATTTGGAAGGAACATTTATGGGGAGATACCCTTGCGTTCCGATAAACTGTATTGGGCAATAATCTAAATATCCCATTTTTTAAAGAATTACAATTGGCTCTATCTCCGTATATTGATTCATTATGGAGATATCCAATTGAAGAATCCATGAAAGATGAGGAATTGAGAATATACATTAATGGTGAACACACAAAAAATAAACGCCATTCAAACAGACGTTCATTCAAAATCCTTACAGGGAATTAAAAAGAGAATCAAAAAATAAATTATGTATAGACAAGTAGAAGAATCACAAACTTTTCTTATCAACACGCAGTCCAAAAACTTGACTGCCCAAAATAAAAAAGTAATCAAGTTTGGGATTTGGGCAGTCACCATTTTTACCGCCAAAATCCGTAATGATAGCTTTGGAAAGTGCGGTGCATCATAAAGAATATTCGTCCGTTCAAG
>CAXXNX010000054.1:0-163550 GCA_963664285.2 Cyclobacteriaceae bacterium
TGGTGCCGTAAAATCACCATAAATACCTTGTTCAATTGATTTAGGATTACTTTCTCCAAGCAGTGGATCTGACTCACTATATAATTCGGCAAACTTTGGGTTATTGATCCATGTATGTTGAATAAATTCGAATTGTCGACCAATATTAGCGTTGAAACATAAAAATTGCAGACCAACGTCTTCGCCTGCACTATCATTGGCTTTTAAGACATCATTTGGTTCCATTGACTTAGCAATGGGTTTACCATAAGCACGGCCACGCCTTAAAATCCTATGCCTGTTCGTATCACTTAGCGCACTATCGGCTGCTTTCTGATTATGATCACTATGTTGCAAAGGTGAATTACGTGGATTGGTGCGGCGCACATGTGATGCCATGGGACATTTATTCCCATCTTTGTCTAATGGATAATAGCTGAAGTTGTCCTCATCCTTTAATTCCGGCTTGTCCTCTTCGGGTGATAAAGCAACAGGGCATCCACTACGCCAACGACCAACCATTTTCGCCCCAAGTTTATTTCTGGAATTAGTATCACTTTCGCCAGAGCTTGTTTTTGTCGAATCGTCAAGATATTCCCAAAATTCCCTAACATGCTGCTTCAGCTGTCGAAACACGAGATAACTACCATTGCTTCCCAAATCTTTGGCCTCTTTTCCATAGTCATTTAATAAATTTTGTTTATCGCTACTGTTTTTGACCATGGGGCTAGATGGTAACTTTTTATAAATATTCTTATAGCCTAGGACAAATTCTCCAGCAGCCAAAATATTATTTTCTGATCCACCATTTTCTAATATTTTTTGCGAAACATCCTGCTCCGCTTTTTCATTATGACGATCGAGTAATCCGGCCATATGAGGTTGAGCAATACCATCACGAAAACCAAAATGTTCTTTTCTGTCTGGCAATAATTCACTACCCAACCTTATAATTTCCTTTATTCCACTTGATTCCCAGATTTTTTTCTGATTGTCATATAGATCATTTAGAGCCTTTTGATCACCTGCGTATAACAGTAGTACCATATAAATTTTTTTGTTCTTCGGACCACCCCAAACCCATTTATCGGGTTCGCTATCACCGCTATCACCCAATATGCTGGATCGATGTTTTGTCGCCATGCCGTCTTCAAATTCAACGGAAAACCTATTGTCTTCATGGAAAGCATTCTGTAAACCCAGTTTATTAAACCCTTCTTGGGTAAATGCAAGATTTATGCAAGTTTCACTTTTTTCGGGCCTCATTGTTCCATCTCGTACCTTGTCAGCTATGTCCCCAATCCAGTTTTTAGCTTTGGCTGTATCAACGATTTCAAGCATTAGGAAACATGCCTCTTCCAAATTCCCATAACCTCGCCTGATAATACCCTGGATATCTTCAATTTCTAATTTTGCCATTTTTATCTCCTTATGGTTCACTTTGCATTTTTAATACAGGCTTATTATTAATTCTTACTTTGACATATTAGGCCTGATGATAATAAATGTCAGGTTGAGCTTGTCGAAACCCTTTCTTATATTACATTTCGACGGGCTTAATGTGACATGATTTGTAATGTGTCAAAGTAAGAATTAAAGTAGTTTCAGCCATTCCAAAGTCTGGTCCTCTGATAAATTATTTGCTGCAAGGCCCTTTCTGATTTCTTTATTCATGATAATATTTTTAACGATTAATAGTAAGGGCTAAGTTCTAAATAACACAGCAATTATTATTATCTTCGCTATATGATATCAAGTCAAGAGATCAAAAATTTATTTGCACAATTGCCGATAAGTTCCCAAACCGAATTGTTGGATGAGTTGCTCCAGGAGCAGGAATTACAAGGCAAAGTATTGATTGCCGCTCAACAACAAATAGCAGAGAAAAGAAAGAAGAAACCCTGTCCAAATCGCACAAGCGAGAAGGTATATAAGAGGGGCAGACAAAAAGGTGTGCAGATGTATCAGTGCAATGAATGTAAAAGATGGTACAGTGAAACAACAGGGACACCTTTGTATGACATCAAGCTTAAATCAAAATGGCAATCTTATCTGCGCTGCATGGAGCAGGGCATGCCGATAAAAAAGATAGCAAAACAAATCGGAATAAGCATCCAGACAAGCTTCGACTGGCGGCATAAGATATTGAGTTCACTAAATGAGTTTGTTCCCGAACAGTTATCCTCGGAAGTAGAATGTGATGAATTGGAACTGGCACTTAACAACAAGGGCAGTCGAAATTTAGATAGGGCAGCAAGAAAGAGGGGAAACGATTTCATACGGAATATGGGAAAGGAAGAGGTCACAGTTGTCCAGGTAGTAACAGCGGTTGAACGCAAGGGGGAGAAGTACCTTAAAGCTGTTGCATCAAAACGGCTGAGCAAAGAAGAAATTTCAAAGGCATTGGATGGGAAGTTGGCCTACGGTGCAACCTTGATTACAGATAAGCACCCTTCTTATAAGGCTTTTGCCAAAGACAACCCCTCCATAAAGCACAAAGCGCTATTGGCCAAAGATCATGTGGATAGAGATGATAAAACAATCCATCTGCAAAAAGTAAACAATGTTCACACTCAACTTAGGACATTCTTACGCCCATTCAATGGTGTCAGTTCCAAATATTTGCAAAACTACCTGAATTGGTATGCTTATGCTGACCGAATAAGAGAGAGTAAAACAACTTTGAAACAATGGTTTCTGACTATGCTATTAACGGATCAAGCCTATCATCTGTATGAGCTATTTAAACAAAATGCTGTTATAATTAGAACTTAGCTATGTTTTGTAAGCAGTGTACCAGACATCCGTTGGGATTTGCTGTGCACGAGCCCAGCATTTGAAACGTTCTTCATCTGTTGCTCCTTCTTGATATAACCATTTCGTTCGAGGATAAAGAACACTATTGCTCCAGATCGCAGTTAGGCCTACAGAAGCCTTGTCTACAAAGTCACCTAAGTAACTTTCCCAACTACTGCCATAATTACTCATAAACAAAAGTGCCTTACCACCATCTACTACAACCCAACGGGCAAAGTGAATAGTTGGAATGCTACCCAGTTTTCCTTTCGTGAATATGTATCGAGCAACAGTTTCAACTGCTGAAAAAACAAAACTCAAAGTAAAGGCCCTGAACAGTCCTGGTTTCATATCAACTAAAATGGTCATTTGATTTTGAACAACTTTATCTTCCCGTGCAGCCAATTCCTTGGCGTGTTTATCATAACGAATTTTTGGATATATTTTATCACGTTTTTCCTTGTAGCGCAAAATGATGGGCAATATTGGCACAATAGTTAAAGGAAGGATAATCAAAATTTTAAGGACCAAACCTATCAATGTTTTCCATCCATTGCCCCGAAACAATTTCCAGCTCAACGGTGGTCCATCAGGAGATGTAAGCGCCCAACTCAAATCAGTTTGACCAAAATGACGTCTAATATCTTCTCTTATTTTAGTAGGATCTTTTGCACTGGTCCAATTACGATGGATGTTTTTTTCGTCAATATATTTTTCGATTTCGTCTCGTAATCGGGCTTCCATCCGAATTCGCTCCACAGACAAACCCTGAGTACCACAATGAAACGCTCCATAAGGTTTTCTTAAACGTTTCAGATAAGAAATTCTACTAGCACGATCTCTTTTGTCGGGCTCAAGATAATCTATGCAGTGGCTGTATATCTTGTCGAGACCTTCTCCGGCAATATCGGCTATCTCTTCGATGTGTGCAGACTGAGGACCATCGTAATTTGTCGAAAAGATTAGCCTGGGATCAACCTTGCGAAAAATGACATCTTTATCTGATGTTTCATTTTCACTTAATGATTTATCAACCACCACAAATCGGGCAAAGTGTATGGTGGTTATCTCAGCAAAAGGAACAATGTCGTTGCTTTCGACATGAGCAAGAGGCTTAACCATTTGTGCCAGTAAATCCCGAAGATTTTGAACTTGATCTGGTTTCACCTTAGCCACCAAAGACAAAGCTCCCTGATTGACAAATTCATTCATTTCCAAATTTTTTATTCATCGCAGTAAGTGATACTACTGCAAATCACTCACTATAACTTTTATCCATTTAATTATAAGATCAGATGTATCCTGACAATCAATTGATTATTCAGCTATAAGTTATCAAATTTTATTACTATTTTAAACTAAAATTGCTATTAACTGATTTTAATTTAAAAAATGGACAGGGTTGAATAAACCGTTTCATTTTTTTTGGTTGACAGGGTTGTAGATTTTGCAAGAATCGGCTTTTTTCGGGATTGCCTATTTGCCGCTGGCTTATGTTTATACCCTAATCCCTTAAATAAGTAATAAGTTTCCAACTTTATTGTATCAACTGCAGAGAAGTTGATTTAAATAATCTGTACTTTTAAAGAATAATTGTGTAGTATGGTTATACAAAGATGATATATTATTATTTTTGGATTTAAAAGACAATTTCCGTAAATTATTATTCCATCAGCTAAGCGAAATATCATGAAAAGCAACATCTTAAAAGCGGTCAACGTTTTACTGTTTTCTATTTTCTGTACGATCGCCAGCTTGTTTGCACAACCCAGCATGCAGGAGCAATACCAGGAACTTTACAAAAAAAGCAGTACTTGGGAGGAATATAAAATGATCAATTGAAGTAGGCATTTAATAAATACAAATCATTTTATAAGGACAAGGTTTATGATTCACCATTCTGTCCAACAGATTATCAAATATTCCACCTTTCATCTGACTGCGGTTAAACCTATAACAATATTGGTCAATGTATGCCTGAAGGTTATCTACGGAATGATGGATACCTCTAAGCCAGGCCTTGAACATCATAATTGTCCTGTGTAAGTCTGGGAAGTTCCTTACCCTTCTTTCCACTGTCGGTTTGAACCAGGAGGCTGTATTTATTTTTTAAGGGCATGTATCCCCTCCACTTATCGGTTTTGATATTAGCCCGACAGGATATATGATCTTCGAAAAAAGGCTTTAGCTGCCTGGTACCTGCGTTGTCAATTATCCTGGCATACATTCGGCTAACTCCTCTGCCTTTCTTCTCAATTGCAACTAAAACCTGCCTTTTTCGGTTATTCTGACGCCCTACAACACCTTCTTCCTGTTCTCCTACTACCGTTTCATCGACTTCTACTTTGCCCATTAGCGGGTATTTGCCACTGCTGGCCATTGCTTTCATAACCTTGTGTTGGAACAGCCAGCAGGTTTTTTGGCGCAACCCCAGTTTTCGGCTCAGTTCAGTAGAAGCAATTCCTTTTTTATTTGTACTCATGTAGTAAACAATATAAAAAGCCTTTAAAAGTGGGAATTTAACCTTGTGGAATAGGGTGCTACTAGTGGGAGTAGCCTGATACTTGCATTTAGTGCATTGCCGTGTATGCTGCAGCTTCCCACCGCAATACCGGTCATGGCCACACCTCTCACATTTAAACCCTTTGGGCCATTTCAATTCGGCCAGGTATTCTTGGCAACTGTCGTTATCGGGGAATTTCTCCTGAAACTCGAAAAGTGTTAGACTTTCATACTTTTTCTCCATATCTTGAAATTTAACTTTTACTCTTAATTGATATTAATATACTGAATATCAGTGACTTAACAAAGTATTTCAAGCTGTTTTTAGAGTCAAAATCATTATTTATTATATGCCTACTTCAAATGATCAAATTAAATGCCCTGAACCAATTTTGGTCTGTGGTGACCGACACCTTAAATCAAAATCAACAAACGATTAATACAGCTAACCATCAGATCAGTAAGTTAAACGGCAAACTGGCTGAAATAAAGTCGCAATTGGCCAGTAGCGAAGTAGCGCTTGAAGAAAGCCAGAGTCTGAATAACTCCATTTCGTTTGTCGGACAACAAATGAGCAAGACCGCATACAATATATTAGTTTGGTTGATTATCACCGCTCTCGTTGTGGGCATAGGGGCGGTTTTCTTGATGTTTCAGCGCAGCAATACTGTCACCAGGCAAACACCGGAGGACAATTGAGAACCTCGAGCGGGAGTACTATGCACATAAGGATATGGCGAGAGAAAAGCAGATTAAACTTAGGCGGGAATTACAGACGGCGTTGAATAAGTTGAGTGAGCAACGCGTTTGATTGAATTTAATAAAAATGCAAACGTTGGCTTTAGTTTGTAACTGAACTATTGAAATAATAACAACTTAGTTTAGACCGCCATTTTTATACAAGCGGACATTCATTCAATATCTCCTTTAGTATCTTCGGCATTTAATCATCACCATCCGTCAAATGAAGATTATACAGCCTGGATCAATGCGTAGCCTATTATTTTGTTTCTTAGTTCTTTCAGTTCAAGTACTTTCGGCCCAAACAGCCGGGAAACTATTTCAGGCCTTCAAATACCGAAATGTTGGTCCTACGAGGGGAGGCCGAGTTACAACGGTAACGGGTGTCAATGACCAACCAGGCACTTTTTATATGGGGGCTTCTGGTGGCGGCGTTTGGAAGACCACCGATTATGGAGTCTCCTGGGATAATTTGTCGGATGATTTTTTTGAAACCGGTTCGATTGGCGCTATGAGGGTGGTTCAATCTAACCCTGACGTGGTATATGTCGGCACTGGATCAGATGGCTTGCGAAGTAACGTGATTGCTGGTAAAGGTGTCTACAAATCTACAGATGCTGGAAAAACATGGGAGCATGTTGGGTTAAAGAATGTAGGCCAAATTGGCGCTATTGAAATTCACCCTGACAATCCTGATGTACTCTTTGTGGCCGCTATTGGTCAGGCTTTTCAGCCTAATGAGGATAGGGGTCTCTATAAAACAGAAGATGGTGGCCGGTCATGGAACAAGGTGCTATATCATTCTGATACGGTTGGAGCAGTTGATGTCGAATTTGCCCCGGGAAATCCGAATATTGTCTATGCATCACTATGGAGGGCCGAAAGGAAACCCTGGACCATCATCAGCGGTGGTTTTCAATCCGGAGGAATTTATAAATCGACTGATGGAGGTAAGACCTGGAACAAAAAATCAAATGGTTTGCCCAAAGGGCTGATCGGCAAGATTGACCTGGCGGTTACTGCAGCTGATCCCCAGCGACTTTACGCTATTGTGGAAGCACCCAAAAAGGAGGGTGGTCTTTACCGGTCTGATGACCAGGGAGAAACTTTTAGCCAGATCAGTGATAAGAAAGAATTGGTCAACAGGCCTTTTTACTATACCAACCTGGATGCTAATCCAAAGAATGCGGATATGTTGATTTCCAACGCTAATTCCGCCATGATCTCCCAGGATGCAGGGAAAACCTGGACTAAAATAAAAGTACCTCACGGTGATAATCATGACGTATGGATTAATCCCAATGACACTTCCATCTGGATCCAATCCAACGATGGTGGAGCTAATGTTACCACCAACAGTGGTAAAACCTGGTCATCCCAATACAATCAATCTACTGCTGAACTATACCAGATCGAAGTGGATGATCAATATCCCTATTGGCTCTATGCCGGGCAACAAGATAATACTACCATCTCAGTGCCCAGTCTACCTGCTTATGGTCATCCCGGCGGTGGTAAGGGTTTCTGGATGGCAGTAGGTGGATGCGAAACCGGTCCGGCAGTGCCTAAGCCTGGTAACCCAGACATCGTCTATTCAGACTGTAAAGGTCGTTTTGGGGTTTATAACAAACGAACCGGACAGGAAAAGCAGTACTATGTTGGGGCTACTAACATGTATGGTCACAATCCGGGTAATCTCAAATTCAGATTCCAACGAGTGTCGCCAATTCATGTTTCAAAACACAATCCTGATGTCGTCTATCACACGTCGCAGTATGTGCACAAAACAATAGACGATGGTGTAAACTGGGAGATCATATCACCGGACCTTACCGCTTTTGAGGCTGACAAGCAGGTTGTACCCGGCACACCGATTACTCGTGATGTGACAGGAGAAGAATATTACAGCACCATTTATGCTATTCGGGAATCGCCACTAAAAGAAGGATTGATTTGGGTGGGCGCCAATGACGGGCCGGTTCATGTTACTCAGAATGGGGGTGAAAATTGGGAAAAAGTCACCCCGGACATGCCCAGTGGTGGCCGCGTTGACTGCGTAGAGCCTTCACCACATAAAGAAGGCAAGGCATATGCAGCCATATTACGTTACCAGCTGGGTGACTGGAAGCCATACATCTTTAAGACCGAAGACTTTGGCAAGAGTTGGAGTTTACTAACCAATGGAAACAATGGCATTCCAGCAGATTACCCTACCAGGGTAGTCAGGGAAGACCCTGAAAAAGAGGGAGTGCTTTATGCTGGAACGGAGTTTGGCCTTTTTATTTCACAGGACGACGGTCAATCCTGGCAACCTTTTCAACAAAACTTACCAGTCACACCTATTACTGACATCCAGGTGTTTCGTAGTGATCTGATCGTTTCCACTATGGGTCGTGGATTTTGGATCATGGACAATGTGACTTCGATCCATCAAATGGATGCCACAGCTTCCGCTAGTGTTTATTTGTTCAAACCAAAAACTACTATCCGCTATCGTTATAATTTCAGGACACTGGATGATGAAAAAATTCCCGAATATCCCAAGCCCGGTATACTCATTGATTATTACTTAAAAGAAATTATAGATTCTGAAATAAAACTTGAGATAATAGATGCTAACAACCAAATAATCAGCGTGTTTACCAGCGCCGAAAAAGAAGATGAAGAAGATGAAATTGACATGTCTACCGGTTTCACTTCACAATCAGGAAGGCCGGGGCTAAGTAAGAAGAAGGGTTCAAATAGGTTTAGATGGGACCTGCGTCACTCAGGTGCATGGCATGCTAAGGCCAAAGAAATATTTAAAAATGGTCCTATGGCATCACCTGGAACTTATAAAGCCAGGTTGACTGTCAATGACCAGAAATTTGAGCAGTCTTTTGAATTGCTAATTAATCCAAACCTCAAAAATGCGGGAGTTACCATTGCCCAAATTAAGGAACAGGAGGCCCTGGCGCTTAAAGTTAATACCCTGTTGGACGAAGCCAGGCGATTAGAAGCTGATCTCAAGAAAAGGGAAAAGGACTTGAAAGGTAAGAACGCACAATCGATGAAGGAAATTAAAGCGCTGCTGTCCACGGCCGAAGGGATCTATATGAAACCAATGTTGGTTGATCAAACAAAATATTTATTGAATATGTTGAACCGGGCTGATCAAAAGCCAGGTAAAGATGCCTATGAAAGACATGAGGAATTGAATACGCAATTTCTAGCCCTGAAAAAGAAGTATAGTGGATTGAAATAGCAGATTTTGACAATATAACCATCGCCATTTCAAGTGAAGGGAGAATCTTAATAGCGGCATCTATAGATTAAGGATTCTCCCTGACTGTCGAAATAACGTCCGGTACAGCGTTAATCAATCAGATAATACACTGAAATAGCCATTTAAAACTAAATTTTTAATGACAAGAATACTACAACTGACACTAGCACTTGCGTTAGTGAGCTTTCAATCTCACGCCCAATACTATCCAGCCGGAGAATGGATAGAAAGAGACCCCAAGCAATTTAAGATTGACCCCTCTGGATTAAAGAAAGCAGTCGACTTCGCTACGAACAATGAGTATTCAGGTTCCAGGGATCTCCGGCAAGCCATTTATAAAGGCTTTGAGCGGGAACCATTTCATGAGATCAAGGGGCCAACCAAAAGGAGAGGCGGACCCGCGGGTTTGATTTTGAAGGACGGCTATATCATAGCCAAATGGGGCGATATCGACCGGGTTGATATGACTTTTTCAGTCACCAAGGGCTACCTCTCAACCATGGCAGGTCTGGGCAATTGATGATGGCTTGATCAAAGACGTGAGGGATAAAGTAAAGCCTTATGTGTGGGATGGCAGCTTCGATACGGAACACAATTCAAAAATTCGCTGGCATCATCTATTAACACAATCATCAGATTGGTCAGGAGATCTCTTTGGCATGTACGATTGGAATGATCGCCCACCAAGAGAAGGAGGAATAGATGACTGGAAAAACCGGGAGTTGGTTGAACCCGGTACCGCTTTCGAATACAATGACGTTCGGGTTAATCTCTTGGCTTATTCACTACTCAATGTGTGGCGTAGGCCATTGCCACAAGTCTTAACCCGCATTATTCATAGGCCACCAATTTTGGGATTAATAATGGGTTGCTAACTATTTTTGATTGGAGTGTATGTATTAATTTGAAGATCAACCAGGTTTCTGGATTTCAAAGGACATTAGAGCGTTTTTTTGTTAGAATTTTTCAATTTTCAGTCAAAGCTCTATTGTGTTCTTATGGAAGAACATTTTTTTGATTAAATCAAACTGTTTAACTGATCGGTCAGTTCACCGTAAGCAAATCGCCCAGCAGGTATTGATATCTAAAGGCTCTTGAGAATTGTATTGTCAATGATCTTTTCCTTTCTTTCAGGCACGCCCCAACCTTCATCAGGTAAAGCCGGATATTGTCCACTTGCCATCGTTTAGCAAAGTGGTGTTTTGTTTTGGCAATTAATAATTTAATCTGCCGGAACATTTCATAACAGAGGGTAGCGATGATTAAACGCATGAAATTGGCCCAGTAGCGATGACAGGAAAGCCGGTCGGAATAAGTCATGTTTTTGAGTTCCTTTATTCGATTTTCACTGGCATCACCTCGCTTGACATAAAAATCAAAGTAAATCTGTTGAGCGGTCATCGCTTCAAAGTTGCTCACAAAGTAACGGACATTCATTCCTTTTCCGGTAGACTCCACTTTGGCGTACAGCTTTTCAGAACGATCCCAGCTTTTGGCCTGGTAAGTAAACGGGCCAACAAACTCTTGATGTTTGATGATTTTTGAAGCATATTCCTTTTTTACTTCAATGATAGTCTGTTTGGTAAAAGTCTTTAAAACTTCATTACTACTAATACCTAAACAAAATTGAAGGTCAAACTGCTTAGCTATCCGATAAAAAGATGCTCCTGAAAAGCCACTATCCGCTCGAATAAGGATCTTTACTGAGGGCAGTTTTTTTCTGATTTTAATGACAATCCTTTTCAATAAGGCCACAAACCATTTGTTGGAGTGACAATTGCCCGGACGTAGTACTGGTAAAATGACCTGACCGGTGTTCCCGTCCTTAAAGAACAACTCATGGTACATAGTCTGTCCATAATAGCCATTATACAAACTGAGTTGTTGGGATCCATGAGTAGGGTCATCGGTACCATCTACATCAATGATGATTTGACCAGTCTTCTCTTTCAACTCCTCTACATAACGGTCTACAAACCATTGACTCATCTGGTAGATCAGACTCCGATCGGCCTTGTTTTCAAATCGACTTAAAGTAGGCTGGGAACATAATCCGCTATCTAGTACTTTACGGATCACCGGATCCTCTCGGAGTTTTTGTTCGTCATTGCAATCCTGATAGCCCTGCATCATTAAAAACACCCGTTGGCGAAGCATTTCTTCATAAGTGTATTCGATAAAAAAGGGGTTTCGATAGTCAGGAATCAGTGCGGCGAAGCTTTTTAATAGACCAGTCTTTCTCTCTACTTTTTCACTTAACAATATCGCTCCATCTGAGCTAATCGCTGATGCTGAAAAATCAAATTTAAAAGCTTGTTTTCCTCGATAAAATACGGTATCTTTTTCCTTATATTCAGGCATAAATTAATTGCTTATTTTGTTGTCTAACTATCTCAATATAAGCAATTTATGCCTGTTTTTTATTGTCTACTATGAATTTTTCGGGTTAAAACTTCATTACTACTAATACCTAAACAAAATTGAAGGTCAAACTGCTTAGCTATCCGATAAAAAGATGCTCCTGAAAAGCCACTATCCGCTCGAATAAGGATCTTTACTGAGGGCAGTTTTTTTCTGATTTTAATGACAATCCTTTTCAATAAGGCCACAAACCATTTGTTGGAGTGACAATTGCCCGGACGTAGTACTGGTAAAATGACCTGACCGGTGTTCCCGTCCTTAAAGAACAACTCATGGTACATAGTCTGTCCATAATAGCCATTATACAAACTGAGTTGTTGGGATCCATGAGTAGGGTCATCGGTACCATCTACATCAATGATGATTTGACCAGTCTTTTCTTTCAACTCCTCTACATAACGGTCTACAAACCATTGACTCATCTGGTAGATCAGACTCCGATCGGCCTTGTTTTCAAATCGACTTAAAGTAGGCTGGGAACATAATCCGCTATCTAGTACTTTACGGATCACCGGATCCTCTCGGAGTTTTTGTTCGTCATTGCAATCCTGATAGCCCTGCATCATTAAAAACACCCGTTGGCGAAGCATTTCTTCATAAGTGTATTCGATAAAAAAGGGGTTTCGATAGTCAGGAATCAGTGCGGCGAAGCTTTTTAATAGACCAGTCTTTCTCTCTACTTTTTCACTTAACAATATCGCTCCGTCTGAGCTAATCGCTGATGCTGAAAAATCAAATTTAAAAGCTTGTTTTCCTCGATAAAATACGGTATCTTTTTCCTTATATTCAGGCATAAATTAATTGCTTATTTTGTTGTCTAACTATCTCAATATAAGCAATTTATGCCTGTTTTTTATTGTCTACTATGAATTTTTCGGGTTAAAGGAGCGAATAATGGACCCTATCGGCGCATCAACTACCTGGAGGTGGTATGGCTATGATAATTCATGGGTCAACATTGATGGAGTAAATATGCAATCGGTAAGTGGTGGCGGCCATTCAGGAGGAGGTGTTTTCATTAGCGCTGCTGATCATGCGAGGTTTGGATTGCTCTTTCTAAGAGAAGGTTTGTGGAATGGTAAGCGGTTGATTTCAAAAAGTTGGGCAGAAATGGTACAGCAATCTTCAGAAGCCCATGAAAGCTATGGCTATATGTGGTGGCTCAATAGGGGACCCCGCAAATGGGACAACGACTTATCCGAAGATATTTATTATGCTTCCGGATTTGGAGGAAATTATATTGTGGTAGACAAAGAACATGACCTGGTAGTGGTGACCCGGTGGCTGGAACCTTCTAAATTAGGGGAGATGATGGAGCTGGTAGTGGCTGCCATAGACTAAATAATTTATATATGAGATGCTTATTAATAATCCTATTTTTTAGTGTTTATCTGACATCAAACGCTCAGAATGGTCCCAAGATCCTTATATCTGTCGATATGGAAGGATTGGCCGGTGTGGTCACCGATGAGCAATTGGGACCTACCTGATTTGAATACCAGCGTTTCAGAGAGTTCATGACTAACGAGGTGCTTGCAGCTATAGATGGTGCCCAAGCAGCCGGCGCCGGTGAAATATTGATCGCCGATTCTCATGGCAATGGGCAGAACCTGTTGATCGAAAGATTCCCTGATGATATTCAAATTATCCGGTCATGGCCCAGGCATTTTCATATGTTGGCTGGTATTGATCAGTCGATCGATGGGGTCATGCTCATAGGATATCATGCCTCAACCAGTAATAAAGAGGGTGTGCGAGCACATACCTTTTCCAGTGCTCGACTGACTGATGTAAAAATCAATGGTCAAGCGGTATCGGAAGGCACTTGGGGTTCAATGATTACCGGTCATTTCGGGGCACCAATTATCCTGGTTACCGGTGACAATATCGCCACCAAAGAGGTAAAAGACTTTTTGGGCGATGTGGAAGTAGCGGTGGTTAAGGAAGCATTAAGTTTTCATTCGGCTAAGACCCTAACTCCCAATGCAGCCAATAAGCTGATCAGGAATGCAAGCCAAAAAGCAGTAGGAAGGATTAAGGACTTTAAAGCCTTCAAAATCAGCACTCCTGTAACCTTAGATGTAACTTTTAAGCATTACAGGCCATCTGAAGCGCTAGATTATCTACCTATTTTTGAGCGAATAGATTCGCATACCATACGCTTTATAGGCAAAGACATGACAGAAGTGGCCGATGTCTTTGAATTTCTAATGGAGTATAGCAGTTATTTGGAGCCTTAGAGGTGCCCTTAAATGAATGCGTCGTAGTTGCGATCGATAAATTTCTCGCATTGACGCTGGCTGCCGACATAGAGTGAGTCATTAGATTTCATGACAACCCATTCAGAGTCTCGCTTATTGTATTTAGCTAAGTTCTAATTATAACAGCATTTTGTTTAAATAGCTCATACAGATGATAGACTTGATCCGTTAATAGCATAGTCAGAAACCATTGTTTCAAAGTTGTTTTACTCTCTCTTATTCGGTCAGCATAAGCATACCAATTCAGGTAGTTTTGCAAATATTTGGAACTGACACCATTGAATGGGCGTAAGAATGTCCTAAGTTGAGTGTGAACATTGTTTACTTTTTGCAGATGGATTGTTTTATCATCTCTATCCACATGATCTTTGGCCAATAGCGCTTTGTGCTTTATGGAGGGGTTGTCTTTGGCAAAAGCCTTATAAGAAGGGTGCTTATCTGTAATCAAGGTTGCACTGTAGGCCAACTTCCCATCCAATGCCTTTGAAATTTCTTCTTTGCTCAGCCGTTTTGATGCAACAGCTTTAAGGTACTTCTCCCCCTTGCGTTCAACCGCTGTTACTACCTGGACAACTGTGACCTCTTCCTTTCCCATATTCCGTATGAAATCGTTTCCCCTCTTTCTTGCTGCCCTATCTAAATTTCGACTGCCCTTGTTGTTAAGTGCCAGTTCCAATTCATCACATTCTACTTCCGAGGATAACTGTTCGGGAACAAACTCATTTAGTGAACTCAATATCTTATGCCGCCAGTCGAAGCTTGTCTGGATGCTTATTCCGATTTGTTTTGCTATCTTTTTTATCGGCATGCCCTGCTCCATGCAGCGCAGATAAGATTGCCATTTTGATTTAAGCTTGATGTCATACAAAGGTGTCCCTGTTGTTTCACTGTACCATCTTTTACATTCATTGCACTGATACATCTGCACACCTTTTTGTCTGCCCCTCTTATATACCTTCTCGCTTGTGCAATTTGGACAGGGTTTCTTCTTTCTTTTCTCTGCTATTTGTTGTTGAGCGGCAATCAATACTTTGCCTTGTAATTCCTGCTCCTGGAGCAACTCATCCAACAATTCGGTTTGGGAACTTATCGGCAATTGTGCAAATAAATTTTTGATCTCTTGACTTGATATCATATAGCGAAGATAATAATAATTGCTGTGTTATTTAGAACTTAGCCTTGTATTTCAAATTAAACTTTGATAAATTTTTACGCCTAAAGATGCTAGTTATAGTTAGGAAGTTCATGGCCGAACATACTTTTTAGTGGAATATCAAATATAATTACCCAAAACATAAAAACCTAGTGATTTAGGGACAAATGGTAGCCAATATACCCATTCGTCATTTCGGAAAATACTGTATTTAAATCCTCGCTGAGCAATATCTACTCGCAATCTATGAGTACATCTCTATAAAACTGCTAATAATTCCTTCATCGCTAGCCATAAATTCTGAAGAAATTTTCTCCTATGACGTGTCCGGGGAAGGGGTTCTGATGATGGAATATAGGGGTCAGAACAAGCCTTATTTCCTTAGAAAATTCATGATCCACTTTACAAGTTCACTGGTGCTGAGAGGCAGATGCATGCTTGCAAGGGCATGGTTTATGGTGTCCTTCCCAATTTGTTCACTGCGACTAGTAAAAAGCGCCTGGTGATATTCTTTTGAAAATTCAGGATGCGCCTGAATCCCAAGGAACCTGTTATCGATAGAATAAATTCCGATCGGACATGTATAAGTGGCGGCATGAATCTGGCTATTTTCCGGCAACTCCGCTACTTGATCCTGGCACATCAATAACAGACTAATACGGTTCATGTCCGGTGTCATCCAGGTGTCTTTGGCTGTTACTTCAAATTCATGCACCCCGATACTCCAACCTCCGAAGGCTTTCTCCACTTTTCCGCCCAAGGCTTGGGCTATCATTTGATAACCAAAGCATAATCCCACCAGCGTTTTGTTGGCCTTATAGATAGCATTAACGAAGCTGTTGAGCTCTCCGATCCAGGGGATATCGTCATAAACTGAATGCTTTGATCCCGAGCATATGTATATGTCATATTGATCCGTGGAGGTTGGAAATTCACCATCACAGACCCAAAAGGGCTTTAAATTTATTTCGGGAAACAGCTTTTCAAACATATCGGGGTATTCCCCGTCGATATGGACCAGTTCCTTTCTAATGTGATCACAAACCAATAAAGCCGCTTTCATGTCAGTCTCATATGGAATGATTTCGGTCTGATGAATTGGTCAAAACCCAGTTCGGATAAAGTGCAACCTTTTCCGGAGTTCTTTACACCTGTCCAGGCCAATGCCGGGTCCAGGTAGTCACAGCGATTCATAAAAACTGTTCCGGTTTCTATATTATTTCCCAATTCAATAGCCCTACTTGAATCCTTTGTCCAAATGGATGCGGTGAGCCCGTATTGGCTGTCATTTATTAAATCCATTGCTTCATCATCACTAGCTACTCTCATAATAGCTGCCACAGGACCAAAAGTTTCTTCAGTCATTATTTCCATACTATGATCAACGTTGACCAGGATCTGTGGGGACAAATAGGGCAGACCCAAGTGATTGGGGAAAGTACTTGAATCAATAATGGTCCTGGCACCTTTAGTAATAGCCTCATCAATTTGTTGTCGAACTTTTTCTGCTGCAGATACTCGCACCATTGGCCAATAGTTACCTCCGGATTTGTAGGGTCCCCTAAATGATATTCGACAGTCATTTGAGCAAACAAATTGATGAACCGGTCATATACCTTTTCGTGCACGTAGATCCGTTCAATAGCACAACAGGATTGGCCAGAATTAAAGTAACTTCCGTCAACCAGATTCCCCACGGTATTCCCTAGATCGGCATCTTCCCGAACATAAGCCGCATCTTTGCCACCCAACTCTAATCCGGCAGATATAAATCGTTGATTTACTGCGTGTTGTATAGCTTCTCCTCCAGTGACAGATCCGGTGAATGCGACATGAGCTATCCGGTTATCTTGTATTAAGTCACCCACCTGGTCATGTGTCAAATGCAGAGATTGGAAGACTCCTTCGGGTAGCCCTGCAGCCTTGAAAGCATCTGCATAACGTTCAGCACATAAAGCAGTCTGAGCGGCATGTTTTAGAATAACAGTATTTCCCGAAAGGATGGCTGGGAATACGGCGTTTACAGCTGTGAGGTAAGGATAATTCCATGGCAAAAGTACAAGAACAGTACCGATGGGCTCTTTCTTAACAAAACGCTTAAAACCATCAATTTCTGCTGGATGAATATCTGACAAAGCTTCTTCGGCTAGGGAGATCATGCGCAGTGCCCTTTCTTTGAACCCGCCTTTGATTTCAAAAGGTGTATAACGAATAGGCCTTCCCATCATTTTTGTCAACTCCAAGGCAATCTCATCCACATTGTCGAGAAAGTATTGCACAGCCTTTGCACAGATAGCTTTACGTTCGTATAGTGAGGTGTTTTTCCACTCCTTTTGCGCTTGCGTGCTTTTTGAAAGTGCTCTTTCAATTTCATCTGACTTGGCATAAGATCACTCAGCGTAAATCGAGCCGTCAACCGGCGATATGATTTGAAATTTCATCATTTATCCTGACGATTCAACGGTCTCATTTCTCTCCTTCAGCATCATTGACATCAACCACCACCACTTTTGCGCCTTCTTTGACAAACAATAGACAGGTTTCCCTTCCGATGCCACTACTACCACCAGTGATTAAGGCTACTTTATTCTCAAGTCTGTGCATGAGCGAAATTTAGTGAAAGTTGGGATATAGTTTGAGTGATGAGGAGATTCTTAATGATGATGGATAGTTAAAAACAACGTCATTCAGAGCGCAGCGAAGAAACCCAATAAGATTCGGTTTTAGGGGATTCTTCACCCCATTTCATTCTGTTCAGAATAACGTCCATGTTAGGATCTCATATTCTTTCGAAATACCTTTTCCTTTCCCAATCAGTAACCGATTGATTATAAGCTTCAACTTCCTTTTCGAAGAAGTGTGTGTAGTGTTTTAATACATCAGCACCAAAAACTTTTTTATTGAAATCACTTTTCTTAAAGTTTAACAGCGCTTCTTGTAAAGAGTAGGGCACTCTAGCCAAGTCGGTAGCAGCATAAATATCACCTTCAAAGATTTCAGGCGGTTCAACTTTGTTTTTTATCCCCTCCAGTCCACTGGCCAGTGCTGCCGCGAATACGAGGTAAGGGTTACAATCGGCTCCAGGAATTCGACATTCTATACGAAGACTACTTCCGCTTCCAACAACACGGAATCCGGCGGTGCGATTATCGTAACTCCATGCAAGCCGGGTGGGAGCCCACGAGCCATCCACGAAGCGTTTATATGAATTAATAGTTGGGGCATAAAAAGGCATAACATCTGGCACATATTTGATCCATCCTCCCAGGAAGTATTTAAACAGGTCTGAACCTTTAACCGGACCAAAAGTTTGGTCACCAACAAATGCGTTCTTGCCATCTTTCCAAAGGCTTATGTGAATGTGACAACTGGAACCTGCTTTATCGCTGGCAAATTTGGCCATAAAAGTGACTGATAGTCCCATTTGATCAGCCAATTCTTTCAGACATTGCTTGTACACCACATGTCTGTCAGCCATCTTAAGCGTTTCGGCATACCTGACATTAAGTTCATGTTGACCCATTCCCCATTCCCCTTTCGAGTTTTCGACAGGTACTCCTGAGTTTTTCAAATGACGACGGGCAGCGGCGGTGAAAGGTTCTGTTCTGGACCCCTGCAAGATGTGGTAGTCCTCCAAATACCAACCGGCGGGTGTTAATTTGCTGAAATTCGATTCATGTCCTGTTCTATAATCAGTTTCAAATAAGTAGTATTCTAGTTCTGAAGCCGCGAAGCAATTGAATCCCATTTCCTCAGCCTTGATTGCTTGTTTCTGCAGGATTGATCTGGGCGCTACCTCTATTAGATCAGGCGTCTTATCTCTTTTGATATCGCACAAAACCAAAGCGGTTTTCTCAAGCCAATCCGCCATACGCAGAGTTGTGAATCCGGCACCATATGAAAGTCTCCATACCCTAATTCCCAATTGGCGTAATCGTAACCGGGAACCGGTTCCATTTCCATATCCGTGGTTAATAAATAATCACATCCATGCGTGCCCTCTTTCAAGGCACTTTCAAGGAAGAATTCTGCATCATATCTCTTGCCCATCAATCGACCATAGTGATCAGTGAAGGCTACGATGACAGTCTCTATTTCTTCATTAGAAACCAGTTTTTTTAATAGCTCAGGATTGAGCAGCCCGCGATTTTGCATGGTTGTAATTTAGCAGATTGTTGAAAATTCTATACCTGACCATCTTTTCTTTGCATTAGGTGTTATTAGGAGTTTGTAAGTTCAAGTAATAAGTGCAATTTTCCTTTGTAGCACTTGCTTTGCGTTTAGGTAATTAAATTTTCTAACAGGGCGTTCATTGATTTTGTTTTCAACAACTTTGATTTGCTCCTCTGTAACAAATCTAATATCTGTTTTCTTAGGATAAAACCTTCTGATTACCCCAATCCTATTTTCAACTGTCCCTTTATCCTGACTAGTATAGGGACGAGTGAAATAGGCATCCACATCAAGGGATTGAGCAATCAACTCATGTTTAGAAAATGCCATATCATTATCAAAAGTGAGTGTTTCCAGTTTGTGTTTATCCTGAGAGAGTTCCTCCACAATAGCTTCGGCCATTTGATCGGCATTTTTACTGTGCATCTTTCTGATTCTGGTAAAAAGACTTGCTCGGTCTGTCATCACCAACAAAGAGCCTTTGTGGTTTTTACCCATCATTAAATCGACTTCTATATCTCCCAATCGTTCCCTTTTGTTAATGATCTGGGGTCGCTGTTCAATTGATACCCTATTCGGGATAATACCTCTACGATCTTTTCTGTTTCCTCGTTTGCGCCTTCGTTTGCCATGTTTTAGATATGTGTATAGTTGTTTGTATTCTTGGTTCTCCTGGTGGTTGGTGTGCTTACATTCCCATATCCATTGGTAAATCCATTCATGGCTAAGTGGACATTCTCTCGTTTTCTTTCCCTGATGGCTGATCAATTCAGGACTCCATCTATCTTCTTGGAGCCGGTTAACTATCCAGTCTTTCATGGGTTTGGTGAAAATCACTCTTTTTGGCTTTTCTTGATGACGAAGATTGGTCCTCCTTTGTGCATTTGCTGTTCGATAGACACCAGCTCCCCTACCTCTTGAACCCACATTTCGCTTAAGCTCACGTGAGATCGTAGATGGGTGAAAATGAACGATACAGGCAATCTCCTTTTGAGTAGCTCCTGTTTTTAATAATGCTTCAATTTGATACCTTTGATCAATACTGAGATGTGTGTAGTTTTTTGACATTTTGCAATCCAAAGATTGCACTGCTCAGGCTTTTGAAGGATGAAAAAGCCCTTAAAAGCTTTTTCACCTTCAATTGCACTTATTAGTTGATCTCAGCGTTGATAAAGGTTCTTTTTGTGTAATAAGATCTTTTTTTTAACGATTAACCATTCTGAACCACAGATAACTCACCCCCACTATGCCAAAATATATCAATGCCAATATGGGGTTATAAATCGTTGTTGCGATGAAAGCTACAATGGCTATAATGAGGGCAATTATCGGTGATAGCGGATAAAATGGCACCTTAAATGGCCGCTCTAATTCAGGTTCCTTTCTACGAAGTACAATCACGGATATCATAGAAATGATATAGAGGTTTAGTGCACCAAAGCAAGCAATGGTAATGATCTCACTTGTCTTGCCAGTCAGCAATGCAAGAATACCAATACACATATTAAGAACGAGGGCATTGGCCGGGGTTTTGAATTTCGGGTGAATCTTGCCAAGGGTTTGTGGGGCAAAACGCACTCTGCCAAATTCAAATGTGGATCTTCCAGCGGCTAAGATGATACCATGAAATGAAGCAATCAAGCCAAATAATCCGATGAAGCTCACAGCCTTGTAAAGGAGATGACCCTCACCTACAGCCTGTATCATGGCCAAGGGCAAAGGAGAATCAGAGGCTTGATTGCCGCCCTCCGGATAAACTATAGTTTCCCATCCATTCACCCCTACAGAAGTAGTAAATGTAAGGAGACACAGTATCACCAATGTAAGAATTGCTGAACCAAAACCTATCAGAATATTCCGCTGAGGATTGATAGTTTCCTCCGCCACGTTGGCAACACCCTCTATAGCCAGAAAAAACCAAATGGCAAAAGGAATAGCCGCAAATGCTCCCGACCAACCATTCGGCAGTGCATTGGCCGCGAGGTTTTTGAGTTCCACTTCCGGAGCCACCGCACCTGCAAACAATATAAGGCCAAATACTGCAATTACAGTCACAAATAGTTCAAACGAAGCAGCAGTTTCAACACCATAGATGTTAAGGCCAGTAAATATGAGGTAGAATATTATAGCAGTTGCCAGTATTGGAACTGTTGGAAGGAAAATATTGAGATAAGCGCCAATGGCGAAGGCTATGGCAGGTGGCGCAAAAATAAACTCAATGTTTTGGGCCATTCCACCAAAGAACCCCCAGTGTTTTCCCAATGCCTGATAAGCGTAATCAAAAGCGCCTCCGGCTTTAGGAATGGCGCAGGCCATTTCAGTATAGCTGAATGTAAATGTCAGATACATAATAATAACAAAGAAAGTAGCTACAGCGAGCCCTAGTGTGCCGCCTTTTTCAAGACCAAGATTCCAGCCGAAGTACATTCCAGAAATGACATATCCCACACCCAGACCCCATAGCATGAGTGGGCCAAGTGTTCGTTTAAGATGGGATTGATCCCCCTGATTGTCTGACATAGGCTAAATATAATTAAACAAGTATGTCGGTTAGTGTTAATGGTATTTTATTTGCATTATGAAATGTCCCTCCGGCAAAAGATCCTACGAAACACCTGAAGAAGCTGAGGAGGCTCTAATTGGCACCAGGATCAACTTTCACCACGAGAATACAAGTGGTCCAATTAATATATACAAATGTGAAGATTGTGGTGAATGGCATCTTACCTCAAGAGGTACTGTCAATGAATTACTTCAATCAGATGAGGTTCTGAGAAAAATTAAATTGGAGCGTGAATCCCGCGAATGGGAGCGAAGGCTGAGATGATCAGGCCACCTTAAGAATTCTTATGGGCTCCCTTCGGCCCTTCAACACAACATCTTCATATTTAGCTTCCAAGCCGTTTGTTTCATTCAAATGCTTATAGACATCTTCAGAAATAATAAGCTGCGTATTGAATTGCTTATTTAATTGTTCAATTCTTGAAGCTAGGATAACAGTGTTTCCGGTGATTGAATATTGTTTGCGTTCTTCAGTTCCGACATTTCCTGCAACCACCGGTCCGGCGTGAAGTCCGATACCAACTTTGGTGAGAGGTATCTTATTTGATGCGTTTAGCTTATCTAGTTTCTTTACGATGTCAATAGCCACCATATAGGCGTTTTCGCAATCATTACCCGAGGTAACTGGCGCTCCGAAAGTAGCCATAAATCCATCCCCCAGAAATTGATTAATAATACCATGATACTTTTCTATTATCTCGATCATGAAACCGAAAACATCATTCTGGTATTTAATTATATCCTCAGGCGATCTACTTTCGGCAAATGGTGTGAAACCCCTGATATCCAGGAACATAACGCAAACAAATTTCTGTGAGACATTACTCCCGGGCTTCCTCGGAAAGTAATTGCTGGGCCACAGCCTCCGACACCTGCCGTTTCAACAATGTTTTAATCTTTTTTTCGGCATTCGATAGTTTTTTCTGCGTTTGGTTAAGGTCGTCGTATGCATGAGTCAGTTTTTTGTGAGCCTTCGTTTATAGGCATATAATAAATATAGCACAATGGCGAGGCTGGCAATAAGTATAGAACCAATGATCAGGCTATTTCTTAACCTGGTATGGTTCTCAATTTCCTCATTATTTCTTGCCAATGTTAACTCCTGGAGCTCTTTCTCCTGCTGTAACAAGGCAATTTCTCTTTCCTGATTTTCAATTTCATTGCTCTGTTCCAGCAGTGCCAATTCCCCATTATATTCCTCTTCCTTCAGTCGTTGGTTAGTTTCAAGATAAAGCTTGTAATAAGAGAGTGATTGCTCATAGTCTTTAGTTTCTTCAAATTTTATGGCTAACTCCTTCAGCGATTCCGTATTGGTTGGGGAAACAGTCTGAGGTAAAATTGATGGAGTTTTAGACCTTATTGCCAGTTCCGGAGATTTCCTATCATCTATTACCTCTCGCATATCATCAATCACTTGGGAAATTTTTCTTTAGGATCGATGAATTCCGGATGAATCTTCCGAGGTGCTTTTGATAGTGATTACCTCTTGATAAGATGCAATGGCTTTTTCGTAATTGCCTGATTTCTGATGTAAGGTGGCGATATGTTCTTTAACCCGAAAAATTCATAGTAGACAATAAAAAACAGGCATAAATTGCTTATATTGAGATAGTTAGACAACAAAATAAGCAATTAATTTATGCCTGAATATAAGGAAAAAGATACCGTATTTTATCGAGGAAAACAAGCTTTTAAATTTGATTTTTCAGCATCAGCGATTAGCTCAGACGGAGCGATATTGTTAAGTGAAAAAGTAGAGAGAAAGACTGGTCTATTAAAAAGCTTCGCCGCACTGATTCCTGACTATCGAAACCCCTTTTTTATCGAATACACTTATGAAGAAATGCTTCGCCAACGGGTGTTTTTAATGATGCAGGGCTATCAGGATTGCAATGACGAACAAAAACTCCGAGAGGATCCGGTGATCCGTAAAGTACTAGATAGCGGATTATGTTCCCAGCCTACTTTAAGTCGATTTGAAAACAAGGCCGATCGGAGTCTGATCTACCAGATGAGTCAATGGTTTGTAGACCGTTATGTAGAGGAGTTGAAAGAGAAGACTGGTCAAATCATCATTGATGTAGATGGTACCGATGACCCTACTCATGGATCCCAACAACTCAGTTTGTATAATGGCTATTATGGACAGACTATGTACCATGAGTTGTTCTTTAAGGACGGGAACACCGGTCAGGTCATTTTACCAGTACTACGTCCGGGCAATTGTCACTCCAACAAATGGTTTGTGGCCTTATTGAAAAGGATTGTCATTAAAATCAGAAAAAAACTGCCCTCAGTAAAGATCCTTATTCGAGCGGATAGTGGCTTTTCAGGAGCATCTTTTTATCGGATAGCTAAGCAGTTTGACCTTCAATTTTGTTTAGGTATTAGTAGTAATGAAGTTTTAAAGACTTTTACCAAACAGACTATCATTGAAGTAAAAAAGGAATATGCTTCAAAAATCATCAAACATCAAGAGTTTGTTGGCCCGTTTACTTACCAGGCCAAAAGCTGGGATCGTTCTGAAAAGCTGTACGCCAAAGTGGAGTCTACCGGAAAAGGAATGAATGTCCGTTACTTTGTGAGCAACTTTGAAGCGATGACCGCTCAACAGATTTACTTTGATTTTTATGTCAAGCGAGGTGATGCCAGTGAAAATCGAATAAAGGAACTCAAAAACATGACTTATTCCGACCGGCTTTCCTGTCATCGCTACTGGGCCAATTTCATGCGTTTAATCATCGCTACCCTCTGTTATGAAATGTTCCGGCAGATTAAATTATTAATTACCAAAACAAAACACCACTTTGCTAAACGATGGCAAGTGGACAATATCCGGCTTTACCTGATGAAGGTTGGGCGTGCCTGAAAGAAAGGAAAAGATCATTGACAATACAATTCTCAAGAGCCTTTAGATATCAATACCTGCTGGGCGATTTGCTTACGGTGAACTGACCGATCAGTTAAACAGTTTGATTTAATCAAAAAAATGTTCTTCCATAAGAACACAATAGAGCTTTGACTGAAAATTGAAAAATTCTAACAAAAAAACGCTCTAATGTCCTTTGAAATCCAGAAACCTGGTTGATCTTCAAATTAATACATACACTCCAATCAAAAATAGTTAGCAACCCATTATTAATCCCAAAATTGGTGGCCTATGAATAATGCGGGTTAAGTTCAATTATTTTCTCACTATCACCGCGATCTTTCAGCAGATTGATCGCTTTCTCGTACTTTTCAATCGCTTTGGGGTAATTATCTTTGGCTTCATAGTTTTTAGCCAGCTTCAATGTGGTGGTCAAATTGATATCCGATGAGCCTGAGATTAGCCGATCTGTGATTCCAAATTCCAGCGCCTTTAGTTTTGTGAAAAACTTCTTCTCCTCAGATGGATCTCTGGAGTCTATTTTCGCTATAAATTTCTCAGAATCTTCAATATGATCGAAGCGGTGGAGTTCCAATGAGGCTCGAATTGCCTGCTGAAAATAATTCTTGGAAGGTGGCTTTTAAAACATGGTCCTCTTCAGTAATCAGTTCATTTTCAATAACTATAATGCGGTCGGCGAGGGTAGTAGCCTGACGGGCAATTTTTAAGGCTTTTTTAGTGTCATTTCCATCGAAATATTCCTGTGTCAGTTTGTGGAGCAAAATCAGTTTTTCTTTACCATTAGCTTTGTCAAGAGCGCTGTTAAGCGAGTCTGCTCTTGGTTGTGCTAAGATCAGAGCACTGATTGGTATAAATAAAGACAGCAGAAACAGCTTCTTCATTAGAATGGTCAATCGATATTAATTGGGAATAAAATACGAAAAAAATCTAAATGTTTGGTAAGGCTCAGGATCTTCTTTCTCCCTACTTAAAATATTACGCAGTAGAAAGGAAAAAGAGTTGTGAAAATGGTGAACGAATTTAGTGGTTAAACACACTAGCCAGTCGACAGGGGCTTAACTCGTTTTTCTGAAGCTTTCCAGATAGCGATTGTGGTTAGCTGTATTATTAATAGCGGAATGGTTATGAGGATTAGATTTTGCCAGCCGCACTGGAAAAGCACCCAGCCGGCGCTTATCGAGGCAATTGCCTGGATTCCAAATACAAGGAATTCATTTAAGGCCTGTACTTTAAATCTTTCTGCTGGTTTGTAGGAAGTAGGCAGAAGGGTGGTTCCGCCAATGAATAAAAAGTTCCAACCAATTCCCAAGAGAATGAGAGAAACCCAGTAATTGACCAATTCGTGTCCGGAATAAGCTAAAAAGATGCAAATCATGAAGGCAAGTATCCCTGTAATCATCATTCTTGCAATGCCCAATCTTCTTATAATCCAAGCTGTCAGCAGTGATGGAAGAAACATGGCCAGGATATGACTTTGAATCACCCATTTGGTGGCACCCAGGGAATGCCCGTCCATCACATGCATGCTAATCGGCGTAGCGGTCATGACAAAACTCATCACTGAATAGCCAACCACTGCAGCGAGGACTGCAGCCCAAAATACCGGCTGAGAGGCGATTGTTTTCAGCGAGCGTGGTGATTGTTCGACATCTTCCGTTTGAGGTTTAATATTTACGGCTAAGTTCTAAATAACACAGCAATTATTATTATCTTCGCTATATGATATCAAGTCAAGAGATCAAAAATTTATTTGCACAATTGCCGATAAGTTCCCAAACCGAATTGTTGGATGAGTTGCTCCAGGAGCAGGAATTACAAGGCAAAGTATTGATTGCCGCTCAACAACAAATAGCAGAGAAAAGAAAGAAGAAACCCTGTCCAAATTGCACAAGCGAGAAGGTATATAAGAGGGGCAGACAAAAAGGTGTGCAGATGTATCAGTGCAATGAATGTAAAAGATGGTACAGTGAAACAACAGGGATACCTTTGTATGACATCAAGCTTAACCCGCATTATTCATAGGCCACCAATTTTGGGATTAATAATGGGTTGCTAACTATTTTTGATTGGAGTGTATGTATTAATTTGAAGATCAACCAGGTTTCTGGATTTCAAAGGACATTAGAGCGTTTTTTTGTTAGAATTTTTCAATTTTCAGTCAAAGCTCTATTGTGTTCTTATGGAAGAACATTTTTTTGATTAAACTAAACTGTTTAACTGATCGGTCAGTTCACCGTAAGCAAATCGCCCAGCAGGTATTGATATCTAAAGGCTCTTGAGAATTGTATTGTCAATGATCTTTTCCTTTCTTTCAGGCACGCCCCAACCTTCATCAGGTAAAGCCGGATATTGTCCACTTGCCATCGTTTAGCAAAGTGGTGTTTTGTTTTGGCAATTAATAATTTAATCTGCCGGAACATTTCATAACAGAGGGTAGCGATGATTAAACGCATGAAATTGGCCCAGTAGCGATGACAGGAAAGCCGGTCGGAATAAGTCATGTTTTTGAGTTCCTTTATTCGATTTTCACTGGCATCACCTCGCTTGACATAAAAATCAAAGTAAATCTGTTGAGCGGTCATCGCTTCAAAGTTGCTCACAAAGTAACGGACATTCATTCCTTTTCCGGTAGACTCCACTTTGGCGTACAGCTTTTCAGAACGATCCCAGCTTTTGGCCTGGTAAGTAAACGGGCCAACAAACTCTTGATGTTTGATGATTTTTGAAGCATATTCCTTTTTTACTTCAATGATAGTCTGTTTGGTAAAAGTCTTTAAAACTTCATTACTACTAATACCTAAACAAAATTGAAGGTCAAACTGCTTAGCTATCCGATAAAAAGATGCTCCTGAAAAGCCACTATCCGCTCGAATAAGGATCTTTACTGAGGGCAGTTTTTTTCTGATTTTAATGACAATCCTTTTCAATAAGGCCACAAACCATTTGTTGGAGTGACAATTGCCCGGACGTAGTACTGGTAAAATGACCTGACCGGTGTTCCCGTCCTTAAAGAACAACTCATGGTACATAGTCTGTCCATAATAGCCATTATACAAACTGAGTTGTTGGGATCCATGAGTAGGGTCATCGGTACCATCTACATCAATGATGATTTGACCAGTCTTCTCTTTCAACTCCTCTACATAACGGTCTACAAACCATTGACTCATCTGGTAGATCAGACTCCGATCGGCCTTGTTTTCAAATCGACTTAAAGTAGGCTGGGAACATAATCCGCTATCTAGTACTTTACGGATCACCGGATCCTCTCGGAGTTTTTGTTCGTCATTGCAATCCTGATAGCCCTGCATCATTAAAAACACCCGTTGGCGAAGCATTTCTTCATAAGTGTATTCGATAAAAAAGGGGTTTCGATAGTCAGGAATCAGTGCGGCGAAGCTTTTTAATAGACCAGTCTTTCTCTCTACTTTTTCACTTAACAATATCGCTCCGTCTGAGCTAATCGCTGATGCTGAAAAATCAAATTTAAAAGCTTGTTTTCCTCGATAAAATACGGTATCTTTTTCCTTATATTCAGGCATAAATTAATTGCTTATTTTGTTGTCTAACTATCTCAATATAAGCAATTTATGCCTGTTTTTTATTGTCTACTATGAATTTTTCGGGTTAAATCAAAATGGCAATCTTATCTGCGCTGCATGGAGCAGGGCATGCCGATAAAAAAGATAGCAAAACAAATCGGAATAAGCATCCAGACAAGCTTCGACTGGCGGCATAAGATATTGGAGTTCACTAAATGAGTTTGTTCCCGAACAGTTATCCTCGGAAGTAGAATGTGATGAATTGGAACTGGCACTTAACAACAAGGGCAGTCGAAATTTAGATAGGGCAGCAAGAAAGAGGGGAAACGATTTCATACGGAATATGGGAAAGGAAGAGGTCACAGTTGTCCAGGTAGTAACAGCGGTTGAACGCAAGGGGGAGAAGTACCTTAAAGCTGTTGCATCAAAACGGCTGAGCAAAGAAGAAATTTCAAAGGCATTGGATGGGAAGTTGGCCTACGGTGCAACCTTGATTACAGATAAGCACCCTTCTTATAAGGCTTTTGCCAAAGACAACCCCTCCATAAAGCACAAAGCGCTATTGGCCAAAGATCATGTGGATAGAGATGATAAAACAATCCATCTGCAAAAAGTAAACAATGCTCACACTCAACTTAGGACATTCTTACGCCCATTCAATGGTGTCAGTTCCAAATATTTGCAAAACTACCTGAATTGGTATGCTTATGCTGACCGAATAAGAGAGAGTAAAACAACTTTGAAACAATGGTTTCTGACTATGCTATTAACGGATCAAGCCTATCATCTGTATGAGCTATTTAAACAAAATGCTGTTATAATTAGAACTTAGCTATATTTACGAACAGACCTAGTAATCCGAAACTCAAGATATACAGGCCCGCTAACAAGGTAAAAGAGCCAGCATACTCCTGAGTGAACAGATTTTTGCCCCAGACTGCGACTTCAGGCCCTAAAATGGCTGATACAATTCCACCTAATAACACTTGTGATGCAGCCTTTGGTATTAATTCAGGGCTAACACTTTCCATGGCAGCAAATCGGAATTGTTGCACAGCCGCAATGGTTGTACCTAAAAGAAAGATACTGATGCAAAATAAAAAAAAGGACTCGTTGAGAATGCTGACGGTTGCAAATCCCGCAAAAAGAATCCCAATCATAGCGACCGACCGAAAAACAATCTTTCGACCGAATTTTTGCATAAGAAGAGCTATAGGAACAGTACTTGTCGCAGTACCAATAATAAAAAGAGCTACAGGAAGCGTGCTTAGTTTCTCATTAGGGGCCAGATTGTTACCAACCAGACTAGCGGAAAGGACCACCAATGTGGCACATGATGTCATTAGGGCCTGACAAAATGTTAGTATCCAAACGTTTCGGGGTAGGAGTTTCAAAGCGATTTTGTAATGGGGTGTGAAATTAATTGATCAATAGTTTATTGGGTCTACCACAGATCAATAATGTCGTCGTCCATAAAAAAAACATTTCTTAGCTCTGATATTACTTTTACTTTCGGTGTACATAAAAGAAAAAATCATGCGCCTGACAATCATAGTTTTCCTTCTTTCCAATTCAATCGCCAATTCACAGAATAGTAAGCCGGTATTCTCCCGAATGGATGTATTTGAGTTAGAATGGGCCGATGATCCACAAATATCACCGGATGGGAACCTTGTGGTCTATGCCCGACGTGGAATGGATGTTATGAAGGACAGGAGGATTTCCCGTTTGTGGTTGTTGTCAGCAAATGGTTCATCACACACTAAATTATCCAGTCGTGAAGAAAATGAATCTCAGGCCAGATGGGCACCTGATGGTAGCCGAATAGCATTTGTCAGTTCAACCGATGAAGGTGCTGAAATATACCTTTATTGGCTTAAGACGGCGACTACCTCCAGGCTAACACAATTAGAGCGATCGCCAAAGGGTTTGAGTTGGTCGCCAGATGGAACTCAGCTGTCATTTTCAATGCTAGTTCCCGAAAAAGCAGTTCAATTGATTGCCCCTCCCAAGAAACCCAAAGGAGCAGTTTGGGCGGAACATCCCCGGGTAGAAACCCGATTAAAGCATGAAGCTGATGGTTCAGGCTATATGGAACCGGGTTATTATCACATTTTCATCGTTCCTTCCGAGGGTGGAACACCCAGGCAAATTACTTCAGGAAATTACAATCATAACGGTAGTCCTGTATGGACCAAAGATGGGGGTTCCTTGATTGTCAATGGAAATAGAAGTGATAATTGGGAATATGAGTTGAGAAACTCGGAGCTGTATACTGTTTCACTCGATAACGGTAGTATCAACGCTTTAACAAACCGGAAGGGTCCCGATTACGGGGCGGCATTATCTCCAAATGGCAAACAGCTTGCCTATCTGGGAATGGACGACCAAATGCAGACCTACCAATTGAGAAAAATATATTTAATGAATATTGATGGTAGCGGTAAAAAGGAGTTAAAGACCAACCTGGACAGAAGTGTTTCCAACTTGTCGTGGGACAGTAAAGGTGAGGGACTATATTTCCAATATGATGATAAAGGGAATACCAAAATTGGTTACACCACAATTGGAGGAAAAACCAGCATAATTGCCCACAATCTTGGAGGTACAGCCATCGGTCGACCTTATGGCGGAGGATCTTATAGTGTGAGTAAAACTGGTATGGCCACATATACTTACAGCACTCCGGATTTCCCGGCCGAAGTCGCCATTGTTCAGAGGGGCAAGGAAGCACGGATAATAACCTCATTAAATAAAGATCTGCTGGACTTCAGGACATTAGGTAAGACCGAGGATATTTGGTATAAATCTACATTTGATGGGAGAGATGTTCAGGGATGGATCACTAAACCTCCATTTCATGATCCCACTAAAAAGTATCCTTTGCTGGTAGAAAACCATGGGGGACCTATCTCCAATTACGGTGACCGTTTCTCTCCCGAAGTACAACTTTATGCGGCTGATGGATTTATCGTCTTTTACCCTAATCCACGGGGTAGTACAAGCTATGGCGAAGAATTTGGTAACCTGCTCTATCACAATTATCCCGGGGAAGATTATAATGATGTAATGGATGGTGTCGACGCGGTTATCGAAAAAGGATATGTAACCGAAGACAGCCTGTTTGTAACCGGAGGTAGTGCCGGTGGCATAATGACGGCCTGGATCATTGGCAGGAACAACCGTTTTAGGTCAGCAGCGGTTGTCAAACCGGTTATGAACTGGATCAGTAAGACCTTAACTGCTGATAACCACTACGGTTATGCGAATTCACGATTTCCCGGTCAGCCCTGGGAGAATATGGAGACTTACATGAAATTCTCTCCGATTTCCCTGGTGGGTAATATTCAGACACCTACTTTGGTGATGGTAGGGCTATCTGATCTGAGGACACCACTTTCTGAATCAAAACAACTTTATCATGCATTGAAAGTGAGAAAAATTGAGACAGCATTAGTCCAGATACCGGGATCCTATCATAATATTTCGAACAGACCTAGCCAGCTCATCACCAAAACAGATCATGTGCTGGCATGGTTCAAAAAGTATAGAAAATAAGGTCGATAGGTGACTATTCTTTGACGTCCTTTTGGAACTTACCTTTGACCATTTTCCCAAGGTAATGAACATCGTAGGTTGGCTTATATTTCTCTATTGCCATCTCGATTTCGAAGTATGTATCACGACGTATTTTAATTCCGCTGTTGGCCCCGGTTCGACGCAACTCGATGTAATATCCTTCCTTAAGCTTTACCGGTGCTGTTAGTGGTCTTCCCATTTTGCTTTTCTTTTTCTTTAAAAATTGAGGAGAATCACTGCATGTATGCAGTCGGGGATAGAAAACTACCTGTGGCCTCCCAAAAAACAGTGCAAAGGTAGCAATAATGATGCAGAAAATGACCTTTTATTAGAAAATATGGTGATAACGAGGAACACCCAAAAAACACAGAGAACCACAAAGTTTTTTCGAGCTTATCTTATAGGCATTGATAGAGCTTAAACACAAATTATCTATTAAGTTTATCAATCTTTTATTTGGCTTAAATCAATGCATAATAAGGAGCATAAAGATCTTACCGAAATCAACGACCTTTTTGCCAGTCAGGGGTATATAGCTGATCGCACTGTGGCCATGTCAGTTTACCTGGCCATGAAACTGAACAAACCTCTTCTGGTAGAAGGACCGGCGGGAGTAGGTAAGACGGAGATTGCAAAAGTACTTGCCGCTTCATTAGGCGCTAGACTGATTCGACTGCAATGCTATGAGGGATTGGACGCTACTCATGCGTTGTACGAATGGAATTACCAACACCAACTTCTTCATCTCAAGCTTTACGAGAATAAACAGGAAAAAAATGAAATTGAAAATGAACTCTTTTCTGACAAGTTTTTATTAAAAAGGCCCTTGCTTCAGGCCATAACAGCAGATGAAAGCCCCGTTTTACTGATTGATGAAATAGACAGGGCCGACGAGGAATTTGAAAGCTTCCTTCTTGAGCTATTGTCCGATTGGCAGATCACAATACCTGAAATAGGTACTATCAAGGCTCAAAGTAAACCTTATGTAGTATTAACCGGCAACAGAACCAGAGAACTGTCCGAAGCGCTCAGACGTCGATGTCTGTATGTCTGGATCGCCTATCCCGAATTTGAAAAAGAACTGGCCATAGTAAAGTCTAAAGTGCCGGAAATTGACGACCAATTGAGTGTCCACATTTGCCGGTTTATGGAAGAACTGAGGCAATTAAAACTGGATAAAACCCCTGGTGTAGCAGAAACACTGGATTGGGCTAAAGCTCTGGTTTCTATGCATTTAGACTGCTTAGATAAGACTATAGTTGAAGATACTTTGGGTATTGTTCTCAAGGATTGGCAAGATATAAGACATGCCACAGATTCACTTTCAGAGCTGTTCGAAAAGACTGGAATTACCTCAAAAATTAGCTAGTAAGGATAAAGTGAAATTAGTAAATAGACAGACCAGGTTATCCGGAAATGTGGTCATGTTATGCAGATTTTTACGCGACCATGGCTACACCATTGGGGTCCGGGAAGAGGCTGAGATCCTGGGTATTATTGATTATTATGTTTTAAGAGATCGCGAAAGCCTCAAAATGGCCTTCAAGATTGTAATTGCAAAGAATGAATTTCAATTCGGACATTTTGATAATGACTTTGAGGATTTCTGGTATCAATTATCCAAAGGTGTTGATTCAAAGATAAAGCGGCAACCCGGGGGGAACCCCAAAAAGGATACCACTAAATACCCCTCATTGGACTCACTGAAGAGCTGGCTTTATCAGGAAAAAACCAATGAGGAAATCAGTTTAGCCAGGTTTAGTCCTATTGAAACGCTAACCAAAAAGGATTTCGCATCCATGGACGAGGAAGAGATGCGTTTAATCAATCAACTTCTAAAACGCATTACCCGTCAAATGGCTTATCAGAAAAGCAGATTGAGGATAAAAAGTAAAAGAAGGTTCCGGATAGATTTAAGGCAGACCATTCGGGCCAATATGCGGGCAGGGGGAGATTTACAATTTCTCCGCTATAGTGAAAAGAAGCGGAAAAAGCTCAAACTGCTGCTACTCACCGATGTAAGTAAGTCAATGGAACTTTACAGCCGTTTCTTCATCCAATTGATCTATGCCTTTCAGAATTCCTATGACCGCATCAATACCTGGGTATTTAGTACGGCTATTCATAACATAACAAGTCTTTTGGATGGTTATGAATTCGACAAAGCATTCGAAATGGTATCCGATAGAGTACCTCAATGGTCCGGAGGCACCAAAATTGGAAGTTGTCTGGCTTCATTCAACCAGCAAAGATTGACTTGGTCGATTGACAAAAACACAGTTGTATTTATTCTCAGTGATGGGTGGGATACCGGTGAAGCTGATATACTTTCGAATGAAATGTCTACTATTTATAAGAGATCAAAAAAGGTAATTTGGTTAAACCCTTTAGCTGGGAATCCCGGTTTTTCACCAGAAGTAAGCGGGTTAAAGGCTGCCATGTCCTATATTGACGTTCATACCTCTTGTCACAATCTTGAGAGTTTGAAAGTTGCATTATCACTCATAAAAACGAGGAGAAGAAAACTGCCTGTTCAACTGAAACGGTCATCCAGGTAATAAAACTTAATCAATAGTAATCCAAAAGGCATTTGTCATTGATAAACTAAGTCTTAATTCCTATATTGAAAATTCTGTCTTAGAAAAAGAAAGAATTAATGGAAATATCCGGAAGTCATTCGATTGCTCAATCCCCGGAAGTGATATGGTCTTACTTGAATAACCCGGAAGTGTTAGCCAGAATTACGCCAGGTTTAAGTAACCTGGAATCTGTAGGTGAAGACAAATTCAAAGCGATTTCTGAGATTAAAATTGGTCCAGTAAAAGCGAAATTTGAAGGTGAATTGGAGTTGAAAGAAAAAGTTGATAATCAAAGCATGGTGGTAGCCATCCGTCAGGATAGTAAAATTGGCAATGTAAGGGCGGAGATTGGTATGTCATTGAAAGCTGAAAATGGACAAACCACCATAGATTATAGTGGAGAGGCGAAAATAGCCGGAAAACTGGCCACCATGGGGCAAAGAATTGTGGGGAGTGTGGTAACCAGCCTTTCGAAACAATTTTTTGTAAACCTGGAAAATGAATTCGACAACTAATAATTAACCTGTTTACATATGGAGATAACAATTAATGTCAATGGAAAATCACATACCAGCGATGTTGAGCCGATGGTCTCGCTTGCGAACTATTTACGTGAGCACCTGAGATTAACAGGCACACACATTGGATGTGATACGACTAGTTGCGGGGCCTGTACCATATTACTCAATGGAAAGGCCATAAAGTCATGCACCGTACTGGCTGTACAGGCTACTGGAAAAGAAGTAACCACAATCGAAGGCATGGCTAAAAATGGTGAATTGCACCCTATACAGGAAGCTTTTCGTGAACATCATGGCCTGCAATGTGGTTTCTGCACGCCAGGAATGGTAATGACCGCTGCCGATATACTCAGCAATAACCCCAATCCTTCTGAAGGTGATATCAGGCATGGATTGGAAGGGAATTTCTGCAGATGTACCGGCTATCACAATATTGTTAAATCGATTCAGCATGCTGCTGAGAACCTAAAATGATCGAGTCATGACTTATGTAGGACAACCCATAAAAAGAAGAGAAGACCACCGTTTTCTAACCGGAAAAGGAAAATATACCGACGACATAGTTCTTCCAGGCATGACTTACGCGGCTTTTGTCAGAAGTCCCTATGCTCATGCAAAAATAGAAAGCATCGATAGCTCTGCTGCCGAATCCCACCCCGGAGTGGTAGCTGTATTTACCGGAGAGCATTGCGGTCAGTTTGGTGTTCCATGCGGCTGGCAGGTTGATTTCAAAAATGGCGATACCATGAAAGAGCCTTTACACCCTTTATTAGCGGTTGGAAAAGCGATACACGCAGGGGAAAATGTAGCCGTGGTAATTGCAGATACATTGCAAGGTGCCAGGGATGCGGTAGAATTGGTCCAGGTTGATTATGAAGAACTTCCGTCCGTAACGGATGCTAAAGAAGCCATTCAACCGGGCGCTCCACAACTACATGATGATGTGCCAAATAATATGGTATTTGACTGGGAACTTGGCAATCCCAAAGAAGAAGTTGATGCAGCCTTGAAGAGCGCTCATCATGTTACCAAATTGGAATTCAAGAATCAACGTTTAATTCCAAATGCCATCGAACCCCGCAGTTACATTGCTAATTACGACGTTAGTGCAGATAAATGGACACTTTATACGAGCACACAGAACCCTCATTTAATCAGGCTGTTAATGTGTGCTTTTGTACTGGGTATCCCTGAGCATAAAGTGAGGGTGATCAGCCATGATGTAGGGGGTGGATTTGGCAGCAAGATCAATCACTATACCGAAGAAGCGTTACTTACCTGGGCATCCAAAGAGATAGCTAGACCAATTAAATGGACTTCTGACCGTAGTGAGGCCTTTGTGACTGATACTCATGGAAGAGATCACGTCACCGTTGCGGAATTGGGTTTTGATTCGGATGGCAAAATAATGGCATTTAAAACGCATAGCGATGCTAACCTGGGTGCATACCTTGCTACGTTTTCGACCTGTGTGCCTACTTATCTCCATGGAACTTTGGCGCAGGGTTGCTACTCAACACCACTAATCAATATCGATGTGAATGCTGTTTTGACAAACACTACTCCCGTTGATGCCTATCGCGGCGCCGGGAGACCGGAAATAACCTACATCCTTGAACACTTACTTGATACCGCCGCTCTTGAAATGAAAATGGATCCGGCCGAGTTGAGGTTTAAGAATTTTATTCCACCATTTGATGGCGTTGAGCAACCTGGCTATCAGACTCAGGTAGCCCTGCAATATGACAGCGGTAACTATGAAGCTACCCTGAAAAGGGCCCTCGAAATTGCAGGATATGAGGATCTTAGAAAAGAGCAGGAAGAATCCAGGAAGAATGGAAAGCTAATGGGCATTGGATTCTCTACCTACATTGAAGGATGCGGTATAGCGCCTTCCGCGGTAGTGGGGTCGCTGGGTGCAAGAGCCGGACTCTATGAAGTGGGACATGTCCGTGTTCAGCCAACCGGAAAAGTTTCAGTATTTACCGGATCACATTCTCACGGACAGGGTCATGAAACAGCCTTTGCTCAATTTGTAGCAGATAAACTGGGGATTTCTATGGATGATGTGGACATCATTCACGGAGACACAGAACATGTGGCATTTGGTATGGGAACCTATGGCTCACGAAGTATCGCTGTTGGAGGCTCAGCCATTGTGAAGAGTCTTGACAAGGTAATTGAAAAAGGAGCACGGATAGCGGCTCACTTATTAGAGGCAGCTACAGATGACCTGGAATTTGCCGAGGGTAAGTGGACGGTTAAAGGAACAGATAAGTCTATTGCCTTCGGAGACGTATCACTGACTGCTTATGTACCTCATAATTACCCTGAAGGAGAGGAACCCGGACTTGATTTCTCAAGTTTCTATGATCCTGCCAACTTTACTTTTCCTTTTGGAGCGCATATAGCAATAGTAGAAGTAGACAAGGACACTGGTAAAGTGACTCTAAAACGCTTTATCGCGGTGGATGATGTGGGCAATGTGATCAACCCAATGATTGTTGATGGACAAATCCATGGCGGTGTGGTTCAGGGCGCAGGTCAGGCCTTACTTGAGGGCGCTATCTATGACGACTCGGGCAACCTGGTAACCGGTTCTTATATGGATTATGCCATGCCGAGAGCTGATGATATGCCATCAATTGAGACTGATAGACTGGTTACGCCATGTCCACATAACCCTCTTGGGGTAAAGGGTGCTGGTGAAGCCGGTAGTGTTGGTGCAACCCCTGCTGTGGCCAATGCGGTGATGGATGCACTTTCACCCTATGGGATAAAAGATATACAGATGCCTTTAACACCTGAAAGAGTTTGGAGAGCGATGAACAGTTAATGGTTGATGTCACACACTTTAATACATAAAGCTCTTCGCACACCCTTTCATTCCCTAAAGGGAACCCGCCCGGTAAGGGAGGTCAGGGAAGATTCCTCATTAGGGGTTAGGGGTGAGCGAGGGTATGTTTAATTAGTCTAAAATTAAGAAAATGATACCTTCAAAATTTGATTATATAAAAGCCAATTCTGTAAGTGAAGCGGTAAGCCTTTTGGGCAAGCACAATGACGCGAAGCTACTGGCCGGAGGCCATAGTCTGTTGCCAGCAATGAAATTGAGGCTAAATCAGCCTGAAGTTCTGGTAGATATTGGCGGAATCAGTGAGTTAAAGAACATCTCGGAAGATGGAGATGCGGTTGTTGTGGGCGCAAATTGCACCCATGCGGAAATTGCATCCTCCGACGTGGTTGCCAAAGGTGCTAAGGCACTGGCAGAAGCCGCATCCGCGATAGGAGATGTACAGGTAAGAAATGCCGGCACCATTGGTGGCAGTTTGGCCCATGCTGACCCCGCATCCGATTATCCTGCGGTGGTGATGGCGCATGGTGCTACTATTGTGGTTGAAGGACCAGATGGTCAAAGAGAAATAGCTTCAAGCGATTTTTTCCAGGGGCTTTTTGAAACATCTCTGGCTGATAATGAAGTGATCACCGCCATCAGGTTTCCCCAATCAGGTAATGGAGTCTACCTGAAATTTGCTCAAGCGGCCTCAAGATTTGCCGTAGTTGGTTGTGCCGCGGTTAAAGCAAAAGGCGGATCGGGTGTTCAGGTTGGTTTAACCGGTGTATCCAACACCGCCTATCGCGCTTCAGCAGTGGAAAATGCTTTTAATGGAACCAATGCAGAAGAAGCAGCAAGCCACGCAGTGGATGGTGTTGATGTACTAGGGGATAATTTTGCGTCCTCAGAATACAGAAGTCATTTGGCAAAGGTTTATGTGAGGAAGGCGCTGGAGGCGATTTAGTGTGTTTTTAATAATACTAAATACAAAGGCCCGTTATCAAACCGGGCCTTTGTATTTAATCTCGGGAATAGACAATTGTAAGTTCAAGTAATAAGTGCAATTTTCCTTTGTAGCACTTGCTTTGCGTTTAGGTAATTAAATTTTCTAACAGGGCGTTCATTGATTTTGTTTTCAACAACTTTGATTTGCTCCTCTGTAACAAATCTAATATCTGTTTTCTTAGGATAAAACCTTCTGATTACCCCAATCCTATTTTCAACTGTCCCTTTATCCTGACTAGTATAGGGACGAGTGAAATAGGCATCCACATCAAGGGATTGAGCAATCAACTCATGTTTAGAAAATGCCATATCATTATCAAAAGTGAGTGTTTCCAGTTTGTGTTTATCCTGAGAGAGTTCCTCCACAATAGCTTCGGCCATTTGATCGGCATTTTTACTGTGCATCTTTCTGATTCTGGTAAAAAGACTTGCTCGGTCTGTCATCACCAACAAAGAGCCTTTGTGGTTTTTACCCATCATTAAATCGACTTCTATATCTCCCAATCGTTCCCTTTTGTTAATGATCTGGGGTCGCTGTTCAATTGATACCCTATTCGGGATAATACCTCTACGATCTTTTCTGTTTCCTCGTTTGCGCCTTCGTTTGCCATGTTTTAGATATGTGTATAGTTGTTTGTATTCTTGGTTCTCCTGGCGGTTGGTGTGCTTACATTCCCATATCCATTGGTAAATCCATTCATGGCTAAGTGGACATTCTCTCGTTTTCTTTCCCTGATGGCTGATCAATTCAGGACTCCATCTATCTTCTTGGAGCCGGTTAACTATCCAGTCTTTCATGGGTTTGGTGAAAATCACTCTTTTTGGCTTTTCTTGATGACGAAGATTGGTCCTCCTTTGTGCATTTGCTGTTCGATAGACACCAGCTCCCCTACCTCTTGAACCCACATTTCGCTTAAGCTCACGTGAGATCGTAGACGGGTGAAAATGAACGATACAGGCAATCTCCTTTTGAGTAGCTCCTGTTTTCAATAATGCTTCAATTTGATACCTTTGATCAATACTGAGATGTGTGTAGTTTTTTGACATTTTGCAATCCAAAGATTGCACTGCTCAGGCTTTTGAAGGATGAAAAAGCCCTTAAAAGCTTTTTCATCCTTCAATTGCACTTATTAGTTGATCTCAGCAATTCCCTATTTCTTCTTTTCTATATACCCGGATATTCCGGACTGGTCATCACTTCCTTAATTTGATCTGTATGCCTGGTTGTATGTCCCGACATAAACAAGATCACCTGGTAGGAATCAACTTTACCAAAAGGAAAATCGAAATACCTGTTTCTCAAATCGTCCTTGGTTGATTTGACATAGGCTATATTGGATTCTCTTTTGGCACTGAATTCCTTCAAAGAGCCCTCATATGACTCGAATTTGCCAGTCGGTTCGAAATCAGGCTGGGTTTTTACTTTCTGTTCCCGGCTGGTGATCATTGCAAGTACTTGGTCATCAGACATAGCCACCGAATCCCGTAGAGAAGGATCAGGATCATTCTGAAGGGTCATTTGAACAATACCGAAAAGGCTAGTTTCGGAAATGGCTAAGTGCTCCACGCATTGAGCAATAGACCATCCTTCTTCAGACGGATTAAAATTCAGTTGTTCTTCAGAAAGTCCTGCGACAGTTTTCATCAATTCATCTTGTGTACTTTTCAGATGATCAAGCGCTTTATTTCGCTCATCTTTAGTCAACTTCTGAGCGAAAATGTTACTACTTATCAGCACTAGGGCCAGACAAGTGATCAGGGTTAGGGTTTTCTTCATAATCGTAGTTTTCAATTTATACTTAGACGAACTTGTTAGAAATAATGGACAATAACTTCAATATTAATGAGAAGAATTCGAATTTCGACAATAAGTCACGCATATTTCAGATTATCTAAAGTGCACCTTAATTATGAGCCAGAATAGCGTCATACTCGTACCAATTGCTAAATTATCAAGATACTTTATGATCAGTCTGATCCATACCGCCATCCTCTTTATGGCAATATATTCAACAGGGTGTTCAAACAACCAACCAACCGGAGATCAATTACATTTTAGACTGGTTACTGGTACAAATCTGATGAGTTCAGGCTTGGGCGGTAACTCAATGGACGGCCAGGCCATTGATATCGATAATGACGGTGACATGGATATGATCATTGCCAGGGAGTTTCAATCTAACATCATCCTCATCAATGACGGTATTGGTCTTTTGAAAGACGAAAGTTCCACTCGTTTCCCATCCAATGTTCATGATTCCGAAGACATCGCCATTGCAGATTTTGATAACGATGGTGATATGGATATCATTTTTGTCAGCGAGGATGATCAGACAAATGAATATTATCGAAACAACGGAGATGCCACTTTTGAAGATGTAAGTCTGCTCATTCCAGTAACGGGTACAACCAATGCCGTGGAGACCGGAGACTTTAACAATGATGGCCTCCCGAATCTTTTGCTGGGAAATGCCGGTCAAAATTTTATGCTGATCAATGATGGGAGTGGAGGTTTCAGAGATGAGACCAGTAATCGACTGCCGTCCAACACCTTTACCACACAGGATGTGGAGCTGGCAGACATTGATGGCGATGGTGATGTTGATATCCTGGAAGGGAACGAGACATTTAATCGACTGTTGATCAACGACGGGAGTGGTGTATATTCAGATGAATCTTCAACCAGGCTACCTCTAGTGAATGATCAAACCCGTGAGGCCGATCTCGGTGACCTAGACAACGATGGAGATTTAGATATTTTCTTCGCAAATGTTGACTTTGGTGGATTTGGAGACCCACAAAACAGGTTATTGATTAATGATGGTAGCGGCATCTTTTCAGAAGCTACTTCCCAAATTCCTGCCAGTAAATTTTCGTACAGTTGATGCTGATTTTATTGACCTGAATGGTGATGGATTTTTAGACATTCTCAGTGGCAATCGTGAAAATGGATTAGACAAAAATGTTCTCATTAACGACGGCGTTGCAAATTTTACGGATCAAACCACCTCATTTTTTTCCAACATAAATGTTTACACCTTCGACTACCAGGTAGCTGATTTCAATGGTGACGGTAAGCTTGATATTTACATATGTAATTTCAGGGGAGCGGATGTGTTGCTTTTTGGAACATAATCTTACCTATCAATATATAAAATTGTGGTATATAAGATCAGTGGCTGATTTATTTATTACATTCAAATCTTAAACCTAACGGTTAACTATTGAAAACAATCTACAAAGTCCTAATTGGTCTGGCTATCATTGCGACCGTGGTAGCACTAATCTACCTGCTTAGGAATTCAAATTTGTTTGGTGGTCTATTTGGGAACCTATGGGTAGGGCTATCAGGTCTTTATGGAGCTTCCATGATCTTATTGGGGAAGTTCAAGGGAATTTTCGGAGGCTCAAAAGGTGGCATTCAGGACTTACAAAACAGGCTAGATGAGGTTAATCGGATCGAGAAAGAACTGATAGATACTTTAATGAAAGACCGTGAAATTTTTAAAGAGAAACTGGCCGAAGTGGAATCAAAACGAATTGTTGTCCAGGAGGATATAAGAAGGCAGGAAGAGGAGTTAGAAGATTATCAGGATTACGATACCTGGGAGGAAAATATATGGAATCAGATGTCAGAGCAAGAGCAGATTGCGGAAGTTGAAAGAGTTATTGGGCCGGCTTTGGATTTAAGCAAATTAAAGGAGGAGGTCAATGATATGTAGATTTCTTTTCTTGCTGATGTTTGGCTTGAGCGCAACAGCAACAGCTCAAGTTAATATTATAAAGTTAAATGGAGAGAATATTCCTCTGAAAAAGGGTGATTCCATACGTCTTTTTCAACAGTCCAAAACTTATATGTTGCAGGTTGATGACTCCGTGTGGTTCATTGTTGAAGGGAGTGTCATTAAGAATCTTATTCGCCTCGATCAGAAAGAGAAAAAGCTTGACAGCCTAAATGAATCTTATAAATTATTGATTAGTCTCCAGGAACAAGAAAGAGCGCTTTACGAGCGACAACTCAAGATAGAAAACGCTGCCTTCGACTCATTACGAGTTATTTCACAAAAAAAATTTGAAATTGCCCAGGAAGGTATAGATGCACTAAAAAGAGGCAGAGTCGAATCGATCGTATTTGCGACATTCTTAGGTGGTCTTGCAGGGGCACTATGGATGAATAATAGCGATGAATGGATTAAACCTGTGGGTTTAGCGGCTGGAGCACTCGTATTATCTATCAAATTAGGTATTGGAAGTGGTGGTTTGAGAAAACGTAAATCTAAGCCAACAAATGCCAAAGGGAAACAAGGAGATAACTGATGTTATTAATCTGACCATACAATTCAAATCATGAAAGCAACCATATTTCTATTTATTCTTTTCATACAAGGCAATCAGATTGATTTAAGTCGCCTGGAAGAGGAAAAGCAAAGTGAAAGATCAACCACTAGCCAGAATAGTATCACGGCGATTCCTACACGAAATACTAGCCAGCTTAACGAAATCCAGCGCCTAAATCAGGATAATGAAAAGTTACGAAAAGAATTGTCTGAAAAGGAAGCTCTTGTTGCCCGACAACAAGACAGTATCAATGCCCAAAACGATTCCCTATTATACTGGGCGCAAGATGCTGAAGCGTGGAGGTTATGGAATGAAGATAATAAATCTGCGGGGAGGTATCAGTTCGCTCTGACTTTTTCGATTGTTATTTCTCTTATTTGGTTGATAGGGATGATTGTATTGCTTTTTTATAGCATTCGCCTCTATCATTTCCACGGAGGATTAAAACATGAGAATTATGATAATTTAGTAAGAACAATTAACGAGGATGATACTATACCTTTAAATGATAAAGAGTTATTCTACCCGCAAAACCCCTATAAGAATGAAACATTTGGATTGCCACGGGGTACTATTAGGATGTGCCTGACTTTGAGCCTATTAGTTATAAATGTTTTGGTACTTTATATCAGCTTCTATGCCCCGCCAACTAGTGTATTTGCCGATCGAATAGATTTTGTGACAACCGCTTTTTTAATGATGATTGCTTTCTATTTTGGATCGAAAGCGGTAGATGTTTACAAGGCTCATGAAAAATCTAAAACGGACATAAAGCTTGAAGAAATGAGCTTGGAGCAAAAGACCATGAGTGTTGGTGTCAAACCAAGTCGCCCGACAATACCGCAGCGTATTACACCGAAGCCACCACCCCCGCCTGATGAAAGGCCGACAACATCGCCCAAGCAAGATATTGAACGCGACGATAAAGAGATACCTTTAGTTGCCAAAGCAAATAGCAACAGAAATACAATTACGGAAAAGGCATTAGGTCTGACCACTTTTTTTGAAACCGGTAAAGAACTAACTAAGGCATATGGAATTGTGGCAGGAAACTTTGATGGAATGGGCATTAGCTTTGGTTGCCTGCAATGGAACCTTGGACAGGGAACGCTACAGCCGGTACTTTTAAACTATTTTAAACAAAATAGTCCACGTGGTCAAGGAGATCCAAACCTCAAAAGCTTGTATCTCATGTTGCAAAAGCCCAAAACCGACCAACTTTAATGAGCTGACACCATCCAACGTAAGAAGGGCGATAAGTTTATTATTGAAGAATCGTGGAAGGAGACTTTTGCATTTCTCGGAAATGAAACTAGTAAATACCAGTTGGAGGCTTGTATGAACAGATTCAAAAAGGCTGACGCTTGGTGTCGGGAAATGGGTTTGGTTAGTGAACGAGCTTTTAGCCTAATGTTTGATATCAACGTTCAAAATGGCAGTTTGTTCAAGAAAAACGCGGATCGTGGAATTGATGTTAAGGCCAGCATAACTCGCCGAATACTAGAAGCTAAAAATCCTAATGAGGTAGAAAGGATGGTAATTATAGCGGAAGAACGGGCTGGAGCTTCATCTCCTCGCTGGGTTAATGTAGTTCTTGATAGGAAGCTGGCAATTGCTAACGGTAGAGGAAAAGTTTATGGGCAGATAGTCGAATTAGACAACTTTGGTATCACATTAAATCCCTATCAACTTGGCTGATTTATAAGGTTTATCAACTAATTATTGCGATTACAATGGAAAAAAAACATGGTTTCTTAAAATTCGATAGTGACGAATTTATCAATTGGCTTTCAGGGGTTAAGGTTGGAAGGACAGTGCTCAAAATACAACAACATCACACCTTTATTCCAAACTATGATAACTTTAAAGGTTCCAATCATTTTGTCCTCCAAAAAAGTATGTGGAATTACCATGTGAATAATAACGGTTGGAGCGATATAGGACAACATATAAGCATTTTTCCCGATGGAGTAGTGGTTACCAGAAGAAGTTTTGAAAGATCTCCGGCTTGTATTTTTGGTAGCAACGCACACTCTATTTGTATTGAGAATGTAGGCAATTTTGATACAGGAAAAGATGTAATGAACGCGGCTCAAAGAGATTCAATAATTAATGTAACCGCAGCTCTTTGTAAGAGATTCAATGTTTCAGTTACAACGAGTGGTATCATCTATCATCATTGGTTTGACTTAGACACTGGACATCGCAACAACGGCATCGGGGGAGTTAATAAGACCTGTCCGGGTACGAATTTTTTTGGCGGAAATAGGGTGCAGGACGCCCAAAACAATTTTTTGCCATTAATTAATACCGCATTAGGCGCTTCCACACCTTCAAGCCCTCGTATTCTTAGGTATGGCGCAGTGACAGCCAGTAAACTGAATGTGAGAAGTGGGCCCGGAGCCAACAACCCGGTTGCGAACAACAGACGTCCATTAAGTTTTGGGGCAGTAGTCCGGATTTTTGCAGAACGAAATAAGTGGTATAAAATATCAGGTAAGGAAAATCATTGGGTTTCAGGTAATTATGTGAGTAGCGTGCGAAAAGCTGTAGTGACTAATGCATCCCAATTAAATGTCCGATTAGGACCAGGTACATCATATGGCATTGTTGGTACGGTGGATCAAAATGATGAAATATTTATTGAAACTCAGGAAGGAAGTTGGAGCAAGTTATTGACTGAAGAAAAGTGGGTGAGCAGCAATTACCTCAATTTCGATTAGATAATAAATTGGCTTAACCCGAAAAATTCATAGTAGACAATAAAAAACAGGCATAAATTGCTTATATTGAGATAGTTAGACAACAAAATAAGCAATTAATTTATGCCTGAATATAAGGAAAAAGATACCGTATTTTATCGAGGAAAACAAGCTTTTAAATTTGATTTTTCAGCATCAGCGATTAGCTCAGACGGAGCGATATTGTTAAGTGAAAAAGTAGAGAGAAAGACTGGTCTATTAAAAAGCTTCGCCGCACTGATTCCTGACTATCGAAACCCCTTTTTTATCGAATACACTTATGAAGAAATGCTTCGCCAACGGGTGTTTTTAATGATGCAGGGCTATCAGGATTGCAATGACGAACAAAAACTCCGAGAGGATCCGGTGATCCGTAAAGTACTAGATAGCGGATTATGTTCCCAGCCTACTTTAAGTCGATTTGAAAACAAGGCCGATCGGAGTCTGATCTACCAGATGAGTCAATGGTTTGTAGACCGTTATGTAGAGGAGTTGAAAGAGAAGACTGGTCAAATCATCATTGATGTAGATGGTACCGATGACCCTACTCATGGATCCCAACAACTCAGTTTGTATAATGGCTATTATGGACAGACTATGTACCATGAGTTGTTCTTTAAGGACGGGAACACCGGTCAGGTCATTTTACCAGTACTACGTCCGGGCAATTGTCACTCCAACAAATGGTTTGTGGCCTTATTGAAAAGGATTGTCATTAAAATCAGAAAAAAACTGCCCTCAGTAAAGATCCTTATTCGAGCGGATAGTGGCTTTTCAGGAGCATCTTTTTATTGGATAGCTAAGCAGTTTGACCTTCAATTTTGTTTAGGTATTAGTAGTAATGAAGTTTTAAAGACTTTGCTGAGATCAACTAATAAGTGCAATTGAAGGATGAAAAAGCTTTTAAGGGCTTTTTCATCCTTCAATTGCCTGAGCAGTGCAATCTTTGGATTGCAAAATGTCAAAAAACTACACACATCTCAGTATTGATCAAAGGTATCAAATTGAAGCATTATTGAAAACAGGAGCTACTCAAAAGGAGATTGCCTGTATCGTTCATTTTCACCCGTCTACGATCTCACGTGAGCTTAAGCGAAATGTGGGTTCAAGAGGTAGGGGAGCTGGTGTCTATCGAACAGCAAATGCACAAAGGAGGACCAATCTTCGTCATCAAGAAAAGCCAAAAAGAGTGATTTTCACCAAACCCATGAAAGACTGGATAGTTAACCGGCTCCAAGAAGATAGATGGAGTCCTGAATTGATCAGCCATCAGGGAAAGAAAACGAGAGAATGTCCACTTAGCCATGAATGGATTTACCAATGGATATGGGAATGTAAGCACACCAACCGCCAGGAGAACCAAGAATACAAACAACTATACACATATCTAAAACATGGCAAACGAAGGCGCAAACGAGGAAACAGAAAAGATCGTAGAGGTATTATCCCGAATAGGGTATCAATTGAACAGCGACCCCAGATCATTAACAAAAGGGAACGATTGGGAGATATAGAAGTCGATTTAATGATGGGTAAAAACCACAAAGGCTCTTTGTTGGTGATGACAGACCGAGCAAGTCTTTTTACCAGAATCAGAAAGATGCACAGTAAAAATGCCGATCAAATGGCCGAAGCTATTGTGGAGGAACTCTCTCAGGATAAACACAAACTGGAAACACTCACTTTTGATAATGATATGGCATTTTCTAAACATGAGTTGATTGCTCAATCCCTTGATGTGGATGCCTATTTCACTCGTCCCTATACTAGTCAGGATAAAGGGACAGTTGAAAATAGGATTGGGGTAATCAGAAGGTTTTATCCTAAGAAAACAGATATTAGATTTGTTACAGAGGAGCAAATCAAAGTTGTTGAAAACAAAATCAATGAACGCCCTGTTAGAAAATTTAATTACCTAAACGCAAAGCAAGTGCTACAAAGGAAAATTGCACTTATTACTTGAACTTACATTTTACCAAACAGACTATCATTGAAGTAAAAAAGGAATATGCTTCAAAAATCATCAAACATCAAGAGTTTGTTGGCCCGTTTACTTACCAGGCCAAAAGCTGGGATCGTTCTGAAAAGCTGTACGCCAAAGTGGAGTCTACCGGAAAAGGAATGAATGTCCGTTACTTTGTGAGCAACTTTGAAGCGATGACCGCTCAACAGATTTACTTTGATTTTTATGTCAAGCGAGGTGATGCCAGTGAAAATCGAATAAAGGAACTCAAAAACATGACTTATTCCGACCGGCTTTCCTGTCATCGCTACTGGGCCAATTTCATGCGTTTAATCATCGCTACCCTCTGTTATGAAATGTTCCGGCAGATTAAATTATTAATTGCCAAAACAAAACACCACTTTGCTAAACGATGGCAAGTGGACAATATCCGGCTTTACCTGATGAAGGTTGGGGCGTGCCTGAAAGAAAGGAAAAGATCATTGACAATACAATTCTCAAGAGCCTTTAGATATCAATACCTGCTGGGCGATTTGCTTACGGTGAACTGACCGATCAGTTAAACAGTTTGGTTTAATCAAAAAAATGTTCTTCCATAAGAACACAATAGAGCTTTGACTGAAAATTGAAAAATTCTAACAAAAAAACGCTCTAATGTCCTTTGAAATCCAGAAACCTGGTTGATCTTCAAATTAATACATACACTCCAATCAAAAATAGTTAGCAACCCATTATTAATCCCAAAATTGGTGGCCTATGAATAATGCGGGTTAAGCGTAGAGTTCACGAATACATCCTGGTTGCTCCCGAAACTGACTCCCCTAACTAATACTTCCCGTTTTTTGTATACCCTCTACTGTAAAAAGCTCCTCCCGTTGGGGTAGGTTATAGCTGTTGGGAATAATGATAGGCCTTGAAGCAACGGTAGAATCGTATTCGCTAAAGGTGTGAGTTGAATGAGGTTCAGAGAAGTTGAACGGGAATACCCGATAACATACTTCTACGGAATCCAATGATTCACTGGGGCGTACATTGAGTGAATTGGTATTTATATCAAAAGAAAAACTTATTGGGGATGAAGTATTGATGGAACTCGGTTCGACAGAAAGAGAGTCCAATTTGATGACTTGATTAAATTCAGTAATCCACAGGCATTTTCTGTTTGAAAATTGTGCCAAACCTACGTTCCATCCTAAGATAAGCAGTATAATAGGAAGCGTTTTCCTCATGGAGCAAGTGGCAAAATCACAAAGAATGTGGTGCCTTTGCCCTTCTCGGTTTCAAACCAAATATTCCCACCGGCATGTTCAATGCCCCGTTTTGCAACTGCCAGACCAATACCCGATCCGGAATCTTTTGTACTGAAGTTAGGAACAAAGACCTTATTCTGTATTTCTTCCGGTATCCCGGCGCCATTATCCTTAACTTCGATTGTTACTTTCTTATTATTGGATTCCAGGTTAACTTCTATTTTGGGAACCTCATTCCCCACTACTGACTGCATCCCATTAATAATGAGATTAGAAATTATTCTGCCCATCAACTTTTGGTCTCCGTTGATAAATAATTCCTCTGCGTTAATATTAACGTTCAAGTCAACATTTTCATTATCAAATAGTTCGGCTATTCGTCTGACCTCTCCGCAAAGTTCAAATTTTTCATTCTCCGGAATAGGCATCTTTGCAAAGGCCGAGAATGATGTAGCTATATCACTTAGAGAGTCAACTTGATGCAACAAATTATCAATCGGTTTTTGGAATTGCTCTCCTTCATTACCCTGCTTATCAGCAATCACACGCTTCAAATGTTGCAGAGATAGCTTCATTGGTGTCAGGGGATTTTTTATTTCGTGAGCCACTTGTTTGGCTATCTCTCTCCAGGCAGATTCTTTTTGACTCTTCGCCAACGCTTCCTTGCTTGCCTCAAGATTTACTAACATTTTATTATATTCATCAACTACCATCCCAATTTCATCTTCACCTCTCCACTGCAGGGGTTCATTGTGCTTAGACAAAGATGTCTTCCTTATTTTCTGAGTTAATAGGTTTAGAGGATGAGTAAGTAACCTTGACGCTAGGTTGGAAATGAAGAGAGAAGCAATAAGAACTATGGTAAAAATGTTTAAAATACTGGTAAATGTTTCAATAGTTTGTCTTTCAAGGTGGTTCTTTGAACCGAAAAAAGGTATACCAATGATGCCTAACAGTTCTCCGGAATCAAAACTCTTAATGGCAGCATAGGTGGATTTGTAGGCAAGATCCCCCACCGACTCATTAAGTACTACATCCTCCCGGTCCTCATCAATGATCAGTTTCAGCGCTTTCGGATTTATCCTGTTTGATAGCAAATTATTGGCAAAAATGAGTGGTTGGCTCGAAGTAATAAGCTTACCATTAATATCAAACAGACTAAGGTCCGACTGGGAGTACCTTGCAATCTCGTTCAACTCCGTCGATAGCGCTTCCCGGTTGATCTTGTTTCGAAGATAGTCGTCAACGAAATTTACAATGTGATCCTTGAGTGCATTCACTTTCTTGATAGAAGACCGATCAATTTCATCCTGGTAGGATGAATTGAGGGTGTTGATGATCACTACACTGGTAATAACCAAAGGCACAAAAAAGGCCAGATTCAGATACAGTTGGATCTTGGAGCCAAAATTCAACCTGATGGCTTGCGTTCTGTCAATAGATCTGAATAGCAAAAGAATCAATACACCTAATACAATAGACAGAAAAATGAATGAGAAGTTAGATATGATAAATGAAGTTGGATATACTGATGAAGTAATTACCAGGGTGCGGTTATCTGAACTGCGTATCGCATAATGATGGAAGCCATTTTTCTCAATTCCTTTGGTAAATAACCTGGGTAATTGGAAATAATCCGGCTCAAAGAGATTCTCATAATTAAAAGCGCCGGCTTTGTAATTCAGTATGTTTTGGCTGTAAAATGCATAATCAAATGATCGGTGGTTATCTATAAACCGGCTATCCACCAAGAGTTCAGGGTAGACTGTTTGAGGGATAACTTTCTTTAATCGCAAATCCAGAACGATGAATCCAATCGGATTATCATAACGGCTTATAGGAATTACTCTCAGGTATCTTTTGGGTTTGTCAACATCAATGTCTCCAATAAAATATAGATCAAGGTAATCCGTTTTATATTGTTCATTATGTTCATAATTTTGTCTTACTTCATTCAAAGTTGAATCAAGTTCATCGGGTATGAATGAATGTCCCTCTCTATCAAACAACCGAACTTTTACATCATATTTGTCGAAGTAGCTCCCCAGGTAATCTCTCTTAATTTTTTGCTCAATCTGACCCTTTGAAATTTGAGGACTCAACAGTCTGCTTTGAATAAAAATATCGTTCTGAATTTTAGGAATTGATTCATGAATTAGATACTCCCCCTTGAGATCATTTTCAATCAACAGGTCATTGGCAAATCGCTGCTTTTCAATCAACTCCTCGTACTCATGGTATTCATAAATTGCTATTGTTCCAACTAATGAACTAAGCAATGAAGCGGCGAAAAAATAAAACAAAGTGGAGTAACTCAATTGTGACAAGTAATCCGGTAATTTGAATCTATAAGCTAGGGTTAAATAAATTGTTTGGGCTGTGAGGATGAAACCCACTTCAAGTGACAAAATCCACCCGATCAAGGCAAAAATGAGACAGGCAATTATATAGTTGATCACCCAGGTTCGCAATCCATGTGAAACTTGCGTAGATACACTGTAAACGAAGTGAGTGGTTTGAAACCAGATTACCGAGGAGGTGAAGAATATTAAAATTGAAACAACTCTGAAGCTAGTAAATTGCAGGCTTTTATTTATATCAAGTTCAATCTGGGAGTTGAAGAGTATGTTTTCTAATAGACCATAATGGAATGACAATACAAAAAGTCCCAAGAGATTAATTATGACCAGGAAAAAAGCATTCCCCAATCTGTTATTTTGATTAAATGCCTCACCCAAATTCGTACGAAATATATATCGGAACAAAAAGGTTGTAAAGCTCAGGGCAAACATCATATTAATCAACAGATCACCGAGAGACGGATTATAAATGGATGAAGCATAGAACCGCGGGTTAAATAAGTCAATAGCATAAATGTCAAAAGGAAATGTGGTGTATAACATTAGTACTCTCCCACTTACCAGGCCTACTACAAGTATTACGATGCCCAACCATACTTTACCAGATTCTGCCAGGTACCATGACCAGGAATTGAGGTAAACAAATGCAAAGAACAGTGCCATAAACATCATAGCTGCAATAAACGCTTGCACCTCTTCCTGAACTATGCTGGCCTGAAGGTCAAACTTTACACCAAATAATGCTTCTCCATCAGGCATTTGAATATTGGTTTCCTCCGCATCAGTTTCATCTATTGAAAGTGTGGCGGCTGGGAAAATATTCTGATTGAACTTTGCATTGATGTACTGATTACTAAATGATGGAGTAGAATACAATTCTATCAACTGAACCGCCTCCATATTATCACTTATCTGCCGTCTGACTCGCAGGAACTTTCCTTGTGAAAGTTCTGTATAACGCAATTTCTGATTGCCAGCTATCGACTGATAAGAGGGAACAATTCTAAAATCAGACCAGGCAAGGATTTGACTGTTCTGGTAGAGAAATGTAGGAAAACTAAAAGTGCGTTCAAATGAATCGAAATTATGTATAGAATCAAGTTCTGAATTTGATATTTGAAGGTTCTCATACAAATTCTGAGTAGTTACTTCAATAAAATAGTCTATTGTACGTCGTTTTTCTATTGAAAAAAACCACAATAACAGACCTAGTGAAAGGAAACCAGCACAAAGTCCGAGAGATAAAATAGGTGGTCGACGTTGTTTATGCAATACAGCCGTTTAGAGCAAAAATAACGCCGATTCACTCAAAAAAATATGCAATTAAGCTATTTGACCAATTTTGACAGCAGCTGCCTCACTTCTTTATACGAACCGATACTGAATTTAGCTGCTGATTGTGTGCTGCCAACCTTAATGGTGTAGGAATCCTTTGGCATGACTAGAAATGTGTCCTCGTCAGTCCAATCATCACCAATAGCGCACATAAATCCATTCTTGAATCTATCAATCCAGTACAAAGCGGCTCTGCCCTTATTTACTTCAGAACTCTTAATTTCTACTACTTTATCACCTTCAAGAACCTGGAGGTTTTGGTTGGTTGCCAGGTAGTTCAAATGGCTATTCAATTCCCGGGTTCTCAGTTCACCTAATCCGGTCTCAACCTTGCGATAGTGCCACACCAGAGAAAAATCTTTCTCTTCTATAAAGGATCCTGGTGTTCTATTCACATAGTCCTCCAAGACTTCCTTGATGTCCTTTTTCCAATCATCAGTAAGTGCGGTAACTGTTGCCCACTTTTTCTTAGCCTCCTTCAGCCATACCCCATGCTCTGCAATAATATCCACGTTGTACATGCTGAACCATTCGTCGAGTGTCTCTTTATCGCGACCACTATTGATAACAGTTTTGGTTCCTTTTTGCCTTGAGAGGGAATTAATCAATCCCTTTAATTCTCGATCCGGCTTGGCTTCATTCGGATGGCCATGGAAAGGAGTCAATGTCCCATCATAATCTAAGAAGACCAATCTGCTTTTGGCTTTGCGGTAAGCCGAAACCATTTCACTCAATGAATTGTCATCCAATATCCTGGTTTCCAATGCTTTTTGCTCATGCTTGATAAAATCCAGCCTCTTCATAAAGAGATCTACCCAATGATGGATATTATATCTTTTAATCGAACGTTGCATTACCTCCATATGCTTTGCTTGCTCCACTTCGGGCATAGTAAGCGCCTCATGGATTGCTTTAACCATCTGGCCAAGATCATTGGGGTTGATCAAAATGGCATCGGATAATTCCTTTGAAGAACCGGCCATTTCGCTCAATATAAGAACTCCTTTTTTGTCCAGTCTACTTGCAATATATTCTTTACAAACCAGGTTCATTCCGTCACGCAGAGGTGTAACCAGCGCAACAGGAGCCATTCTGTAAAAGGCCGAAAGCGCTTTCAAAGAAAACGACCTGTAGAAATAGTGAATAGGAATCCAGTTAAACCGGGCAAAATTGCCATTGATCCTACCAACTAGCAGATCAATCTCCTCTTTCAATTCCTTATATTTTCCTACCTGGTCCCTGGACGGTACGACCACCATAAGAATAGAAACTTTTTCACGGAATTTCGGATACTCTTGTAGGAAAAATTCAAATGCTTTGAGACGTTGCGGTATACCTTTTGAGTAATCAAGTCGGTCAATAGATAAAATAAATTTTTGACTTCCAAGTGAGGTACGATATCGCAATTCTCTTTCCAAAGTATCGGGAGAAGCTGCAGTTTTTGAATACTTATCATAATCTATACCCATGGGTAAGGCATCCGCTAAAATCTTTCGTCCATCCACAAACACCTGTCCCTGTGCATTTCCGTATCCTGCAAGACGATTGACTGAAGAAAGGAAATGGCGCATATCATCATAAGTGTGGAAGCCCAGGAAATCCGCTCCTAACATACCCATCAGGAGTTCCCTCCGCCATGGCAATGTGCGGAAAGCTTCATAAGATGGAAATGGGATATGAAGAAAAAATCCAATACTAATATCAGGCAGTTCATTCCTTACGTATTGCGGAAGCAGCAACAACTGGTAGTCATGGATCCAGATCTTATCCCCCGGATCAGCCACCTCAATTATCTCTTTGGCGAACTTTTGATTTACTTTTTTGTAGGCCTCCCAGAAGCGATCCTCACAAACAACATATTGATTGAAATAATGGAAATTCGGCCACAAAGTTTCGTTGCTAAAGCCCTCATAGTAGTCCTCAATTTCCTGTTCGGTAAGAAATACCGGGAGCATACTATCCTTTTTTAGCCTTTCCCTGACTTCTTTCTTATTTCCGTCCTTCTTGACGGCAATTCCGGGCCAACCTAACCATAAGTTATTTCCCTCTTTATATATCGAGCCCAATCCGGTGGCTAATCCCCCTTCGCTGGGATTAAAGCTCATCTTCTTATTCTTAACACTTACTTTTAGTGGAAGCCGATTGGATACAATGATCGTCTTAGGCATTTTGAACTTTTCGTTTATAGTTAAGAATAAGAGTAGAGACGAGCAGTATAAGGGAGGAAATTGACTTTTCCAACCCAAATAAGTGAATCCAAATAAAAATAAGGATGGGTAATGTTGGTGCAATTATAAGAGATTGCTATCTCGAATTAAACCCCCGAAGTTTAATTTCAGTGAGTTTTCGTTTAGTATCTAAGGGGAAATTTCCCTTCATCATCCAGTCATAATACATAGGTTCCTCCCCAAATACCTTCAGAACAGATTTCCCCTTGTGCTTTCCAAAGTTGAAAATCTCTTCATTTTGCTCATTGAGCACCATTCTTCCTGCCAGGTCCACAAGGTTTGAATTAGTCAGATTATGTAAAACTGCCATGTCGTTTTCAACGATTCCTAATTTCTTGTTTTTTAAGTCTACCACATCCTTACCTATATATTTTTCTACCTGGGACTCCAATACCTCCAGAGAAGCCAGCGTATCAGCTTCAGCACTATGAGCATCATTTAACTCCTTGCTGCAATAGAACTGATATGCTGAAGAAAGATTTCGCTTTTCCATAAGGTGGAATATCTTCTGTGAATCAATGATTTTTCTGTTTTTAATCTCAAATTCAACACCGACTCTCAGAAACTCTTCCACTAGCATTGGCACATCAAATTTAATAACTGCGAAGCCGGATAAATCACAACCTTCGAGAAAATTGGCCAAATCTTTCGCAACCTGTTTAAATGTTGGGGCATCCTTAACATCCTCATCTGTAATACCATGAAATTGAATGGATTCTCTAGGTATGGACACACCGGGATTAATGCGTTGTGTTTTGGTTATCCTTTCGCCTTTAGGGGTCAGTTTGACGAATGAGAGTTCTATAATGTGATCTTCGGAGACATTGGTTCCGGTGGTTTCAAGATCGAAAAATACAAGTGGATTTTTAAGTATTAGAGACATCCGTCGCAGATAATTGCGTTAATTAATTTCAAAAGATTCCATTGCTTTGTAGAACTGTTCTTCAGTTACGCTGAGTCGCTTTAGTAAAGTCCAAGCTCCTCCGATATTTTGCAGATCATAATCACTGGAAACGTTTAGATTGACCTTTCCATTTTGACTTTCTACGGTAGCTACTCCATTTTTGATTTCACCGGGATGGGAAGTATATGGAATACTCCTCACATCATCCCTCTCTTTCCCTCCAATGACTGTCACTAAATTATCTTCCTCACAATAAATTAATGATCCGCCCTTAGGTGTCGCGTCGGCTAACCGATCAAATTGTCTAACGTATTCATCAAATGAAGGATATAGATCTTCGTATTGGTGTTCAAGCTGGGTGATTAATGCTACATGATGATTAAGTCTTAGAAACTGCGGTCGGTCATCAAATACTGAACAACGATTAGCGCTACCTTCGATTATAATCAATGGCGCTTCTGAAATTCTTACAGATGTGGTATATCCTGATGATTTGCTTCCAAAAAAGAAATCAACCTCTTTGTTGACGGAATTAAGAACATGTATGACACATGCGGCCAAAGTACTTTTCCCGTGCGTTCCAGTAATAACAATGCGCTGTTTATCCTCACATAAATAGTATATTATTTCAGGTATAGAATAAATAGCAATTCTCAATTCTTTAGCCAGAACAACATCATCCTGATCTTCAGAGGTATCAACACCTACAATTAGTCCATCATAAAATTTATCAATAGCGTCAGGTGCAGATGTAATTTCATGAGTTGAACTTAATGCAGCAGCTAATTCCTGGGACGTATATTCTTCAGGGGATGTGAAGTGAAGTTTCAAGCTTAAATTTTAATAGTAATAGCGTCAAAAATAATAATTCAACGGTTACTAGCAATTAAGCTACCGCAAGGATTGCCCAAGACTATTTAATTTGATTGATCGCATTAACTACAAAAAAGAGGTTGCCCGAAAACGACAACCTCCAAAACAACTTAACCTGCAAATTCTACTCTACAGATTTTCTTTAGCAATTGACCTCAAGTGTAGTGACTTGTCCTCCCTACTTTCATTGAGTACAAGAATATAGTCGTCATTAAAATCAGCGATTTGATAAATACGTCCTTCTTTGAAATTCTCACGGGCTATACCTCTCGATCGGCTCGGTAATTTGATTTCTTTGGCATTTGCCAGATCTTCCGGCTTGAATTTCATCAGTGGATGACGATTGTTACCCAGTACGAATGACTGGCCTTTGTATTGATAATCAATGATGCCCGTTGGTGCATTGCCAGCTCCTAATTCGGCAATGGTCCTTCCTACAATCTTTCCCCCATCTCTTAATAAAGGAACAGCGAAAGAAACAAGAGGTGTGCACATGTATCCCGTTATAATATGCATTTGGTTATTCAACTTGTATGGTAAAAATCTATAGACGGGCGCATGGGTTTCATTTCGTCCATGAGATACGTGATAAACCTGGAGACCAGTAGTAGAAAAATCACCTCGGAATGGAAAAGGAATCCGTCTTAAACTTGATGCAAATTCTTCATTGGACAAACCACTGACAATTAATTCACCCTCTGCATATGCCATATCGGTGATGGTGTATGTTCTTGACTTATCATCCCAGAGAGTGGCTTCAGGGCCAGGTGCATCTTTAAGTGCAATCTCGCTATACCTGACATTTTCCAAGGAAAATTCCTCCAGCGCTCCTTCGTTGTTAATAGTCATTACTACATAGTTCTGCTTATTACCAGATTTTACGGATACGGATAGAAAGATCTGGGCAGTATATTGACTAACAATGAGGTCCTGAATCCGAATGTCATTGCGGTTTGCACCAAACATATCCGCTAGCTTGCTGTCAAGTTTATTGATTTCTAACCTTCCCCCTGAAGTCCTTTTTTTATCGTCCCCCAGGTCTATTGCCACCACCTTCATTCCATCATTGTCACCAATAAAAAGGATGTTTTCAGGGCCTATGGCCAGCGCCTTTATTGACTTGAGTTGTGGCGAACCCATAATAAAGTTCTCTTTTAACCCGCATTATTCATAGGCCACCAATTTTGGGATTAATAATGGGTTGCTAACTATTTTTGATTGGAGTGTATGTATTAATTTGAAGATCAACCAGGTTTCTGGATTTCAAAGGACATTAGAGCGTTTTTTTGTTAGAATTTTTCAATTTTCAGTCAAAGCTCTATTGTGTTCTTATGGAAGAACATTTTTTTGATTAAACCAAACTGTTTAACTGATCGGTCAGTTCACCGTAAGCAAATCGCCCAGCAGGTATTGATATCTAAAGGCTCTTGAGAATTGTATTGTCAATGATCTTTTCCTTTCTTTCAGGCACGCCCCAACCTTCATCAGGTAAAGCCGGATATTGTCCACTTGCCATCGTTTAGCAAAGTGGTGTTTTGTTTTGGCAATTAATAATTTAATCTGCCGGAACATTTCATAACAGAGGGTAGCGATGATTAAACGCATGAAATTGGCCCAGTAGCGATGACAGGAAAGCCGGTCGGAATAAGTCATGTTTTTGAGTTCCTTTATTCGATTTTCACTGGCATCACCTCGCTTGACATAAAAATCAAAGTAAATCTGTTGAGCGGTCATCGCTTCAAAGTTGCTCACAAAGTAACGGACATTCATTCCTTTTCCGGTAGACTCCACTTTGGCGTACAGCTTTTCAGAACGATCCCAGCTTTTGGCCTGGTAAGTAAACGGGCCAACAAACTCTTGATGTTTGATGATTTTTGAAGCATATTCCTTTTTTACTTCAATGATAGTCTGTTTGGTAAAAGTCTTTAAAACTTCATTACTACTAATACCTAAACAAAATTGAAGGTCAAACTGCTTAGCTATCCGATAAAAAGATGCTCCTGAAAAGCCACTATCCGCTCGAATAAGGATCTTTACTGAGGGCAGTTTTTTTCTGATTTTAATGACAATCCTTTTCAATAAGGCCACAAACCATTTGTTGGAGTGACAATTGCCCGGACGTAGTACTGGTAAAATGACCTGACCGGTGTTCCCGTCCTTAAAGAACAACTCATGGTACATAGTCTGTCCATAATAGCCATTATACAAACTGAGTTGTTGGGATCCATGAGTAGGGTCATCGGTACCATCTACATCAATGATGATTTGACCAGTCTTCTCTTTCAACTCCTCTACATAACGGTCTACAAACCATTGACTCATCTGGTAGATCAGACTCCGATCGGCCTTGTTTTCAAATCGACTTAAAGTAGGCTGGGAACATAATCCGCTATCTAGTACTTTACGGATCACCGGATCCTCTCGGAGTTTTTGTTCGTCATTGCAATCCTGATAGCCCTGCATCATTAAAAACACCCGTTGGCGAAGCATTTCTTCATAAGTGTATTCGATAAAAAAGGGGTTTCGATAGTCAGGAATCAGTGCGGCGAAGCTTTTTAATAGACCAGTCTTTCTCTCTACTTTTTCACTTAACAATATCGCTCCGTCTGAGCTAATCGCTGATGCTGAAAAATCAAATTTAAAAGCTTGTTTTCCTCGATAAAATACGGTATCTTTTTCCTTATATTCAGGCATAAATTAATTGCTTATTTTGTTGTCTAACTATCTCAATATAAGCAATTTATGCCTGTTTTTTATTGTCTACTATGAATTTTTCGGGTTAATACTATGGTCAAATGGTCAAGACTCATATTCCCATCAACCTGTCCCAATCGGTAAACAAGGTCACCGCTTTGATATCTTCCATCCGGATCGACAAAATTATTACCACCTTTACTTGCCCCAATATCAACTGTAATATAATTGGTACTGGATCGAAATTTAACCCCGAATCCAGCGGTATAGGAATAATTTAGTTTTTCCCGTATGCCAAATTTCTTCAAATTAACGCTCGGAGGATTCACCACCTCTCTTACTCCACTTCTACTTGCGCTTAATAAATAATTTCCAACTATTCCTGCGTATGGGTAAATTACGATTTTTGGGGACAGGGTAAAGTTATATTTCACAACTAATGGGACATCAATAAAGCCATAGGTATCAGTATAAGTGGTCGTACTATAAAACGGATTAGCACCAGTTTGACTAAATAAATCATTATTAAACAACACACTCTTTTGAGCAAAACTCACACCCAGTGATACCTCGAAATTTTTCCAAAAATTGTAATCTATATAGGTTCCAAATGCAAGACCAGTTCGAGGTGTAAACGAGGAGCCCAAGCTATCACCCAGGTCCTCCATGCCAAATTCATCTATCACAGTCATAGATGAATAAGTTACCCCTACTCTTATGCCTACTCTAAAGATGGGCTTAGTCCTGAACTTCCCATAAAGATGAACGAACTCGTAAGGGTCCAACGCTTCATCAATGGGGTGCTCGGGATTATCATGCAATAGTTTAATCATCGCATCTTCCGCTTCAGGTATGCGATCTTCATAGATATAAACTTGCACCATCAGCTTTCTGGCCGCTATCTTTTCTGGGTCAGTATAACCGCCCACCCTGAAGCAGTCCTTAAAGGCCTTTTTTTCGACGAATTGCAGTTGCCCGTCTTGATATTCTGCGGCCGCAGTATTCAGTTCCTGTGTGCAACTCTGCGCCAATAGTGTCTCCTTCGAAAGAAGTAGACACAAAGTAATAATAAAGGTCTTGGTTAAGTTCAATAATTTCATTCTACACTTATATAATCAACACAATTATGATTTAACTTCCTGTAATTCTTCCACTCGGATATTCAGGGCAAGTGAATTCCTCCTGGTTTTCAGGATAATCTATATCTTCACTGACAAACCTGAGCCATTCGGCATCGGTCATGTTTCTGGACAAATAACCGCAGATCTGACTGGCCCACTCATGGGGCAATATTGGCCAGAGGCGTATATGATCATCGTCAGCGGCAGTCATCAGGTGTGATCCATCAGGAGCAAAAGAAACTGCCCATACCCAATCGCCTACCGACCCGTGATCATCCAAAGTTATGGGTTGGTCAAAGATGTTATCCAACACCCAAATCTTGGCCGTACCATCTCTGCTAGTTGTAGCCAATAAATTACCATCCTTGCTAAATTCAAGGTCAGTGATCATTGAGTTGTGTGCCCCCGGTCATCGTAGAATACCTCTCTCAACTCTAGGTCATAAATAGTTAATTCGCCCTCTTCCGTGCCAAACGCCAGGTATTTACCATTCTCACTAAAGGCCAGGGCATCAATTAGTTGTCCTTCCTTGACGTATAGGTTCTTCTGTGCATTATTATTGTCCAAATCCCATATTTCCACAAACCCATCAAGGTTAGCCGCCGCTACCATGTTGCCTTTAGGACTGATGGCAATACCTCTTAGATTTTCTGCGGTTGAGCCAATATCCGAAGTCACACCGTTCATAGTCGTCTTCTTAATCAGGGACCATCTACACCAACTGAAACTATCCCGGAATTGTCAGGTAAGAAAGCCACGTCATATACTGTACCTCCATGTGGATCGAAGTATTTTTTCTCCGTATTGGGGTTTTTAAGATATAGAAGTACAATTCCCTTGTCTTCTAAACCGGCAACCAACCAGTGGTCATCGCAACTGACGTCTACATGACGGTTAATACCTTCATCGTCAAATATTTCAATATATCCACGATTCGGATCCTCAATATCCCACTCAAGGATCTTACCATCACTGCCTGCGCTATAAACCAACATGATTGTTGTGACTATAGATAACAGACCTTACTGACTTGCTGTGTCCCACGAAGGGTATTCAAGGAGTCTCCCATAGAGCGTTCGCATAGCTTCGTAAATACCCGCCATAGATATCACTATTGAGGGGCTTATCATCAGCTCTATATTCTTCGTAGAATTTAAAAGCCTGCATGGCCACCAGTCCCTGGGTTTGCTCGTCTCTCTGATGTGTAGACTTGATGGCCATAGATTGCGCAATAGCCTGGAAACGGAGGCGTTCCGCGTTTTCCTGGGCTTTAACCGCATCCGCTTGAGCTAGTCGGGCAACTTCTGCTTGTCTGGTAGCCTCTGCAGCATTTTCATCGGCCTGTTTTTGTGCACTTTCTGCTCGCAACTGAGCCAATCGGGCGACTTCTGCTTGTCTGGTAGCCTCCGCAGCATTTTCATCGGCCTGTTTCCTGGCTGCTTCTGCGTCTTCCAGAGCTACTTGTGTCGCTTTTTGGGCCTCTTGAGCTAATGCGGTTTGTCTTAGAGCTTCAGCTGCCTGTTCATTAGCTCGTTCAGCGTTTCTATCAGCTTCCGCCTGCGCTTCTATAGCCAGAGCTGTCTGTTTCTCTGATTCAAGCAAATTGATATAAGAGTATACCAGGAAGAAGAGTGATATCAGGGCTGCTGCTGCCAGGATCAATGCCATAACCCTGGCTCTTTTAATGGCTCTTTTCTCCAGGAATTCCTTATTCCTTTGTTCTGTCTGGTAAGCCCGTGTACTGGTCTCCAAGAACACCATGGTACGCTCAAAGGCAATGTTGTAACGCTGTCCCCAGACAATGGTTGGTTTATTCTCTTCCTGCCAGTTTAATGCCAACTGCAAGTCAGGCATCTTCCACAAACCGGCTCTACCTAACTGGTATCTTTCAGCGGCCTCGGCCAGCTTCAGGTACATATCGGCAGACTTTGATTCTTCATCCAGCCAGGTCTTCAACCTGATCCAGATCCGCATCAAACTCTCGTGAGAAATATCAATGACGGTATCGGAATTCAGTTGAACGCCGTAAGGTGGCATCAACAATGTTCTGCCAGGCTCCCTGAATTTCTCCACTATGCGTATTACTTCTTCCTCACTCACACCGGCAATGGCTGCTATAGTTCCCAGCTTCGTTGGTCGTCTGATTCCCTGGTTCTCAGAACCTTTTTCGGTCAAGGCCTTAAACATAGCTTCGCATATCTGCTTCTCCCGTTTCGAGAGTGAATCGTACGCCTCATTGGCGTGCTGAGAAAGCGCTTCCCTCAGTGTACCGATGGCATTGTAATGCCGAAGGTCCATCGCTTCGTCTTCTTTATGGTCCTCGGGTCCAATAGGACCAGGTACGCATTAATGCGTGCTGCAAAATGAGCAGTTGGTCGGGGTTATCCCCCACGTCGTTGAGCAACTGCTGAATAAATCGACCGCTAATCTGGCCACCACCTACGGCAACCGGACCTTCTATGGCAAGCCTCTTCTGATCTCGTGTCATCTGCGGGATCAGGTAGTGACTGTCGTTGATCATTTGGGTCAATTCCGGGAAAACCGCACATTCGCCGATGAAGTCAGAACGCATGGTCAACGCGACGTAGATCGGTATATCGTATTGGTTTACTGCCTCAAGCAACAGGTTCACGAAGGACGAAGATTCTTCCATGTTACTGGTGGCGCTTTCAATTCTTTTGAAGCGGAAGAGTTCCTCAAACTGGTCAACCAGGATAAAGAAGTTTTCATTCACATCATTGGAGCGATAATGGCTTCGATCAGCCCCAGTGAACTGGTTCGCAATACTGTAGAAGTTATGGTCTTTTTTATCAACTGTCGTCAGCTTCATTGTAGCTTTTTCTTTAGTGAGAAGAGATTCAGGTTATCTATAGGCCCGCCGCCGGGACGCATAACAATTACTTTCCAATTAGAGCCGGCTTCAGTCATGAAACCACCGTATAATGTCGGAATCAATCCGCAAAAATTAATGAAGTTTACCGGATGCACCGAGGATTGCAGCAAACCGGTTTCAGCAAGTTTCATCAACACTTCATCACCCCAGTGTGCTTCCTGGATACCAAATGGTCTTAACCCGCAATAGGCCACCAATTTTGGGATTAATAATGGGTTGTATTTTTGATTGGAGTGTATGTATTAATGGATCAACCTTCTGGATTTCAAAGGACATCAATTTTTCAATTTTCAGTCAAAGCTCTTCTTATCGATTAAACCAAACTGTTTAACTGATCGGTCAGTTCACCGTAAGCAAATCGCCCAGCAGGTATTTATAAAGGCTCTTGAGAATTGTATTGTCAATGATCTTTTCCTTTCTTTCAGGCACGCCCCAACCTTCATCAGGTAAAGCCGGATATTGTCCATCTTGCCATCGTTTAGCAAAGTGGTGTTTTGTTTTGGCAATTAATAATTTAAGGTTATCTATAGGCCCGCCGCCGGGACGCATAACAATTACTTTCCAATTAGAGACTCCACTTTGGCGTACAGCTTTTCAGAACGATCCCAGCTTTTGGCCTGGTAAGTAAACGGGCCAACAAACTCTTGATGTTTGATGATTTTTGAAGCATATTCCTTTTTTACTTCAATGATAGTCTGTTTGGTAAAAGTCTTTAAAACTTCATTACTCTAATACCTAAACAAAATTGAAGGTCAAACTGCTTAGCTATCCGATAAAAAGATGCTCCTGAAAAGCCACTATCCGCTCGAATAAGGATCTTTACTGAGGGCAGTTTTTTTCTGATTTTAATGACAATCCTTTTCAATAAGGCCACAAACCATTTGTTGGAGTGACAATTGCCCGGACGTAGTACTGGTAAAATGACCTGACCGGTGTTCCCGTCCTTAAAGAACAACTCATGGTACATAGTCTGTCCATAATAGCCATTATACAAACTGAGTTGTTGGGATCCATGAGTAGGGTCATCGGTACCATCTACATCAATGATGATTTGACCAGTCTTCTCTTTCAACTCCTCTACATAACGGTCTACAAACCACTCATCTGGTAGATCAGACTCCGATCGGCCTTGTTTTCAAATCCTTAAAGAGGCTGGGAACATAATCCGCTATCTAGTACTTTACGGATCACCGGATCCTCTCGGAGTTTTTGTTCGTCATTGCAATCCTGATAGCCCTGCATCATTAAAAACACCCGTTGGCGAAGCATTTCTTCATAAGTGTATTCGATAAAAAAGGGGTTTCGATAGTCAGGAATCAGTGCGGCGAAGCTTTTTAATAGACCAGTCTTTCTCTCTACTTTTTCACTTAACAATATCGCTCCGTCTGAGCTAATCGCTGATGCTAAAAAATCAAATTTAAAAGCTTGTTTTCCTCGATAAAATACGGTATCTTTTTCCTTATATTCAGGCATAAATTAATTGCTTATTTTGTTGTCTAACTATCTCAATATAAGCAATTTATGCCTGTTTTTTATTGTCTACTATGAATTTTTCTTAACCCGGGGAACGGATTAAAAAATTGGCTTATGTCAACTGATTGTTGTTTGCTTTCAACAATCTTAGGATCGTTCTCACTCATGATTGTTTTAGTTTATCTAAAAATGGCTTGAGTGAATCAGGGTTGAAAACATTACCACTGGTAATGACCATGGCCTGATCCTTAAGGTTTGATTCTATTTCTTTTTCTCCTTGGACATAAATAGCCTTCGCCTTGATTGGCTTCCTACGTCCAAAACCGGGAGCTTTCATTATGTCCTGGATCTTTGATCGGATCCACTCCTTGTTGGAGTCACCGCAATAAATGATTGAGGCATCGCACTTTCTCAGGTTTTCCTGGTGCAGGTACCTCATATCAACAAGGTCACCCTGGTATCCCGAGGTCATAACCTCATACCCCTCTTGTTCCAGATACTTAGCCAAAGGTTGACTGGCTTCAGCATCATCCTTGTTGCAAATAAGATAAATAAGGTTTTTAGTCGCTCTTTTGGAATCTTCCTCCTCATTCCTGTCTATTTCCCTGGCCAGCTTGAACCTTCCGGTAGTTAATTCATCCCGAGTGATAGTCTTGAACTCCTGGAGGGTCACCTGCAATACTTCCGCTTCATCCAGTAATGCTGCCTCACTTTTTAAATCTTCGATAAAGATCTTTTGCCGCTCACTTACGTTCTTGAGATCAGGCGTTATCCAGATGAGACGACTGAAATTTTGCCTTTCTCTGGCGTTAATCTTTTTATTTTCATCAACTATTTTTTTGGTGTACTCATCGGCCACCTTGTTCTGGATGTCAATAGCTGACAATTCCGACCCTTTTGGTTTGTACCCATAGTCCTCGCCTACCATGTGGATGGACAATTGACAATTGGAGAGGTCTTTCTTCACCATTGCTTCCAAAGATTTGACTTCTTTTGGAAGGGAATGCTGTGGGTAAACAGTATATCCGTGTCTGATCAGTTCCCTTTTAATTACATCTCTTTGGATCACCATATCTACACCAGTACTGGCAAGGTAAATTGTCTTGTCTTTTTTACGTTTCTTTCCCTCCTCTTTTTCCATTTTTTATCATCCAACGTAATCAGCAAGTGGTTGATGTCATAAGCCATATCAACCAATTTCATCCAGTAGCTCCTCTCGGCATCATGTCCAAAGAAACTCTGGAATTCCAGACCTTCTCCGGTTTCAGGATCAATTTGGAAAAAGTCGTAGGTTACGATCTTCTCATATTCCGGCAAAAAGTTGTCGAAGTTTCCCGGTAACTTAACCACCTTAAAAAGGCGTGGCACACCATTAATTTCAAGGCTTTCATTTTTATCGGCTTCCCTTGCAGAAAAACTCTGCTCCCTTAACCAGTTGATCCGAACGAACGAATTGCGGGGATATTATGCTTACCAGGATAGGGGTTTTAAGGTATTCATCCGTGGAAACCGAACTTTCATCATTAATGAGAAGAAATTTAGTTGTTTCCCTGGAAATTTGATCGAGCAGTGTGCTTAAAAAACGATGAAAGTTAGTCACCCATCCGTCACCGGCTTTAATAGGCTCATCATCGGATTTAACATAACTTATTATAACATCGTATTCGTAGCCCATATTTCCAGCCAGCTTAATGGATATTAGTGATCAAGTTAACAAATTTTAGATTTCTAGTCAATTCTCTGAGAGATTTAGACATAATACATACTGTATGTACACACTATGTATACTTCAGAATTATTAACACTTTCATGAAACCCTGCTAGCCGGACCCGAAAGATAGCCAAAAATATTAATTATCAAATAAAGAAGGCTCACCATTGTGAGTCCCTCTTTATTTGATATGATTATTAAAAGTTCTTTCCCCGTGGTAATAAGCCATTTGCTCGAGCTCCTTTTCAATACGGATTAGTTAGTTGTACTTAGCTATTCGGCAGAATGGTATCATACTTCATGATTAGCTAGCTATAAGAAGTCCACCTGTATAAAATGATCCAGAGCAATAAATCTAGCTACTCCTAATTTAACCTGGAATTGTTATTAGAAATTTACTGCGCAGCCTTAAAAGTTCTTCCCCGGATAGTAAGCCATCTCCTCCAGCTCTTCTTCAATTCGGATTAACTGGTTGTACTTAGCCATTCGGTCCGAACGAGAAGCTGATCCGGTCTTGATCTGGCCGGTGTTCAATGCAACAGTCAGGTCAGCAATTGTATTATCTTCAGTTTCCCCCGAACGGTGAGATATTATACTCTTATAAGAGTTTCTGGTGGCAAGATTAACCGCATTGATAGTTTCGGTCAATGAACCAATCTGGTTGACCTTAATTAGTATGGCATTGGCAACATTCTTATCAATGCCGTTTTGCAGCCTCTCCACATTGGTAACAAAAAGATCATCTCCCACTAACTGTACCTTTTTACCGGCCAACGCTGTCAGCTCCTTCCATCCGTCCCAATCATCCTCGCTCATGCCGTCTTCAATGGACAAAATGGGATACTTGTCCACCCACTCATTCCAGTAATTAGCCATCTCTGACGGTGTCAATTTATCACCGGTAGACTTTTTAAAATGATAATGCCCGGATTTGACTTCAAAGAATTCCGCACTTGCCGGATCAAGGGCAATGGAAATATCTTCGCCAGGCCTATAACCAGCTTTTTCAATGGCCTGAAGTACTATTTCAATGGCTTCGGTGTTGGAGGCGATATTTGGCGCAAACCCTCCCTCGTCACCGACGTTAGTTGAAAGTCCTTTGCTATGAAGTACGGCCTTCAGGTTATGAAATACCTCGGTGCCCATTCTCAAAGCCTCCGAAAATGATGGAGCATTGGTAGGCATTATCATGAATTCCTGGAAATCGATGGCATTATCCGCATGACTACCGCCGTTGAGGATATTCATCATAGGAACCGGCAGCGTGTTGGAGTTGACTCCACCCACATATCGATAAAGGGGTTGACCAGCCTCCTGGGCGGCTGCTTTCGCAGTAGCCAGTGAAACACCGAGGATAGCATTGGCCCCCAGTTTACTTTTATTGGCAGTTCCGTCCAGATCGATCATCAACTGATCGATGTAGTTCTGGTCAAATATATAACTACCCACTACCTCCGGAGCAATAGCTTCATTGACATTTTGTACTGCCATTAAAACACCCTTACCCATATATTGGGACTTATCTCCGTCTCTTAGTTCCACGGCCTCATGGCTTCCGGTAGATGCCCCGGAGGGCACTGCCGCTCTTCCTAAAAACCCATTTTCGGTTACCACATCAACCTCAACGGTGGGGTTGCCCCTAGAATCAAATATCTGACGGGCATGTATACTTTCAATGTAACTCATTTTCAAACTTAGTTCTGATGTATTAGATTAATAAATTGATCGAATAAATAGCGTGAATCATGAGGACCGGGAGATGATTCGGGGTGGTACTGAACAGAAAACGCTTTCTTATCCAGTACTTTTAACCCGGCAACTACACCATCATTGAGGTTAATGTGTGTTAACTCAATATTCTTATTGCTTTCTAAAGATTCTTTATCTACCGCAAAACCGTGATTCTGGGAAGTGATTTCGCACAACCCCGTTTCAAAATTCTTAACAGGGTGGTTTAACCCTCTATGACCATGATGTAGTTTGTAAGTAGATACGCCACATGCCAGCGCCAGGATCTGATGTCCTAAGCAGATACCAAATATGGGTTTATTGGACTCCATAATTCTTTTAACCGTTTCTACTGCATAAGGCATAGCCGCGGGATCACCGGGACCATTGGATATAAAGTAGCCGTGAGGGTTCCATTTCTCCATCTCCTCAAAAGATGTCTCGGCAGGAAAGACTTTGCAGATTACCTTCCTCTGTTCGAAGTTTTTAAGAATTGATTTCTTAATGCCTACATCCAAAACAGCAATTTTGGTCTCAGCGCTTTCCTCTCCAAAGAAATAGGGTTCTTTAGTACTGACTTTGGAAGATAATTCAAGGTTAGCCATTGAAGGCACCTCAGACAACTGCTGCTTAAGAATTTTAAGGTCATCAGTCTCTGAACTGATAATGGCATTCATTGCACCTTTGTCCCTGATGTGTCTCACTATACTCCGGGTATCGACATCAGCTATCCCTACAGTATTGTTTCTTTTAAGATATTCTTCCAAACTCTCATCGGCAGTCGCCCTGCTATGGATTTCTGAAAAGCTGTTGACCACCAAACCACTGATTTTAGGATAGTCCGATTCCTGCTCCTGGTTGATTGCGCCATAATTGCCAATATGAGAAGTGGTATTGACCACAATTTGCCCAAAATAGGAAGGGTCAGTATATATCTCCTGGTAACCGGTCATTCCTGTATTGAAGCAAATCTCTCCGCCTGAAGTGCCTTCTTTTCCAATTGATAAACCTTTGAAATGAGTTCCGTCCTCCAGGAGGAGGGTTGCGCTTTTTTTCATTTAAGAATTGTGGGTCAAGTGAGGATCAGGTTTCGGATCGCAAAAATAGAAAGAGTGGTCACAATAACATTGTTTAAAGTCCAAAGAGTTTAAGGTTTAAGTCAAACTACCTGGTTTGAACTTTACATTAGTTAGGATTAACTTTAGAATAAACACCTTAGCAATGGCTGAAATAAAAACCATATCACTTAGTGACCCTCAAGAAAGATTCAGGAAAAAATTTCTTAACCCATTGTTATTTAGGCTTCATGCCTTGTTCAATGTACCGGCCGGTTTTATTGCTGGAATGAAGTTGATTGAACTAAATGCTGATAAGGCTATTTCAACCATACCATTTAAGTGGCTTAATATCAACCCGTTTAGATCCACCTACTTCGCAGTACAAAGTATGGCCGCAGAATTATCGACAGCAGCCCTGGCAATGTTGGCTATTGAAGGGAAAAATCAGAGTATAGCTTTGATCATTATAAATACGGAAGCAGAATTCCCTAAGAAGGCAACTGAAAGAATAAGATTCACTTGTGAAGATGGGCCTGCCTTTTTTGAAGCCGTCGAAAGATGTATCCAAACGGGAGAACCAGCTACAGTTAAAGCTAAGACGGTCGGTAGAATGCCCGATAGTACTGTGGTTTCAACCTTCTACTTCACCTGGTCATTTAAGCAGCGGGCGACATAAATAATACATTGTATAAAGGTTTTAACGGACGCAACGACCAAGGCTTGAGTTCTCTAAAAACATCCCCCTCTGCCCCAGAATTCCAGCACCCCCATTCGGCCATTTCAAAAGGCCTTCGCACAAGGGGGGAATGTTCGTTTTGCCAAAATTTAAATGTTTGACCCTACATTTTTCGAAGCCGTCTCTTGCAGAATGGACTAATGCGGACATAAAAGTAATAGAAGGCTTTTGAAGTATTCGGTCTTGTTTGCTCAAACACCGAGGATAACTTTGCTCTTAAATTATAATTAAAAGGTGAATCGTATTAATGAACTGTTTTCACGAAAAAGCGGAGACATTTTATCCATATATTTTACGGCAGGGTTTCCGTCACTTGAAGACACTGTTCCAATTCTACAAGCCCTTCAGCAATCCGGCGTTGACCTGGTGGAGATAGGTATGCCTTATTCAGATCCTGTTGCCGATGGACCAACCATACAAGAAAGCAACCAAACAGCTTTGAATAATGGAATGACCATCAGGAATCTTTTTTCACAGCTGGAAGGGATAAGGACCAACATAGACCTCCCGATTGTTTTAATGGGTTATCTCAACCCAATTATGCAATATGGTATAGAGGATTTCTGTCAGATGTGCAGCCATATCGGAATTGATGGGCTCATCATCCCCGACCTCCCCATGTATGAGTATATTACCCAGTACAAAAAAATATTTGACCAACATCAATTGCGCAATACCTTTCTTATTACTCCACAAACTGCCAAAGAGCGGATAAGGATAATTGATCAAAACACCGAAGGCTTTATTTACATGGTTTCCTCAGCCAGCATTACCGGCGCCAAGAGAAGCATCAACAAGGATCAGACACAATACTTCGAAAGGATCAATCAGATGGGACTATCAAATCCCCGGCTTATTGGATTTGGTATTAGTAACCATGAAACCTTTCATAAAGCGTGTCAATATGCCAATGGGGCAATAATTGGAAGCGCCTTTATTAAACTCCTGTCGAACTCAAAGAACCTCAACGCAGATATTAAGAATTTTATTTATTCAATAAGAAACTCTGGTTAGTAACTCATTCCAACCAATTCACTCTATCCGGAATTCGAGAATATGAAATTTCTGTTCCTCAACATTGTCTCCTTTATTCAAATCCCTATCAAATAGTCTATTGAGGTTGTTACCCGCCAGGTCTTCTAACCTACTCTCAATTCTTAAATTGTAAGTTCCTGAGAACCAATCTTCAGTAGGATAGAATTTCCATAAGCTCTGGTTGTCCTCAATTTCTATTCGACCCCGTATTTTTTCATCTGCTACATATACATCAATAGTTTCGATTGAAAGTAAATAATCAAGAGATTCATGAAAATTAATCACTAATGGGCGGGTCGACCCCAATTTTGGAACAGACAATTCCCACTTATGCACACTTGGATTATTTCTATCCGCATTACGTGTATAAAATATCTTGGTGTAAACATGTTTCAGTTTACTTCCATTAACAGATTTCCAACTGTCTGAAACTTCCAATTGATACCTATTACCTGCAACCAGTGGGGTGCCCAGTAATTGATTAGGTCCGAGATCTCTCTTAATTCGCCCGGGGTCTAACCATAATGTCAATATTGTACCCTCCTCGTTCCACAATTCAGGTCTAAGGTCAAGAAATACATCCCGCTCATTTCCCTCTTTGAGATCAAATAGCTTAACATTCCGGAGAGCCTTTCCCTGGGACATTGGTTGAGAGAACTCAATATAAATTTTAAGGTTGTTTTCCGGAATCGTATCGGCGGATGGATAGACTCCCAGGATCTCAATGTCAGCTTTTTTTGTTATTGGTATCGTAAAATTAGCCAATACCACATCACCATTAAGTATTTCATAGGTCATCCCCTCACTGAATGGCCAAAGTGGCTGAAAGATTACCCCTGAATCAATTTTTTCACTTTCACCCAATAAAGCCACTTCATTACCTTCAAGCCGAATGCTTAAATCGGTTTCGGACATTCCCTTTAATTCTAAAGCAACTGCCTTTTCATTTTCCCATATTAATTCAAAGGAAACCTGGGCATGAACTTCTATAGATGCGATGAGAAAGAAAAAAGTGAGAACTGGTTTCATCGGGTAAAAAAAATCACCCCCAACTAACGCCAGGGGTGAAGGTTAATTTAGGATTGATAATTTTATAAATATCTCTCACCGGCAGTCCATAAGTCGAGACTACCATTAGATTTTCTCTGCAAAACTACAAACCGATTATTGTCCAATTTATCTAGTTGTATTGCATTTACTATTGGTAAATTAACAAAATCGACGCCTTCTGTTTCAAATCTTTCTTCAACGGGTTTAGTAAGTGATCCCTGGAATTTTTCCAATTCGGAGAAGCGGATCTTCATCACAGCCCTATTAGAATTCGCCATTATAAGAAACCTCTCCCCATTATTTTCCATGGTCACTATATCAAGAGGAGAGTTAGAACTGCCCAATTCAGCAACTGTACGTCCTTTAACATGTTTGCCTGGCTTTAATTGATCCAATGGAAACAAAACCAGTGGAGTACAGGTATAGCTGGCTATCACATGTGGCTTCCCATTCACCAGGCTTGTAGTAAATGTTTTCACAGGCGCATATGTTTCAAAACGACCGTGAGCGGCATGCCAAATTTCGATTGAAGCTTGTTCCTGGGCTTCACTAAATGGAAAAGAAATACTTCTAAATGTGGAACTGAACTCCTTGTTCGACAAGCCGGTAACCAGAACCTTATCCTCAAAATAATTCATATCCGAAATGGCCCATTTCCTTAGAGGGCGACCTCTTCTGTCTTCAGCGTCATTCTCAACAGGTGCATTAATCGCTGCCTGAGAATATTTTATGTTCTCGAGACTTACGGCCTCAATTTTGTCTCCATTAATCTTTACTAAGGCAGGTAAACCATCCGCACCATGTATCGAAATATAAACTTTCTTAGACAGCGGGTGAACCGCTAAATCCTGGATAGTAATATTCTCTACCGTTGTTCCCAGGGCTGCTGCCAGTTTTCGATCAATACCCTCCATTTTGATCTCAGCAGGATCAATGGTCACCACATCATCTGTTTCAATGGCATAAATTGCTGCATTTTTAGAATCTCCGATAAATAGGATCCCGTCAGGACCAAAAACCATTGCATTGATCGATTGAAGTGCGGGTGAACCTAGAGCGAAATTCTCTTTATAATTCTTTTTCTTGCCATCGTTACCATTAGCAAAAACTACAGTTGTGGATAATAGAACTGTAAAAATTAAGGATAATCTTTTCATAACAATTAGTGTTTTTGAAGTGATGTGACGCTTGGTAAATAAATATACTCAATTGGTTTGTTTTCTATGCCCAATTTTTGGTCAATGGTCAAATAGGCTGACGATCTGACAATTATAAAGAAAGTAAAATCTCTGCCACATCGGTAGCAGCTCCATAAAACAATATTGTATTAATTGGTATTGTATTAGACAATCACATTTTAATAACTGAGTTAATATAGCATCTTGCGGATAGATTTATTAGTTTGAATGGCTAAGTTCTAAATAACACAGCAATTATTATTATCTTCGCTATATGATATCAAGTCAAGAGATCAAAAATTTATTTGCACAATTGCCGATAAGTTCCCAAACCGAATTGTTGGATGAGTTGCTCCAGGAGCAGGAATTACAAGGCAAAGTATTGATTGCCGCTCAACAACAAATAGCAGAGAAAAGAAAGAAGAAACCCTGTCCAAATTGCACAAGCGAGAAGGTATATAAGAGGGGCAGACAAAAAGGTGTGCAGATGTATCAGTGCAATGAATGTAAAAGATGGTACAGTGAAACAACAGGGACACCTTTGTATGACATCAAGCTTAAATCAAAATGGCAATCTTATCTGCGCTGCATGGAGCAGGGCATGCCGATAAAAAAGATAGCAAAACAAATCGGAATAAGCATCCAGACAAGCTTCGACTGGCGGCATAAGATATTGAGTTCACTAAATGAGTTTGTTCCCGAACAGTTATCCTCGGAAGTAGAATGTGATGAATTGGAACTGGCACTTAACAACAAGGGCAGTCGAAATTTAGATAGGGCAGCAAGAAAGAGGGGAAACGATTTCATACGGAATATGGGAAAGGAAGAGGTCACAGTTGTCCAGGTAGTAACAGCGGTTGAACGCAAGGGGGAGAAGTACCTTAAAGCTGTTGCATCAAAACGGCTGAGCAAAGAAGAAATTTCAAAGGCCATTGGATGGGAAGTTGGCCTACGGTGCAACCTTGATTACAGATAAGCACCCTTCTTATAAGGCTTTTGCCAAAGACAACCCCTCCATAAAGCACAAAGCGCTATTGGCCAAAGATCATGTGGATAGAGATGATAAAACAATCCATCTGCAAAAAGTAAACAATGTTCACACTCAACTTAGGACATTCTTACGCCCATTCAATGGTGTCAGTTCCAAATATTTGCAAAACTACCTGAATTGGTATGCTTATGCTGACCGAATAAGAGAGAGTAAAACAACTTTGAAACAATGGTTTCTGACTATGCTATTAACGGATCAAGCCTATCATCTGTATGAGCTATTTAAACAAAATGCTGTTATAATTAGAACTTAGCTCTCTATATCAATCAGATGCTGCAGCCTCTACTTTTTTCAGGACCTCTTTATATCCCTTTACACGTTCAATATAAAGTATAGAATTTCTCAACTGTATCCCAACGTACCTGGTAGATAATTTCGTTATCGTCACTTTCCCACCGTAGTTGATAATAGTTGATCAAAGAAACAATTTCACTGCCATAAAGAATACGGAATTTGAGTCTTTTTATAAAATACGAGTTACGTGAGTTCAACCCACGAATTTTGAATTTGCCATTATTCCTGATGAGTCTGGAAGTAATGTCCGTCTCCAATTGATACATGGTCTGAAATAGTTCATCGTCGATATAATAAAATACTACACTACTCACATTTGCTCCCTCCACTTCCAAATCCGGTTCATCCTTGGTGAAGAAGCTAACCCTGTCATTATAAAATTCTCCAAATAGATCCGCGTCAATCAATTCATGCAGCTCTGGCTTCATTGCTAGGTGCTCTGGTCGGGACTTCGATATCTCCTCTTTGATCTCCACCCGTAGTCACTGCCTTTTGATTTTGTTGTTGACAAGCATTAAAAAGAACATAAAGAAATAACCAGTATCTCGACATACTGGAAAATTAAAGCATATTTCAAATACTCCCTTAAAAAGATGCCTCATTAGCTTTTCAAATAAATTAATGTTTGACAAGTTGATGTATGGCATTAATTTCCACATCAACAATTGGAATGATATTGCTTAAAAAATTAAAAAATATTGGCCCTGGTGCCATGGTTGCTGCTGCATTCATTGGTCCCGGTACGGTTACCACCGCTACCATTGCCGGTTCAAGTTATGGCTTTACCCTCCTCTGGGCCATTGTGTTTTCTATCCTGGCAACTTTCCTACTTCAGGAAATGGCGTCCCGATTAGGCGTGGTAGGGAGAATGGGTGTTGGAGAAGCTATTCGAAAAAAAGCGAAACATCCTCTATTTAAAATATTTTCAACTTTCCTAGTTCTAGGAGCAATTCTTATTGGCAATGCCGCATACGAAGCAGGAAATATTACCGGCGCTGTATTAGGTTTTGATACATACACGGAAAATCTCACGGATCTGCCCTTCAACCCCCTGATCTTTGTTATTGGAGTAGCTGCATTTTTATTACTCTTTAGTGGGAAGTACAAACTGATTGAACGCAGCCTTATAGTAATGGTGAGTGTCATGGGAGCAGTATTCCTGTTTGCGTCGATCATGCTAAAACCCGACATTGGGGAGATCATAAAAAGCATCTTCATTCCTACCATGCCTAAAGGGGCGCTAATGATGGTGGTAGGATTGATCGGCACCACTGTGGTACCCTATAATCTCTTCTTACACGCTGCAGCTGTGAAAGAACGATGGTCCGGCGCTGATCACTTATCTGACTCACGTTGGGACACAGCCTTATCCGTAATTATCGGAGGACTGATCACCATGGCTATTCTCATTTCTTCAGCGGTTGCGTTTGCCGGAAAGAATAAGGTGGTTAGCAAAGGATCCGACCTGGCTGAGCAACTCTACCCCGTTCTTGGAGAGTGGTCTGTAATATTTATCGCATTGGGATTTCTTGCGGCCGGATTATCGTCTTCCGTGACTGCCCCATTAGCTGCTGCTTTCGCCACCACTGAAATTTTGGGGTGGCCCCATGATTTAAAAGGAAAAAAATTTCGAATGGCGTGGCTTTTTGTATTAGTTAATGGCCTGATCTTTTCCTCACTTGGTTTTAATCCAACCAGTGTCATACTCTTCGCCCAAGTGGCCAATGGCATGTTATTGCCTATAATCGCATTATTTTTACTATGGATTGTCAATGACAAAAATATCATGGGTGAATATGTTAATTCCAGGCTGGTGAACATCCTTGGTTTGTTAGTAATAATTTTAACCCTGATTCTTGGTATCAGAGGAATCTTATCAGCTTTACAAATTATCTAAAATATGCCTGAGATTGATATTAACTGTGATATGGGCGAAAGCTACGGGAATTTCAAAATAGGAAATGACGATGCTATTTTTCCCTATATCACTTCCTGTAACATCGCTTGCGGGTTCCACGGAGGTGACCCACTACATATAGAAGGGACCATCAAAAATGCGCTCAAACATGGTGTTCAGATCGGGGCGCATCCGGGGTATCCGGATCTACAAGGGTTTGGTAGAAGGCGAATGCATATAGTATCTGAAGAATTAAGAGCATTGGTCAAATATCAAATCGCAGCCATAAAATCAATTACAGAATCACTGGGGGGGCATTTGAGCTATGTAAAACCACATGGCGCTTTATATAACACCGCTGCAGACAACGAGGGTGAAGCAAATGCTATTGCCAAAGCAGTTCATGAAATAGATCCCGATCTGACTTTGATGGGAATGGCCGGAAGTTTTCTTGAAAAGACAGCCGGTAAAGTGAACCTGTCATTTGTAACCGAGGCTTTTGCAGACCGAAGATATGAAACCAACGGAAGATTGCGGTCAAGGGATAAGGAGGATGCTGTCATACAATCAGCCGATGAGGCAGCAGAACAAGTAGTTTCAATAGTGTTGGAAAAGAAGGTCAATAGCTATGATGGCAGTCCCGTCGATATTTACGCACAAAGCATTTGCATTCATGGTGATAACCCAATAGCCGTCTCAATACTTCGGACAATCGACACGAAGCTGAAGGAAAGTAATATCTTGAAAAAGAGCTTTTTCAAATGATGAAATTTCATCCCTATGGAGATAGCGCTGTTCTCATAAATTTCGAACAAAAGATTGATCCCGAAATCAATGCGAAGGTGATAGCCATCGCTGACACCCTGGAAAATTCGGAAATTAAAGGATTAGTAAGTTACATTCCGGCGTATTGCTCCATTACCATTATTTACAATCCTTTGGTAACAGTTTACGATGAGATTTGTGAGCAAGTTGAAGAACTTGTCGCCAAATCCAGGGATGGGAAAGTGCCTGATCCCAGAACACTGAACATTCCGGTATGCTATGAAGGTGATTGTAGCCTTGATTTGGAAGAGGTTAGAAAACAAACCGGTCTTTCTCCCAAAAGTATCATTGAGATCCATACCTCTATAACATTCCAGGTTTATATGCTGGGGTTTTTGCCGGGGTTCGTATACATGGGCAGTTTACCGGAATCGCTGTCTTGCGCCAGAAAGCCAAAACCGAGGTTGAGAGTACCCCCGCGTTCAGTTGGGTTGGCAGGCTTACAGACAGGTATATATCCCTCCGAAGCACCGGGTGGCTGGCAAATAATCGGAAAAACTCCTTTGAACATTTTTGATGGTAAAAATGAAAATCCCTTTTTGTTTAAGGCTGGAGACCAAGTCAAATTTCATGCAATTTCAACCAAGGCTCATTTAAAGTTTGAGCTGAAAGTTGAGTCCGGCAGTTTCAACATTGAGGAAATATATGGACAATAAAGTGATATTTCATTTTAGGAAAGCGGGCCTCCAGACTCTTGTTCAAGATACCGGCAGAATTGGTCATCAAGCTTTTGGCGTACCGATTGGCGGCGTCATGGATAAATCTTCCGCACGCATTGCTAATTGGCTGGTCGGAAACAATTTTGATACTCCAGCACTTGAGATAACCTTGATTGGTCCGCAAATTGAAGTTGAGGGAGATTGCCAGATTGCGCTGACTGGGGCCGATATTTCTCCAATGATTGATGGGGCTATTGTGCCCATGTATAAAACTCTTTCAATTAATAGTGGTTCAAAACTTTCGTTTGGACCATTGAAAAGCGGATGTAGGGCTTATTTGGCAATAAGAGGAAAATGGATGGTAAAAAAGTGGCTAAATAGTTATAGTGCATTTTTACTTTCTGAAAAAGATTTGACACCCGATAGCATTCCGAAGAAAGGCAACGTGATATCAATAGAAACCAAGAATTCGATATCGGCGAGAGAATTTCCTAAAGAACTTCGCCCTCGGTTTCCTAAAACAATCACAGTCAGCATATTACCGGGACCTGAATTTGACGATTTTTCAAAACGCTCCACAGATCATTTCTTAAGACGAGGCCACAGTGTTACTGCAGATTCGAATAGAATGGGATACCGTCTTGAAACTCAACTTGAGGGCTTTGAGCCGAAACAAGAGGTAATCTCTTCAGGTATTGTTAAAGGTACTATTCAAATAACCAATTCCGGTCAACCCATCATATTAATGTCCGATGCGCAAACAACCGGTGGTTATCCGAGACTGGGCAACGTTATTACTGCTCATTTAGACAAACTGGCTCAATTAAAACCAGGGGATGAAGTGGTGTTCACTCCTACTATTTTAAAGGATGCTTATCAGGCTCTTTGTGATCAGGAGGAAACTTTAAACCTGGTATTAAGCTAAATTTAAAGTCTTTTCTTTCTTACCTATCACATCATTTCCAATAACTTAACCCGCATTATTCATAGGCCACCAATTTTGGGATTAATAATGGGTTGCTAACTATTTTTGATTGGAGTGTATGTATTAATTTGAAGATCAACCAGGTTTCTGGATTTCAAAGGACATTAGAGCGTTTTTTTGTTAGAATTTTTCAATTTTCAGTCAAAGCTCTATTGTGTTCTTATGGAAGAACATTTTTTTGATTAAACCAAACTGTTTAACTGATCGGTCAGTTCACCGTAAGCAAATCGCCCAGCAGGTATTGATATCTAAAGGCTCTTGAGAATTGTATTGTCAATGATCTTTTCCTTTCTTTCAGGCACGCCCCAACCTTCATCAGGTAAAGCCGGATATTGTCCACTTGCCATCGTTTAGCAAAGTGGTGTTTTGTTTTGGCAATTAATAATTTAATCTGCCGGAACATTTCATAACAGAGGGTAGCGATGATTAAACGCATGAAATTGGCCCAGTAGCGATGACAGGAAAGCCGGTCGGAATAAGTCATGTTTTTGAGTTCCTTTATTCGATTTTCACTGGCATCACCTCGCTTGACATAAAAATCAAAGTAAATCTGTTGAGCGGTCATCGCTTCAAAGTTGCTCACAAAGTAACGGACATTCATTCCTTTTCCGGTAGACTCCACTTTGGCGTACAGCTTTTCAGAACGATCCCAGCTTTTGGCCTGGTAAGTAAACGGGCCAACAAACTCTTGATGTTTGATGATTTTTGAAGCATATTCCTTTTTTACTTCAATGATAGTCTGTTTGGTAAAAGTCTTTAAAACTTCATTACTACTAATACCTAAACAAAATTGAAGGTCAAACTGCTTAGCTATCCGATAAAAAGATGCTCCTGAAAAGCCACTATCCGCTCGAATAAGGATCTTTACTGAGGGCAGTTTTTTTCTGATTTTAATGACAATCCTTTTCAATAAGGCCACAAACCATTTGTTGGAGTGACAATTGCCCGGACGTAGTACTGGTAAAATGACCTGACCGGTGTTCCCGTCCTTAAAGAACAACTCATGGTACATAGTCTGTCCATAATAGCCATTATACAAACTGAGTTGTTGGGATCCATGAGTAGGGTCATCGGTACCATCTACATCAATGATGATTTGACCAGTCTTCTCTTTCAACTCCTCTACATAACGGTCTACAAACCATTGACTCATCTGGTAGATCAGACTCCGATCGGCCTTGTTTTCAAATCGACTTAAAGTAGGCTGGGAACATAATCCGCTATCTAGTACTTTACGGATCACCGGATCCTCTCGGAGTTTTTGTTCGTCATTGCAATCCTGATAGCCCTGCATCATTAAAAACACCCGTTGGCGAAGCATTTCTTCATAAGTGTATTCGATAAAAAAGGGGTTTCGATAGTCAGGAATCAGTGCGGCGAAGCTTTTTAATAGACCAGTCTTTCTCTCTACTTTTTCACTTAACAATATCGCTCCGTCTGAGCTAATCGTTGATGCTGAAAAATCAAATTTAAAAGCTTGTTTTCCTCGATAAAATACGGTATCTTTTTCCTTATATTCAGGCATAAATTAATTGCTTATTTTGTTGTCTAACTATCTCAATATAAGCAATTTATGCCTGTTTTTTATTGTCTACTATGAATTTTTCGGGTTAAGTCGGCACCAGCCTAAAACATTTAGAATCCGATAATAACTTTGACAATCCTCCATTACAATAGAGATTTATATCATGGTTATCCCGTAGGTAAATGAAACGAAATGTCATCTGTTTAATAATGGGTTTATGAACTGTGATAAAAAAGAAGGATAGTGAAATATTTAGTTCGTGGTCATGTCTGTAGCCCTGGCCAGATCCCAAACACTTGTCGGATGACTTTATTAGCCACAGCGATTAGGGCCAATTTCTTGGGCCTGACAGCCTCTACCAATCGATCAATAAAGATTCCTGCATTGACTGTAATATCTAAAAGGTTTATCAGTGTAACATTAAAGAACATTGACTATACTACGGCAATAACTTGGAACCTGAAAATCTAGAAAATAAAAATTGACTCTGTAGCAAAAAATGGATTTGAGTATATTAACGGTATCAATTTCAGCAGAGGAACAGAATTCCCTGTATTTCGGAAGAAGAAATGATGAATCGATGAGAAACAACTTGGAGAGATTTTAGAACGTTTTTAGAAAAATCGGCTTAAAGGCTATTAAATCTCAACCACCGGGGAGAATTCAGAATAGAATGTAAGTAACTATGAATAAGTTTGAAGAATATAAGAAGCGAATAGATCGCAAATTAAATGTAGTGGATGCTAAACTTAGCTATATGAATGAAGGTTTGAAGGGACTCACAAAGGCATTTAAGGAATTCAAGAATGAAATGGATGATTTCATTGATTTTGCCGCAGAAAGCTATTCCGATCATGAAAAGCGGATTTCAGAGTTAGAAAAGAAAGTATCGTAACAGAATAGAAATTGAAAACTTTTTTTGGGGAAATAATTTGATGAGTTGTTTATTAAGCTTCCACTTTTATGCTATCATTCCCTAAGAGTACCGGCCGATTATACCTGCCCTCTTCATTTTTCACCTCAAGATTTAATACTCCTCGCGGACATACGGATGAACATACCCCACATCCCACACATGATGATCTTATGATATTTTGACCACGTTGGGCATACCACCTGACATCTATTCCCATTTCACAATAGGTAGAACAATTGCCACATGATATGCACTGACCTCCATTTGTGGTGATCCTGAATCTTGATTTAAATTTTTGAATCATTCCCAGGTAAGCGGCCAGTGGGCAACCAAAACGGCACCAAACCCGGTTACCCATAAGCGGATAAAATCCGGTACCTACCACACCGGCAAACCCGGCTCCAATCCAGGCACCGTAAACTTCCCGGATCTTGTATGAATCGATAATTCCAAGAAAAGTACTATCACCGGTCCAATAAGTATAAAGTACTGCAGCGGTCATCACTACCGCAAATACCAAAACACTGTGGATCATCCATCTTTCTACTTTCCACGCCTTTAGAGACTTGTCTGACAACTGACGATAAGGATCCCCCAGTGTTTCAGCCAATCCGCCACAACCACAAACCCAGCTGCAATACCACCTTTTGCCAAAGAAATACACAAACAAGGGCACACCCAGAATGATCAATGCTATGCCCCAGCCTAACATGAAAATGCCGAGCCCCCCGCCTTCAATTAAAGTATTCAGTTCGTTATCAAAGAAAAAGTCATAATCAAGAGGCCAGATATTCTTAAAGTCGAAGTAGGGTTTATTCAGTCTTAGTAAGAACTCGGGTAAAAGAAATGCAAAAGATGTTTGAAAAAACATAACCGAAGCGGTTCTAATCATTTGGTATTTACTGTGTCGATATTTGATCATCATCCTTACCCCCATTATCAGGATGCAAAGCGTGTAGAGAAAGCCATATAGGAAAAACCTCCCGGCTTCACTGCCTTTCAAAAATTCACTGATCGGATCAACCGTAATAATCCATGAAGTCATGTATTCCGGATAGAAATACAAGGACACGTAAAAGATTATAAGAAATGTCCCGGTTAAAATACCCAACCAACCCCGATTGTGCATAATACTGAAAAAGATGTTGTTGTTTTTTATTCCGGGAGGTCCACTTAATTGTTTCTTGGGCAAAATGAACATTCCAGCACCCACTATACAGAGAATATAGGTCAGCCAAATGAACAGTACCGGATTCTCAGCTATTGGACCGGTTGAAGACGACTTCGTAAGACTGTACTTAAGATCTTTGATCTTGTAGCGGTCAAATCCAAACTGATTGACGATACCATACTTCTTTATATTGTTTGCTGTTTGTAATAATTGATTCTTAAGATCTTCTTTTGAAGAGAACTCTTTCCCATCCAGCCAGCTTCCGTAATCGTTAAAAGATTTGGCTTTGTAGGCCGAGTATTCATCTGATTCAGAAAACACTTCGTTAATTGTAGCAATGGTAAACCTGACAGGGTCAGAAGCTGTCTTGTTTAAAATCTCTTCAATATCATCTTGATTAATACCATAATTAGTGAGATGCACATTGTTTACTGATTCAAAAACAGAATTAAGTTGGTCTACAAAAGCAAAGCTTGAACCGATTGATTTGCCAATAACCTCGCTACCATGACTGACGAAAAGTTCAACTTTATTGTCATCGCCTAATCTGGACTGGAGTACTTCTTCAGTGAGTTTATAGTTGCCAATAAAGAAACTACTGAGGAATATTGTAAAGCCTGTAAGAAATAAACCCAGTCCTGTTAATTGTATTGCTCTCATCATCCTAATATCCTTTCTAATAAGCCTTTTTCCCGAACATCAACCTGCATTTCCGGAAACTTATTGTTGAAATCTACCTGAATATCACTTTCATACCTACTAAAAAACTCCGGATCGAAATTGGCTTCCTCAAGATGCTCTATCACATAATCAACCTTACGTTTTTCAGTTAACCAAAGGTCACAGATCTCATGCCTGACGCGCATACCCATTATATTGAAACCTTTAACAAATCTTTCTTTCTCATCAAATACAACCCTGAAACTGATTTTTCCATTCGGATGTTCCCAGTAAAATGTTTCTTCTCCTTCTCTTAATTGCGGCCAAACATGACCATATGTCTGATATTCTATATCAAAAAACTTCGCTGAGTTGAACCAGTTACCTGGTTTATATACCGTCTTTTCTTTACAAATGGTGTGAGCCACGGTTTCACCCATCATTCTTCCCGTGTACCAAACTTGCTCAATAGGCCTCCTATTGGGCAATGGCGTCCTAAATTGGGCGCAGTCTCCAATAGCGTAAACATCTGGAATATTGGTTTCGAGGAACTCATCTACCATAATGCCTCGTTCGACATCAATCTTAGATTCCTTCAAAAAATTAACATTTGGACTTACACCAACTGTTAAGCCGACTAGTTGACATTCGATCTCATCTCCCTTATTGGTTACTACCGCCCTTGCTCTGCCGTTTTCGTCAGCTAATATCTCCTTCAATTCAGTTGCAAGACGTAAATCCACGTGATGCTCTTTAATGTGTCGGTTGATCATTTTGGCTTCTTCTACCGGAAAAATGATATCCCAAAAATTGTCTTCCCGTACCAGGAAAGTCACCGGTATCTTTCTGGAGTGCAGCATCTCGGTCATTTCAATACCTATCAGACCACCACCAACAATTACAGCCCTCAAGATTCCTTTCGAATCTTTCTCCATTAACTCCAGGTCCTGATAGCTGTACAATCCCTGAACTCCCCCTAAATCCTGCCCCGGCCAACCAAATTTATTCGACTGAGACCCAACTCCAACAATAAGCGCATCGTAATCTATAGTTCCGCCGTCATTATATATCAACTTCTTATTATCAGTATCTATTTCCTTTACGAATTTCCTGACGAGGCTTATTCTATTCTTTTCCCAAAACCAGTCCTCATAGGGTTTTATATTTTCATATTTCATGTGTCCCATATAAACGTACATAATGGCGGTCCGGGAGAAAAAGTGATCCGTTTCTGCTGATATCACTGTAATCTCATAATCGCTCATCTTTCTGATATGCCTGGCTGCAGTGATCCCGGAAATGCCATTCCCTATGATGACAACTTTTTTCATACGCCGCATTAGGCTTTAATCAAATTGTAAGTTCAAGTAATAAGTGCAATTTTCCTTTGTAGCACTTGCTTTGCGTTTAGGTAATTAAATTTTCTAACAGGGCGTTCATTGATTTTGTTTTCAACAACTTTGATTTGCTCCTCTGTAACAAATCTAATATCTGTTTTCTTAGGATAAAACCTTCTGATTACCCCAATCCTATTTTCAACTGTCCCTTTATCCTGACTAGTATAGGGACGAGTGAAATAGGCATCCACATCAAGGGATTGAGCAATCAACTCATGTTTAGAAAATGCCATATCATTATCAAAAGTGAGTGTTTCCAGTTTGTGTTTATCCTGAGAGAGTTCCTCCACAATAGCTTCGGCCATTTGATCGGCATTTTTACTGTGCATCTTTCTGATTCTGGTAAAAAGACTTGCTCGGTCTGTCAATTTCCTGATCAAATTTCTTGAGTCTATTATTTTGCAGTTCATCTACATCATAGAACCTAATTAGTGTCTCTAGAAAACACACCTAAATTAAAAATTATTCTTATGGTCGATCTTTCCATTTTTTCTAATCGATTGATACTCAGGTATTAACTCATAGAAAGAAAATGAAAATCTCATCCATAATAATTCATTTTATAAAAAAAGGGCTGTTTTCTTAGAGACACTAATTACAGACTTTTGATTTCCTTCCAAAGGAACCGCCAAAACAGAACTGATTAATCCAATACCTCCCGGGTGCCAAAACGTAGTATCTAATTGATGGCGAACCACCGCCCGATCTTTTGACGACCGCCTGCGGCTGTCCATATTGGAACCCACCGAACCCACAACAGCATCGGAAGAACCCAACTCCAACCTAAATAAGTCCGAACCTGAAGTTTCATATCTAGGGGGGAACCCTCCACTGATGAAAAAACTGGAGCCATTTCGGACCAGGCCCTGGAAATGATTACTTCGACCAAAACGGTTAAATATTGAAGCAACGAACCTGCGTTTGGGAAACAAAGTAGCCCCTCCATCTCTAAATCCGATTTTATTTCCTTTAGCTTCAAGACTTTTAAATTGTGTTTTAACGTCCTTGAGTGGTATAGGCTGTGAGTTCATTCCAGTAGAATCTTTATCTAGGATTTTCTATATAACTGTCTATTAATGCTTAACTTATTAAATTCAACTCACATCCAAAAATGAAAGATATTTTGCGCAATATTTCCCTATTCTTCAAAGATCTTTTCACCCCTGATGATATCGATAAAGAGCTAATTAAGAAGCTTGATCATGACCCGGATGATGATGCTTTAAACAAAGCAATATCCACGCTCAAGAAACAAAGCAGAAAATCAATCAGAAGGCGATCCGGAAAGCAGTGGGAAAATCAGCTTAACCCGCATTATTCATAGGCCACCAATTTTGGGATTAATAATGGGTTGCTAACTATTTTTGATTGGAGTGTATGTATTAATTTGAAGATCAACCAGGTTTCTGGATTTCAAAGGACATTAGAGCGTTTTTTTGTTAGAATTTTTCAATTTTCAGTCAAAGCTCTATTGTGTTCTTATGGAAGAACATTTTTTTGATTAAACCAAACTGTTTAACTGATCGGTCAGTTCACCGTAAGCAAATCGCCCAGCAGGTATTGATATCTAAAGGCTCTTGAGAATTGTATTGTCAATGATCTTTTCCTTTCTTTCAGGCACGCCCCAACCTTCATCAGGTAAAGCCGGATATTGTCCACTTGCCATCGTTTAGCAAAGTGGTGTTTTGTTTTGGCAATTAATAATTTAATCTGCCGGAACATTTCATAACAGAGGGTAGCGATGATTAAACGCATGAAATTGGCCCAGTAGCGATGACAGGAAAGCCGGTCGGAATAAGTCATGTTTTTGAGTTCCTTTATTCGATTTTCACTGGCATCACCTCGCTTGACATAAAAATCAAAGTAAATCTGTTGAGCGGTCATCGCTTCAAAGTTGCTCACAAAGTAACGGACATTCATTCCTTTTCCGGTAGACTCCACTTTGGCGTACAGCTTTTCAGAACGATCCCAGCTTTTGGCCTGGTAAGTAAACGGGCCAACAAACTCTTGATGTTTGATGATTTTTGAAGCATATTCCTTTTTTACTTCAATGATAGTCTGTTTGGTAAAAGTCTTTAAAACTTCATTACTACTAATACCTAAACAAAATTGAAGGTCAAACTGCTTAGCTATCCGATAAAAAGATGCTCCTGAAAAGCCACTATCCGCTCGAATAAGGATCTTTACTGAGGGCAGTTTTTTTCTGATTTTAATGACAATCCTTTTCAATAAGGCCACAAACCATTTGTTGGAGTGACAATTGCCTGGACGTAGTACTGGTAAAATGACCTGACCGGTGTTCCCGTCCTTAAAGAACAACTCATGGTACATAGTCTGTCCATAATAGCCATTATACAAACTGAGTTGTTGGGATCCATGAGTAGGGTCATCGGTACCATCTACATCAATGATGATTTGACCAGTCTTCTCTTTCAACTCCTCTACATAACGGTCTACAAACCATTGACTCATCTGGTAGATCAGACTCCGATCGGCCTTGTTTTCAAATCGACTTAAAGTAGGCTGGGAACATAATCCGCTATCTAGTACTTTACGGATCACCGGATCCTCTCGGAGTTTTTGTTCGTCATTGCAATCCTGATAGCCCTGCATCATTAAAAACACCCGTTGGCGAAGCATTTCTTCATAAGTGTATTCGATAAAAAAGGGGTTTCGATAGTCAGGAATCAGTGCGGCGAAGCTTTTTAATAGACCAGTCTTTCTCTCTACTTTTTCACTTAACAATATCGCTCCGTCTGAGCTAATCGCTGATGCTGAAAAATCAAATTTAAAAGCTTGTTTTCCTCGATAAAATACGGTATCTTTTTCCTTATATTCAGGCATAAATTAATTGCTTATTTTGTTGTCTAACTATCTCAATATAAGCAATTTATGCCTGCTTTTTATTGTCTACTATGAATTTTTCGGGTTAAGCGATTCACGTGTAAATATATTTTTATATATGCAAGGTTATTTGTATATTTGACGTATAGCATTGCATATGATCGATTACACATCGCAGTACCAAACCAAAATAGAAGAATTTTCCTCCATTAACTCCATCAAACTCAACCCAAACAACAGATGGATAGCACTTGCAAACTTGTTGCCATGGGATGAGTTGGTAAATATCTACAAAAGGAAATTCAGCGTCAACATGGGGGCAAAGAGCGTCAACCCAAGGCACATCATAGGGGCATTTATTATAAAACATAAACTGGGGTTGTCCGATGAAGAGACCTTGCTGACCATCAGCGAAAACCCATACATGCAGTTCTTTCTTGGTTTGGACCATTACACACCTGGTTTGGTGTTTTCGCCTACGCTTTTTGTGGAGATGCGAAAAAAACTAGGGGATGATACTTTCGATGCATTCTCGAAAATCATCATGATGGTGTCCCTTCCTGACCGGAAACCAAACCAAAAGGGTGCGGTATCTAAAAGGCCAAAAGGTAAATTAAAGATAGATGCCACTGTGGCAGATCAATACATCACCTACCCAAATGATCTTGGTTTGGTCAATGAAGCCCGTATCAAGACCGAAAAGATGGTTGACCGGTTGTTTGACCTGCTCAGGGACAAGATGGAGGTCAAACCCAGGACTTACCGCAGGATGGCCCATAAGCGTTATTTGCAGGAAGCCAAAAAGAAGAAAAAATCAGTTGTATCGATCCGCAAGGCCATCCGTGTGTTGCTCAACTGTGTAAAAAGGAACCTGGGCCATATCGATCAAATGCTGGACCTGTTGGAAGGGCCGTTTCCTTTTCCCCACAAAACCCAGCAGGAACTGATGGTGGTCCATACCCTTTATAAGCAGCAACAAGGCATGTATGAGCAAGAAAGCCCACACCAATGTAAAGATCGGATAGTGAGCATCTCACAACCCCATGTACGCCCGATAGTGAGGGGCAAGCAGGGCAAGAGTGTAGAGTTTGGTGCCAAGTTGGGCCTTTCACTCATGGATGGGTTCATGACCAAGGATAACCTAAGCTGGAATGCCTATAATGAAAGTGAGGACCTGATCAATCAGGCAGAGGCCTACAAGGCTTTGTTTGGTTATTACCCTGAACTTATACAGGCCGATAAAATCTATGCTACCAATAAGAATCGCAATTGGTGTAAAGAAAACAGCATAAGGATGACAGCTGCCACAAAAGGAAAACCTGTGAAGAAATCAGCATACCAGAAGGCTAAATCAAAAAAGGAATATGCTGAGAGGAATGCCATTGAGGGAAGAATAGGCAATGCCAAACAAGCTTACTCGCTCAATGAAATCAAAGCCAAGCTTAAATCAACTTCACAAACTTGGATTGCTGCAACCCTATTCGTGCTCAATCTATCTAGGGCTGCTAATTTGATGGGTACTACTTTTTGAGGAAGCCCTAATTAAGGAGATTGATGTTCTATGTTTTGAATATAGGGCGCAGAACAGGATAAAAGAGTTGTGAATAGGAAAATTAATATCGTCCATATGTTCTTTTTCATTAATAAGACACTTACGGTTTTTGAGTAAAACGAGTTTTAATGCGTTTTGCTTTTTGATTATGTGGCACTTTAATTTTTTATTTTTTGTTTCCAGTCATCCATTTCAATAGGTATTGCATCTCCTACGGTCTCATCCCAGATTGCCCATGTACCTGTAATATTACTGAGAGATTTCAGGTCTTCTATTGTATCTAAATCTTCGCTAAGAGTCACAAGAGAGAAGGCTTCCGAGATTATTCCTTTAGAAATAAGATCCCAAGTATCAAATTCAATTCCATTCAGCCAACCAGCAGCAAAGTAATCCTGACTTAGTTCCGAAATAAAATCAACCAACAATTCCTTCAACTCCTCCTTTGAATATGCACTTGTCCAGTCGGTGTATTTCACGAAAAGAACTTCGATTCTTTTTAACCCTTTCTTTTTTGCTAAGTCAATAGGTAAATCTCCAAGTTCTGTCCGTTGGTTGATAAGAGCAGTCGATGACTTCAATAATTTTCGAACAGTTTCTGAATCCGAGTCTAATATCGCTTTAATCAATCTTGTCATTTTTAAAAGTCATCCCAGGCAGATTTAGCCAGAAACAATTTCTACCCTTTCTTAATAATACGATCTTGGCCTTATCAAGGGAAATCACATTACCTTCTTCGGCATACTAATGCCTTGTTCCAGCTTTCATGAAGATGAGTTTGTCGAATAGCTCCTCGGTCGAAAACTCTTTCCGGTAATTTCTCCAGGGTCTCGATCACTTTTGTTTTGTTCGTATAACAAATTTATGAAATGCCACTGAGAGAAGTATCGGCCTTAACAAGATATGATTGCAACCGGATATTTTATCTCCTTCTAGCCCTTATCAAAACATCGATATTATCGGGTCGATCGTTAATATAGCTTAGCATAACTCTTCCATCATCAAGTTGCTCTATAATTGCGGGAATAACATTCAACGTCAAGAACCAGCCCTTCGGGAGAACGACATCATTCCTATTTCGACCAAAACTACGATCCCAGACTAATTCATTGTTAAACAGGAGGAACCGATTGGGGTCAGTATAGGTTTCCCAAATCCTGAGCCGTGTGGATTGACCTTTTTGAACCGGGTCAAACCATATGACTACAAGATCTGTCTCGGGTTTTATTTCTTCACCAATATCAATTCCCTTATCGCTGATCTCCCTACCCATTAATGTTTCTACCATAAGCTTTTCTCCAGTATCGAGAATGTAGGCTGACGGGTCCGAAGCCTTACTGCCCACCCTGACAATATTGAGGTATTTATCAACTCCTTCCCGGCTCTCGTGTAATCATGGTATAACCGAAAGGAATGCGTTTCCGGTGATTGTAAATAGTAGACAATTTCGCGGTCCTGGAAAGCCCGCTCATTAAGTTCGTAATCCAATCGTGCTTTGGATTTATCCCTCCCTTGTGGCTGGGGTATGTAATCGGCCCAAGGCATAGGTTCTCCACTGCGTGCATTCAACAAAGCTTCGAGAGGAAGTTTTTTAGCAATAATTTTGTATTTGACCACATCGTTTCCCCGATTGAAAAAACTGACTTTGATACACCCTTCAACCATCTCAATTTGAGAAGGATAATTACATCCGATCAGTTCATATCCCTCCGGCAAAACCACCGAATTCCTTTTAATGCCTAATGACCTTTCGAAAATGAGCTGTTCCTTTTCTTCATAGTAGCTCTTTGGATCCTTGTAGGTCTTGTCAATGCGTATCCTCGACTCTCCATCCTTGGGTACTGGTCTTGCCAGGTTAACTTTTAGATAGTCAGTATCCTCACTCGTTGAGGAGTGCCCTTTCCCTTTGGCCATCGCTCCCTTGACAATTTCCCATTCCAGTTCCTTGCCTGTCATTAAATCATATATATAATCCACTTTGTGCTCACTTCCTTTTCTGAGGGTATTGAAATAAAATTGTGCCCTTTCGGTTGTTGCACTTACATCATAGATTATTCTGAAACTATTAGAAGAGGGATCCAAAAGTTCACACTTGGTGTAGCTATCGGATTGCGTTTGCTGTGCGGCTATTCTGCCGATAGTCATCAGAATCATCAAAATAGATGCACCTGTTTCTTTTATCATTCCATTTGGGTTTCCACGCAATCTAACAAACCTCAATACTTTCTCAAGTTGATGCTTTAACCCAAAAAATTCATAGTAGACAATAAAAAACAGGCATAAATTGCTTATATTGAGATAGTTAGACAACAAAATAAGCAATTAATTTATGCCTGAATATAAGGAAAAAGATACCGTATTTTATCGAGGAAAACAAGCTTTTAAATTTGATTTTTCAGCATCAGCGATTAGCTCAGACGGAGCGATATTGTTAAGTGAAAAAGTAGAGAGAAAGACTGGTCTATTAAAAAGCTTCGCCGCACTGATTCCTGACTATCGAAACCCCTTTTTTATCGAATACACTTATGAAGAAATGCTTCGCCAACGGGTGTTTTTAATGATGCAGGGCTATCAGGATTGCAATGACGAACAAAAACTCCGAGAGGATCCGGTGATCCGTAAAGTACTAGATAGCGGATTATGTTCCCAGCCTACTTTAAGTCGATTTGAAAACAAGGCCGATCGGAGTCTGATCTACCAGATGAGTCAATGGTTTGTAGACCGTTATGTAGAGGAGTTGAAAGAGAAGACTGGTCAAATCATCATTGATGTAGATGGTACCGATGACCCTACTCATGGATCCCAACAACTCAGTTTGTATAATGGCTATTATGGACAGACTATGTACCATGAGTTGTTCTTTAAGGACGGGAACACCGGTCAGGTCATTTTACCAGTACTACGTCCGGGCAATTGTCACTCCAACAAATGGTTTGTGGCCTTATTGAAAAGGATTGTCATTAAAATCAGAAAAAAACTGCCCTCAGTAAAGATCCTTATTCGAGCGGATAGTGGCTTTTCAGGAGCATCTTTTTATCGGATAGCTAAGCAGTTTGACCTTCAATTTTGTTTAGGTATTAGTAGTAATGAAGTTTTAAAGACTTTTACCAAACAGACTATCATTGAAGTAAAAAAGGAATATGCTTCAAAAATCATCAAACATCAAGAGTTTGTTGGCCCGTTTACTTACCAGGCCAAAAGCTGGGATCGTTCTGAAAAGCTGTACGCCAAAGTGGAGTCTACCGGAAAAGGAATGAATGTCCGTTACTTTGTGAGCAACTTTGAAGCGATGACCGCTCAACAGATTTACTTTGATTTTTATGTCAAGCGAGGTGATGCCAGTGAAAATCGAATAAAGGAACTCAAAAACATGACTTATTCCGACCGGCTTTCCTGTCATCGCTACTGGGCCAATTTCATGCGTTTAATCATCGCTACCCTCTGTTATGAAATGTTCCGGCAGATTAAATTATTAATTACCAAAACAAAACACCACTTTGCTAAACGATGGCAAGTGGACAATATCCGGCTTTACCTGATGAAGGTTGGGGCGTGCCTGAAAGAAAGGAAAAGATCATTGACAATACAATTCTCAAGAGCCTTTAGATATCAATACCTGCTGGGCGATTTGCTTACGGTGAACTGACCGATCAGTTAAACAGTTTGGTTTAATCAAAAAAATGTTCTTCCATAAGAACACAATAGAGCTTTGACTGAAAATTGAAAAATTCTAACAAAAAAACGCTCTAATGTCCTTTGAAATCCAGAAACCTGGTTGATCTTCAAATTAATACATACACTCCAATCAAAAATAGTTAGCAACCCATTATTAATCCCAAAATTGGTGGCCTATGAATAATGCGGGTTAAATCCATCTCGAAGCCTACAGGAATAAACGGTTTTTGTTGTTTTATTATGACGCAACCAGGTTCCTAGCAAGATAAGTTCTGAATAAGATTCCACTATGACGTGTAGTGATCAGTTTTTGTTTACTATCGATTCAATTCAGGAGGTGTTGGCTGAAGAATTGCAACAACAGATCAGTTGTGTCATTTTCGCCGTTCATGTACATAGCCGTTCTCGGTGAGATCAAGGAGCAATATCCTGCATGTCAAAATGATTCAAAAGCCAGGTATGTTATTGCAAATGTGATGGTTAGATCTCGTCCCAAATGTAGTTTTGTAGCTTCCAAGATAACCTTGAACGTAGACTACACTAATTCGCTGATCAAGCGCTGCTGTAAGCATAGCCAATGCTCCTCCGGTTGAAACGCCCCCAACTCCAAGACGTCTTGAATCCACATAGTCCTTATCCAGAACCATTTCGAGTAAATAAAGTCCGTTCCGTTGTCAACTCACCATACCATGATCCTCCGGTTAATCTCGCCACGGCATGTATTTTCAGGTGGTTCCCTAAATCAGATAGCATGCCCATCCCCCGATTCTTCATGGTGTATACCACAAATCCTTCTTTTGCTAAACTCAGCCATGCTCCCTTTTGAAAAGTCCATTTTTCATGGGCCACCTGCTCCATATCCCCGTGTCCGGAGAACATAATAACAACTGGGTACCTCTTGTGGTTATCAAAACCTGGTGGCAATAGCTCGTAGAATGGGATCTCTACTTCATCGCAGCCGTTGAATTTTACTAATCTGCATAGAACATCACCTTTCTCACTCTCTGCCTCGATTTGATAAGATACAGGCCGATTCAAACCCTCCTGAATCAATATGAACAACTATTTGAGTGATTCCTCTTTCTTATTCGTGACAGGCTCATTAAATTTAGCAGCTAAATAAGCTAACTATGAAAATGAAGAAATTATTGATTATTGCCGTGATATTTGTTTTTGGGTGTCAGCCTGCCGCTCCACCATATGAATGCGGAATTACCGGACAAGACAAAGTATCAATCAGAGATCAGGAGCAAGAATATGTCAGGGGAGTTTTTGAAAAAGATCTGGATAGGGCTACGGCGGTACTGAGTGATGACATTGTAGCAATGCCGCCTAACTCTCCGGAAGTTCATGGTATTGGTGCCTATAGGCAAATGATATCGGAAATACCCGAGTTATTGGAATTCGAATTCCTGGAAGTGGAAATAGAAGGTGGAAATGATGTCGCATTTGCCAAAGGAAATTATGTGATGGTTATGGAGGTTGATGGGAAAGAAATCGGTGATGAGGGCAGTTTCGTGGAAATATGGAAAAAAGACGCTGAAGGGGTCTGGAAAATGCATAGAGAAATCTGGAATTCTGGCACTCCGCTAGTAACCGCCGATACTACTATCGTAGGCAACTGATATTTAATCACTATTGGTGATAAGGAATTATTTCTCGTATATTTTATGAGAAATAATTTCCCATTTATGATGTTGAAATACATCCGCACTTGCTATCCTTCATTTTCGATTTCACAACTGAGCTGATAAGTTATTTTGCAAACATATGAAGGTCAGCGGCCTCAACGGTCTTTAGCGCCCTCTTTCCGGACCGCTTATCACGGAAGGCTAAACATTATGGCTTGCTAGTGACTCACTGATTCGATATCCGACGGACTTGATCAGAATAACCTCATCTGCTTCAGTTACATAAAAAATTAAACTAATTTATACAGCTAGTATCAATGATGAAATGGACAACTTTCAGCGGTTTCACTTCCAATTTTGACTGCTACTAGGATCAGGGAGTTTTGGGTTTGGGAACTAACTCACCATCTACATATATAGCCTCAACTCGTTCATTATAGAAGCAGACTAAGTTCTTAATTTTGGGGCATTCAAGAACAGGTTTTGGATACTCCCATACTATATTTTTTATGATTTGATCACTGATTTTAACCGACCAATAGGAGGCAATTCCCTTATAGGGACACCGTGTTTTTAAATTACTGGGTTCAAGTAAATCCATTCGAACATCTTCTTTGGAAAAATAATAGCGGGTGGGAAGCCCCGTTTCAAATAGAAGTTTGGGATTTCGGGTTTCAGCAACGGTTTCACCGGCCACAATGACCCGAACATGGCGAGAACTGTCTAAAACATCGACACGGTGGTAAGGTTCCCGTAAATGAACAAACACTTCTTCCTCTTCCTCATACCACGAGTCAATTTTTCCCCATTCAAATGCAATGTAATCTCTTATCTTTTTCCACTCATCCGGAGGATTCAAATAGCCCCATGCCACATTTTCAGCAATAGTTTCACCAGCCTTGATATTCCAGAATGAAATTTCTCCCTGACGAGCAGCTTCTTTAGAATGCTTCGTCATTTCCATCAAATCCATTCGAACATCCTCTTTTGGAAAATAATAGACTGGCAACCGCTCATTTTGACGTAATATCATCACCCGCTTACTATCTGCTATTGTAACTCCACCAAGAATAGTACGTACCCAACGAGGACTTAATTCAAACTCAGGTATAACAAGATGGGTTAATGTTGTGGTTTCACTGCTTATGGCTTGAATTCCACTATTTTGAGATTCATGTTTTGGCTTCATAAGATATCTTTTCTTTCTTATATTTTATACAGAGACATTAAAGGGCACCTCTAAAACAAAGCAGTCACCTGCATGCGTCCGATATGTATAACACGTTGATCGGGCGATTTACGGCCTTCATAATGCATGGTAACACGTAAACCATTGGCCAGTTTTCGCTGAAGGTTAAGATTCCAGGTTGCATTTTTTCCGGGCCTGAGCGCATCAAGCAACTCATAGACCAAAGCTGAGTTTTCGTCACCTGCAAAGTTGTTTTTGATATATCTGAATGTAGCATTCAATGAACTTGTACTTGCTTTGGTTACTCTCATTTCCATCCGGAACTCATTGCTGGATACCTGCTCTCCTTGATTTTCAGAAAATATGTTCTGCTTATTGGTATAAATATAACCTGTGGATAAACGAAACCTGTTCGAGGGTTGCCAGGCCACTTCGGGGTCAATGCGCTTAGTATTGATCAGAAAATTACGACCATTAAGGAAATCTGAAAAATTGGACTTTTGTCCTTTGAGCATTCGAAGAGTAAAATTGTAATTTCTATCGAGGTTGTACCTCAAATTTAAACTATACTCATCATTGTCTCGAGATTCAACCCCATTAGTAAGGAGTTGCTTACCATCCGTGAGATTGATGCCGAAATCCATGGCATACCCTGGGTTGGCCCGATTAAAGAAGAACGTGCTTCGAATGCTTTGCCGGACAGCGATAATATCGTCATCATTGATGTTCCCGGAAAATGGGAAGAACCTTGCTCCAATACTTTCATCAGTAATTTTCTTATCAAGATTAATTGCAGTAACATTGGACAGTTTTGAGAGCAACGACTTAATACCACCTTCACTCCTCCAGGCTCGTGGCATATTGGCGCTCAGTCTATAATTGAACAGGTTGCTGAAAGCCTGGATAAATTCGTCAGTAGGTACAAAGATCTTGACATAGCTGCGTTCATCAGGGTTTATAGCTTCGAAAAATTTGCCCAGATCCTGCACGCCATCCCCGTTCAAATCACGCCAGGTATGGGTACCCTCACCGGTATTCACCAAGAGAAAAATGAACTCGCGACGCAGTTCCCTGCTGTTATTAGTAGCACAAGTCATCTCAGTTCTTAGATGATCGCGAAGGAATGTCCCATTCCAATCTAACCTTCCCATAATAGTTTCTTCATTGCGATCCTCATTCTCCGGCGCATTCAGGTTTTCAAGGTTACGGTAGGTAAAGGTCATGTCAACATTATGGTTGTCCTTGATCGTGGTCCCAAACAACAGGTTCATAGTCTGTGACCGGTTGTTGTCAACCAATTCACCGTTGATGGGAAAACGGTCTTCCCGAATTGCATAATTAACGTTAAAACGTGTTTTTAAAGAGTCACCATTTCTCAGGAAGATTATATGCTCACTAAAATTCATTGCAGTTGAGAGTACTGAATCCGAGGCAACCGCTACAACCTGATTGCGGTCGCTTGTATATTGATATCCCAGTTGGATATGTTTAGAACGATAATAGGTCTCACCTATCCACCTCCGCCATTGTGTCTGTTGGATTTCCTGATCATTATTAAGCAGGAAAAGCTCAGAGTTGAACTGAATTCTACCCAAGCTTTTAGAACCAGTCAGACTATGTTGAGAGCCATCTACCTGGCTTCCTCTCTTCCTTCCGGAAAACCGGTAATTAAGCTTGTTGAAATTATCCTGGGACACCAATAGTGAGCCGTTGAGTATATTATCTGCAACCAGGTCTGTTGTATTGTTTGGAATGCCCCAATCCCGGTTAAACTCGATGTATCGGAACCTGTCAATACCCCTGAAATTGTCCTGGTCATATTCAAAATCCAGAGAGCCGGATACCTGGTAACCGGGAATAATCCCAATGGGTACAGGGTCCTTTAAATAGCCAACTTTAATGGCGTATCCCTGGTTGTCGTCATCGCCAAGTTTTGAATACAGATTGAGGTCATGATTAGAGAGCGCCATTTCCGTATACAGTTTGTCAGTGGCAGACAATTGGTAGCTCCCACCAAATGTCATCATTTGCTTCATTGAGGGAGTGGTGATAGGTGTAATAGGTGCAAATCGACCTTGAAACAAACCATTAATAGGGCTTACCCACTGATAAACCCTCCCGTTGGTTGTAGTGTTGAGTAAAATGTAATCTCCATTCCCCTTTCCAACTTCAGCAAAAGTTACACTGAACCTGGCGCTGTCAGAATTGGTGGAGAACTTAAAAATAGACGCAGAATTTCCTGATAAGTCAAGGGTATCAATGGTCTTATAAAGGATGAGATTTTCGTTGAATCCCACACTATCAGCTCCGGAGATAACAGCCTGATTTAAATCATCGCCAATGAGGCTCAACCGCCGTTTATCTTCGTCGGTGAGGTCAAAACTCAACGGCTGATTTCTACTGTCTTTTTCCCGGTAAAAATTGAAATGAAAGTCAGCCTGGTCAGATTGAAAATAATGGCTTGTCTCCAGGATCGATTGATTGTAATTGCGATCTGAGAATTCAAAATCAATTCTAATGCGGGAAAATTTGGTAACTACTACCTTGTTTGTGAATGTGACCTCTGCCAGGTTATAATCGATAACATAATCGTTGTTAAAGCCTCTTTCAAGCAGCTTTCCGTCCATGTAAACCTTCTCTGAATTGGCCAGTACGATAATGAACCGCTCACCACCAGGTCCCCTCAGTTTGTAGGGTCCTGCTACTCCTTCAAGCGACTGAACTTGCGTTGAAGCAAATCGACCTTTGGCAATAGAAAAAGCTACTGAACTTTCTCCCGTCAATTTATCAGAGACATTATATTTTAGATCTCCCTGACCACCTTGAACATTCTTATAATATTTAAGGAATTCCGAAGGCTTGTTTTTCAAAACGACATCTCCCCCGGTGATACTGAACTTATCATTATAGAGCTGGATGAATACGTTATCAAAATCCTGGAGTTGCTGTGTGTTACCTTCAGGCTGAAAAGGAATGTTTTGATCGGTAATTACAGCTCTGATATTCAGATCATCACTCAACTTTCCTTCCATCTGCAGGTTAACCCGAAAAATTCATAGTAGACAATAAAAAACAGGCATAAATTGCTTATATTGAGATAGTTAGACAACAAAATAAGCAATTAATTTATGCCTGAATATAAGGAAAAAGATACCGTATTTTATCGAGGAAAACAAGCTTTTAAATTTGATTTTTCAGCATCAGCGATTAGCTCAGACGGAGCGATATTGTTAAGTGAAAAAGTAGAGAGAAAGACTGGTCTATTAAAAAGCTTCGCCGCACTGATTCCTGACTATCGAAACCCCTTTTTTATCGAATACACTTATGAAGAAATGCTTCGCCAACGGGTGTTTTTAATGATGCAGGGCTATCAGGATTGCAATGACGAACAAAAACTCCGAGAGGATCCGGTGATCCGTAAAGTACTAGATAGCGGATTATGTTCCCAGCCTACTTTAAGTCGATTTGAAAACAAGGCCGATCGGAGTCTGATCTACCAGATGAGTCAATGGTTTGTAGACCGTTATGTAGAGGAGTTGAAAGAGAAGACTGGTCAAATCATCATTGATGTAGATGGTACCGATGACCCTACTCATGGATCCCAACAACTCAGTTTGTATAATGGCTATTATGGACAGACTATGTACCATGAGTTGTTCTTTAAGGACGGGAACACCGGTCAGGTCATTTTACCAGTACTACGTCCGGGCAATTGTCACTCCAACAAATGGTTTGTGGCCTTATTGAAAAGGATTGTCATTAAAATCAGAAAAAAACTGCCCTCAGTAAAGATCCTTATTCGAGCGGATAGTGGCTTTTCAGGAGCATCTTTTTATCGGATAGCTAAGCAGTTTGACCTTCAATTTTGTTTAGGTATTAGTAGTAATGAAGTTTTAAAGACTTTTACCAAACAGACTATCATTGAAGTAAAAAAGGAATATGCTTCAAAAATCATCAAACATCAAGAGTTTGTTGGCCCGTTTACTTACCAGGCCAAAAGCTGGGATCGTTCTGAAAAGCTGTACGCCAAAGTGGAGTCTACCGGAAAAGGAATGAATGTCCGTTACTTTGTGAGCAACTTTGAAGCGATGACCGCTCAACAGATTTACTTTGATTTTTATGTCAAGCGAGGTGATGCCAGTGAAAATCGAATAAAGGAACTCAAAAACATGACTTATTCCGACCGGCTTTCCTGTCATCGCTACTGGGCCAATTTCATGCGTTTAATCATCGCTACCCTCTGTTATGAAATGTTCCGGCAGATTAAATTATTAATTGCCAAAACAAAACACCACTTTGCTAAACGATGGCAAGTGGACAATATCCGGCTTTACCTGATGAAGGTTGGGGCGTGCCTGAAAGAAAGGAAAAGATCATTGACAATACAATTCTCAAGAGCCTTTAGATATCAATACCTGCTGGGCGATTTGCTTACGGTGAACTGACCGATCAGTTAAACAGTTTAGTTTAATCAAAAAAATGTTCTTCCATAAGAACACAATAGAGCTTTGACTGAAAATTGAAAAATTCTAACAAAAAAACGCTCTAATGTCCTTTGAAATCCAGAAACCTGGTTGATCTTCAAATTAATACATACACTCCAATCAAAAATAGTTAGCAACCCATTATTAATCCCAAAATTGGTGGCCTATGAATAATGCGGGTTAACCACCTTTTAGCTGTTTAATAAGGATTAGGCACTGGCAGAAGTGCGTCCTGGCCAGGCTAAAACCCGGCTATTTTTATCAAAAACCATCAAAAACAATGAATAAAAGCAAAGTCACCCTTTATTAGTCAGCAAGGTGAGTGATTTTTTCATTGTTCCATTTTAAGCAATATTTTAATACGACCTAAAACTCGCTGTTTTCTTAGAGACACTAATTAATTTCATTCAAAAAGTAGATTCTATTGTAATCAGTAAAATAAACCAATACAATATCCCGGGTCTTTCACTTGGCTTAGTCAAAAATGACTCTATAATATACGCCAAAGGTTATGGCATCCGAAACATGGAAAATGATAACCTGGTTACAGAAAACACAATATTTCATACAGCTTCAATTAGCAAATTGTTTACGGCTGTCGCCATTATGCAACTTGCGCAAGAGGGACAGTTGGCTTTAGATGACCGGTTATCAGACATTCTACCTGAGTTAAGTTACAGCGATAACAAAGTAGAAAATATCACACTAAAGCAGATGTTGAATCATACCTCAGGAATACCGGATGTTAATAACTATAGTTGGAGCAATAACAATCAAGCGGACAGCAGCCTTAAGGACTACATTTTAGGCTTGAATCTTAAACTTGAATCTCCACCATCTACTGAATATCTATACAGCAACCTGGCATATGATATTCTAGGATATGTCATAGAAAAAACCTCTGGCTCAACTTTTGAAGATTATGTAAAAGCAAATATTTTGAACCCATCCGGAATGTCGAACAGTGATTTCGGTATTTTAAAATATCCGATTCTTTAAAAACATCTCCACATTCAAAAAACCGACTAACCAGCAGTGTATATGTAAGGAAAACTTACCCATATACAAGAGAACATGCCCCAGTAGTACCTTAAATTCTTCAGCAAAGGAATTAAGCAATTGGATGATCTCATTTTTTCGGGCCTTAGATACCGGTGAACTAGCAAATAATTGTAGCTTGATGCTTGAGCCCTCCTTTGAATCGAATAAACATATTGGGTTGGGATTTCAATTAAGTACAATTGATAACAAAAAGAGAGCCGGGCATTATGGAGGTGATAAGGGTTTTAGGAGCTACTTGATGATGATACCGGAAGCAAAAGTGGGCCTGGTAGTATTGGCAAATTGTGACTACAACGAAGACTTTAGGCAAGAAATCTTGCATCCCATTGCGATAGTCATACTAACAACATTTTGAACACCATAAAGCGAAATTATTTAGTATTGAATGTTAGATAGTAGATTAGTGTTGAATGTTGGATAGTAGAAAGGTCGCTCTTACGGATAACCCAATCCTTTTTTTATCACCATAATTGGAGGATCAGTTTTCAATGATTCAGCTTTCCAAAAAAGAAGCGAGAAAGATAATTGTTCAATGCCAGAAATTGGCCGGACCGACGCAACAATCGGGTATCAAACGGGCAGTACAGGATACTGTCAATCACCTGGGTTATATTCAAATCGATACAATTTCTGTTATTGTAAGTTCAAGTAATAAGTGCAATTTTCCTTTGTAGCACTTGCTTTGCGTTTAGGTAATTAAATTTTCTAACAGGGCGTTCATTGATTTTGTTTTCAACAACTTTGATTTGCTCCTCTGTAACAAATCTAATATCTGTTTTCTTAGGATAAAACCTTCTGATTACCCCAATCCTATTTTCAACTGTCCCTTTATCCTGACTAGTATTAAGTTTCTTAATTAACATATCAATGATTACGCGATAGTTAAATCTTCCATTTTCCACTTCCATTTAAAGATTGTTGGCATTTCATTGATTTCATTAATGTATTTCAATATCCGGTCTTTGAGCTCTTTCTTTGATTTTACACGGATCCCCCTTAAAAAGCTCCTGGTCATTTTGCTAAAGAAGACTTCAATAAGATTTAGCCAGGAAGCATGTACAGGTGTAAATACAAATTCAAACCTATTAGGCACTGTTTTCAGGAATGCTTTTGTCTCTTTTGAAATATGGGCCGAATGATTATCTAAGATTATCTTGATCTTAAAGCTGACTGGGTAGAGTTCATCAAGCCCTTTCAAATATTCCACAAATTCCCTACTTCTATGTCTATCCTCGACCCGTGCATATATCTTGCCGGTAATCAAGTCGATTGATGCCAACAACGAAACTGTACCGTGTCTTTTATATTCATGGTCCCTGCCCCAATTTGGGTGCTTGCCTGCTATGGGGCTTAGGTCAGTGGCGGTATTTTCTATCGCCTGCATTCCAGGTTTTTCATCGTAGGACAAGATGGCAATCATTGATCCTTCCGGTTTGTTAGCTTTGTAAAGTGCCACTTCTTTATAAACATGCAATACCTGGGACATCTTTCGGTCAAAGTTAGGGTCTTTCTTTTCTAGGTAATAAGATAGTTTGTGGGGCTTTACATCACTTTTCGACAGTATCTTTGAAACGGTCCCTTTCTGTATTTCGCCTAATGAAAGATGGCCCGCCTGTTTGCAATTGCCCCTTACATACTTGGCCAATGCATTATAGGTCCAAAATTCTGAGGCCATGCCCAAGTCTTTTGGTTTTGTGCAAGCTATCGATAAAAACCATGCCCTGGCCTCATTGGTGATCTTTGGGGTTGCCCCTTTTCTGGGAAGGTCGTTCAGAGAGGTCAGTATACCGTATCCTATTGCCCTATCAACAGTCCTTTCAACCTTTGGCCGATTCGTGCCAAGTTGTTTTGCTATCGAATTGATGCTTTGCCCTTTCCAATAACCAAGAAGCATTTTCGCCCTTTCAACCCGTGATTTGGCCTCAACCCGTGATTTACTTATAACCTCCAATGTTTGCTGTTCCTTTGTCGTAAATGATATTTTCGCTCTTTTACTCTCAAATGGCATAGGGTTCACTATTTTTGGTCCAACTGCTAAGATAGAACTTTTATTATTGATATACTATATAGGAAACTATATACTAGTATAGGGACGAGTGAAATAGGCATCCACATCAAGGGATTGAGCAATCAACTCATGTTTAGAAAATGCCATATCATTATCAAAAGTGAGTGTTTCCAGTTTGTGTTTATCCTGAGAGAGTTCCTCCACAATAGCTTCGGCCATTTGATCGGCATTTTTACTGTGCATCTTTCTGATTCTGGTAAAAAGACTTGCTCGGTCTGTCATCACCAACAAAGAGCCTTTGTGGTTTTTACCCATCATTAAATCGACTTCTATATCTCCCAATCGTTCCCTTTTGTTAATGATCTGGGGTCGCTGTTCAATTGATACCCTATTCGGGATAATACCTCTACGATCTTTTCTGTTTCCTCGTTTGCGCCTTCGTTTGCCATGTTTTAGATATGTGTATAGTTGTTTGTATTCTTGGTTCTCCTGGTGGTTGGTGTGCTTACATTCCCATATCCATTGGTAAATCCATTCATGGCTAAGTGGACATTCTCTCGTTTTCTTTCCCTGATGGCTGATCAATTCAGGACTCCATCTATCTTCTTGGAGCCGGTTAACTATCCAGTCTTTCATGGGTTTGGTGAAAATCACTCTTTTTGGCTTTTCTTGATGACGAAGATTGGTCCTCCTTTGTGCATTTGCTGTTCGATAGACACCAGCTCCCTACCTCTTGAACCCACAATTTCGCTTAAGCTCACGTGAGATCGTAGATGGGTGAAAATGAACGATACAGGCAATCTCCTTTTGAGTAGCTCCTGTTTTCAATAATGCTTCAATTTGATACCTTTGATCAATACTGAGATGTGTGTAGTTTTTTGACATTTTGCAATCCAAAGATTGCACTGCTCAGGCTTTTGAAGGATGAAAAAGCCCTTAAAAGCTTTTTCATCCTTCAATTGCACTTATTAGTTGATCTCAGCTATAGAAAGAGCCCATCATCACAAACTTTGGACACGAGTTAACGGCTACTACCCAGCTATAATTCAACAACTGGAAAAAAAGAAGTTAATCTTTGAATACTGGAGCCATGCCGCCAGTTACCTGCCCATTAATTATTATCGATTTACACTTCCGGTAAAGGATGTGATTGCCAAATCAGATCGTTTTTGGCGTCATAAGAACAAAAAAGAAATGGCTGGTGTTTTTGACCGAATCAGATCCGAAGGTGAATTGATGTCTCGTGAATTCGGAGATGATCAACCAATCAAGATTAAAGGACCGGTCAATTGGGGACCCAATAAATGGGCTCTTTATCATTTATTTATGGAGGGAAAAATAATGATCGTGAGGAGGAAAGGATTTCAAAAAGTGTATGATCTTCCGGAACGCTGGCCACCGGAAACTGTTGACATCAAGACACCAACGAGACGAGAATATCTTGAATTCCTTGTTCTTCGAGACCTTAGGACTCATGGTTTGATGAGGGCGTCCGAGATAGGCTACCTGCTCAAAGGCTTAAAACAAGAAATCAGAGAACTATTGAATAAGTTGGAGCAGGATGGAAGGGTCATCAGTGTTAAAATTCATGGAACGAATGACTTACCGTATTATTTATTTCCTGAAACCCTTGAGTTGTTGAATGTCAAAGGATATAGAAAATGGATTAGGCTTCTTTCTCCATTTGACAATCTTATTATTAACCGGAAGAGGACTTATGAGCTGTTTGGTTTTGATTATACACTTGAGTGCTATGTACCTCAAAAACAACGGAAATTTGGATATTTTGGATTGCCAATATTGTGGGGCGATGAATTAATTGGCCAGGTTGATCTGAAAGCATACCGAAAAAAGAAGGCGCTTATCGTACGAAATATGGAACTACAGAGTGGTTTCAGGAAGAATGATCAGGTATCAAGTCTTTTTAATAAAGAATTGGAACGGCTGATGATTTTTAATAGATGTGAAAATGTAAGTACAATCGTAAATTAACCATTTTATGAATTAATTGTACTTGTTTATTCCTGTTTTATCACCGAGAGTCTTCACCTTCGAGGTTGAACAAATAACCGAAACGTTTGTATTTGGGTTTACAATAAATACAACTAACTAGGGATCAGACCAACTTCAAAATGAAAATTAATGAAATATGGATGAACTTAGATTTATTTCTGCGGATGAAGTCAGAGAAAAACTAACGATGCCGAAAGCTATTGAAGCTATGCGTTTGGCCTACCATGATCTTTCTTCCGGAAAGGCCATTATTCCGGATCGAATTCCTTTACATACTGGAAATGCCACCCAATATTTGGTGATGCCCGCTCATTTTCCATCAGGTGGTATTACAATGATAAAATGTGTTAGTTTAAATAGTGATAATCCTGGTCGTGGCTTGCCGTTCATCCAGGCTGTGATTTTGGCTTTTGATGAAACAGGTGAACCGCTGGCCACTATAGATGGGAGTGCGGTGACTGCTATTCGTACTGCGGCCTCCTCCGGATTGGCAACGGATCTTTTTTCTAAACCGGGCGCCAAAACTGGGGGCATATTTGGCACTGGAGCGTTGGCAAAACCACATATTGAGGCGCTACTTGCTGTTCGCCAACTTGAAAAGATTTACGTTTTTGGTAGAACACTCGGTAAGAGCCAGGATTTTTGCCATCGGTGGAAGAATAATTTAGAGGTTGAGCTTATTGCAACAAATGACCCGGGTAACCTGGGAGAAATTGACGTCTTGTGTACTACAACCACTTCTAACTTACCGCTATTTGAACATCATCATTTGAAATCAGGAGTGCATATTAATGCGATGGGAGTTTATAAACCTGATTACCAGGAAATTCCATCGGAAACGGTGGTTGAAGCCGATATCTATGTAGACCAGTTAGAAGGAGCGCTTACTGAGGCAGGTGATTTGCTTGTTCCAATGAGTAAGGGGCTTATCTCAAAGGCACATTTTTCAAAAGAAATCGGTGCTGTAATTTTGGGTGAAAGGGAATATCAATGGAATGAGGAAAAAATTTCTTTATTTAAGTCTGTAGGAAATGCTATACAGGATGCTGCTGCCGTTAAGGTATTGCTTGATTGATACGGGTATTAGAGGTAATAGGGACGTACTTAATTATTTTCTCAAATAGGAGCCAGTCACATAAGGGACAACCTGTTGATAGATAAATTTCTAACGACAAATCCGGATTAAAAGAAGGCTATATTTGGCTCCATAAGAGCGACCTTCCGATTTTTAGTTTATAGGAGTTTTTTAATGCTTTAACCAGATATTTTGTCAAAAAGGGTCAAATTGATTTGGGACTTTAGGGGTCCCGATGCAGAGCAAATCGCAGAGCATTACAAAATACATTTGGATCAGTATGCAGTTACAAATGAGTTAACAGGATATGAAATTGGGATTGAATCGGTTTCTTTAATGTACTGTACCGCCTTTTTTGAAGTTTTGGAGACTGATGAGGAAAAAGTAGCTGCTGCTTTGAGGCCTCATCGTTTGGAATAGCCTATAATTTCTTCATTAATTCGGCGTTGTTTTTTGTAGCTAGTACCCAGCCTTGATTCTGGATATTAATGACATATAACCAACTGCCTTCTTCTGCCAAAATGGTGAATCGATCACCTTTATAGATCCTACCTTTTAGGGGAGCATCTTCATCGGCTCCTTTTCTGATGTTGATGTAACCTACGGCTACTTCGATCTGGTCTGTAAACCCTCTATTTTTGAGGTAATCTTTGAAGTTTTCAGCGTCGTTACTTACATCTGCCTTTGCATTAGGATCATTCATGACTTCGTCAAATGAATCCATCGCTACATCCACAGCGCCTGATCCAAATTGACAAATGCCCAATAAAAATTTGAGTTCGGGATCATAACTCTTGGCAATTTTATCCTCAATGATTGGCACAAGTTCCGTATAATCGGCTTTCGCTTTGGGGATAGCTCTGCAATGTCTGATCCATAGAGGATTGTATTGAGCAATTGCTGAAGAACCAATAAAAAGGATTATTAGTAACAAAAATATATTTCTCACAGCCTGTTTATTCATATTTACCGATGAAGATAATATATAGCTTACGCATAGCCAATATTGAGTGAAATATATCATATAATTTTCTTCTTTTACGGTTAATATGGAGTGTTTTAACCCGAAAAATTCATAGTAGACAATAAAAAACAGGCATAAATTGCTTATATTGAGATAGTTAGACAACAAAATAAGCAATTAATTTATGCCTGAATATAAGGAAAAAGATACCGTATTTTATCGAGGAAAACAAGCTTTTAAATTTGATTTTTCAGCATCAGCGATTAGCTCAGACGGAGCGATATTGTTAAGTGAAAAAGTAGAGAGAAAGACTGGTCTATTAAAAAGCTTCGCCGCACTGATTCCTGACTATCGAAACCCCTTTTTTATCGAATACACTTATGAAGAAATGCTTCGCCAACGGGTGTTTTTAATGATGCAGGGCTATCAGGATTGCAATGACGAACAAAAACTCCGAGAGGATCCGGTGATCCGTAAAGTACTAGATAGCGGATTATGTTCCCAGCCTACTTTAAGTCGATTTGAAAACAAGGCCGATCGGAGTCTGATCTACCAGATGAGTCAATGGTTTGTAGACCGTTATGTAGAGGAGTTGAAAGAGAAGACTGGTCAAATCATCATTGATGTAGATGGTACCGATGACCCTACTCATGGATCCCAACAACTCAGTTTGTATAATGGCTATTATGGACAGACTATGTACCATGAGTTGTTCTTTAAGGACGGGAACACCGGTCAGGTCATTTTACCAGTACTACGTCCGGGCAATTGTCACTCCAACAAATGGTTTGTGGCCTTATTGAAAAGGATTGTCATTAAAATCAGAAAAAAACTGCCCTCAGTAAAGATCCTTATTCGAGCGGATAGTGGCTTTTCAGGAGCATCTTTTTATCGGATAGCTAAGCAGTTTGACCTTCAATTTTGTTTAGGTATTAGTAGTAATGAAGTTTTAAAGACTTTTACCAAACAGACTATCATTGAAGTAAAAAAGGAATATGCTTCAAAAATCATCAAACATCAAGAGTTTGTTGGCCCGTTTACTTACCAGGCCAAAAGCTGGGATCGTTCTGAAAAGCTGTACGCCAAAGTGGAGTCTACCGGAAAAGGAATGAATGTCCGTTACTTTGTGAGCAACTTTGAAGCGATGACCGCTCAACAGATTTACTTTGATTTTTATGTCAAGCGAGGTGATGCCAGTGAAAATCGAATAAAGGAACTCAAAAACATGACTTATTCCGACCGGCTTTCCTGTCATCGCTACTGGGCCAATTTCATGCGTTTAATCATCGCTACCCTCTGTTATGAAATGTTCCGGCAGATTAAATTATTAATTGCCAAAACAAAACACCACTTTGCTAAACGATGGCAAGTGGACAATATCCGGCTTTACCTGATGAAGGTTGGGGCGTGCCTGAAAGAAAGGAAAAGATCATTGACAATACAATTCTCAAGAGCCTTTAGATATCAATACCTGCTGGGCGATTTGCTTACGGTGAACTGACCGATCAGTTAAACAGTTTGGTTTAATCAAAAAAATGTTCTTCCATAAGAACACAATAGAGCTTTGACTGAAAATTGAAAAATTCTAACAAAAAAACGCTCTAATGTCCTTTGAAATCCAGAAACCTGGTTGATCTTCAAATTAATACATACACTCCAATCAAAAATAGTTAGCAACCCATTATTAATCCCAAAATTGGTGGCCTATAAATAATGCGGGTTAAGTAACAGCATTTGGTTATGAAAGCTCATCAATCAGCAGTGGAAAACTTGATCCGAATTAATGGGCAAAGGTAGCATAGTCGTTTTTTTTGTTAAAATTGTTTCATATAAGTTGGAGAACAATCTCTCTTATAGAAGGTGATTGTAGCATGAAGACTTCATAACCATCTTTTTTGCAGGTAGTTAGTTGCATATTTCAGGTTGTTGAAGAACTGACACCATTGCAGGGAGTAAGAATGTATCCAGGATAAGTTGACAGTGCAGGTACCAACTGTTTACTTTTTGCGGAGGAGGAGATGGATTCATTTTCAAAACCGATCAGTGGAGGGGATCCACATGATCTGTTCGGCCAATAAATACAGCCTTTGGCTTTTGGATGATGGGTAACGAACTGTCCCAGACTTGCTTTGGCCACAAATTTTGATGTTGAAGGGTGCTATCTGTAATAGAGGTTCCATGCACCGTAGATACAACTTCAGGCATAGCATTGACCAATGCCTTTGTTTGCTTTATTGCAGTGATGAGGTGGAATCATTTGTATTTGCCTTGCAACATGGTGAATCATAAGCCTTGTCCTTATAAGCAATTCGTATTTATTAAACCGTACTTCAATGTTATTATTTGGACAACTGTACAAAACCACTTCCCGGAAACAGTGGACAATATTCCGTATGAATTGGGGCGTGCCTGAAAGTTTGGAAGATCCTTGACAATACAATTTTAGCTATGCTGCCAGCACACCTGCTGGGCGATTTCTACGGTGAACTGAGCATCAGCCTTTGTTGTACTTAATCAAAAAAATGTGGTTCCATCGAGATCACATTCTAGAGCTTCCGAGGATAATAGTTCGGGAACAATATTCATTCAAAAAAACGCAGTGATGGTCAGATATGAATTATGCCGCTTCTAGTTGATTTCAAACGAACTTGTCTGATCAAAAATGTTATCAACCCATTATCCCGATTTGGCACTTGAATAATCGGGTTTAGAACATGCAGTGACTCTCTTCAATAAGAAGGATGTACAATAAGTATATGACCATTTTGCTGATATACTTAAGCATTGAATGTTGCAACCGTTTGCAGAATTGGTGTCCATGTTTTGCCTTGATCGGCTGAGGAACTTGAAAAACCATCACTTTACATTCATTGGCAGATTACTCTGCACACCTTGGTTTGTCTAAACCGGAGATAGTGGATTGCTTATAAGCATTGTGCAATTTGGACAGGGAGATAATTAGTGGGTATTTTTTGGAACCTTTTTGCCGCTGAATTGGTGAAAGCATAGACCTGGATCTTTGGTTGAGTCATTGCCGCGGCTGTCTATGAAGTTTGCCTTTTTTTAACAATCATCATATTAAAGAACATAGTATGCAATTGGGATATTTTCGCTGGAGCTGAAACAGCGCCAGGCTTTCCAACAATTCGGTTTGGGAAGTTTACAATTTTATTCTCAGGCTCGAATAAAGGAGTGGTTGATATTGACTTGAATATCATTACGGTACGCGGAAGATCATCTTTGGTGATAATCTGCTATTTCTGTTTTTTGCAACTTAGCTTTTGAACACATAATTACCCATAGTTGAGGTACTTAATAGCAAAAACTTACCCGATAGTTCCGCTAGTAAAAACCTTAACTAGAGGGCAGAAAAAGCTGGTTTAACCCGCATTATTCATAGGCCACCAATTTTGGGATTAATAATGGGTTGCTAACTATTTTTGATTGGAGTGTATGTATTAATTTGAAGATCAACCAGGTTTCTGGATTTCAAAGGACATTAGAGCGTTTTTTTGTTAGAATTTTTCAATTTTCAGTCAAAGCTCTATTGTGTTCTTATGGAAGAACATTTTTTTGATTAAACCAAACTGTTTAACTGATCGGTCAGTTCACCGTAAGCAAATCGCCCAGCAGGTATTGATATCTAAAGGCTCTTGAGAATTGTATTGTCAATGATCTTTTCCTTTCTTTCAGGCACGCCCCAACCTTCATCAGGTAAAGCCGGATATTGTCCACTTGCCATCGTTTAGCAAAGTGGTGTTTTGTTTTGGCAATTAATAATTTAATCTGCCGGAACATTTCATAACAGAGGGTAGCGATGATTAAACGCATGAAATTGGCCCAGTAGCGATGACAGGAAAGCCGGTCGGAATAAGTCATGTTTTTGAGTTCCTTTATTCGATTTTCACTGGCATCACCTCGCTTGACATAAAAATCAAAGTAAATCTGTTGAGCGGTCATCGCTTCAAAGTTGCTCACAAAGTAACGGACATTCATTCCTTTTCCGGTAGACTCCACTTTGGCGTACAGCTTTTCAGAACGATCCCAGCTTTTGGCCTGGTAAGTAAACGGGCCAACAAACTCTTGATGTTTGATGATTTTTGAAGCATATTCCTTTTTTACTTCAATGATAGTCTGTTTGGTAAAAGTCTTTAAAACTTCATTACTACTAATACCTAAACAAAATTGAAGGTCAAACTGCTTAGCTATCCGATAAAAAGATGCTCCTGAAAAGCCACTATCCGCTCGAATAAGGATCTTTACTGAGGGCAGTTTTTTTCTGATTTTAATGACAATCCTTTTCAATAAGGCCACAAACCATTTGTTGGAGTGACAATTGCCCGGACGTAGTACTGGTAAAATGACCTGACCGGTGTTCCCGTCCTTAAAGAACAACTCATGGTACATAGTCTGTCCATAATAGCCATTATACAAACTGAGTTGTTGGGATCCATGAGTAGGGTCATCGGTACCATCTACATCAATGATGATTTGACCAGTCTTCTCTTTCAACTCCTCTACATAACGGTCTACAAACCATTGACTCATCTGGTAGATCAGACTCCGATCGGCCTTGTTTTCAAATCGACTTAAAGTAGGCTGGGAACATAATCCGCTATCTAGTACTTTACGGATCACCGGATCCTCTCGGAGTTTTTGTTCGTCATTGCAATCCTGATAGCCCTGCATCATTAAAAACACCCGTTGGCGAAGCATTTCTTCATAAGTGTATTCGATAAAAAAGGGGTTTCGATAGTCAGGAATCAGTGCGGCGAAGCTTTTTAATAGACCAGTCTTTCTCTCTACTTTTTCACTTAACAATATCGCTCCGTCTGAGCTAATCGCTGATGCTGAAAAATCAAATTTAAAAGCTTGTTTTCCTCGATAAAATACGGTATCTTTTTCCTTATATTCAGGCATAAATTAATTGCTTATTTTGTTGTCTAACTATCTCAATATAAGCAATTTATGCCTGTTTTTTATTGTCTACTATGAATTTTTCGGGTTAAGTGCCTCACCAGCATCTTTTATTTGGCGACCACAAGCCCCAATCCAAATGGTTATTATACTTTTTTAAATTACTTCGCCTTAAACCTCGTAATAGCCTCCCTGGTAAAATCAGAAAGCACTAATCTTCCGCTGACTTCGGCCCGTTGAGCAAGTAGGTCGTCCCAGTCTTCTGTCCCTCTCCAAAAAGTCGTTTTAAGCTCCTTCATCGCCATAGGGTTGTATTGAGACAGTTTATTGGCTAATCCGGCCACTCCTTTGTCCAGTTCTTCAATTGACTCAAAAACTTCGGCATAGAGACCATGGGTTTGAGCCCAGTAGGCATCATACCACACCTCCGGCTGAATGCTCATTTGTGACATCGCAGATAGCCCTACTTTTCTCTCCACCGCCGGCCTACGACAAAAGGACCAATACCAATAGCCAACTCGCTTAATCTTACGGAGGCGTACTTAGCAGCCAGACAATAATCTACTGCTGAAGCGAGGCCTTACACCCCCGCCTACCGTTTTACCCTGCGCGCGACCAATAATTAGTTTGTGAGATTTCCTACAGGCATTGATCACATTGGCAAAGCCCATAAAGAACTTCCTGCCCTCCTCCACGGAGGATATACTGGTTAATTCATCAAAGCTGGCCCCGGCACAGAAAGCCCTATCACCTTCGCTTTGAATGATAATGATTTTGATATCGTCTTGCTGTCCGGCTTCGGTAATGGTTTTGGTTAAAGCGCTAAGGACGTCTCCCGGCAATGAATTGCTCTGAGGATGAAAGAAAGTAATTATCCCTACATCGTTCTCAACTTTTATTTCAACATTTCCTTTTGACATATGTTATGGAGATTATTAGATAAAAGAACAAAGAGCAAAGATTCGATCTTCAAAAAATAAAAAATGTACATCCTAATAGCGATTTGGTAAAGATTACAATTATTGATAAGTATTGTTAATTCAAAACAATCTGTCTATTGTCTTTGTTCTTTGGTCTTTGTTCTAACTAATTTTGGTTTTTCTTTTTAACCATGGTGAGTATGGTAGCAATAGCTACAGTCTCATCCGTTTCATCGTAGACATCCACCAAGAACTTGACAATCCCTTTGGCAATGTCATCTTTCTTTTCCTGGTCCATTTTCTCTTTCACCGTTAGGCGCACACCAATAGTCATTCCGGGGTAAACAGGCTTGGTAAACCGGCACTCTTCCAGTCCATAGTTGAGGAGTACAGGTCCTTTTTTTGCTTCTACAAACAATCCTGCCGCCGCAGAAAGCACAAAGTACCCGTGAGCCACTGTTCGCTCAAAGGTGGTTCCTTCCAATGAAGTTGCATCAGTGTGGGCATAAAAATGGTCCCAGCTGACATTGGCAAAGTTGACGATATCGGCATCAGTCACCGTGCGCTTATGGGTAATGAGGGTCTCTCCAACTTCCAATTCTTCAAAAAACTTACTGAAGAGATGCTTGCCCGGATCCTTATACTTCCCACCGTATTGATAGTGATTGGTGACTGCAGTAAGCGTAGTCGGTGTACCTTGTATAGCACATCTTTGGAGATAATGCAAAACACCTCTCGCACCTCCCATTTCTTCGCCACCACCAGCCCTTCCCGGACCACCATGACTAAGCATAGGCATAGGTGACCCATGACCGGTACTCTCTTTAGCGCTCTCCCGATTAAGTACCAGTATCCTGCCATGATGTGTGGCCGCCCCAGAACAAAATCCCGGGCTATCTTATCATCACCGGTTGCAATAGAGGAGCACAATGAGCCCTTGCCCAATTTAGAGAGTTCAATGGCTTCATCAAGATTTTTGTAGGGAATGATGGTGTTGACCGGCCCGAAAGCTTCCACATTATGGACAGCCTCACTTTTGAACGGATCTTTGTTGACAAATAATATTGGGGATATGAAAGCCCCCTTATTGGCATCAGCTCCGACAACTTTAACTTTGCCGGGGTCACCAAATACCAATTCAGAAACTTTCTTTAATTCTTCCACCCGGGCTTTTACCTCCTCTAATTGCTCCTTGCCAGCCAATGCACCCATTCGCACTCCTTCAACCTGGGGATCTCCAATGGTTGTTTTAGCTAACGCCTGACCCAAACTGATCTGCACATCTTCCACCAATTTCTCGGGAACAATAATCCTTCTTATCGCGGTACATTTCTGACCGCACTTCACGGTTATTTCCTTTCTCACTTCATTGATGAACAGATCAAACTCTTCAGTGCCCGGTTTCGCATCTTCTCCCAATATGGCTGCGTTCAAGGAATCTGCTTCTAAATTGAAGGGAACAGACTCTTCGATGACCTTTGGATGGGTTTTCAGTTTCACACCGGTAGCAAAAGACCCGGTGAAAGTGACAGTATCCTGGTTAGTAACATGATCAATGATGCCATTTCCATAGCCCGCAACTAGTTGAATGGCACCTTCAGGGACGATTCCGGAGGTGATAATTTCCTTCACCACCAATTCTGTCAGGTAACAAGTCTGCTCTGCAGGTTTCACTACTGCTGGTACTCCCGCCAGCCAATTGACCGCTACTTTTTCCAACATCCCCCAAACCGGAAAATTGAAGGCATTGATATGGATGGCAACACCTTCTTTGGGAACCATAATGTGACTGCCTACAAATGTTCCGCCCTTAGAAAGGCCAACCATATCGCCATCGACGTAGTGCTTCTCGCTGCCAAACTGTCTTCTCAAGCTGGCATATGCAAAGAGATTACCAATACCTCCTTCTATATCAATCCATGAGTCTGTGCGAGTAGCACCCGTGGCCCAGCTTAGTTTGTAAAACTTTTCTTTATTTTCTTTAAGATGAAACGCCAGGGCTTTCAACATCAAGCCCCTATCATAAAAGGTCATTTTGCGTAGTGCCGGCCCACCGGTTTTCCTTCCATAATCAAGCATCTCTTTAAAATCAAGACCTTCGATGCTATGTTTTCCTACCGGATCACCGGTTATTGCATTATAGAGAACTTCTCCATCACCTCCACCTTCCAACCATTTTCCTTGTAAGTAATGTTGTATTTTCGGTATGCTGCTCATTCTTGTGTTTCTTTCCAGACTTTATATTTCATTTGTTGTTTTTTCCTGTTTTCAGGTACTTTCCGCAGTGGCTCACATTCGTGTAGTGAATCATAACAATCTTTTGGGAGCTGCTGATAAAGTTTGGTTCCCTCGGTTTTCCAACTGATCATTTCATTACTCACTTCTTTTACCACTTTACCCGGATTACCTACCACCATGCTTCTCTTTGGGATCTTTGATTCGGCTTTGATAAAGCAAAGTGCGCCGACGATACACTCTTCTCCGATTTCCACATTATCCATAATTACTGCATTCATCCCGATCATAGAATTGCGTCCAATTTGGACCCCATGGATGATTGCACCATGTCCGATATGAGCGGATTCCTCCAACCTGACTGAAACTCCAGGGAACATGTGGATAGTGCAGTTCTCCTGAACATTACAGCCATCTTTGATCACTATTTCTCCCCAATCACCGCGAATGGCCGCTCCGGGACCTATGTATACATTTTTACCAATAATAACATTACCGGTTACAGCTGCTTGCGGATGTATGAATGCAGACTCATGAATAATCGGCTTAAAACCATCAAACTCGTAAACCATTACTTGGTATTTATGCTCAAACTTAACGAACCTGATTCAAACTTATGAGCCCTTCCAAACATTGCATTGTCCCGAGTAATTGAGTACCTTTATTTGTACTCGATTCTTACTGTTGTTGTCTCAGAATTACAAGATACTAGCAATTTTATTGCTTGGTTGTGGTGGGGGTAATGAAGATTTTGGCCTTCCTGAATACATTAATGTGAAAGGTGTCTGGGAAGGATTTGACACATACACCAATAATTTGGAAAATCCTGCTTGCTCTTACCACGGCACAATGAATCCAGCGCCTCTATTAGATCGAGGTCATTCAAACAATTAATCTTCTAGAGGTGCCCTTAATCTTCGGTGCACATTTTATTTACTGCCTTTGCTGCAGTTGTCATGCCTAAATTAAGTGCCCAAATAACATCTTCGCATGCTCCTTCCTGATCCCTTATGCTGTATCTTGCTACTCCACGGTTGTAAAATGTTATGGCGCTTATCGGATCAAGACTGATGGCTTTATCATAATCTGCAATAGCTTGTTCAAAAAAGCGCTCTTTGGTAAAAAGATTACCACGGTTTAAGTAAGCTTTGGCGTAGTCAGGGTTTAAATTGATGGCCGATTCATAATCTCTGTATGCACCCCTGAAATCTCTTAATTTTTCTCTGATCATTCCTCGGTTGAGATAATTTTCAAAATCTTTTGCATTGATTTCTATGGCTTTGTTGTAATCATTAAGCGCACCCCGAAAATCTCCAATATTATATTTTGCCAACCCTCTTTGGGAGTAAGGTTCGTCAAATTCCGGATTCTCATCAATTAGACTGGTGTACAAATCTATGGACTGATTGTCGTCACTCAACCGAAGCAAATTATAGGTAGCCAGGTCATTTCCCGGATCAATGGTTAAAGCCGTTTCATAGTCGGCTCTCGCTTCCTCATTTTGGTCTAATTCTTCACGTAAAAGTCCACGGTTAACATAAAAATTGGGATCTGTTCCATTGAGATTAATGGACTCATTAAAATGATACATGGCTGAGTCGTACTTCAACAATTTGGCTCTAACTAATCCAAGGTAATTGTGGATCTCTGCTTCCTTACCCTCCATCGTCATTACCCCGCTAACGCCGGATTCATAATTTGATAGCCGGAAGAAAATAGCGTTGGTTTCCCGCATGGGGGTGGTCAATAAAGTGAGGAAATCAGATTCGGCATACTCTAATTTTCCCAAATGGAAATAAAGTAATGCCCGTCCGAATAAGGCTTCAATGTGATCAGGAATCATGTGAAGGATGATGTTATAGCCCGTTAAAGCTCCTTCATTATCTCCACTATTCTCCCTTGCCACAGCTCTCAGGTAATAGGAGTCCGCATAATAAGCATCAAAACTTAAACTTTTGTTGAAGTGCCTGACAGCTTCCATATATCTCTCCTCTTCCAGTGCTTCCCTGCCGAGATCAAAATAATGGTTACGGTAACTTGTACGGCCTCCCCTTATAGCATCTTGTCCAAAGACTAAAGAAGAGTTTAAGAGAGCAATCAGGGCTAATATCAGTATTGAAAATCTACTCATATGTAAGTTTAAGTAATAAGTGCAATTTTCCTTTGTAGCACTTGCTTTGCGTTTAGGTAATTAAATTTTCTAACAGGGCGTTCATTGATTTTGTTTTCAACAACTTTGATTTGCTCCTCTGTAACAAATCTAATATCTGTTTTCTTAGGATAAAACCTTCTGATTACCCCAATCCTATTTTCAACTGTCCCTTTATCCTGACTAGTATAGGGACGAGTGAAATAGGCATCCACATCAAGGGATTGAGCAATCAACTCATGTTTAGAAAATGCCATATCATTATCAAAAGTGAGTGTTTCCAGTTTGTGTTTATCCTGAGAGAGTTCCTCCACAATAGCTTCGGCCATTTGATCGGCATTTTTACTGTGCATCTTTCTGATTCTGGTAAAAAGACTTGCTCGGTCTGTCATCACCAACAAAGAGCCTTTGTGGTTTTTACCCATCATTAAATCGACTTCTATATCTCCCAATCGTTCCCTTTTGTTAATGATCTGGGGTCGCTGTTCAATTGATACCCTATTCGGGATAATACCTCTACGATCTTTTCTGTTTCCTCGTTTGCGCCTTCGTTTGCCATGTTTTAGATATGTGTATAGTTGTTTGTATTCTTGGTTCTCCTGGCGGTTGGTGTGCTTACATTCCCATATCCATTGGTAAATCCATTCATGGCTAAGTGGACATTCTCTCGTTTTCTTTCCCTGATGGCTGATCAATTCAGGACTCCATCTATCTTCTTGGAGCCGGTTAACTATCCAGTCTTTCATGGGTTTGGTGAAAATCACTCTTTTTGGCTTTTCTTGATGACGAAGATTGGTCCTCCTTTGTGCATTTGCTGTTCGATAGACACCAGCTCCCCTACCTCTTGAACCCACATTTCGCTTAAGCTCACGTGAGATCGTAGACGGGTGAAAATGAACGATACAGGCAATCTCCTTTTGAGTAGCTCCTGTTTTCAATAATGCTTCAATTTGATACCTTTGATCAATACTGAGATGTGTGTAGTTTTTTGACATTTTGCAATCCAAAGATTGCACTGCTCAGGCTTTTGAAGGATGAAAAAGCCCTTAAAAGCTTTTTCATCCTTCAATTGCACTTATTAGTTGATCTCAGCATAACCTTTCTAACAAAATGCCGTAATTCTGAGGCTTTGGGCCGGTTATAGGGCCCCGAAGCTGTGAGAATCTTCTGTGATGGGACTCTCACGGGGCTTCCTAAAGCCCCTCAGAGTGACGCCGAAGTATTTGTGTTTTACCGAGTTCGCTTATTGTAATATAATATACACGGTTACTAGTAATCGCTTCCTCACCAATTTACGAATGATATTTGTTAATGTTGGGATCGCTGCTCAATTAGAATAATTCTTAGCTTTGCGCTTTAGAAAACAATGAAGAATGTTCGATAATTTAAGTTTTAAACTTGACCAAGCTATTAAGAACCTTAAGGGTCAGGGTAAAATCACCGATATAAATGTTGCCAGTACGGTAAAAGAAATAAGAAGGGCTTTGATCGATGCGGATGTAAACTTTAAAATCGCCAAGGACGTTACCGATTCTATTAGAGAAAAGGCCATGGGAAGAGATGTACTTATCTCCGTTTCTCCGGGCCAATTGCTTACCAAGATCGTTCAGGAAGAACTCACTGAATTAATGGGCCAAGAGACTGAGGGTATTAATCTACAGGGTGAGCCCAATATAATTCTCATTTCAGGACTTCAAGGGTCAGGAAAGACCACTTTTTCCGCGAAACTTGCTAATTACCTCAAAAAACAAAATAAAAACGTCCTTCTTGTCGCCTGTGATATATATCGACCAGCTGCTATTGATCAGTTAAAAGTACTGGGAGACCAAATTGATATCGAGGTTTTTGCGGAACCTGAGAATAAGGATGTAATAGCTATCGCCAAAAATGCACTGGATCACGCAAAAAAGACTAATAAAAAAACTGTCATTATTGATACCGCAGGTCGTTTAGCAATTGATGACGAAATGATGCAGGAGATTGAAAATCTCAAAAAGTCCCTGAATCCTTCAGAAACATTATTTGTAGTGGATTCCATGACTGGCCAGGACGCTGTTAATACCGCCAAAACGTTCAATGAACGTTTGGATTACGATGGTGTTGTGCTCACTAAACTTGATGGTGACTCCAGGGGCGGGGCAGCCCTTACCATTAAGTCGGTTGTCGAAAAACCTATCAAATTCATCTCAACAGGTGAAAAGATGGAAGCCATTGATGTTTTTCATCCGGATAGAATGGCTCAGCGAATCCTTGGTATGGGAGATGTTATCTCACTAGTGGAAAAGGCGCAAGATGCATTTGACCAGGATGAAGCGGAGCGATTACAGAAAAAATTAAGAAAAAACACTTTTGGACTGGATGATTTTCTCTCCCAGTTAGAACAGATCAAAAAGATGGGTAACATCAAAGATCTCATGGGCATGATACCGGGAATGGGTAAGGCGTTGAAAGATGTGGATTTAGATAATGAGTCTTTCAAACCAATTGAGGCTATCATCAAATCGATGACACAGCAGGAAAAGAGCAGCCCGGAAATCATCAATGGCAGTCGCAAGAAACGAATTGCTGATGGCAGTGGTACTTCAGTTCAGGAGGTGAATAACTTATTGCGACAGTTCAACGACATGCGAAAGATGATGAAAACGGTTAATAAGATGGGTGGAATGCAACGGGGTATGGCCAATGCCATGATGAGAAGGTAAATGAAGCATAAGGTTAAGGAAAAATTAAAAGTACTTGTACCCAAACTATTCAGATTAGTTGATTGTGATCATCTTAATTGGAATAAAATAGAAGGGAAATTCCAACAAGTCTTTGATGAAAGGGATTATAGTTTATCCCAGACGAAGGCTAGTTTTATTGCCGGTGTTAACAACCATATCGATACGGCCGATATGGAAGGTTTCCCCGTCATAGTGACTTCTGGATTCTTCACGGCTCAGATAATCGCAGGGCGTCCTTGAAAATTAGTTCAGCGAGAAGAAAGAGGGGTTAAAAATGGGATCAGGATTTTCAATAGAGGAGAGATTGATCATCATACTGATTACCTGCTCTTGAAAGAGTACAATTTTTGTTACAAAATAGAGTTTGAAAGTGCGTTTTTGGTGTATAGACATAGTGCTTCCTTTGAAGTAGAAAACGACTTTTGTTTTTTAGTTATGCGGCCTGTTGGAATGGTGGATCAACTGTATTTAGCAATAGTTTTCTTTTACTAATTTTTACTGCGTTAGCGGTCATCACAGCAAAAAAGACAAACAGTCTTTCATTTTTCTCTCCTTTAACTTTAATCCTGTTGGTCCCGTAATGAGTTTTGTGGTCACCGAAGCTGCCTTCCATCACTGTAGCCCTTTGATTGGCGATGAGTCCACTGAGCCGACTGTCTTGTTTAGTAAGAGGTTGTGGGGCCTTTCTTAGGAAAGCAAGTGAAGATTTTCTTTTTGGTGCAAAATCTTCGATTGGCATTTGTGGCATAGATCAGGTCAGCTCCCAATTGATTAAGTGCTCCAAAGTGTCGTTTGTGCTTTACAGTACTAATCTTGAGCCGGGTGGATTCATTGAAAGCGTTGAAATTCATACACTCAATCATGCAGATCCCATCCACTTGCAGCATATGTACCTTCATGCCAAACTCAACTCTTTTGTTCTCTTTTCCCCTGACTATCGGCCTGACATAGGGTTTTGCCAATGATACGATGCGGTTTTTTAACTCTTTGGCCGGGTGGGTTTGTAGGAACTGCTGTTGTTCAAGTACTTTTTTGATGGTTCTCAGGTAATCTCTTTCCTGCTCATTAAGCAGTGGCAGTTTAGCATCGTTGAGAACTTGTTGAAGTTGGATCAACCCCTTGTGTAGCAGATACAACAGGGCTTTTTTACGCTTACGCCCTTCTTTATAGGTCTTCCTGCGTCTTTTCTCATAATCGCGTTGTCTGCGCTTTTGTTCAACATATTTGGAGCGAGGCCTTTTCTTTCTCACTACTTTACACCATCGGAACAATTGCTTTTCAAACACCCAATGGCAGCATTCCCATAACAGCTTTACATCAGTAGGAAAACGGATATAACTCTCATAACAGGTAGCGTCCATTAAAAGCACATGGGTATTATTCATGTCTCTTTTCCAATGTTCGATCAATATTTGTTGGAGCTGTTGCCAGTCTGTATGCTCAGCCAGATAACTGCGGATGCGGCTTACGATAGCATTGTCTCGAATCTTCTCTGTGTCTGATAACATTTTGCCACAGAACAACTGTAGGCTCCAATCGGAGTTAAAGCGTTCTATTAGTTTCTCATCACTGATACTCAGGTAGGACTTAAGAAACATCAGCGCAAACATCCCTTTTGAGGAAAACCACCGGGGAGCACCAGGTCCGTTATTTTCTTCAGGCAGGCAGTCCGCTAACTGATTCCACGGTAGACTATCATAAACTGCACCCAATTTACTGCTCTTAAACAAATACCATTTTGGAGTTAAACCATATTCGGGTTGGAAAAGCCTTTTTTGCATTCTAATTTGTGGTGTTAGATGTGTTCTACACCACAATCTAGCAAAACAAAAACCCCGAAAAAAGCCCTATTCGGCCGATTTCGGGGTTCTTTATCCTTTCAAACCTCTTTTAACTCTTTGATTATCAGAATCTTAATTTATTCAAAGACGCCCTAATCGCAGATAATAGGCGCCGGTAAGCCTTTGTAAGTGATCATGCCGTCTTCAATCTGATGGCTGATGTCGATTAATTGAATCAACTAAGAATGATTTATGTGTTCTAAGCTATTATAAACATCCACGGTAAACATAGTCCCCGTATGAGTTAACTGATAGACCGACAGATTCTGATGCACAAAGAGACTTTCCATGTCTTTGAGATCATAGTTAAGTAACCATGTGAGAAGAATTCTCAATGCCCGACCATGAATACTTAGAAGTATGGTCCTTTCCTCCGGCTTGCTCATGATGTAATTAAGTGCCACTTTTTGACGTTCCATTACGTGCTGAGGCCCTTCTCCTCCTTTTATAGAATAGGTTAGATTACCGCTTCTCCATTCATCAAGTAGTGTTTTGTACTCCGCATGTGATGAAGGATGAAAATGTTCACCTTCTTTTTCCCCCCAACTTATTTCGTTAAGTCCTTCCAATTCTTCATAACGAATTCCATCATCTATAAATCCCTGAACTGATTGCACAGTTCGTTGGAGTTTTGAACAGTATATCTTATCAAAGGCCACATCCCTGTAGTGTTGGTAAAATTCTTCTGCCTGTAAACGGCCGGTTTCATTTAATGGCGCATCAATACCACTGCCCTGGACCCTTCCTTGCCTGTTGTACTCGGTCTCTCCATGCCTGATCACGTATATTTTTTTGGTTATCACACCGGTTGTGTTTTTGTTTGCAAAGGCTGCGAAGATAAGTTTTTAAGTCGCACCAATAAACTATACTAGCTTTGTTTACACCAGGAATAAGCATTGAGGACGTAAACAAGATGAATCAAAACTGTCTGGTTGGCCATCTTGGTATTGAGATCACGGAAATTGGTGAAGATTATATAAAAGGCAAAATGCCGGTGGATCACCGAACGACCCAACCCTACGGTATTTTGCATGGAGGAGCTTCAGTGGCACTGGCTGAATCTTTAGGCAGTATTGCCGCCACTTTCACCGTAGATCAAAACAAACAATACTGCGTAGGGTTAGATATAAATGCCAATCATATTAGGGCAGTCAGGGAAGGCAATGTTTACGGCATTACCAGGCCTCTTCATCTAGGCAAATCAACCCAGGTATGGGAAATCAAAATTACCAATGAAGAAGATAAGCTGGTTTGTATCAGTAGAATTACTATGGTCGTAATGGATATCAAAAAGTAATGTCGAAAGAAGTAAATCAAAACACTTATTCGCTCCAAGATCTCGATTTAAAAGAGGCTTTAAGGCAGATTTACTTAACTGCACTTCATTTGAACTTTCCAGTTGCACTTTGGCGGATGCCCCTGGACAACGAGATCTCATTAATTGTAGATCTTTCGGGCAAGGCTAAAAGTGTCAAACCTGAACTGGAAGAATTGGGTAAGGGGTTTATGGCTGCTCCTTTTCAATCCGAGAAAGATGAGGCTGAATTTATTAGCGCCGATCTCATATTCTCCAGTGTGGATTGTCAATTAAATGTCAACCCGGTTTATAAAGATTCCTGGACCACTGAGTTGTTTTTTCAGCGATTAAATGCGAAAAACCTTACTGATCCTAAAAGTTTACCAGTCACACCCTATGCTAACAAAAAGAAAATTACAAAGACCACGAAGGAAGATTATTTAGGGCTTGTCCTAAAAGGTATAGCAGAAATAAACCAAGGGACCTTCAAAAAAGTGGTGTTATCGAGAACCAAAGTAATTGATCTTGACCCGGAGTTTGACATAATAGGAAGTTTCCTCGAATTATGTAATGCTTATCCTGGCGCTTTCGTCAACCTTTTCCAACTTCCTGGAAATGGACTTTGGATGGGGGCAACACCAGAACTGCTCATTGGTCAGGATAGCAATGATATTTTTAAAACAGTTTCTCTTGCGGGAACTCAAAAAGCAGAACTGCGGTCAAATCCCCTTGAAATTGGCTGGACTCAAAAGGAAATCGAGGAGCAAGCAATGGTCGGTCGATATATCATTAATTGCTTCAAAATGATTCGGCTACGTGAGTTTGAGGAAGATGGCCCTAAAACTGTCAGGGCAGCAAATTTATATCACTTAAAATCTGAGTATATCGTGAATACACGTGAGGTTAACTTTCCACAACTGGGAACTGTAATGCTAAAACTCCTTCATCCTACTTCAGCGGTTTGTGGGATGCCCAAGGCGTCATCCATGGAATTCATACTTGAAGAAGAAAATTATGACCGCTCCTTCTATTCAGGTTTCATTGGTCCTGTCAATATCAACAACGGATCTCATTTGTTCGTCAATCTTAGGTGTATGCAAATAGTTGGTCACCAGGGAATTCTCTACGCCGGTGGAGGCGTAACCGAACATTCCGATCCAGAAAAAGAATGGCAAGAGACAGAAATGAAGTTCCGTACCTTGCTCGATATTATTGAGTAAGACTTAACCCTCCCTTTTTTTGCCTGACTAAGAATTCTTATGTGATGTGAGCGTTTAATATTTGCAATTAAAGACATTATCATTGAAGACAACCCGGTGCTAATTGAGCACTAATCGCTTTCGAATATTTTGATAACTTAGTAAATTATGAGGTTGAGTTCTTGGGCAAGAAAGAGAATGTTCTCAAGGTTGGTAAATTGAGGGTCAGGCATCCGTCGGAAAGCCAAGCTTCTCGATGAGTTTTTCCGGTGAATATTTGCTATCCCATATCAGGTGCGCTTGTTGGTAAAAATGAATTCTTTCTGTCAAAAGCTCATTTAAGTATTGCTCAAGGTCTTTACCATGTTGGCTAACTAAAGGCCTTACTTCGTGAGCTTCTTTTTTCAGTCTTTCAACTAATTCATCAACTTCAACATTTAGAAACACACTGTAACCTGATTGATTAATCAATTCCATGTTGTCATGAAAACATGGCGTACCTCCTCCACTGGAAAGTATAAACTGTGTTTTTGTCTCAATTAACAGCTTGAGCTGTTCAGCTTCGAGTTTGCGAAAATAATCTTCCCCATCCTCCGTGAAGATGTCGCTTATCATTTTACCGGTTGTGCTTTCTATTTTCTCATCCAGATCGAGTGATTGGTAACCAGTGATTGAAGCCAGTGCCTTTGCCAGGGTTGACTTACCGCTACCTGGCATGCCAATCAAAAAAATTTTCTCTGGTACCACACTTAATTGAGCAAAGATCGAACTTCTTCGACTGACGGTATATCGTTATAATGCCACTTTCCTTTCACTATTCCGTCTTGCATGAGAAAAATGCCCGGATTGGCCCGAATAATGGTTTTTAGTACAGTGGCATCGGCATAATAGTAGGGAATCTCAAGACCCACCTCTTGCGAAAATACCTCAAAAACCTGGCCGTCCGTAGCTGTCAAGGCGAAAACACCTATTTCGTCGTCAAGGGTAGTTATCAGTTCTGGAATTACACTAAATCCATTTCTACTAGAGCGCTCCGTATTGTATACAATAATAAAAAGCTTCTTGCCCACAAAGGTCTCAGCAGTGAATTCACCGTTATCATTCCATACCCCATAGTCAGTAATCTTAGGCTGAACTTCCGGGTTAAGCACCACCATCTCTTTGAAGGTGTATGACTTATCCGTCGGATATTCTGTTAACCGGTATTCCTCCCCTCCTTTCACCATGACATATTCGTACATTAATTCACCTGATGGCTCCATTTTCTCGGGAATACTATTTCCAACTTTATATGTTCTAAAATCTATAAAGGGCAGATGATTGATAGCATGTATAGGTGTATAAATAGATCCAAAAAAGACAACGATCATGATACCATTCAGTATGGGTTTCTTAATAAACGTGTCATACATCGAGCCATTCACCCAGATAATGCCCGACATAATCAGGAGGGTGATATCTTTATAGAACGACTGCCATGGAGTTAATTTGATAGCATCGCCAAAGCAGCCACAATCAGTAACTTTATCAAATGCAGCGGAATAGAAAGTCAGGACTGTGAAAAATGTGATGAGACCCAAAAGAAGCTTCGTGGTGTTTACCATCCGCCAGTTGAGCAGCAAGGCTACACCCAGTACAACCTCCATCACTACTATGAAAACGGCTATATGGAGTGAAAAAGGGACGAAAATCTCAAAGAACGAGCCAATATCCGTGGCGAAGACCTCAAAATACTCCTCAAGCTTTATGGCAAAACCAACGGGATCATTCATTTTGATCAGACCGGAAAAAATGAATAGTCCTGCCACCAAAACCCGGATTAATTCCATTATAAACTTCCCGGATGGATTTTTCCTACTCCTGTTTATCATATTCCTAAGATTTGAGTTTAATAAGCGCAAAAACAGCATAGTTAATAATATCCTGATAGTTTGCCCCGATCCCTTCCGAGATTAACGTTTTACCCTGGTTATCTTCTATCTGCTTTACTCTAAGTAATTTCATTAAAATGATATCGGTAATGGAACTGACCCTCATATCTCTCCAGGCTTCATCATAATCGTGGTTCTTGTTGGCAAACAATTCCATGGTGTCGTTAACGAACTTGTCGTATATCGGCTCTAATTCCTGATATCTCATGGATAAGTTATGGTTGCCGTTCAACTGAGTTTGGATTAGTGCCATAAGACAATAGTTGATAATCCCAATAAACTCATTGCTGATATCCTCATCAACTCGTTGCTCGCCTTTTTCCTGGATCGATCGAATTCGTTGCGCTTTAATAAAAATCTGATCTGTAATGGAGGGCAATCGCAGTATCCTCCAGGCAGTTCCATAGTCTCCTGTTTTCTTCTTAAAAATGTCTTTGCAGGCCTTCAGGACCGCAGTATATTCGCTCAACGTCTGGTCGTTCACAATTCTCTTAATTTCGTGTCCAAATTAATTCTACTTTGAGATAATCCATAATGGAACTGCTACCTCATCTTAAAACTTTGCAATAAAAAATCAAAAGTGTTTCCCCAATCAAAAAAAACGCTAAAGGTAAATGGGTCACTCCTTGATTTGGAGACACCATTGGTGATGGGTGTTATAAATATTACTCCCGATTCTTTTTTTCCCAATAGTCGTTATTCAAACGACATTTCGATAATAGAAACAGTCATTAAAATGCTGGATCAGGGCGCTGATATTATAGATATTGGAGGTCACTCCACCAGGCCGGGTGCCGATAATGTTGATATTCAACAGGAATTGGATCGGGTTTTGCCGGTGATTAAGCTGATAAAGAAGGAAATGCCTCAAAGTATCTTATCTATTGACACTTATCGATCAGAGGTAGCAAAAGTTGTGGTTAGTGAAGGCGCATCGATAATTAATGATATTTCCGGCGGTCAATTGGACCCTGAAATGTTCAGGGTAATCGGTGGTCTTGGTGTTCCATATATACTTGGTCACATGAAAGGGAATTTTGAAACCATGATGAAAGAGACTGATTACGATGACCTTCTGGGAGATATTACCGATTTTTTTGCGATTAGTATTGATCATTTAAAAGAATTTGGCGTTAATGATATAGTAGTTGATCCCGGTTTTGGTTTTTCCAAGACGCTGGATCAGAATTATGAGCTCTTAAAAAACTTGGGCTATTTTATTAACTTAGGCATGCCGGTGATGGCGGGCATTTCACGTAAGTCGATGATCTATAAATACCTTGGGACAACTTCGGAAGAAGCTTTGAATGGTACAACGGTTCTCAATACCATAGCATTGATCAATGGGGCCTCCATTTTAAGGGTTCATGATATCAGGGAGGCAAAGGAAGCAATTAAGTTGTACAAGAAAATATATTCTTGATGTACCTGTTTAATATAGCGTTTATGGAGATTAGTTGGGTCGATATCATTGATATTGCCCTGGTCAGCATCCTGCTATTACAGGCTTACAAGCTCATTCGGGGAAGTGTTGCTATAAAAGTTTTTCTGGGTTTCCTTTCCCTATACCTAATCTACCTAGTTGTAAGAGCTGCTCAAATGGAGTTGCTGACGAACATCCTCGGGCAATTTATGGGCGTTGGTGTGATCGCTGTGATCATTTTGTTTCAACAGGAGATCAGGAAATTCCTGCTTATCATTGGCAGGACCACTGCCTTCGATCGGGACGATCTTTTCAAGACCATTGGAGGGTTTTTTAAAACAGGTACTGATCGGCTAAACTTCACTCCTGTAATAGAAGCCGCCAAAACCATGGCTGGATCGAATACCGGTGCTTTGATCGTGATGTCAAAAAATTCAGGATTAAAATTTTATGCCGAATCGGGAGATCGTATTGATGCAATAGTGTCTAAAAGGTTATTAATGTCAATATTTAATAAATACAGTCCCTTGCACGACGGCGCTGTAATTATTTATAAAAACAAAATTGTTGCCGCGAGATGCATCCTGCCGGTGACTGAACAAACAGACATCCCGGCACAATTTGGACTGCGACATAGGGCAGCAATAGGTATGTCAGAAATTACGGACACACTGATTATTGTAGTGTCTGAGGAAACAGGACAAATCACGACGGTAAAAAATGGTGTTGATAACCATAACCTGTCACCACAGGAGTTGCGTCAGGTCCTGAATGAATACTTTACCGAGGAAAGCACGGCAAAGGAAAATGAGCCCACTCAAAAATCCGAACCGGTGAAAAAGTCAGAGATTGATGCTGTTCCCAAATCTGAGGAGGAAAAAGATTTGGAAGATAAGAACCCATTAGTGGAGTTGATAGAAAATGATGGTGATTCCAAAAAGCCAAGGAATCCATTCCAGTAACCGGTCCTATTTCAAAGGCACCTCTAAAAACCCTTGTACGAATCTACGCTTACGCCGAGTCCTTCAACAGAAGCTTCGACCGCACACTTTCGCTGGGAGCTTTAGCGCAAGAGACCGGAGAAAGTTGGCGACAGCGTAGGCATACAGAGGAGATTAGAAGTATGAGATTCAGTTTTCTTTCTTTGAAAGCATCAAAATGTAAAAGACCGATTATTGATTTTCTATTTTACAGGAATGATTGTTATTTGCCGTAAATCCGTTCGCTTAAGTTCCTTGATAAGAATTTCTCTAGATGCTACCGAAATTAGCCTACAAAAATAACCTTAGACCAGTGTGATTACCCCAAAAGTATTACTCACGAAAATATATTATAACCTACTTAGTGTCTCTAAGAAAACACACCTAAATTAAAAATGATTCTTATGGCGATCTTTCCATTTTTTTTCTAATCGATTGATACTCAGGCATCAACTCATAGAAAGAAAATGAAAATCTCATCCATAATATTTCATTTTATAAAAGAAGGGCTGTTTTATTAGAGACACTACTTACAATTATGCCTGTGATGAATTATGAAATTAATACAATTATTATTTGATTTTTTATTCAATGTAATACCGCAACCTCCATTAACTCCTGCTCAAATCAAAAACGTCAAAATTGTTGCTCATCGCGGATGTCATGAAACAGGATTAATTGAAAATACTATGCCTGCATTTGTTTGGTGTATGGATCAGAACATATGGGGTATTGAATTTGATATCCATTTCACGTGTGACAATATTCCAGTTGTTCACCATGACCCTCATTGCGACCGCTTTTTTCATCAACCACAATTGATTATTAGCGAAATAAAGTTTATTGATCTTAGATATAAAATTTCCGATATACCAAGCCTTAAAGAAGTAGTTCAAAAATGTGGTAAAAAAATTCATTTTATGATTGAAATCAAATCCGTTTTAAATGTTGAGCAAAATCAAATTCTAGAAGAGCTATTAGCTCCTCTAGAACCAAAAGTAGATTACCATATTCTATCGTTAAAAAGAAAATATTTTGATTCGATCAGTTTTGTGAAATATGATTGCTTTTTACCGGTAGTAGAATTTAATTTGAGAAAATTTATGAGATATGCAATTCAAAAAAAATGCGCAGGTATAGCCGGTCATTACTTCTTGATAAATCAATCAATAAAAAGGCGGTTATCCTATTGTGGTTTAAATACAGGAGTTGGATTCGTCGCGTCAAAGAACTCTCTTATTAGGGAAATTCGTCGAAATCACAATTGGATTTTTACTGATCGCGCCTCAAGTGTAAAAAAATGGGTAGAGAAATTAAGTCGTGGTAACTAATCTCATTTTGAAAATTATTTTAACTCAATTTAATCTCCTCCCATCACAGAGACTGAATAGGGTTTTTAGACGTGCCCTTCAATACTCCAAGTTCGGTACCAACTTTTGTGAAAGCCGCAATGGCCTTATCCAGATGAGCCTGATCATGAACAGCTGATATCTGAACACGTATTCTTGCTTGTCCTTTAGGTACAACTGGGAAATAAAAACCAATAACATAAATACCCTCCTCCAAAAGCCTTGAAGCAAAATTTTGAGACAAAACAGCATCATAGAGCATAATTGGAACAATTGGGTGGTCTCCGGGTTTAATATCAAATCCCGCAGCAGTCATTTTTTCACGAAAGTACCGGGTATCCCATTCCAACTTGTCTTTTAACCCGCATTATTCATAGGCCACCAATTTTGGGATTAATAATGGGTTGCTAACTATTTTTGATTGGAGTGTATGTATTAATTTGAAGATCAACCAGGTTTCTGGATTTCAAAGGACATTAGAGCGTTTTTTTGTTAGAATTTTTCAATTTTCAGTCAAAGCTCTATTGTGTTCTTATGGAAGAACATTTTTTTGATTAAATCAAACTGTTTAACTGATCGGTCAGTTCACCGTAAGCAAATCGCCCAGCAGGTATTGATATCTAAAGGCTCTTGAGAATTGTATTGTCAATGATCTTTTCCTTTCTTTCAGGCACGCCCCAACCTTCATCAGGTAAAGCCGGATATTGTCCACTTGCCATCGTTTAGCAAAGTGGTGTTTTGTTTTGGCAATTAATAATTTAATCTGCCGGAACATTTCATAACAGAGGGTAGCGATGATTAAACGCATGAAATTGGCCCAGTAGCGATGACAGGAAAGCCGGTCGGAATAAGTCATGTTTTTGAGTTCCTTTATTCGATTTTCACTGGCATCACCTCGCTTGACATAAAAATCAAAGTAAATCTGTTGAGCGGTCATCGCTTCAAAGTTGCTCACAAAGTAACGGACATTCATTCCTTTTCCGGTAGACTCCACTTTGGCGTACAGCTTTTCAGAACGATCCCAGCTTTTGGCCTGGTAAGTAAACGGGCCAACAAACTCTTGATGTTTGATGATTTTTGAAGCATATTCCTTTTTTACTTCAATGATAGTCTGTTTGGTAAAAGTCTTTAAAACTTCATTACTACTAATACCTAAACAAAATTGAAGGTCAAACTGCTTAGCTATCCGATAAAAAGATGCTCCTGAAAAGCCACTATCCGCTCGAATAAGGATCTTTACTGAGGGCAGTTTTTTTCTGATTTTAATGACAATCCTTTTCAATAAGGCCACAAACCATTTGTTGGAGTGACAATTGCCCGGACGTAGTACTGGTAAAATGACCTGACCGGTGTTCCCGTCCTTAAAGAACAACTCATGGTACATAGTCTGTCCATAATAGCCATTATACAAACTGAGTTGTTGGGATCCATGAGTAGGGTCATCGGTACCATCTACATCAATGATGATTTGACCAGTCTTCTCTTTCAACTCCTCTACATAACGGTCTACAAACCATTGACTCATCTGGTAGATCAGACTCCGATCGGCCTTGTTTTCAAATCGACTTAAAGTAGGCTGGGAACATAATCCGCTATCTAGTACTTTACGGATCACCGGATCCTCTCGGAGTTTTTGTTCGTCATTGCAATCCTGATAGCCCTGCATCATTAAAAACACCCGTTGGCGAAGCATTTCTTCATAAGTGTATTCGATAAAAAAGGGGTTTCGATAGTCAGGAATCAGTGCGGCGAAGCTTTTTAATAGACCAGTCTTTCTCTCTACTTTTTCACTTAACAATATCGCTCCGTCTGAGCTAATCGCTGATGCTGAAAAATCAAATTTAAAAGCTTGTTTTCCTCGATAAAATACGGTATCTTTTTCCTTATATTCAGGCATAAATTAATTGCTTATTTTGTTGTCTAACTATCTCAATATAAGCAATTTATGCCTGTTTTTTATTGTCTACTATGAATTTTTCGGGTTAATAGACCAGTCTTTCTCTCTACTTTTTCACTTAACAATATCGCTCCGTCTGAGCTAATCGCTGATGCTGAAAAATCAAATTTAAAAGCTTGTTTTCCTCGATAAAATACGGTATCTTTTTCCTTATATTCAGGCATAAATTAATTGCTTATTTTGTTGTCTAACTATCTCAATATAAGCAATTTATGCCTGTTTTTTATTGTCTACTATGAATTTTTCGGGTTAACTCTGTTGTTTCACTTAACAAATCCAATACCACAATCGAAGCCCCGGCAATTGAAGGAGCTAGTGTATTGGAAAAAAGATAAGGTCTTGATCTCTGCCTCAACAGATCAATTATTTCTTTTCTCCCCGATGTAAACCCGCCCGAAGCACCACCTAAAGCCTTTCCTAAAGTACCGGTAATGATGTCAATTCGGCCCATAACATCCCGATATTCATGTGTACCCCTTCCGGTCTTTCCAAGAAATCCGGTAGCATGGCATTCGTCGACCATAACTACGGCATTATACTTTTCCGCCAGGTCACAGATCGTGTCTAATTGTGCAATAGTTCCGTCCATAGAAAAAGCCCCATCCGTAACTATCACCCTATTCTCACATGAGGATGATTCCTGCAATTTCGCTTCCAAATCTACCATATCATTATGGGCATATCGATAACGTTGAGCTTTACACAGTCTCACACCATCAATAACAGAAGCATGATTCAATGTATCAGAGATTATTGCATCTTCAGGGCCAAATAAAGGCTCAAACACCCCTCCATTTGCATCAAAAGCTGCTGCATATAAGATGGTGTCTTCAGTCCCAAGGAATTTGGAGATCTTATTTTCAAGTTCTTTATGAATATCCTGTGTACCACAAATAAAACGTACCGATGACATACCGTAGCCATGTGAATCAATGGCAGCTTTGGCAGCTTTAATTACTTTAGGATGCGAAGAGAGTCCCAAATAATTATTGGCACAGAAATTAATCACATGTTGTCCATTTGTTTCAATATCTGCACCTTGTGGCGTGGTGATTACTCTCTCCTCTTTATACAATCCAGCTTCTTTAATACTGGCTATTTCATTCTCAAGCTTAGTCTTTAAAGTTGTATACATCCTGGGTATTACGGAATTGTTCAAAATCTTGGAATGTTGGAAAAATATTCCTCATCACACGACACAAATATAGATGAGCTGCGTTGATAATTTTTATTTTTATATTTTGAATAACAACAGCCGGATGAGTAAAATTTTAGTGATTGGGCTTGTGGGCAACTAGGTACAGAGCTTACCCAAAGTCTCATGAGCAGGTATGGTAGTGAGAATGTTATCCCCTCAGACATCGATGATCGAAAGCGAGTATATAAAAATGAAAACTTCGAAAGCCTTAACGTTCTCGATAAGGAAAACTTGCTGGGGATCATTAAAGATCATGCTATCTCACAAGTTTACCATTTGGCGGCAATCCTTTCTGCTAAGGGTGAAGACAATCCTTTATTTGCCTGGAAACTTAATATGAATGGCCTCCTGAATGTATTGGAAGTGGCAAGAGCTGAGAGACTTAATAAGATCTATTGGCCGAGTTCCATTGCTGTATTTGGTCCCGGCACACCAAAGGAAATGACCCACCAGGATACCATTGCAGATCCAAATACGGTATATGGAATCAGCAAATTAGCTGGGGAGCGCTGGTGCCAATATTACTTTGAAAATTATGAGGTCGACGTACGCAGTATCCGATATCCTGGCTTAATTGGATGGAAAGCCCAGCCAGGTGGAGGTACTACTGACTATGCAGTAGACATTTATCACAAGGCTATCAAAGGAGAACCCTTCGAATGCTTTTTAGATGAAAACACTTACCTCCCTATGATGTATATGGACGATGCCATTCGAGCAACAATCGAATTAATGGAGGCGGATGCGGAGCATATCAAAGTGAGGTCATCATACAATATGTCAGCCATGAGTTTTTCGCCAAAAGAGATCTACAATACCATCAAGCTGCATTACCCTAATTTCGAGATCAATTACAAACCGGATTTTCGTCAGAAGATTGCCAGCTCCTGGCCTCACAGTATTGACGACACGGAAGCCAGGGAAGAATGGGGTTGGAACCCTAGTTTTGACCTTGGTAAAATGACAGAAGAGATGTTAGCTAATCTGGCAGGAAAAGAGGTGGTTTAGCGAGAAATTAAAATGCGGGAACGGTTGATTACATTTAATTCTATAAAATAAACTATTTGCCAGCCCGATTTGAATTTCTAGTGATCCATTACTACTGTGGGTGACTGTTCCACCTCCACTTAAACTAGAACCGTTCCCAACATCAATTTCTCATCACACCTTATAAAACTAATTTTTTCATCGCAACATGTGCAATTTCGAATGTTAAGCAATTTCCTTTTTTTGCCCAATGATATTAATCAAAACTCAAGGTTTGACATTGCAGAAGATGATTTTTTTTGGTAATCTATTTACCCTTTATATTTGATCGCTAAAGCTATCCCTATGGGTCATAACAATCTAAAGATTGAAACGGAGGATACGGGAATACAAATTATAACCATTAACCGACCGAACAAATTAAATGCCCTCAACCTTGAGACAATGGATGAGCTTGACAGCGCCTTCCATGAAGTCTATGATACCAAAGGCGTCAAAGGTGTTATCATAACCGGAGCAGAAGAAAAAGCTTTTGTTGCGGGGGCCGATATCTCTGAAATTGCTGTATTGAGTGAACTAAATGCCAGGAAGTTTGCCGAACGTGGCCAGGAAACGTTGAAGCTCATTGAAGATTGTCACACTCCCGTAATCGCTGCTGTAAACGGTTTTGCACTCGGCGGAGGTTGTGAATTAGCTATGGCCTGCCATTTTCGCTTAGCTACTAAAAATGCAAAATTTGGTCAACCTGAAGTAAACCTGGGTGTCATTCCCGGCTATGGAGGTACGCAACGCTTAACTAAGCTGATCGGTCAGGGTAAAGCCCTGGAATTGATGATGACTGGTGATACCGTCAATTCGGAAGAGGCTCTTCAACTGGGTTTGGTTAACTATGTCCTGGAGACAAAATCCGAAATGATTGCCAAATCAGTAGAGCTGCTGCTTAAGATCAGTAAAAAAGCGCCTCTCGCCATAGGTCAGGTCATAGTATGTGCGAACGCGGCGCTCAATCCTGAGCAAAACGGCTATCAACTTGAAGCTAATTCCTTTGCCAACTGTTGTGGCACCCAGGATTTTATTGAAGGTACAAAGGCCTTCCTCGAAAAGAGATCTCCTAAATTCACAGGTAATTAACTAACCTCTGATGGGGTTAATCCGAAAACTTGCCGGAGAAACTGCACTCTATGGTGTAAGTAGTATTGTTGGGAGATTACTCAATTACTTCCTTGTCCCACTTTATACAGCTGTATTTGCACCTTCTGAATATGGTATTGTCACTGAATTGTATGCCTACCTTGCCTTTCTGAACATTATTTATGTATATGGACTGGAAACGGCCTATTTCAGGTTCAGTACAAGGAAAAATGCAAATGAGGGTGAAATCTATAACCTCGCAGTTACATCAATATTTTTAACATCACTGACTTTAAGCTCAGTTCTTTTCCTATTTGCACCGGAGATTAGTCATCTCCTAGGCTACCCGGATAGGTCCAACCTGATCACCTGGATTGCAGGAATCCTGGCAATTGATGCTATTGTAGCTATCCCATTTGCGAGACTTAGATTGCAAGGCAAAGCGAAATATTTTGTATTTGTCAAACTGACCAATATTTCAGTCAATGTTTTCCTCAATCTTTTTTTGATTGTCGTTGTTCCCCGAATGGTAAATGGTGAACTGCCCTTTGCAGGCCTAGTAAAAACCATTTACAATCCCGCCTGGGGTATTGAGTACATTTTTTTGTCCAACCTCATTGCCAATTTCTTATTGGTACTACTTCTATGGAAATCGTATTCAAACCTCAAGTTTAGTTTTTCATGGAAACCACTCCAACCTTTATTGATATATGCGTATCCTATTCTCTTTACCGGACTGGCAGGGGTAACTAACGAGATGCTATCAAGAGCTATGCTCCGCCACTGGCTGCCAGAAGGATTTTATGGGGACCAAACCAACCTTGCCGCGCTTGGTGTTTTTGGTGCATGTTATAAGGTCTCAGTGTTCATGACCCTGGCAGTTCAGGCTTTTCGTTACGCAGCAGAGCCCTTCTTTTTTAGCAATGCGACTGATAAGAACTCACCGACCTTGTTCGCTAACCTAATGCATTGGTTTATCATCTTTGGCGCTTTCTCCTTCCTGGTAATTAGCTTGAATCTTGATTTGATAGGATATTTATTTTTAAGATCATCGGAATATAGAGAGGGATTATACATTGTTCCATATTTGTTACTGGGAGGACTTTTTCTTGGCATCTTTTATAACCTTTCTGTGTGGTACAAACTAACAGATCAAACAATCTATGGCGCTTATCTTTCAGTGGGCGGCGCTACATTGACCATTGTATTTAACCTTCTTCTTATCCCGATCCTTGGCTACCTGGGAAGTGCGGTGACGACCTTAATTACCTATGCAGGTATGACTGTTGCAAGTTACTTTATTGGAAGAAAAAAGTTCCCCGTGCCCTACCTGGTTTCCAGGGGACTTTTCTATTTGCTAATTGCCACTATACTACTCATAGTCACCTATATACTTCCATCATCTTTACTCTTCTCTATCATTGCCAGATTTATTGCTGCGGGTATTTTTATTTTGTTTGTAATAATTATTGAGAGGAAAAACTTAAGGAACCTGTCCAACTCTTGAGTCGTTGTAATAACTTTATCACTCCAATATGAATAATTTAATTTCAACTTTCTTCACTGCATTATTTCTGAGCTCAACCGTTACAATAAGCAGTTGTGGTTCTCAGCAAACGGATAGTGCACACAAAGGAACTCCAAATGGGTTGATTAACGAAACAAGCCCCTACCTGTTGATGCACGCTTATAACCCTGTATACTGGGAGCCCTGGGGTAACGAGGCCTTGTCAAAAGCTCAGAAGAATGACAAATTGTTAATCATTAGTATTGGTTATGCTGCCTGTCATTGGTGCCATGTGATGGAAAAAGAATCTTTTTCAGACAGTGCTGTTGCGCTCTTAATGAATGATAATTTCATTTCCATCAAGGTGGACCGTGAGGAGCGTCCGGATATTGACCAGGTCTATATGGATGCGGCAGTGCTTATCAATGGAAGAGGTGGTTGGCCTCTAAACATCATTGCACTTCCTGATGGAAAACCGGTTTATGCCGGCACTTATTACCCAAAGGACAATTGGGTCAAAGTGCTTAGCTTTTTCCGCGATACCTACCAAAATGAACGTCAAAAGATCCTGGACCAGGCAGAACAAGTGACTCAAGGGTTAGCCTCAATGGACTTGGTTAATTTCAATGAAGAGGAGAACGAATTTACCAGGGATAATTTTGAGAATTACATGAATCGTATTCTTATAAATATTGACATGCAAAAGGGGGGCAGAAAAGGTGCTCCGAAATTTCCAACTCCCATTGTCTTCGAAACATTGCTGGAGATTGCCTATCATACTGAAAATGAAAAAGCTCTGGACGCTGTAAAGATTACGGTCGATAATATGGCTAATGGAGGTATTTATGATCACCTGGGAGGTGGTTTTTCCAGGTATAGTACTGATGCCAATTGGAAAGTACCTCACTTTGAAAAAATGTTGTACGACAATGCACAATTAGTAAGCTTATATAGTCATGCCTTTCAAATAACGAAAAATCCTCTTTATGAGCAAAAAGCAAAGGAAACAATAACATTTACCAACAGAGACTTGAGGGACGAAAACGGCGGTTATTACTCATCACTAGATGCTGATAGCGATGGAGAAGAAGGCAAATTCTATGTATGGAAAGCTTCTGAAATAAGAGCGTTGTTAGGTGAAGACACGGAGATTTTTCTTGAAGCATACCAGTCTGCAGAATCAGGCAATTGGGAAGAAGGAAAGAACATTCTATATCGCAGAGCTGATGACCTGGAAAGAATTGGTAAGAAGTTTAATAGAACACCAGAACACATAAATGATATACTCAAGTTATCAAATATTGAGCTATTCAAGGCCCGGAAGAAAAGAGTATCACCTCCTTTGGATGATAAAATTCTGACTTCCTGGAACGGTCTAATGATCAAAGGTTTGATAGACGCATATTTCGCTTTTCAGAACGAAACTTACCTTCATGATGCATTGAAGACTGCTGAATTTGTTGTTGACAATCAACTAAGGATTGACGGCGGGTTAAACAGAAGTTATAAAGACGGTAGATCTTCCATAAATGGATTCCTGGACGATTATTCTTTTACCATCGAAGCCTTTATCGGGTTATATGAAGCTACTTTCGATGAAAGATGGCTAAAGAGAGCAGATGAATTGATGAGCTACGCTCGTACCAATTTCTTGAATATAGAGTCACAGATGTTTTACTACACTTCAGTGAAAGATGACCCGTTAATTGCCAGGAAAACTGAATTGGCCGATAATGTAATTCCAGCATCAAACTCTTCCATAGCTCACAGTCTCTATCAATTAGGCCATTATTTTTATCGGGAAATGGACATAAAGCATGCAAAGCAGATGTTGAATAACATGATGGCTACTCTAGAGCAAAACCCCTATTATTATTCAAACTGGATAAGGCTATACGCCAAAATAAGCTATCCTTTTTACGAAGTAGCTATTGTAGGCGACGAAGCTGGTATTAAGCGGAATAACCTGTTTGCTCGTTATATTCCCAACGCCATTATTATCGGTGGAAAGGATGAGGGATCTCTGGAGTTACTGGAGGATAAGAAAGTTGATGGCCGCACCATGATCTATGTCTGCGAAAACAAGACATGTAGATTGCCAGTTACCGAACCTGAGAGAGCACTTACTTTAATTTCAGCAAATTAGTAGCCGCTACCAGTAGATTCAGATGGTTCTGAAATGGCGAAAGCCCTTAACCCGAAAAATTCATAGTAGACAATAAAAAACAGGCATAAATTGCTTATATTGAGATAGTTAGACAACAAAATAAGCAATTAATTTATGCCTGAATATAAGGAAAAAGATACCGTATTTTATCGAGGAAAACAAGCTTTTAAATTTGATTTTTCAGCATCAGCGATTAGCTCAGACGGAGCGATATTGTTAAGTGAAAAAGTAGAGAGAAAGACTGGTCTATTAAAAAGCTTCGCCGCACTGATTCCTGACTATCGAAACCCCTTTTTTATCGAATACACTTATGAAGAAATGCTTCGCCAACGGGTGTTTTTAATGATGCAGGGCTATCAGGATTGCAATGACGAACAAAAACTCCGAGAGGATCCGGTGATCCGTAAAGTACTAGATAGCGGATTATGTTCCCAGCCTACTTTAAGTCGATTTGAAAACAAGGCCGATCGGAGTCTGATCTACCAGATGAGTCAATGGTTTGTAGACCGTTATGTAGAGGAGTTGAAAGAGAAGACTGGTCAAATCATCATTGATGTAGATGGTACCGATGACCCTACTCATGGATCCCAACAACTCAGTTTGTATAATGGCTATTATGGACAGACTATGTACCATGAGTTGTTCTTTAAGGACGGGAACACCGGTCAGGTCATTTTACCAGTACTACGTCCGGGCAATTGTCACTCCAACAAATGGTTTGTGGCCTTATTGAAAAGGATTGTCATTAAAATCAGAAAAAAACTGCCCTCAGTAAAGATCCTTATTCGAGCGGATAGTGGCTTTTCAGGAGCATCTTTTTATCGGATAGCTAAGCAGTTTGACCTTCAATTTTGTTTAGGTATTAGTAGTAATAGCTAAGTTCTAAATAACACAGCAATTATTATCTTCGCTATATGATATCAAGTCAAGAGATCAAAAATTTATTTGCACAATTGCCGATAAGTTCCCAAACCGAATTGTTGGATGAGTTGCTCCAGGAGCAGGAATTACAAGGCAAAGTATTGATTGCCGCTCAACAACAAATAGCAGAGAAAAGAAAGAAGAAACCCTGTCCAAATTGCACAAGCGAGAAGGTATATAAGAGGGGCAGACAAAAAGGTGTGCAGATGTATCAGTGCAATGAATGTAAAAGATGGTACAGTGAAACAACAGGGACACCTTTGTATGACATCAAGCTTAAATCAAAATGGCAATCTTATCTGCGCTGCATGGAGCAGGGCATGCCGATAAAAAAGATAGCAAAACAAATCGGAATAAGCATCCAGACAAGCTTCGACTGGCGGCATAAGATATTGAGTTCACTAAATGAGTTTGTTCCCGAACAGTTATCCTCGGAAGTAGAATATGATGAATTGGAACTGGCACTTAACAACAAGGGCAGTCGAAATTTAGATAGGGCAGCAAGAAAGAGGGGAAACGATTTCATACGGAATATGGGAAAGGAAGAGGTCACAGTTGTCCAGGTAGTAACAGCGGTTGAACGCAAGGGGGAGAAGTACCTTAAAGCTGTTGCATCAAAACGGCTGAGCAAAGAAGAAATTTCAAAGGCATTGGATGGGAAGTTGGCCTACGGTGCAACCTTGATTACAGATAAGCACCCTTCTTATAAGGCTTTTGCCAAAGACAACCCCTCCATAAAGCACAAAGCGCTATTGGCCAAAGATCATGTGGATAGAGATGATAAAACAATCCATCTGCAAAAAGTAAACAATGTTCACACTCAACTTAGGACATTCTTACGCCCATTCAATGGTGTCAGTTCCAAATATTTGCAAAACTACCTGAATTGGTATGCTTATGCTGACCGAATAAGAGAGAGTAAAACAACTTTGAAACAATGGTTTCTGACTATGCTATTAACGGATCAAGCCTATCATCTGTATGAGCTATTTAAACAAAATGCTGTTATAATTAGAACTTAGCTGTAGTAATGAAGTTTTAAAGACTTTTACCAAACAGACTATCATTGAAGTAAAAAAGGAATATGCTTCAAAAATCATCAAACATCAAGAGTTTGTTGGCCCGTTTACTTACCAGGCCAAAAGCTGGGATCGTTCTGAAAAGCTGTACGCCAAAGTGGAGTCTACCGGAAAAGGAATGAATGTCCGTTACTTTGTGAGCAACTTTGAAGCGATGACCGCTCAACAGATTTACTTTGATTTTTATGTCAAGCGAGGTGATGCCAGTGAAAATCGAATAAAGGAACTCAAAAACATGACTTATTCCGACCGGCTTTCCTGTCATCGCTACTGGGCCAATTTCATGCGTTTAATCATCGCTACCCTCTGTTATGAAATGTTCCGGCAGATTAAATTATTAATTGCCAAAACAAAACACCACTTTGCTAAACGATGGCAAGTGGACAATATCCGGCTTTACCTGATGAAGGTTGGGGCGTGCCTGAAAGAAAGGAAAAGATCATTGACAATACAATTCTCAAGAGCCTTTAGATATCAATACCTGCTGGGCGATTTGCTTACGGTGAACTGACCGATCAGTTAAACAGTTTAGTTTAATCAAAAAAATGTTCTTCCATAAGAACACAATAGAGCTTTGACTGAAAATTGAAAAATTCTAACAAAAAAACGCTCTAATGTCCTTTGAAATCCAGAAACCTGGTTGATCTTCAAATTAATACATACACTCCAATCAAAAATAGTTAGCAACCCATTATTAATCCCAAAATTGGTGGCCTATGAATAATGCGGGTTAAGCTTAGTAGTGCGCTTTTCATCTTCCTGCATCATGGCCGTGTAGCCTTCGATGTCTGTGAACATTATGGCAGCCAACTTTCTCTTCATAGAGGAGCGAAATAACTTTTAGCAAAGTAGCTCCTATAAAGTTAACCCGCATTATTAAGGCCACCAATTTTGGGATTAATAATGGGTTGCTAACTATTTTTGATTGGAGTGTATCGTATTAATTTGAAGATCAACCAGGTTTCTGGATCTCAAAGGACATTAGAGCGTTTTTTTGTTGAATTTTTCTCAGTCAAAGCTCTATTGTGTTCTTATGGAAGAACATTTTTTTGATTTCAAACTGTTTAATGATCGGTCAGTTCACCGTAAGCAAATAGCAGGTATTGATATCTAAAGGCTCTTGAGAATTGTAAATGATCTTTTCCTTTCTTTCAGGCACGCCCCAACCTTCATCAGGTAAACCGGATATTGTCCACTTGCCATCGTTTAGCAAAGTGGTGTTTTGTTTTGGCAATTAATAATTTAATCTGCCGGAACATTTCATAACAGAGGGTAGCGATGATTAAACGCATAAAATTGGCCCAGTAGCGATGACAGGAAAGCCGGTCGGAATAAGTCATGTTTTTGAGTTCCTTTATTCGATTTTCACTGGCATCACCTCGCTTGACATAAAAATCAAAGTTCTGTTGAGCGGTCATCGCTTCAAAGTTGCTCACAAAGTAACGGACATTCATTCCTTTTCCGGTAGACTCCACTTTGGCGTACAGCTTTTCAGAACGATCCCAGCTTTTGGCCTGGTAAGTAAACGGGCCAACAAACTCTTGATGTTTGATGATTTTTAGCATATTCCTTTTTTACTTCAATGATAGTCTGTTTGGTAAAAGTCTTTAAAACTTCATTACTACTAATACCTAAACAAAATTGAAGGTCAAACTGCTTAGCTATCCGATAAAAAGATGCTCCTGAAAAGCCACTATCCGCTCGAATAAGGATCTTTACTGAGGGCAGTTTTTTTCTGATTTTAATGACAATCCTTTTCAATAAGGCCACAAACCATTTGTTGGAGTGACAATTGCCCGGACGTAGTACTGGTAAAATGACCTGACCGGTGTTCCCGTCCTTAAAGAACAACTCATGGTACATAGTCTGTCCATAATAATTATACAAACTGAGTTGTTGGGATCCATGAGTAGGGTCATCGGTACCATCTACATCAATGATGATTTGACCAGTCTTCTCTTTCAACTCCTCTACATAACGGTCTACAAACCATTGACTCATCTGGTAGATCAGACTCCGATCGGCCTTGTTTTCAAATCGACTTAAAGTAGGCTGGGAACATAATCCGCTATCTAGTACTTTACGGATCACCGGATCCTCTCGGAGTTTTTGTTCGTCATTGCAAACCTGATAGCCCTGCATCATTAAAAACACCCGTTGGCGAAGCATTTCTTCATAAGTGTATTCGATAAAAAAGGGGTTTCGATAGTCAGGAATCAGTGCGGCGAAGCAGACCAGTCTTTCTCTCTACTTTTTCACTTAACAATATCGCTCCGTCTGAGCTAATCGCTGATGCTGAAAAATCAAATTTAAAAGCTTGTTTTCCTCGATAAAAACGGTATCTTTTTCCTTATATTTAGGCATAAATTAATTGCTTATTTTGTTGCTCAATATAAGCAATTTATGCCTGTTTTTTATTGTCTACTATGAATTTTTCGGGTTAAGTCCTACACGTGATATTGTAAATCCGCATCGGAGTTTTGATTGCTTTCCTACATCGCTTATCATAGAAGTATGGTTCCAAGACTTGAAAGGGCTGAGAAGGCCAGGATACTCCGGCTTTCCATCAGGGGTTAAAACCACCAATTCACCGTCAATCAATGCATCCTGAAAACTCATTGGCCCCAATGCATCCTTTACTTCGGGAACCTTTCAGTTATCTCTATCTTGTTTTTGCTCAACAGCCGAATCGCTCCACCTCTTATTTCAGCCATGCACCTAATTCCATCCCATTTGATTCATAGAGGTATTGATCTGTAAATGCAAAATCATTTGGCCTACTGGCCACCTTCATATAATCCCAATCAAGCACTAATCAAAGTTACCCGATCATTCCGGTATAATATGTTGTTTGTAACCCGCGAGAGTTGAATATCTTGTAGCCAACCCAAGTGATTGGAGAATAGGCTACTCTCAGGGCTTTAAATGGAGCAAATCAGTATAATATGCTTAATTATTACTTAGATTGTTAGACTGACCAAACATTATGTCCCAATCCTATATAGTTTGTGCCAGTTCATAATTAGTGTCTCTAAGAAAACAGCGAGTTTTAGGTCGTATTAAAATATTGCTTAAAATGGAACAATGAAAAAATCACTCACCTTGCTGACTAATAAAGGGTGGCTTTGCTTTTATTCATTGTTTTTGATGGTTTTTGATAAAAATAGCCGGGTTTTAGCCTGGCCAGAACGCACTTCTGCCAGTGCCTAATCCTTATTAAACAGCTAAAAGGTGATTAAGCTGCTTGTTTCTGGCAATTGGCTTGCTGCTGGGCGGCCAGACGGTCAGCCTGGAGTTTACGCCCGATCTTGTGAAGGTTGTAGGCAGTAATGGCCAACCCGATGTAGCTATTGAAAGTTTTGCGGGTACGGTTCGGGCATCGGTCCAATCCCCGGTGTTCCAGCTCATTAATGTTGGATTCGATAGCAGAATGCTTGTTTTTCAACCTTTTGAAGGCTGGCGCTGATTCGATGGCTTTTTCTTCTTTGTTTAACCTACCCTTTTTAGGCATGATCACTTCTGGGATGAAGGTTTGCAGAGTTGCTTTATCCTCTTTATCGGAAAACCCCTTGTCGGTGCTCAGGCTTTGGATGGGGTATTTCTCAGCGATACGCCGGGCAATTGATAGGGTAAGTTGGTTGTCGGTTTGTTTTTCAGCTATTTGCCAGTCTATGAGTAAATGGTATTGATCCGAAGTGATGGCCAGATTCTTACCGATCTCCACATTGGGGTGCAGTTTGCCTTTTTTGATCATTTCGGCATAAGGTTGAAAGATGGAAAAGACTTTTTCGACATGGGGAATGGTCTCTGCTCTGATCAACCGCCTGTCGAGCAACTCGATGTGCTTTTCCAACATCTCAAGATAATAGGTCAATGCCATCAGGGCTGCGAACTCCTCGATAGAGTTTCCCTGATGTTTTTCCAACATTTGGCCCACTTTCTTGCTCAAAGCACGGGCTTTAGTCAGATAGGAAGTGGCAGCCTGCTCTACCCGCTCCTCTTTGTTTTTTCCTCCTGAGCCGGTGGTCCTGCCCACGCTGCGCATCAGCCTTTTGAGGGATCTGCGCCAATCCCCGGACTTACGCCAGCCAGTAAAATACCTTTTTGAGACCAATAAATCAGCTACATCTATACACTTTCTGGCACTGTCCCATAGCAGGTTGTAGTCGGTAGGAAAGTGGGTGTCGGTTTCTACCACGAAACTATCGGTCTTGCAACGCAAGGCAACTTCCTCCCCTCCGGTTTTTCCTTTTTTTTTAAACACCTGGTGACCTGCTGCTACGATTACATCATTGATGCCGATGAGCAGTTCATCGTCCAGCAAGGTCACATTGTCATAAATGTTCTGGTACTTATACTGTTTGCCCACAGAGTAGTCGGTAGGTAGCACCCCCATAATGCCCCGTACCAACGTGTCGTAATTGGAGATATGGTGTAACTCATCGTAAGAGATGTTCATGCACAGGCGCACCTGGGCCAATACGAAGACCTCCCACAGACTCATACCCTCACGGCCCGTCTTTTTCTTTCCCTCAATGAGTTTGGAAGAAAGTAATTCAAAAATACGCTGGTTCCATTCAGGTTGGACATAGATATATTGAAGGGCGGCTGCCAGGGCAGCTAAGTGGCTTTTAGTTTTCACCGGAGCCTCTACTTGCTCGATGGGTGTGCATCCCAGGGTAAGTTGGGGCTGGAAGGATTTCCTCATGGTTTGTATTTATATCGGTTATATGCAATATAATGATTAATCCTGATAAACCAACCGAAAAAATCGTTTCTTTTCTACACTGAATGAACAAAAAAAGGACAGGGATTTTACTCCCCGACAGACCAAAAAGCCTGCGAATCTCAAAGTGAATTCTTTGGGGTTTTTGAATGGAAAACCTTCAAATGGCCAATTAACAGGCTACAACGCAACTGTTCTTGATAATATTTGTGAATTTGATAATTCTACTGAATCAGATTCGAGAATAATTCAGCGCTGATTTGATGGAAAAAATACGAATATGATGGATAATCAGCATATTAGCCTGTTTTCATACAGACACTAATTAAGAATTTCCCCCTTCACAAAGCGAAGGATTGTACATTTTAGTTTTTTAAAGTTTTGGGCAAATTATCAACTATCTGTTGTCTAAGTTCTGGAATTTTGTTGTTCACCTCCTCAGTGAGTTTAGAAATTTCCACGTTTTCTAAATGACTTAATATTCAAATAAGCAAGGTTTTATTCATTAAAATATCTGCACCATTGTCTATAAGTAAGTTTAAAGTAGATTTTTCAAAATCAACATTTAACATCTGCTGAGATCAACTAATAAGTGCAATTGAAGGATGAAAAAGCTTTTAAGGGCTTTTTCATCCTTCAAAAGCCTGAGCAGTGCAATCTTTGGATTGCAAAATGTCAAAAAACTACACACATCTCAGTATTGATCAAAGGTATCAAATTGAAGCATTATTGAAAACAGGAGCTACTCAAAAGGAGATTGCCTGTATCGTTCATTTTCACCCGTCTACGATCTCACGTGAGCTTAAGCGAAATGTGGGTTCAAGAGGTAGGGAGCTGGTGTCTATCGAACAGCAAATGCACAAAGGAGGACCAATCTTCGTCATCAAGAAAAGCCAAAAAGAGTGATTTTCACCAAACCCATGAAAGACTGGATAGTTAACCGGCTCCAAGAAGATAGATGGAGTCCTGAATTGATCAGCCATCAGGGAAAGAAAACGAGAGAATGTCCACTTAGCCATGAATGGATTTACCAATGGATATGGGAATGTAAGCACACCAACCACCAGGAGAACCAAGAATACAAACAACTATACACATATCTAAAACATGGCAAACGAAGGCGCAAACGAGGAAACAGAAAAGATCGTAGAGGTATTATCCCGAATAGGGTATCAATTGAACAGCGACCCCAGATCATTAACAAAAGGGAACGATTGGGAGATATAGAAGTCGATTTAATGATGGGTAAAAACCACAAAGGCTCTTTGTTGGTGATGACAGACCGAGCAAGTCTTTTTACCAGAATCAGAAAGATGCACAGTAAAAATGCCGATCAAATGGCCGAAGCTATTGTGGAGGAACTCTCTCAGGATAAACACAAACTGGAAACACTCACTTTTGATAATGATATGGCATTTTCTAAACATGAGTTGATTGCTCAATCCCTTGATGTGGATGCCTATTTCACTCGTCCCTATACTAGTCAGGATAAAGGGACAGTTGAAAATAGGATTGGGGTAATCAGAAGGTTTTATCCTAAGAAAACAGATATTAGATTTGTTACAGAGGAGCAAATCAAAGTTGTTGAAAACAAAATCAATGAACGCCCTGTTAGAAAATTTAATTACCTAAACGCAAAGCAAGTGCTACAAAGGAAAATTGCACTTATTACTTGAACTTACATCTTGTTTAATTCATCCATGTATTACTATTAAGAATTCCTCGCTTTAGAGGATTTATTAGTTACTCATTAAATATTCGATATCTTCTTTCCTTGACACCTTGTGATGATTCATCCTCTCGTTCACATTTACCACAACAATACATTTTTAATCCTTTTCTACTATACCACCTCCTAATTTTTCTAGATACAACAATCTCAGTAATCTTGTCTTTTTTAATTACACTTGTAGTGTATAGAGCAACACACTACAAGAGTTTTCCGTTATTTATTAAGTGGGTGGGGTTAACACCCTACAAATAACTTTTTTTAACCCAAATGGCTATGCAAAAGGGATTTTTTACATGATAAAAAAATTTAGTAGCAAGGATTTGCAGCTACTTTGGAAAAAAGGTGATGGGTCCAAACTAAACCCGAAACACCTGAAGCGTATCATGGCAGTATTACAGATATTGGATGCAGCCGTAGACCTGCGGGACATTAACACTCCAGGTTCTAACCTTCACCAATTGAAGGGGAATTTAAAAGGTTTTCATGCCGTTGATGTGGCTGGTAACTGGAAGATTATTTTTGAATTTAAAGAAGGAGATGTTTATGAAATAGACTACCTGGATTATCATTAAGGAACTACAGAAAGGAACTACAGATTGAAACACTATGAAAAATAATCCAAGACTTCATCCGGGTGAAGTCTTAAAAATGATGTACCTGGAACCTTTGAACCTGACAGTGACCAAACTCGCTCATACCCTTAAGAAGGATCGGTCTGGCGTGTCAGAGTTGGTTAATGGGAAGCGTGCTATCAGTGCGGATATGGCCGTAAGGCTTTCAATAGCCTTTGACACTACTGCACAATATTGGATGAACATGCAAACCTCCTATGACCTGTGGAAAATTCAGAAGAGCAAACCTCCGAAGATCGAGACTTTGGTGACAGCATAACTTTCAAACTTTGGGAGCGTAGGTGAGGAGATACTTGCGTCCCCAATAAATTGAGTAAGCACTTCTTGTAAAAGTTCGTCTCATAACCTACCTTACCGGACATAATATAACGAAAATCCCCTGGTTTATATGTCTAAAAGTCTAGCGAAACCCCCTAAAAGTTCGTCCGGTAATATTATCCCTTCCGGAATGGAGGAAAATACCCTGCTCACCTGGAGTGATCAGTATCTTAAATCAGAGGTGTTGGGCGGGTCAAAAGAAACGGTCCGGGCTAAAAAACGAGACCTGAAAAATTTTTTGGATTTCTTTGGCCAGCTCACCGGCTCCTATCATCACCATCACTGGACCCCCTCGGTATCCAAAGGATGGAAAGCTTATTTGGGAAAAAATAAATACTGCGCTGCATCGGTTAACCGGATGCTGGCTACCGTCCGCACCTTTGCCAGCTGGACCTCCGAACGTGGTTATCACCTGCCGGCCGGCCACCCCTTCAAAGGTGTAACTGATCTAGCCACTGATGAACCGGTTTGGAACGGACTGACCAACCGCCAGATAACACTGCTTAAGTCAGCTGTGGATATTCGCATTGCCTCTTCTAAGAGGAAAGCCTATGACAATCCATTGCTTGAAGCTGCGGTATTCTACACCCTTCTTACCACCGGCCCTGAGAGAATTTGAATTGGTTTCACTAGATCTAGAGCAATACCACGGCAAGAGCTTTCACCTGGTCCGCCGAAAAGGCAGTAAGATCACTAAAGAAGTCATGCTCCCTAAAGAAGCCCGCCATTGGCTCGATCGGTACTTGTACGAAGTAAGACTGAAGGCATTTGGAAAGGGACTAAGCACCTTTTTTCTGGACTACGAAAAGGGGAAACCCTTCGATGGATTAGGTGAGCTAATGGCCATGGCCAGTGAGGAGCCAATCTTTATAGGCAGACGTGGAAACCGGTTTTCCACTAAAGGAGTTTATCATATCATGAGCCGGTTGTCTGGCCAGGCATCGGCACAACTTCCGGAGGGAGAGAAATTCAATGTCGCCCCCCATACGCTCCGCCATACCTTTCTTAAAAGAATAGCCGATACCCAGGGCATACACGTTGCTCAGAAGCTATCTGGAAATGTCTCGATGAAAGAAGTATGGCGATATACCCAACCTTCTCAAGAAGAGATCCGGGAGATTTCTGAAAACCTTTATGATTAGTACACCGAAATGAGATTACCTACTTTATTTAAAGAGCATCTCGAAGGTTTTATCAAAGATTACGATCAATATATAAAGGCTGATTGGAGTAAAAGTGATCGATGCGCCATTCATTTTATTGATAATCGAGAAGTATTCTTTGTTGCCATTCTTTCTCACGCTCCCCAAACTTACCGTGTTGAAAAACATGACATTAATGCACAATCAAATGAAGGAGCTCTAATTGGAATTAGTTCGAAAGAGGTTTTCGATAAGCTACAGTCTTGGATGGATTTAATTGTTGCTGAGCACAATAAGAAACACTCTATAACGGACGTTAAACCTGTCAAAAAACCTATCAAACTTCCCAAATTGAGCATATCCCTTAAGAAAGTTTTAATATTCATACCAATCATTGTGAAGCCTTACTAGAAGTAGTAAAGCAACTAAAGAGCCAGTCAGATGTAGAAGACCTGGTTGGCGGCATTTACAAAGAACTGGTAGAGAAGATGCTCGAAACCGAAATGGATGAGCATCTGGGGTACGAAAAAAATGATCGGTTGAATAAACAGACCGTAAATAGCCGCAACGGTAAATCTGAGAAAACAATAAAAACCTCATCCGGAGAGATCGGAATCGAAATCCCCCGTGACCGTACATCCAGTTTTGACCCTGTTGTAGTTCCCAAACACAAAAGGATGTCCCAAAAAGTAGAGGACGCTATCATATCTCTTTATGCAAAAGGATTGACTGTTACCGATATTGAGGAACAAATCAAGGAGATTTACGAGGTAAAGCTTAGCCCTTCATCAGTATCCAATATTACCAATAAAGTGATCGAACACCTTCGAGAATGGCAATCTCGGCCACTTGATCAGGTTTACTTTGTGCTGTGGGTAGATGGGATTGTATTCAAGGTTCGCCAAAATGGGAAGGTTATCAACAAAACGGTTTATGTAGTGATTGGTTTATCCAATACAGGTTACAAAGAGGTTTTGGGGCTTTGGATCAACGAGACTGAGTCAGCGGCTTTTTGGATGAACGTATTCGGTGATATTCAGGCAAGAGGAGTTGAAGATATTCTCATCGCCTGTAGTGACAACTTAAAAGGACTATCAGAAGGAATCCAGTCCATTTTTCCACAATCTCAGAACCAAATATGTATCGTACACTAGATTCGTAACGCAATGCGGTATGTAACTTGGAAAGACAGAAAATCTTTTGCTAAGGACATGAAACCAATCTACAAGGCCCCTACTGTGGAAATAGCCTTGCAAGCCCTGGACGATCTGGAAGAGAAATGGAGTGGTAAATATCCTCATTCAATCCGGTCATGGCGAAACAACTGGCAACACCTTACGGCTTTCCTCGACTATCCACCAGCCATTAGAAAGATTATTTATACCAACTAATGTGATTGAAAGTTTTAATAGTATGGTGAGAAGACAGACGGCTAAAAGGACCATATTCCCGACAGATGACGCAGTTTTCAAAAGTATTTACTTAGCCTTAACTAAAATCAATAAGAAATGGAAAAATACAATCTGGAATTGGGGCTTGATTGCCAACCAATTCTTAATCATCTTTGAACAAAGGTGTAAACTCTAAAAAACCCTCGAAATTTCTTGGAGTGATGACCTTCATACACAAACTTTTGGACAGGCTCTGATTTGGACTAAAATCATTTCATTTTTTCTTCAGGTAGAGCCTATTAACCTCATTGATTTTTTCCCTGAATGAGCTTGCTTCATCAAGGACATCTTCCTTGGGTGAATCGGAGTCTCTCCACTTCATGCCGACCCGGAGTGCAAAGATTATCCCTGCGGTGTTCCTCCCGTTCCCATAGACCAGCTTCTCTTCGTATTTCTTTGCCACTCGGCGGCCTGCTGTCTCTATAATACTCGAAAACCCATCCCGTTTCTTATAGTCCGACATTGTTGCGCTGGTCATATCAAGATACAACTGGAGCCCCGTCACGGTCGGATACCTCTCGGTCTCAAAGTACTTTGTCAACGGCCTGCTGGAGTTTCTTTGAGGTTGGGTACTTAAGTGGTCTGCCCCCTTTGTTGGGTTCGATCATTTCTACTTCTCCTACAAGGGTATGGGTCAGAATTTCTCATTGTAAATACATTTATATATCTTACTATTTGAAAAAGATTACAAAATGTTTTTGAAAGATCTCCCCCAACTCAATGTCCCACATGACGATAAACACATTTACAGACTCCCATCAGGCATATTCATCATAGTATTAACCCGAAAAATTCATAGTAGACAATAAAAAACAGGCATAAATTGCTTATATTGAGATAGTTAGACAACAAAATAAGCAATTAATTTATGCCTGAATATAAGGAAAAAGATACCGTATTTTATCGAGGAAAACAAGCTTTTAAATTTGATTTTTCAGCATCAGCGATTAGCTCAGACGGAGCGATATTGTTAAGTGAAAAAGTAGAGAGAAAGACTGGTCTATTAAAAAGCTTCGCCGCACTGATTCCTGACTATCGAAACCCCTTTTTTATCGAATACACTTATGAAGAAATGCTTCGCCAACGGGTGTTTTTAATGATGCAGGGCTATCAGGATTGCAATGACGAACAAAAACTCCGAGAGGATCCGGTGATCCGTAAAGTACTAGATAGCGGATTATGTTCCCAGCCTACTTTAAGTCGATTTGAAAACAAGGCCGATCGGAGTCTGATCTACCAGATGAGTCAATGGTTTGTAGACCGTTATGTAGAGGAGTTGAAAGAGAAGACTGGTCAAATCATCATTGATGTAGATGGTACCGATGACCCTATTCATGGATCCCAACAACTCAGTTTGTATAATGGCTATTATGGACAGACTATGTACCATGAGTTGTTCTTTAAGGACGGGAACACCGGTCAGGTCATTTTACCAGTACTACGTCCGGGCAATTGTCACTCCAACAAATGGTTTGTGGCCTTATTGAAAAGGATTGTCATTAAAATCAGAAAAAAACTGCCCTCAGTAAAGATCCTTATTCGAGCGGATAGTGGCTTTTCAGGAGCATCTTTTTATCGGATAGCTAAGCAGTTTGACCTTCAATTTTGTTTAGGTATTAGTAGTAATGAAGTTTTAAAGACTTTTACCAAACAGACTATCATTGAAGTAAAAAAGGAATATGCTTCAAAAATCATCAAACATCAAGAGTTTGTTGGCCCGTTTACTTACCAGGCCAAAAGCTGGGATCGTTCTGAAAAGCTGTACGCCAAAGTGGAGTCTACCGGAAAAGGAATGAATGTCCGTTACTTTGTGAGCAACTTTGAAGCGATGACCGCTCAACAGATTTACTTTGATTTTTATGTCAAGCGAGGTGATGCCAGTGAAAATCGAATAAAGGAACTCAAAAACATGACTTATTCCGACCGGCTTTCCTGTCATCGCTACTGGGCCAATTTCATGCGTTTAATCATCGCTACCCTCTGTTATGAAATGTTCCGGCAGATTAAATTATTAATTGCCAAAACAAAACACCACTTTGCTAAACGATGGCAAGTGGACAATATCCGGCTTTACCTGATGAAGGTTGGGCGTGCCTGAAAGAAAGGAAAAGATCATTGACAATACAATTCTCAAGAGCCTTTAGATATCAATACCTGCTGGGCGATTTGCTTACGGTGAACTGACCGATCAGTTAAACAGTTTGGTTTAATCAAAAAAATGTTCTTCCATAAGAACACAATAGAGCTTTGACTGAAAATTGAAAAATTCTAACAAAAAAACGCTCTAATGTCCTTTGAAATCCAGAAACCTGGTTGATCTTCAAATTAATACATACACTCCAATCAAAAATAGTTAGCAACCCATTATTAATCCCAAAATTGGTGGCCTATGAATAATGCGGGCTAAAACTATTTATTATTGGTGGTTGTTCATCTGGAGATCAAAACAAGGAGCAACGTCTCCCAAACTTCATCATCATTTTCACAGATGATCTGGGGTATGGTGATCTCAGCAGTTTCGGAAATCCCATCATTAAAACACCGAACCTCGATCAAATGGCCGAAGAAGGTCAAAAATGGACACAGTTTTATGTAGCGGACCCCGTATGCACTCCGAGCAGGGCTGCTTTGATGACGGGGGCGCTATCCCATAAGAAATGGTATGACCTCCACCGAAAGAGCTGTCCTTTTCCCTGACTCAAATGGTGGCTTACCTGCTTCTGAAGTGACCCTTGCGGAAGTACCTAAAACAAAAAGATTATGCCACCGCAGTTGTAGGAAAATGGCACCTGGACATCTTCCTCAATTCTTACCAAGGACTCGGGGATTCGACTATTACTACGGCATTCCTTACTCTAATGACATGGACAAGGTGGAAGGATCACCCAATTATTCCAAACTTGCTGAGGATCCCAATTTTTTCCCGGACTTCAACAATTACAATGTCCCTTTGATTGAAAATGAAACAGTAATTGAGCGGCCAGCTGAACAAACGACTATCACGCGTCGCTACACTGAAAAAGCCGTCGAGTTTATCACGGCCAATCAAGATCAGCAATTCTTCCTATATCTGGCTCATTCTATGCTATATATACCTTTATTCGCCAACGAAAAATTCATTGGTAAAAGCAAAAGGGCACTTTATGGGGATGTGATTGAAGAAATTGACTGGAGCGTAGGACAGATTTTAAAAGCTTTGGAGGATCTCAATCTCACGGATGATACTATCGTGATGTTCAGTTCGGATAATGGTCCGTGGCTGGCTTTCCGTACACATGGTGGTTCCGCAGGTCCGCTTCGAGCCGGAAAAGGCACCACATTTGAAGGTGGACAACGAGTGCCAACCATTTTCTGGGGACCGGGATATGTGCAAAAAGGACTAATTAGGGCTTCCTCAAAAAGTAGTACCCATCAAATTAGCAGCCCTAGATAGATTGAGCACGAATAGCGCTGAAGCAATCTCGAAGTCTGATTCAGTAGAATTATCAAGCTTCACAAATGATTTCATTGAACAGTTGCGTTGTAAGCCTGTTAATTGGCCATTTGCCTAGGTTCTTCCATTCAGTGGCAAACCTCTCAAAGCATATTCACTTTTTTGATTCGCAGGCTTTTTGGTCTGTCGGGGAGTAAAATCACCTGTCCTTTCCTTTTGTGGCAGCTGTCAGTCCTAGAAATGAAACGATTTTTTCGGTTGGTTTATCAGGATTGCGATTCATTATATGGTAGCATATAACCGATATTTATACAAACCATGTAGAAAATCCTTCCAGCCCCAATACCCTGGGATGCACACCCATCGAGCCTTGTAGAGGCTCCGGTGAAAACTAAAAGCCACTTAGGTGCCCTGGCAGCCGCCCTTCAATATAGGCTATGTCCAACCTGAATGGTTAACCTTGCGTCATTTTTGAATTACTTTCTTCCAAACTCATTGAGGGAAAGAAAAAGACTTGGCACGTGAGGGTATGAGTCTGTGGGAGGTCTTCGTATTGGCCCAGGTGCGCTATCGTGCATGAACATCTCTTACGATGAGATGCTACACATATCTCCAATCTACGACACGTTGGTACGTGGGCATTATGGGGGTGCTACCTACCGACTACTCTTGTTGCTGCTTATAACAGGGTATAAGTACCAGAACCATGACAATGTGACCTTGCTGGACGATGAACTGCTCATCGGCATCAATGATGTAATCGGCCCTAGCAGCAGGTCACCAGCATTTAAAAAAAATGGAAAAACCGGAGGGGAGGAAGTTGCCTTGCGTTGCAAGACCGATAGTTTCGTGGTAGAAACCGACACCCACTTTCCTTACCGACTACAACCTGCTATGGGACAGTGCCTGAGTGTATAGATGTAGCTGATTTATTGGTCCTCAAATAAGGTATTTTACTGGGCCATCCTGCGGTAAGTCCTAGGTTTGACCTCCATCTTGTCCCTGAGCAGGTTAAACAACCGGTCAACCATCTTTTCGGTCTTGATACGGGCTTCATTGACCAAACCAAGATCATTTGGGTAGGTGATGTATTGATCTGCCACAGTGGCATCTATCTTTAATTTACCTTTTGGCCTTTTAGATACCGCACCCTTTTGGTTTGGTTTCCGGTCAGGAAGGGACACCATCATGATGATTTTCGAGAATGCATCGAAAGTATCATCCCCTAGTTTTTTTCGCATCTCCACAAAAAGCGTAGGCGAAAACACCAAACCAGGTGTGTAATGGTCCAAACCAAGAAAGAACTGCATGTATGGGTTTTCGCTGATGGTCAGCAAGGTCTCTTCATCGGACAACCCCAGTTTATGTTTTATAATAAATGCCCCTATGATGTGCCTTGGGTTGACGCTCTTTGCCCCCATGTTGACGCTGAATTTCCTTTTGTAGATATTTACCAACTTTCAATAGCTACATCGGGTTGGCCATTACTGCCTACAACCTTCACATCGGGCGTAAACTCCAGGCTGACCGTCTGGCCGCCCATGCAGCAAGCCAATTGCCAGGAACAAGCAGCTTAATCACCTTTTAGCTGTTTGGTACTGCGATGTGTAATCGATCGTCCTGGCCAGGCTAAAACCCGGCTATTTTTATCAAATAACCATCAAAAACAATGAATAAAAGCAAAGTCACCCGTTATTAGTCAGCAAGGTGAGTGATTTTTTCATATGTTCCATTTTAAGGTCAATATTTTAATACGACCTAAAACTCGCTGTTTTCTTAGGAGCACTAATTAATGAAATGGGTTCAACACTTGATGTTATCAAAACATTTGCATCAATTGCCGGCGCTCAGGCGCCAACGGACCGAAAAATGGATGGATTTGATCTCTCTCCGGTTCTTAAAAATCCTTCAGCAACTAGCCCTCGATCTGAATTCTTTTACTGGGCATTTGGAGAATTGCATGCTGCGAGATCGGGTTCATGGAAGCTTCACATTAAACAACAACAACCAGTACATTATGGCACGGAGGTTGAAATGGAAAGGCCTGAGTTGTATAACGTCGAAGAAGATATTTCAGAATTACATGATCGTTTTGAAGAGCGTCCCGACATAGTGAATGCTTTGCAGCAACGCATTGAAACACATAAAAATGACATGCAAGATGCCTTACCGGATAATCTGGCTGGACGTATAAAGATCGAATGATTTGACTGATAAACTCTTTCTACTTTACTACAAGTTCCTTCTGCATCTTTAGATAGGCCACAAGATCAAGTACTTCCTGATCATTCATCGTATTTATTAATCCTGGTGGCATCATTGAATTAGGTGTGTCCTCCCGTGATTGAATGTCTGATTTATTGATTGTCACGCGGTCCTGCCCAACTACTTTTAAAACCAGTTCCCGATCGGTATCACCAGCCACATTACCCAAATAAGTTCTTCCATCCCGGGTGGTAACAACTACCATTTTATAGTCATCCTGCATATCAGAACTTGGCTCTAAAATGTTAGAAAGGAGATAGTCAGTGTTTGTTCTATTAGAACCAGTTAATTCTGGCCCGAGAATGCCACCTTCTCCATACATCTGGTGACATGCCCCACAAGTTTTTGTAAAGATTGTCTTCCCATTAATGGCATCAGCTCGTTGTAAATTTTCATCTGTCAGGAGTTTTCTGTATCTACTATACTGGGCTCCTATATCGGCCGGTATGTCATCGATTGGTCCCCAAACTTCAACAAACCCATTTCCCATTACTCTCCTTAATTGCCGGGCTACATACGCCGGAATTTCACTTTTGGAAATCGTTTCTGCCATGATTGCTCTTGTCAGAAGACTTGCATAGGCTCTCCGGGAGGCTAAAGTCATCAAGGCCTCAGCTTTTTGATCTGCATTAAATGTCTCGTATTTTCCTAATAAATTTCGCCCCAATTGACCGTCATCGAAATTACTGATCGCACGGATTGCTTGAATACTCAAATCCGGATTATCTATGAACTCGGGTAAACGAGGTTTCAAACCTGGCCAGGCACGACTGGCTAAACCTGTAAGGGCTGTTTGCCGATCCTCAACATCGGCTTGCGGGTCTTCGAGAACCGCCATTAATTGAATGGCTGCTTCAGCACTGCCAAAGAGTTGACCAATTTCTAACGCGATTGCTGCTGTAACTTCATCTGATCGTAGGATTTCATAGGTCTTATCCCAATTGGAAGTAGGTTTTAGATCAGATCGATTTTCCAGTTCAGCCCGAAGTCCCTGAAGCAAACTTATTTGATTAGGAGACGACTTTTGAGTAACCGCTAACAATTGCTCAATACCATCTTCGTCAATTACCCGCCGGGCAATATATTCTGCAATCACCGGGATCTTACTATTAATTCCTAAATCCAAGGCCCTTTCAATATCCGTTGCAATAGTTGGCTCTAAACCGAACCAGATCATCTTAGGTATGTTGTGATCGTCTTTATCCTGGGTATTGGAGGTCAACGCTGTGCTAATGTTCCAACGATCTTTAATTGGAATGCGCTGTAAAACCGCCGCCAAATACAGTCTAACAATTGGAGAATTGTCCTGTGACAAGGCCTCCAATTGCTGAATAGCCTTTGGAGATATTTCTCGGTCCTCCCCCAAGAATTGAATGGCCCACCCTCTGATGTATTCTTCCGAATCACTAAGTGCAGTAAGCAAATCACTTTCAGTTAATTGGCCTGTAACGTGGAGTGCCCAAAACCCTCTAAGTCGCAAATCGATATTACTCTCCTTTTGATAAATGTCAAATAACCGGTTCCTCGCCTCCTGCACGATCGTTCCTTTTGCTGCCCTTTCCTGGAGAATGACACGGGCTCTTCTTGCGTGCCAAACGCTAGGACTCAGTTGGAGTTCTGCAAGTTCTAAGTCTGTAAACTGGCCTAAATCTGCATACCTTCTCTCCCATTCTTTTGCTTGAGATTGCTCCGGCATAATCCTGTAAATACGGCCGGTCTCCTTATGGACTACCTCATTACCACAGATATCGGCATCATGCCAATCCAGAACATATAGACCACCTTCTGGCCCGATTTCCATACTAAAACCAATCCACTGTGCATTATTCGCTAAAACGAAATCTTCACCATGTGACGCAACAAAACCTGATCCCTTCGGCTCAAGTATATCTGAGAGTACAGCGTGTTCATGCATATTGGCCATAAATATTCGATTTCTCTGCTCCTGAGGAAAAGCATCAGATAAGTATATGCGTGCTCCCCCGTGAGCTGAGCGATGACGATGGTCGACTATAGTTTGAATGTCGTCGTAGATGTAGGAGCTGAAGTGTTGTCCACCCTGGCGATGATAGATACCTCCGGGAACGACATGAAAAAGGTGTGGTATGACGCAGGCACTGATAAACAACTGACCTTTGGCGTCATAATCAATGCCCCATGGATTGCTAAAACCGTGAGCCACTGCCTCAAAACGGTCCTTTGTTGGGTGATATTTCCAAACGCCTCCATTTATATCCACACCCTCAGCTTCAAGGAGGTCCTCGGGAAAAGGCTCATTGTGCTTATAAATCTTGCCCTTTCCTATAGGTTTTCTGATTTTCGATGGAGTAGCAAATCCCTCGAGCCCATAAAGCCATCCATCTGGTCCCCAATGGAAACTATTAATGGTTTCGTGTCGATCTCTTATCCCCCATCCGGTTAAACGCACTTCAATATCATCCATCTCGGCCTTGTCATCACCATCTCGATCCGGGATGAAGAGCAAATTGGGGGGAGCACCAACAAATACGCCATCAAAGCCCACAGCCAGGGCAGAAGGAAACGCAATCCCCTCAGCAAAAACTTTTCTGCTATCAGCAACACCGTCCCGATCTGTATCTTCAATAATAAGAATCCGGCTGTCACCGGAACCTGAAAACCCACTGCGTCTTGACTCATAGTCTCTGTTCTCCGCTATCCACAAACGACCCTTGGCATCCCAGCAAAACGCCATTGGCTGTGTGATCATAGGTTCGGAAGCCCAGGCATTAACTTTATAGCCATCCGTTACTGTCATTTCTGCCACTTGCTGCTCTGCGGTAAGGAACTTAGCTAGACGTCCTTCTTGTTGGGCTATTCTCCAGAGACTAGCTGTGGCGTAAGGACGGTCATCGCCAACGTATTGTTTCCACTTTTCGGTCAATTCGATGTCATTTAAGTCTCCCGTATAAATAACCAAGCCATGTTTGATTATTTCCGTCTCACCTTTTGGGATCTTCCAATCGCCCATTATCGCCCTACTTGGGCCTATTCCTAATTGGCCATCAACTCGCCAGGTTTGTGGAAATCCTCCATTTTCTGGGTGGTCAAAGATGGCTACGTGAGCCAAATCTTCTCGACCTTCCACCTGCATGCCTACATCAATCCATTGTGCTCTTTGACCCTCTGCCCTTTCGTTCTTCTGGCGAGCAAAGTTGACCACCTCACCTTCAATCCCTTTTTTCCATGGCATCCGCAGAAATAAACCTCCATACGACATCTCTCCTATGGTGACTTCTTCAAGGGCTTTTCCTTGCCACTCCAGTTCGAGTAGATATTCTCCATCATTCTCTTGCATGGACCAGATTTGTGTTTCTTCAAGAAGTGGTTCACCATTTTCGGCCAGCATTTGGTAAACCGTTTGCCAGCTCACTTTTTCTCCAAGGGAATCAATCACATTAAAACTGACTCTTTTCCAAAAACCTTCTCCCGGGTTATGGAAATAGTCCCTGCCTTTGATCCTTATCTGTTCAGCTGTTTTATCCGGTTTGTAAAAGAATGTCATTAGGCTATCGTGATTGACAGGTTCACCATTGACCCGCGTGAAACCCCAGTACAAACCAGTTTGATGCTTATGATGTCCTGGGCTGTACTCTGTGACGAAACCTTTACCGTCAGGAGCTGCGATGGGATGCAAATAGGGCCTGTGTTCCGGACGGGCGTTTTGAACCACTATTGGTTCATTTTGGTTACCCCTGAAAACTGAGATAGTTCCTTCGGCAAGGTTAATGTCAGCATGTAACTTCTGCTCTAAGTCAGAATTGGCTGGATCACAGCCAACCATTAAAAGTGCAATAACCAGAACAATCTGACAGGTGAAAATTATCTTTTTCATAGCATTCGCTTTTTTAAATAATTCATTAAAATACAAATAGGTTTGAACTTTCTAAAGAATGATTCGAAAAAGTAAATGTAAGCGTATTTACGATTGATAGAGAAAGGCAAGCCAGAAAGAGTAGTCAAGATTGCTATAGCTAATAAGCTACTTAAACAAGCTTCGCAGTAATTAGAGATAATTCTACTTTCAATGAAAATTTTATCCCTAACCTTGTTTTTAAGCACAGTTCATTCAGAGGCTTCAGGATGGTTTCGCGATGGCATGAAGCTTTAGGAATCCAAGTGACTCTCACGCAATTTCCCTTCACTCAATCTCCTTTAAATTGCTCTGAGTGACGTCCCAGATGTTTTTTGTTTGCTTGCGTGAGTTCAAGTTTATTATGTAAACCGGTCGATCACCCTGAAACTATTGCCGTTTATAGAAGCAACTGATCCATTTCTTCGGAAACATCGTACATTTGAGTAAGATTTTCAGTCAAAGGTTAAAAACACTACTAAATAAAAATTGATTAATGTCCGGGAAAGGAATAATGGCTTTGATGGGGTTGGCAATATTGTCTTTCAGCGCTTCCGCTCAGAGAGTTAATAACCTGACCGGTCAGGTTCTGGATAGTGAAACAGGTAATCCCCTTGAATTTGCCAGTGTTGGCATTTTCAGCTTACCTGATTCTACGCTGGTATCAGCAGGATTAACGTCAACAGAAGGAGCTTTTGAACTCAGTGCTCCCACGGGGGAATATTACGCTATAATCAAGTTCATCTCTTATGCAGATCAAATTATTCAAGATATCGAAGTATCAGATGGACAACGTATGGTTCTTGATAAAATTGAACTCAATGTTACCTCAAGCTATCTGGATGAAGTGACTGTTCAGGGAGAACGGACCCAAATGGAAATGACGCTGGACAAGAAGATCTACAATATAGGAAAGGATCTTAGCAACCTGGGTGGTAGCGCCACTGATATATTGGACAATCTTCCATCTGTGCAGGTCGATGTGGATGGAAATGTCAGCCTGCGTGGGAGCGATGATGTGAGAATCCTCATCGATGGCAAACCATCTGGTCTGGGGTAGGTCTTTCCAGTAGTGATGCATTGAGACAAATCAATGGTAACCTCATAGATAGGGTAGAAATTATTACCAACCCATCAGCCAAATATGATGCTGAAGGTGAGGCAGGCATAATTAATATCGTTCTGAAAAAGGGCAAAGCGAAGGGGATAAATGGCAGCTTCCTGGTCAATACTGGTTGGCCGCATAACCATGGCGCCTCCATGAATATGAATCTCCGCAAAAAGCGATTCAATTTATTCACCAACTTCGGAACTTCTTACCGGAAGAATCCGGGAGGCGGAGGTTCATACCAGGAATTTGGAGACCCGGTGGAAAAGATCACAGACATTGACAGAGACAGGGAAAGAGGTAGTATTAACTACAACACACGTTTAGGAGCTGATATTTTCCTTAACGATTTCAATACATTAACCCTGGCTTTTCTTTACCGCTATTCCGATGAAGAGAATACATTTCAGACCAACTACTTTGATTTTTACCCCCAGGATGACCTGGATTCATTATCAGAAAGAGGTGGTATTGAGGAAGAAGGTGATGAAAACATGGAGTATTCAATCAATTATACGAAAACTTTCCAAAAGAAGGGCCAGAAGTTTTCCACCGACCTCCAGTTTCAGAACAACAACGAATTGGAAGCAGCTGACTTAGTGGAGTCTTCAATTGATTCCACCAGAGTGTTGACCCCAAATTTGTTCCAACGCTCGATTAATGATGAACTCGAGGAAAGATGGATGTTCCAGGGAGAATATCTGCATCCTTTCAGTAAAGATGGCATGCTTGAAACCGGTTTCAGATACACTGATCGCATGGTAGGAAATGACTACAGAGTAGAGGAACTGGACGATGATCGTAATTATCAGATCGATCCAAACTTCACCAATGACTTTGAATATCATGAGAAAGTAATGGCTGTCTACAGCATGATTGGAAATAAAGTGAACAATATATCCTGGCAATTGGGATTGAGGTATGAGATGACAGACTTGCCAGCCAATTTGAAAACTACCGATGAGCAAACCCATCAGCGGTACAATAATCTCTTTCCGAGCGCATTTTTGACCTACCAATTCACAGAGCAGCAATCCGTTCAGGCAAGCTATAGCAGAAGGATCAGAAGACCGAGGGGAAGGTTTTTAAACCCGTTTTCCCATATTTTCGATAACCGTAATTTTCGCGTTGGCAATCCAAACCTCAAACCGGTTTATACGGATTCTTATGAGCTAGGCTACCTGTTGAACCTCACGAAATCTTCCATCTATAGTGGAATATATTATCGGCATGCTGAAGGGGTTTACCAAAGAATAAGAATTGTTAACGACGGTATTACCATCACCAAACCTTTTAATATTACACAAAGGAATGATATTGGAGCTGAAATGAACTTCTCACATGAGTTTGTCAAGTGGTACAGCGTTAATGGCAACCTGAACTTTTTCCATTCAATTACCGAGGAGGGTTCTGTAATGTTTGGTGAACAGGAAGTAGTCTTTGATCAGGTAGAAACCACCAGTTTCAGTGGTAGGCTCAATAACAACCTGAAGATTGCCAAAATTATGAATGCGCAGGTCAATGTGATCTATCGGGCTCCTCGAAATACAGTTCAGGGCAGAAGGCTGTCTATGACCTCAGTTGATTTGGGATTCTCTCGGGATGTTCTCAAG
>CAXXNX010000055.1:0-79606 GCA_963664285.2 Cyclobacteriaceae bacterium
TTCTGGTAATACTCAATGAAAACGGTTATGTGGTCGGAGGCTTTGATACCGTATTTGGTGGAAACATTCCATTAGGCGCAGGACTATCATCTTCAGCATCACTCAACTGTGGGTTAATTTATGGGTTGAGTGAATTATTCGGGTTGGATATTAAAAAGTTGCAAATTGTTAAAATGGCTCAGAATGCTGAACACTTAATCGGTTTGAATTGTGGCATTCTGGATCAATTCGCCATTGTTCATGGAGAGAAAGATTCATTTTTGAAGCTCGATTGTCGTGACTCAACCTATAAAGTTTATTCTTCAAACTTCGATGGTTATTCCCTGGTTTTATTAGACACTAAAGTAAAACACGAGCTTACGGACTCAGCATATAATTCCAGACGAAAGGATTGTGAAGATGTATTGAAGGTGATTAAAACAATTCATTCAAATGTTAAATCAGTAAGAGATATAACAAAATGAGGCTAAGTTCTAAATAACACAGCAATTATTATTATCTTCGCTATATGATATCAAGTCAAGAGATCAAAAATTTATTTGCACAATTGCCGATAAGTTCCCAAACCGAATTGTTGGATGAGTTGCTCCAGGAGCAGGAATTACAAGGCAAAGTATTGATTGCCGCTCAACAACAAATAGCAGAGAAAAGAAAGAAGAAACCCTGTCCAAATTGCACAAGCGAGAAGGTATATAAGAGGGGCAGACAAAAAGGTGTGCAGATGTATCAGTGCAATGAATGTAAAAGATGGTACAGTGAAACAACAGGGACACCTTTGTATGACATCAAGCTTAAATCAAAATGGCAATCTTATCTGCGCTGCATGGAGCAGGGCATGCCGATAAAAAAGATAGCAAAACAAATCGGAATAAGCATCCAGACAAGCTTCGACTGGCGGCATAAGATATTGAGTTCACTAAATGAGTTTGTTCCCGAACAGTTATCCTCGGAAGTAGAATGTGATGAATTGGAACTGGCACTTAACAACAAGGGCAGTCGAAATTTAGATAGGGCAGCAAGAAAGAGGGGAAACGATTTCATACGGAATATGGGAAAGGAAGAGGTCACAGTTGTCCAGGTAGTAACAGCGGTTGAACGCAAAGGGGGAGAAGTACCTTAAAGCTGTTGCATCAAAACGGCTGAGCAAAGAAGAAATTTCAAAGGCATTGGATGGGAAGTTGGCCTACGGTGCAACCTTGATTACAGATAAGCACCCTTCTTATAAGGCTTTTGCCAAAGACAACCCCTCCATAAAGCACAAAGCGCTATTGGCCAAAGATCATGTGGATAGAGATGATAAAACAATCCATCTGCAAAAAGTAAACAATGTTCACACTCAACTTAGGACATTCTTACGCCCATTCAATGGTGTCAGTTCCAAATATTTGCAAAACTACCTGAATTGGTATGCTTATGCTGACCGAATAAGAGAGAGTAAAACAACTTTGAAACAATGGTTTCTGACTATGCTATTAACGGATCAAGCCTATCATCTGTATGAGCTATTTAAACAAAATGCTGTTATAATTAGAACTTAGCTACAAAATGTTACCTTGAAGATGTTAAAGAAGATATTACCGGCACCAGTTATAAACGAGTGAAATTTGTAATTGAGGAAAATGACAGGGTGTGCATGGCTGCGGAGGCATTGATTGCGAGTGATTATAAGCGACTTGGGGAACTACTTAATCAGTCACATAGGGGATTAATTAAGTGAAGATTATGAGGTAAGCTGTGAAGAGTCTGATTTTTTAGTCAAGATTGCACAGCAGAATGAATATGTCATGGGAGCTAGACAAATAGGAGGAGGCTTTGGCGGTTGTATTATTTGTGTGGTGAAACAGGGCCACGAAGATGAACTGATTGAGCAAGCTTTTCAAGAGTTTAAAATAAGTTAAGAAAAAAGTTAAGCGTCTATAGAGTGAGCGTTGGAGATGGTTTGAGGAGAATAAATTAAAATCCAGATTATATGGAAACGCGAAGAAATTTCATAAAAAAAAAACAACAGCAACTGGTATAGGTGTGTCAATCGGTATACCAACAATTTTGAAAGGTCAGGATGATCGTAAAGCGAGGCTAGGATTCATAGGAGTTGGTTTAAGAGGAAGAGAGCATCTAAGGCTGGCTTTACAACGAGACGATTCTGAGGTAAAAGCAATTTGCGATATCGACCCGGTAGCAATAAGGATATCCAAGGAACTGGTATCTAAAGCAGGCAAAACAGAACCGGCTGTTTTCACGGGTAATGAATGGGCTTGGAAGAAACTACTAGAGAGGGACGATCTAGATGGAGTGGTCATTGCTACTCCCTGGTTATGGCATGTGCCGATGGCAGTCGGGACCATGAAATCAGGCAAATATGCTGGGGTGGAAGTGTCAGTTGCGGTCTCAGTTCAAGAATGCTGGGATTTGGTGAATACCTCTGAAGAAACGGGGACGCCTTGTATGATCATGGAAAATGTGTGTTACAGAAGGGATGTGATGGCGGTTTTAAATATGGTACGGGAAGGATTATTTGGAGAGTTGATCCATCTTGAATGTGGTTATCAGCATGATCTCAGGCATGTTAAATTTAATGATGGAAAACAGGCCTATGGTGGCGGAGTTGAATTTGGAGAAAAAGGATTTTCAGAAGCTAAGTGGAGAACGGCTCATTCGGTGAATCGAAATGGTGATCTTTATCCTACTCATGGAGTTGGTCCGGTAGCCAAATATGTTGACATCAATAGAGGCAACAAATTCGATTTTCTTACTTCTGTTGCTACAAAGTCTCGGGGTTTGCATGATTATATTGTGAAGAATGGTGGTGAGGATCACCCCAATGCGAAAGTGAAGTTTAAACTGGGAGATGTTGTTACTACTACTATCAAAACCCATAATGGTGAATCTGTCATCATTCAGCATGATACCAACCTGCCTCGGCCTTATTCATTAGGCTTCAGAGTGCAGGGCACTAATGGTATTTGGATGGATTTGAATGATTCTATTTATCTCGAGGATCAAAGTCCTAAACCCCATCAATGGGAATCAGATGCCGCTTATATAGAAAAATATGATCACCCTTTATGGAAAAGGTTCGGTAAGCATGCAGAGGGCGCAGGACATGGCGGGATGGACTATTTCGTTAGTCATGCCTTTATAGAGTCGATCAAGCGAAAGGCGCCGGCACTCACTTGATGTGTATGATGCGGCAGCCTGGAGTGTGATCTCGCCACTGTCCGAGCAATCCATAGCCTTGGGTAGTGAACCTGTTACGCATTACCGGACTTTACGAGAGGAAGATGGATGACCAGGAAGAGTAATTTCGCGTTTGACGACGAATATTAGAAGCCATTCAAAGTACAATAAATGAAATTACTAATAATGGCTGCCGGTATTGGCAGCAGATATGGTGGTTTGAAGCAAATTGATGGGTTTGGTCCAAATGGTGAGACTATCATGGACTATTCCATATACGATGCTATCAAAAGTGGTTTTGACGAAGTTATATTTATTCTTCAGGATAATATGGTCGAGGATTTTTACAAGAAATTTGACCATGCTTTTGGTGGACAATTAAAGGTTAGTCATGTTGTTCAAAGGACTGACATAGAATATAATGGCTCTCTGATTTTGCGAAAAAAACCCTGGGGAACTGCACATGCCATTTTGTCAGCGAGAAATGTAATTGACACACCTTTTGTTGTTATTAACGCCGATGATTTTTACGGGCCGAAGGCATTTAAGCAGATGGCCAATTTCCTTTCGGAAGTAAATAGTGAGGATCAATTTGCATTGGTTGGATACAGATTAGGAAATACTTTAACTGCCAGTGGGCATGTAGCAAGAGGTATTTGTGAATCTGACGGCAGTAATTATTTGGTTTCAATTAAGGAAAAGACCAGGATCTTTAAAGATGGTGACCGAATATATAATCTCGAAAACGACGTCAAGGAATACTTAACAACTGAAACATTGGTATCTATGAATTGTTGGGCGTTCACACCGTCGATTTTTAATCATATACAAAATAGTTTCAATGATTTTATTGCTCGCAACAGACAAAGTGAAAATGCGGAGCTCTTTATTCCGAACGTACTCAATGGCTTATTAGATACCGGAGCCATAAGGATCAAAGTTATTGAAAGCATTGATCCCTGGTTTGGGGTGACCTATCGCAGCGATAAGGATGTGGCGACCTCCAAAATTGGTCTGCTTATAGAGAAAGGAATATATCCAGGGTCATTATGGCATTAATATCGAATCCTGCTATAGAAAAGATATTGGAAGCTTTTGATATTAAAGGCCAATACAAAGTAACAGCTTTAGGTAAGGGCCATATTAACGATACTTATCTTTTAAGCCCTATAAATGAAAAGACTGCTTATAAATGCGTTTTGCAGAGAGTAAATCATGGAGTTTTTAAAGCACCGGGGTTGCTGATGGAGAATATCAGAGTTATACGGTCTCATATTGAAAAACTTTACTGTACACCTGTTGAACTTAAGCTTTTGAACTATCACAAGACTACGGATGGTAAGTTTCTTTATAAAGATGATGAAGATAACTACTGGAGAATTAATCATTTTATTGAAAATACCTATACAGTTGAACATATTGAAAAGCCGGATCAGGCTTTTGAAGCGGCACGAGCGTTTGGCAAATTCATATGGAACTTAAGAGAGTTACCTCCAACTTCTATTCATCACTCTATTCCCGATTTTCACAATGCCAAAAAGAGAATGAACCAATTCCACAGTTCACTTAGAGAAGACAGGTTTAATAGAGTCAGCCATGCAGTGAATGAAGTTAGTTTTGTTAGTGAGCATGAAAAGCTGGTTGACGAGGTTGAAGAATTAATATCATCGCATCAAATGCCTGAACGCATCACCCATAATGACACCAAACTAAATAACGTTCTTTTCAGCCGGGCTTCAGGAAAAGTAATTAGTGTGATTGATCTGGATACTGTGATGCCAGGATATTTAATCTATGACTTTGGTGACATCGTAAGAACATTTACGCCAAGTGTTGCTGAAGATGATCCGGATGTGTTTAAAGTGAATATGAGACTTGAAATTTTCAAAACATTAACTCAGGGGTTTCTGGCAGCAACAGAAGATCTTATTACTCACGACGAAATTGAACATCTTGTCCTTGGGGGTAAGTTGATGACTTTCATTCAGGGGGTACGATTCCTTACAGATTTTATTGAAGGAGACCATTACTATTATAAGATATCGAGAAAGACCCAAAATCTGGGCCGGGCAAAAAATCAGTTTGAATTGCTAGCTTCAATAATAGAACAGGAAGCCGAAATGAAATCCTGGGTTGAAAAATGTGCCAGGGATCTTAATTTTAACAAGTGACTAAATGTACTTCAGTACAAGCTGGGAAATGAAACAATCGAACTTGGAACCACTCCGGGTTGGATGCATCGGTGTTGGGGCAATGGCAGAATTTGCCGTGTATCCTGCAATGTACCATGCTCCCATAGCTTTGCAGGCAATTTGCGATATAGACGAAAAAAGGGCCAATTATTTGGCAGGTAAGTTTGGTTCGGTCAGGTCTTATACGGACTACAAAAACATGTTCGCCAATGAAGATATGGAGGCAGTTATAGTGCAAATGCATCCTAAGCTTAGATATGAGATCGTAATAGACGCGTTGGAAGAGGGATATCATGTCTTTATACCCAAACCACCGGCTATGACATCAGAAGAGACTATTAATCTTGCAAATACATCAAGTAGGATGAACAGGTATTTAATGGTCAATTTTGAGAGCAGGTTCAGTTTTGGGGTGACACAAGCCAAAAAGATATTGGATTCTAAAGAGTTCGGCACATTGACCCAATATCATAGTTCTTTTTGCTCAGGCAGGTATAGCGGAGAAGATGATTATCGTAGCAAAGATTATGAGAATGCTGTTCAAGCTTACCTCCTGGATTTTTCCATACACCATCTTGACCTGGCACGATACATCGCGGGGGAAATATCAAAAATGTCGCTCTTTCATAACCAACAAGGTGAAACTGGTGCTTTCGCACTGGCACTCGAGTTTGATAATGGTGCTGTGGGTACACTTCAATTGAACAGTAATAGACTTTGGTGGCGTAACTACGATAGAATTGAGCTCACAGGTGAAGGGGAATATATTATTTTAGATAGCCTGTGGAAGTTAAAGCATTTCACAAAAGAGCAGAATACTTTTTCTGAAAATTACCGCGATGAACGGAATGGTGAGCTTACAGGTGACGCCGGATCATTTCGTGAGTTCGTGGACGCAATAAGAAGTGGAAGGGAACCGGTTTCCGGTATTCAAGATTGTGTGCATACAATGCAACTTTACCAGAATATTTACAACGCAGTTAATGATGATAGAGAGGGTGTCATCTTTGAAAAACAGAGCTAATCTTGTTTCCAACTTAAATGACTTTGAAGGAGAAATATAGGAGATGGATAATCTTGTTTGTATTAAGTATCGGTGGGGGCGCCATTTATCTTTTGCCTTATCTAAGGTATCCATATTATGATTCCCTGATCACAGCATTTGGGTTTACGAATACTCAATTGGGCGTCCTAATGAGTATATATGGTATAACCAACATATTTTCATATTTTATCGGAGGGTTGCTGGCTGACAATTTCCAAGCCAGATACTTGATCACATTCTCACTAATTGGGACCGGGCTCCTTGGATTTTATTACGCTACATTTCCAGACTTCACTGGAGCAGTAGTGGTTCACTGCCTGTGGTCAGTAACTACAATCATGACCTTTTGGGCTCCTCTGATCAAATCAATCAGGCTTTTAGGAAATGATTCAATTCAGGGCCGTCTCTTTGGTTTCAAAGACACGGGATTCGCAGTTTTTGCTTTGGCCTATTCCTCCATTGCATTGCAATTTTTCAATTCTGCTGATGAGTTTGGAGGAGTCCTCGGATTAAAAAATGTCATTTTGATTTATTCTACCACGCTTATAGTCTCAGGGATTTGTTCTTACTTCTTCATTCCGCTCCATAACGATTATACAGGAAAGCAAGTTGAGAATGGTACTTCACCGTCAAAGAAAAACTGGAAAATGTTGGGCAGACCAGAATTATGGCTTGCTGCATCTATCATATTTTGCGCCTATTCTATTCATACCGGAATTGCCTTTACCATACCCTATGCTACAAATGCTTTTGGTATTTCAATAGCATTAGGAGCGTCATTAGGCATCATCAGAACATATGGAGTTCAATTAATTGGCTGCCCTATAGGTGGATTCATTGTGGATGGAATCAGGTCATCAACTAAGTTCTTATCTTCTGCATTTGGTTTTGTTATTGTTTTGATTGTAGGCTTTATCGCTATACCCGCAGTGCCCGATCTTGTTCTTACTATGATGACTTTGATGATGTTAGTTGCTATCTGTCTTTCGGCAATGCGTGCGGTTTATTTCGTTCCACTTGCAGAACTGAAAATTAGAGATAAAGACCTTGGATTGGCGACCGGTTTAATGAGTGTTATTGGATTCTTGCCTGACGCCATACTCTCAACAATTTTTGGAAAATTTCTTGACGAATATCCCGGAGAAGATGGCTATAAGCTCATTTTCGTTTCCTTGTTGGGTATAGCAATAATTGGAATTATTTGTTCCGTACTATTATTTAATAAAGTAAGGACCATTCACAAAGAGTCATTGTCTGTATAAAAATCCATGAGATGCGCGATTAAACTGCTTTTCACTGTCATCCGTGATTCCGCAAATTGGACAGCTCAACAAAAGGTGTTTTGTGTAAGGTCATCCATTGTTGTGTAAATTTTACCACTTTTCATGCATTTTACGTTTTTTATATTGTAATTAGTTTAAAAACGAATCAGAAAAATTCAAATTATCAAAAAATTAGATAATTAGATAGAATTAATAACCTAAAAAGACACTATCACTGCATTTCGATATTCATTTGCATCAAAATGATACCTAAACTAACGGTTAAAGTTTCAAATGATGGAAATGAACGACGAATTAGTAACTACAGGAGCTGAAGTTACTAATGCAGCCCTTGGCAGTGAGGCAACAATAGCTGCGCTGGCTGATCAAACTGCTTTATTAAGCACACAATTGGGAGAAGCGGTCTTTACCGCCAACAATATTTGGATGATGCTGGCGACCGCCCTAGTATTTATTATGCACCTTGGTTTTGCCGGTGTAGAAACTGGTTTTGGTCAGGCAAAGAATACGGTGAACATCTTATTCAAAAACACCATGACCCCGGTTATTGGGATCATCACCTATTTCATTGTGGGATTCAATTTGATGTATCCGGGTTTTGTCGAACCCGGCTGGTTTGCTTTTTCCGGGTTCTTTCTTGATTTACCCGAGAATGGAACCACTGTGGATTATGCCGGTGGAGGTTACACCTATTGGACTGACTTTCTTTTTCAGGCCATGTTTGCCGCTACTGCCGCCACCATTGTATCAGGAGCGGTTGCGGAAAGAATTAAAATCAGCGCCTACCTTATTTTCACCTTACTTTTCGTAGGACTGGTTTATCCATTGATAGGCAGCTGGAAATGGGGTGGAGGCGCTCTCGACGCAATGGGCTTCTATGATTTTGCGGGTTCAACTCTTGTTCACTCAGTCGGAGGATGGGGTGCCCTGGCAGGAATCATGGTTTTAGGGCCGAGAATTGGAAAGTATGTTAACGGCAAAGTAGTTGACAAACCCGGTTCAAGTGTTCCCTTAGCTGTAATAGGTGTTTTCCTACTATGGCTGGGTTGGTTCGGATTCAATGGAGGTTCAGTACTTTCGGGTGATCCTGCTTTGACTTCACTAGTCCTGGTAACTACCTGTCTGTCTGCCAGTAGCGGTGCCTTGGGAGGATTCATTACGGGTTATGTCGTATTTAAAAGATTGGACCTCGGCATGGTGCTTAATGGCGTTCTGGCCGGTTTGGTTGGAATAACCGCCGGTGCTGATGTGATAAGCCCGGCTGAATCTCTTCTTGTAGGCTTAATTGCGGGTGTTTTAGTGGTTTTCTCAGCTCTGATACTAGATAAGTTGAAATTAGACGATGTCGTTGGAGCTGTATCGGTACACCTTACCTGCGGAATTTGGGGGACATTAGCAGTAGGAATTTTCGGGCAAGGAATGGCTTTTATGCCTCAGCTTTATGGTGTATTGATATGTGGAGCTATGGCATTCTCTGCCGCTTACCTCATATTCTCTGCTCTAAAGGCAACCATGGGAATAAGGGTCAGCGCCGAACATGAGGAATCTGGCTTGGATAGCCATGAGCATGGTATTCGTGGTTATACAATCACTTACGAATAAGCTCCCATATAAGTAAAGCCTTGGGCCAGAAAGTCCGCCGACTTTCTGGCCCAAGGCTTAAATCCACAAATTATTTAAATAATTCATGAACGATCTAAACAAAATTACAATGAAAAATATTTCCGCCGTCTTAATTCTATTAATAGGATTAACTACTAACCTTCAAGCTCAGAACGAGGTTGAAGCAGATGAAAAACCAACTTTTTCTTTTGCAGGCTCAATTGATTCCTATTATAGAGCCAACTTAAATGCGACCAATGACCCTGAAACCGGTGGCAGTCTCGCCCCGGCAACATCATTTGCCAATCTACCGGGTTTTGCCCTAGGTATGGCTAATATCATTGGATCATACGATGGAGAAAAGGCTGGTTTTGTTGCTGATCTCGCCTTCGGACCTCGAGGTGCTGAAGCTGTCTTTGGTTCTGGGCCAGCATTAAATGTTGTGAATCAACTATATGCCTACATAAATGTAAGTGACGCTGTAACTGTTACTTTGGGCAACTTCAACACCTTCCTGGGTTATGAAGTGATTTCGCCTACAGGTAACTACAATTACTCCACCTCTTACATGTTTTCTTATGGGCCTTTTTCTCATACCGGTGTTAAATTGGATGCCTCTTTTGAGATCGGATTTAGCTTCATGGCTGGTGTGTTCAATGAAACCGATGCTACTGATTTCAACCCCGATGGAACATACACTGCAGGTACGCAATTGGGATATGAAGCCGCGTCGGGAGGGGTATGGTTGAATTTACTGTTTGATGAGGATTATTTTCAGACCGACTTGACAACAGGTTGGGATATATCCGATAAGATTTATTTAGGTTTTAATGGTACCTATTCCACTGCTTTTTATGGTGCAGCGGGGTACTTCCAGGTGGCTGCTTCTGACGCTTTTGGTCTTGGATTGAGAGCAGAATATTTCAAAGATGATGATGGAGTGGCATTAATCCCTAAAGAAAGTGTATTTGATGTTACTTTGTCTGCGAACTATAAAGTCGGAAGTCTCACAATTATCCCTGAATTCAGGGTAGATATAACTTCTGAGGACATGTTCATGAACGATGAATTGACTCCCCAGCGTTCACTTGCTTCGTTCCTGGTAGCTGCAGTTTATGCTTTTTAAGATTTTAGTTATGGGCTCATTTAGGATGTAATTACATCGAAGTCGATAATTGATTGAAATCCGTGGCACTAGATAGAGCTACACTATGACGACAAGTGTACTTTTAATTGCCACAGTTTCTTTTTACACAACTTGTCTTTAAAATGGGAAAATGTTAATTTGATGTTTATAAAGAGGCTGCAATCAGCTATTCATGGTTGTTTTTCCTGATAACATTTAACCCATGCCTAACAAGTTCGGGGAGCGAACATTTTTTCGTTATAGAAGTCGTTCTGAGATTTTTTCAAGTATCTTATTGATTTCAATAAGTTTCCCCGTTTTATAGCAGGAGCTGTGGAAAGGAAGTGAATTTATTGAAGCTCCTAATGCAACTTATCAGGTTGAAATGACCTTACCTGGTACTGATTTGAAGGCGATAGCAAAGGATCTTCAACCAAAGAGTAAGAAATATCAAACTTTTGAAAATAAGTCAATGCTGAGATCAACTAATAAGTGCAATTGAAGGATGAAAAAGCTTTTAAGGGCTTTTTCATCCTTCAAAAGCCTGAAACAGTGCAATCTTTGGATTGCAAAATGTCAAAAAACTACACACATCTCAGTATTGATCAAAGGTATCAAATTGAAGCATTATTGAAAACAGGAGCTACTCAAAAGGAGATTGCCTGTATCGTTCATTTTCACCCATCTACGATCTCACGTGAGCTTAAGCGAAATGTGGGTTCAAGAGGTAGGGGAGCTGGTGTCTATCGAACAGCAAATGCACAAAGGAGGACCAATCTTCGTCATCAAGAAAAGCCAAAAAGAGTGATTTTCACCAAACCCATGAAAGACTGGATAGTTAACCGGCTCCAAGAAGATAGATGGAGTCCTGAATTGATCAGCCATCAGGGAAAGAAAACGAGAGAATGTCCACTTAGCCATGAATGGGATTTACCAATGGATATGGGAATGTAAGCACACCAACCACCAGGAGAACCAAGAATACAAACAACTATACACATATCTAAAACATGGCAAACGAAGGCGCAAACGAGGAAACAGAAAAGATCGTAGAGGTATTATCCCGAATAGGGTATCAATTGAACAGCGACCCCAGATCATTAACAAAAGGGAACGATTGGGAGATATAGAAGTCAATTTAATGATGGGTAAAAACCACAAAGGCTCTTTGTTGGTGATGACAGACCGAGCAAGTCTTTTTACCAGAATCAGAAAGATGCACAGTAAAAATGCCGATCAAATGGCCGAAGCTATTGTGGAGGAACTCTCTCAGGATAAACACAAACTGGAAACACTCACTTTTGATAATGATATGGCATTTTCTAAACATGAGTTGATTGCTCAATCCCTTGATGTGGATGCCTATTTCACTCGTCCCTATACTAGTCAGGATAAAGGGACAGTTGAAAATAGGATTGGGGTAATCAGAAGGTTTTATCCTAAGAAAACAGATATTAGATTTGTTACAGGAGGAGCAAATCAAAGTTGTTGAAAACAAAATCAATGAACGCCCTGTTAGAAAATTTAATTACCTAAACGCAAAGCAAGTGCTACAAAGGAAAATTGCACTTATTACTTGAACTTACAAATTGTGAATATGTCATTTGTAGTCTATGAAAACGCACCTATCGGGAACAGATCATTCGGACGAATTAGATACAATATTCATCTAAAACAGGAGGGAGATCTACTCACATGTCTTTTTAAAGATTTTTCTTTCAGGAAATTGAACGAAATGCCCGGTACGGAAAACTGGAAGAAGTAGGTGGCCGACCCAAGGAAATATCAACTGTCAAAGACGAGCTCACCGAAACCCAGTGGAACATAATCCGCTGGAAGACAGAAGTAGTGTTGAAAGAAAAATTGCGGTAATCTCATCTCATAATTTACAGGCAGTAGGCATGCAATAGTTTATTATTCAACTGATTTATAAACCTTTCCGTGTTTCATCACAAAATCTACATCCTGTAATAACTCAATATATCTCAAGACATCCCCTTTTACGGCGATAATATCAGCGAATTTTCCTTCGCTGACCGTTCCGTAATCATTTGCAACTTTCATCATTAGACTGGGCCAGTAGGCTGCAGCCTTAATTGCCAGTAAAGGATCGTAGCCAAATTCATTAACCCGCATTATTCATAGGCCACCAATTTTGGGATTAATAATGGGTTGCTAACTATTTTTGATTGGAGTGTATGTATTAATTTGAAGATCAACCAGGTTTCTGGATTTCAAAGGACATTAGAGCGTTTTTTTGTTAGAATTTTTCAATTTTCAGTCAAAGCTCTATTGTGTTCTTATGGAAGAACATTTTTTTGATTAAACTAAAACTGTTTAACTGATCGGTCAGTTCACCGTAAGCAAATCGCCCAGCAGGTATTGATATCTAAAGGCTCTTGAGAATTGTATTGTCAATGATCTTTTCCTTTCTTTCAGGCACGCCCCACCTTCATCAGGTAAAGCCGGATATTGTCCACTTGCCATCGTTTAGCAAAGTGGTGTTTTGTTTTGGCAATTAATAATTTAACCCGAAAAATTCATAGTAGACAATAAAAAACAGGCATAAATTGCTTATATTGAGATAGTTAGACAACAAAATAAGCAATTAATTTATGCCTGAATATAAGGAAAAAGATACCGTATTTTATCGAGGAAAACAAGCTTTTAAATTTGATTTTTCAGCATCAGCGATTAGCTCAGACGGAGCGATATTGTTAAGTGAAAAAGTAGAGAGAAAGACTGGTCTATTAAAAAGCTTCGCCGCACTGATTCCTGACTATCGAAACCCCTTTTTTATCGAATACACTTATGAAGAAATGCTTCGCCAACGGGTGTTTTTAATGATGCAGGGCTATCAGGATTGCAATGACGAACAAAAACTCCGAGAGGATCCGGTGATCCGTAAAGTACTAGATAGCGGATTATGTTCCCAGCCTACTTTAAGTCGATTTGAAAACAAGGCCGATCGGAGTCTGATCTACCAGATGAGTCAATGGTTTGTAGACCGTTATGTAGAGGAGTTGAAAGAGAAGACTGGTCAAATCATCATTGATGTAGATGGTACCGATGACCCTACTCATGGATCCCAACAACTCAGTTTGTATAATGGCTATTATGGACAGACTATGTACCATGAGTTGTTCTTTAAGGACGGGAACACCGGTCAGGTCATTTTACCAGTACTACGTCCGGGCAATTGTCACTCCAACAAATGGTTTGTGGCCTTATTGAAAAGGATTGTCATTAAAATCAGAAAAAAAACTGCCCTCAGTAAAGATCCTTATTCGAGCGGATAGTGGCTTTTCAGGAGCATCTTTTTATCGGATAGCTAAGCAGTTTGACCTTCAATTTTGTTTAGGTATTAGTAGTAATGAAGTTTTAAAGACTTTTACCAAACAGACTATCATTGAAGTAAAAAAGGAATATGCTTCAAAAATCATCAAACATCAAGAGTTTGTTGGCCCGTTTACTTACCAGGCCAAAAGCTGGGATCGTTCTGAAAAGCTGTACGCCAAAGTGGAGTCTACCGGAAAAGGAATGAATGTCCGTTACTTTGTGAGCAACTTTGAAGCGATGACCGCTCAACAGATTTACTTTGATTTTTATGTCAAGCGAGGTGATGCCAGTGAAAATCGAATAAAGGAACTCAAAAACATGACTTATTCCGACCGGCTTTCCTGTCATCGCTACTGGGCCAATTTCATGCGTTTAATCATCGCTACCCTCTGTTATGAAATGTTCCGGCAGATTAAATTATTAATTGCCAAAACAAAACACCACTTTGCTAAACGATGGCAAGTGGACAATATCCGGCTTTACCTGATGAAGGTTGGGGCGTGCCTGAAAGAAAGGAAAAGATCATTGACAATACAATTCTCAAGAGCCTTTAGATATCAATACCTGCTGGGCGATTTGCTTACGGTGAACTGACCGATCAGTTAAACAGTTTGATTTAATCAAAAAAATGTTCTTCCATAAGAACACAATAGAGCTTTGACTGAAAATTGAAAAATTCTAACAAAAAAACGCTCTAATGTCCTTTGAAATCCAGAAACCTGGTTGATCTTCAAATTAATACATACACTCCAATCAAAAATAGTTAGCAACCCATTATTAATCCCAAAATTGGTGGCCTATGAATAATGCGGGTTAATCTGCCGGAACATTTCATAACAGAGGGTAGCGATGATTAAACGCATGAAATTGGCCCAGTAGCGATGACAGGAAAGCCGGTCGGAATAAGTCATGTTTTTGAGTTCCTTTATTCGATTTTCACTGGCATCACCTCGCTTGACATAAAAATCAAAGTAAATCTGTTGAGCGGTCATCGCTTCAAAGTTGCTCACAAAGTAACGGACATTCATTCCTTTTCCGGTAGACTCCACTTTGGCGTACAGCTTTTCAGAACGATCCCAGCTTTTGGCCTGGTAAGTAAACGGGCCAACAAACTCTTGATGTTTGATGATTTTTGAAGCATATTCCTTTTTTACTTCAATGATAGTCTGTTTGGTAAAAGTCTTTAAAACTTCATTACTACTAATACCTAAACAAAATTGAAGGTCAAACTGCTTAGCTATCCGATAAAAAGATGCTCCTGAAAAGCCACTATCCGCTCGAATAAGGATCTTTACTGAGGGCAGTTTTTTTCTGATTTTAATGACAATCCTTTTCAATAAGGCCACAAACCATTTGTTGGAGTGACAATTGCCCGGACGTAGTACTGGTAAAATGACCTGACCGGTGTTCCCGTCCTTAAAGAACAACTCATGGTGCATAGTCTGTCCATAATAGCCATTATACAAACTGAGTTGTTGGGATCCATGAGTAGGGTCATCGGTACCATCTACATCAATGATGATTTGACCAGTCTTCTCTTTCAACTCCTCTACATAACGGTCTACAAACCATTGACTCATCTGGTAGATCAGACTCCGATCGGCCTTGTTTTCAAATCGACTTAAAGTAGGCTGGGAACATAATCCGCTATCTAGTACTTTACGGATCACCGGATCCTCTCGGAGTTTTTGTTCGTCATTGCAATCCTGATAGCCCTGCATCATTAAAAACACCCGTTGGCGAAGCATTTCTTCATAAGTGTATTCGATAAAAAAGGGGTTTCGATAGTCAGGAATCAGTGCGGCGAAGCTTTTTAATAGACCAGTCTTTCTCTCTACTTTTTCACTTAACAATATCGCTCCGTCTGAGCTAATCACTGATGCTGAAAAAATCAAATTTAAAAGCTTGTTTTCCTCGATAAAATACGGTATCTTTTTCCTTATATTCAGGCATAAATTAATTGCTTATTTTGTTGTCTAACTATCTCAATATAAGCAATTTATGCCTGTTTTTTATTGTCTACTATGAATTTTTCGGGTTAAGCTCCTACATTGAATCTGAGCCATTAGGGTTCCGACTAAAATTCTTAAAAGGTATCAGAGATCAATTGAGGTACTCAATTGTCAACAACACAGGGCATCAACCCTTTCAAGCATTTTATCTACGCTTGTGCTACCTTTAATTTCTGCGCAATTCACGGGATATACCCACTGCGCATTACCTGCAATATTTTTGATAATTATAATATGATATTATAAAAAAATCAGCCTGTGTTATCTTGCTATTTCAGGGCGTCTTTGAATAAATTAAGATTCTGATAATCAAAGAGTTAAAAGAGGTTTGAAAGGATAAAGAACCCCGAAATCGGCCGAATAGGGCTTTTTTCGGGGTTTTTGTTTTGCTAGATTGTGGTGTAGAACACATCTAACACCACAAATTAGAATGCAAAAAAGGCTTTTCCAACCCGAATATGGTTTAACTCCAAAATGGTATTTGTTTAAGAGCAGTAAATTGGGTGCAGTTTATGATAGTCTACCGTGGAATCAGTTAGCGGACTGCCTGCCTGAAGAAAATAACGGACCTGGTGCTCCCCGGTGGTTTTCCTCAAAAGGGATGTTTGCGCTGATGTTTCTTAAGTCCTACCTGAGTATCAGTGATGAGAAACTAATAGAACGCTTTAACTCCGATTGGAGCCTACAGTTGTTCTGTGGCAAAATGTTATCAGACACAGAGAAGATTCGAGACAATGCTATCGTAAGCCGCATCCGCAGTTATCTGGCTGAGTATACAGACTGGCAACAGCTCCAACAAATATTGATCGAACATTGGAAAAGAGACATGAATAATACCCATGTGCTTTTAATGGACGCTACCTGTTATGAGAGTTATATCCGTTTTCCTACTGATGTAAAGCTGTTATGGGAATGCTGCCATTGGGTGTTTGAAAAGCAATTGTTCCGATGGTGTAAAGTAGTGAGAAAGAAAAGGCCTCGCTCCAAATATGTTGAACAAAAGCGCAGACAACGCGATTATGAGAAAAGACGCAGGAAGACCTATAAAGAAGGACGTAAGCGTAAAAAAGCCCTGTTGTATCTGCTACACAAGGGGTTGATCCAACTTCAACAAGTTCTCAACGATGCTAAACTGCCACTGCTTAATGAGCAGGAAAGAGATTACCTGAGAACCATCAAAAAAGTACTTGAACAACAGCAGTTCCTACAAACCCACCCGGCCAAAGAGTTAAAAAACCGCATCGTATCATTGGCAAAACCCTATGTCAGGCCGATAGTCAGGGGAAAAGAGAACAAAAGAGTTGAGTTTGGCATGAAGGTACATATGCTGCAAGTGGATGGGATCTGCATGATTGAGTGTATGAATTTCAACGCTTTCAATGAATCCACCCGGCTCAAGATTAGTACTGTAAAGCACAAACGACACTTTGGAGCGCTTAATCAATTGGGAGCTGACCTGATCTATGCCACAAATGCCAATCGAAGATTTTGCACCAAAAAGAAAATCTTCACTTGCTTTCCTAAGAAAGGCCCCCAACCTCTTACTAAACAAGACAGTCGGCTCAGTGGACTCATCGCCAATCAAAGGGCTACAGTGATGGAAGGCAGCTTCGGTGACCACAAAACTCATTACGGGACCAACAGGATTAAAGTTAAAGGAGAGAAAAATGAAAGACTGTTTGTCTTTTTTGCTGTGATGACCGCTAACGCAGTAAAAATTAGTAAAAGAAAACTATTGCTAAATACAGTTGATCCACCATTCCAACAGGCCGCATAACTAAAAAACAAAAGTTCGTTTTCTACTTCAAAGGAAGCACTATGTCTATACACCAAAAACGCACTTTCAAACTCTATTTTGTAACAAAAATTGTACTCTTTCAAGAGCAGGTAATCAGTATGATGATCAATCTCTCCTCTATTGAAAATCCTGATCCCATTTTTAACCCCTCTTTCTTCTCGCTGAACTAATTTTCAAGGACGCCCTATTTCATATATGCTTTTCTAGCGCACAAGCTCAATCTGTCACTATCCAGGAAAGGTTGGGCTATTCAAAAGATACCAAATTACTGATTATCCATGCCGATGATATTGGTGTATTCATTCAGAGAATATAGCAAGTATTTATGCCATGGAATATGGTTCAGTGAATTCTGGTAGTATAATGGTTTCATGTGAATTCTCATTTCTTTAAAGTTTTATAATTGATAGCTATTTCTAATTTATTATTCTGCATCATTCATCTATAAAATCAGTTTCAATATCTGATGCATTTATCCAAATTGGAACTATTGCTTCTTTATTGATTACCATCTTGTCATACAGATTTCTGTATTTATCCCATGTGTATTCATAACTATGAAAAATATCCCCTTCTCCGGACATTCTTGGATCTGATTGATTCTTTAATTCCTCTTCCATTTTGCTAACTAGGGCTTCCTCAAAAAGTAGTACCCATCAAATTAGCAGCCCTAGATAGATTGAGCACGAATAGGGTTGCAGCAATCCAAGTTTGTGAAGTTGATTTAAGCTTGGCTTTGATTTCATTGAGCGAGTAAGCTTGTTTGGCATTGCCTATTCTTCCCTCAATGGCATTCCTCTCAGCATATTCCTTTTTTGATTTAGCCTTCTGGTATGCTGATTTCTTCACAGGTTTTCCTTTTGTGGCAGCTGTCATCCTTATGCTGTTTTCTTTACACCAATTGCGATTCTTATTGGTAGCATAGATTTTATCGGCCTGTATAAGTTCAGGGTAATAACCAAACAAAGCCTTGTAGGTCTCTGCCTGATTGATCAGGTCCTCACTTTCATTATAGGCATTCCAGCTTAGGTTATCCTTGGTCATGAACCCATCCATGAGTGAAAGGCCCAACTTGGCACCAAACTCTACACTCTTGCCCTGCTTGCCCCTCACTATCGGGCGTACATGGGGTTGTGAGATGCTCACTATCCGATCTTTACATTGGTGTGGGCTTTCTTGCTCATACATGCCTTGTTGCTGCTTATAAAGGGTATGGACCACCATCAGTTCCTGCTGGGTTTTGTGGGGAAAAGGAAACGGCCCTTCCAACAGGTCCAGCATTTGATCGATATGGCCAGGTTCCTTTTTACACAGTTGAGCAACACACGGATGGCCTTGCGGATCGATACAACTGATTTTTTCTTCTTTTTGGCTTCCTGCAAATAACGCTTATGGGCCATCCTGCGGTAAGTCCTGGGTTTGACCTCCATCTTGTCCCTGAGCAGGTCAAACAACCGGTCAACCATCTTTTCGGTCTTGATACGGGCTTCATTGACCAAACCAAGATCATTTGGGTAGGTGATGTATTGATCTGCCACAGTGGCATCTATCTTTAATTTACCTTTTGGCCTTTTAGATACCGCACCCTTTTGGTTTGGTTTCCGGTCAGGAAGGGACACCATCATGATGATTTTCGAGAATGCATCGAAAGTATCATCCCCTATTTTTTTTCGCATCTCCACAAAAAGCGTAGGCGAAAACACCAAACCAGGTGTGTAATGGTCCAAACCAAGAAAGAACTGCATGTATGGGTTTTCGCTGATGGTCAGCAAGGTCTCTTCATCGGACAACCCCAGTTTATGTTTTATAATAAATGCCCCTATGATGTGCCTTGGGTTGACGCTCTTTGCTCCCATGTTGACGCTGAATTTCCTTTTGTAGATATTTACCAACTCATCCCATGGCAACAAGTTTGCAAGTGCTATCCATCTGTTGTTTGGGTTGAGTTTGATGGAGTTAATGGAGGAAAATTCTTCTATTTTGGTTTGGTACTGCGATGTGTAATCGATCATATGCAATGTTATACGTCAAATATACAAATAACCTTGCATATATAAAAATATATTTACACGTGAATCGCTTAATATGAGCAATCAAGGTCGTTTTTATCCAATCTGAGGAAGCCCTAATTAGTGTCTCTAAGAAAACACACCTAAATTAAAAATTATTCTTATGGTCGATCTTTCCATTTTTTCTAATCGATTGATACTCAGGTATTAACTCATAGAAAGAAAATGAAAATCTCATCCATAATAATTCATTTTATAAAAAAAGGGCTGTTTTCTTAGAGACACTAATTAGATTACCCCTAATTGATTTATGGTTTTCTTCAGATGAGAGGTTGTTAATACAATATGGGTCATCGGGTAAATAGAAAAGTTATTCAACCGGTCTTTTACCAAACGACCAATCCCAGTAAAATTTGGTTTCAGCATTATGCCGTGACTTTAAGATTTCTGTCTTTGTAGGACCCCCATCAACTGTGGAATATCCACACTCAGGATTACCTGCAGGCCATAAATCGGGGCGGTAATTTCGCAAGTACATCCAGCCGTTTTGTACAATTCCCCTTATTGGATAACCATAATCGTTGGGTCGTCCCACATCGTGACGCTCCTTTCCAATTAATACATAATCCCTGAAATCCTTGTTTTCTCCTTTCAAAAACGGGAGCAGGCTTGTTCCGGGAGTCACCTGCATTCCACTTTGTTCCCATTTTATTCCTACAGACTCGAAAAAGGTAGGAGCAACATCAATAAGGCTGACGTATTCTTTAACCTCACGCCCCGGGTTTTTGATATTTTTACCCCACATCATGGCCAGCGGAATATGGTTTGAATAGTCGTATTCATCGCTTTTTGCTCTGGGAAATGGCATCCCGTGATCGGAAGTAACAATGACTATAGTATTGTCTAATTCTCCTTTACTTTCAAGAAAGTCTAATATTTTGGTAACATGAGAATCAAAATACTCAATCTCCAAAGCATAGTCCAGCATATCTGTTCGCACGATATCATTATCTGGAAAGAACGCAGGCACTTCTTCAATATCAGATAACTTTTTACCCGCTTTTAATGAAGAGCCATACTCATAAGTGCGATGCGGTTCACGCCCACCATACCAAAAATAGAAGGGTTGGCCATCCGGCTTATTCTTAAAGAAATCGATAAAATTTTCTGAATAGTCAACCTTGGCGATACCTGTAGTAGGTGGGTCAAGAACTTTAGAATCCCATCGCTTGCCAGATAGTTCTCTCTCCTTACCATCAACCTCTCCTGGATTACCGGGTCCCCAACCTTTGCCTGTATACCCTGTAAAAAATCCAAAATCTTTAAGTGCCTCGGGATATGTTTTAAACTCGGCAGGGAAATTGTTAAAATGGTTGGCTGCTTCTTTCAGTTGCCAGGAATTTCTGGCCGTAAGCAAACAAGCTCTCGAAGGGGAGCACTTTGCATTGGGTGTATAGGCATTAGAAAATCTAATCCCCTCACTTGCCACACGGTCAAAAGCTGGGGTTTCAACCCATGGGTATTCGTTGCCCATGTGACCTGCATCGTCAGCAATACATATTAAAATGTTGGGAGTAGTTATAACATCTCCATCATTGCACCCAATAATAAAGATTACCAGAATGAGAATTGCGATATTTTTTATCATTTTATTCATTTATCCCATCAGAAAAATTTTTCTCGATATCAGATGCATTTATCCATGTTGGAACTAATTTTTCATTTTTAACTACAATTCGATTATATGCATCTTTATATTTCAGATTGGACGATACGTAATTCTGAAAAACATCACCTTTGCCGATCATTCTAAGGTCGGCTTCTTTCGTCAGTTCACTTTCCATTTCCCCTCTCAATATTATCGCAATATTTTGGTGTTCAGCATCATATATCCATGCTGTCTCATTACTTCCATTATAAGCGGCGTTGTCCGATCAGGTGGCATTTTCATGAACCCCATTATGCCGCTATTATGTCCGTACAAGCCTGTTACTAATATTCCTCTGCTCGGAGTACAAATAGAATTATTTACATAGACATGATTAAACATCAGGCCCTCGGATGCAAAATTGTCAATATTGGGAGAGATATCTTCAACTTTACCTCCATAGCAGCCCAAGGATTGCTTATCTAAATCATCGGCGGTAAAAAGCAGAATATTGAGCGGCTTCTTATCCTGTGCGCAAACCTCAAAAACCGAAAGTAAGGCAAATGCAAAAATTAAAATTAGAGTCACCCTTTTCATTAGTCTAAAATCTATTTACGAGTTACATAAGCATAATAAGCACCTATAATTCCCTGATCTTTTATTTTAAAGAAAGTGTGTAAATAAATAGGTCCCGGTTTTAGGTGTACATCAAACGAAATCGCCTTATCCTCAGGAGTAACTTCTTTTGTTAATCCCTCGAAACCATAGGGGGTTTTCTCTGAAATAGAGCGTAGTTCCATTCCTCCAATGTAGATACTAGCAGAAACTATAGGTAAAGCTATTCCTCCAATATTTCCGTTCCTGTCAATCATTGTACACTTTCCGGCAATCGGAGAATCCGTTTCTTTGGGCCAACGACGTAGTTCAATTTCATAGTCTCCTTCTTGTGCCACATCCAAACACCAGTAGCTATTTTTTCGTTCTCCTCGGCTAATCTGGGGTTGTTGATCAATAAATACATCCAACCAATCACAAGCAGTTAAAATACTTGGACTTTCGTTTTCGGTCCCTATAACAATTTTTTGTGGCTCATTAACATCATCTTTTACTTCGTCCCACCAGATATCAAGCTGGTTTTCCATTTTTTCTACTACCTGCAGATTTTGCATATACACATTTTCCTTTTGCAATGGGTCTACATTTAAGTTATAAAGTTCACGAGACTCCAGCAAACGCCATCCTTTCCAAAGCACGGCAGCACCTTCTTTTCTTATAACTGTTTGGCCATGAGGGGCAGGATAGTTAATGAAATTAGGCATCCTACTTGTAATTCATTATTAGCATTCTGTCTTCAGCAATTTGTTCTTCACCCCGTAATACAGGAGCTAAACTCATTCCATCGAAGGGTATTGGAGTAGGCTTATTTAAGCCACAAAGGTCAACAAGCGTTGGAAGAATATCCTGAACCTGAGACAATCCTGAAACTTCATTCCCAATACTTTGAAAATCACCTTTTGGCCAGCTAATGAAACAGGGAACCCTATGTCCTCCATCCCAAAGTTCAGTTTTCATTCCCCGCATGCCGGCATTAAAATACCGAATGCCCATTATGCTTCCATTGTCTGTTAGAAAAACAACTATTGTATTGTCCCTAATACCTTTTTCATCAAGGAAATCGAGTAAACTGCCCACATTGGTATCAATATTCCGAATCATAGCCAGGTAACTAACCAATCGTTTTTTTAATTCCTCATTCTTACCAGGAAATGTTGATTTATCATATAACTCTTCCAATGCTTTTATATCTTCTTCTTTTGCATTAAAAGGTCCGTGAGGAGTATTGGTGGGGATATATGCAAAAAATGGTTTTTTCTCTTCTATTGAGTTTTCTATAAATTTTTTCGCCTCTCCGAAGAAAACATCGGTACAATAACCATCAAATTTCTGATATTCCCCATTGTGCCAGTAGGTATCGTCAAAATAGTCATTGCCCCAATAGTCGGAAACAGAACCAATATGCGACGATGAAAACCACACTGACTCTGCAAAACCTCTATCTTGCGGCCGGTAAGGATAGTTCGCTCCAAGATGCCATTTTCCAAAAACGCCTGTGCTATAGCCGTTGGCCATAAAAATGTTTCCCATTGTAGGCAGTTCAGGCTTTAAAAACGCCCGTCCACTGCTAACATTTACCAATCCGTTTGCAGCAGCGTCCATGCCGGTCATTAACTGTCCACGGGTCGGTGCACACATGGGAGCGGCATGAAAATTACCAAACCGAACGCTGCTTTCAGCAAACCTGTCCAAATTTGGCGTTTTTAGAATTGGATTGCCATGAATAGACAGCTCAAGATACCCTTGATCATCTGTCATTATGACAATAACATTTGGCCTGGTATTTAAATCAGTACTTGCATAAGAATTTAAACCGAACAAAATTATGCAAATAATTACACATTTCTGTTTCAATAACATGATAGTCTTATTTAAATGGTTCTACTTAAAATGGTTCTTCGACAAACCTACGGAAACGGCAGTTCAGCAAGCTTTCTCGAAGAGGTATAAAATTAGTACTATCGGCGATTCAATTTAGGCATTGACTTTCGCAATTCTTTCATCACCGGTTCATATTCCGTTTGTGAGGCCAGATTGGTCCACTCATTGGGATCCTGGGTGTGATCATAAAGCTCATTCTAGTATTAATGGAGGACATTGACTGGTTTGTAAAACATATGTCAAGGATTTCCACACGATATGTCTTTCAAATGTTTCTAGGTGCTGCAAACTCTGCAACTCATATTCACACGGCCATCAACGATAATTTATTTTTTCACGGGAATGGCAGAAACACCGCCAAGACCCTCATGTGCGGGAGTCGTGTCCCGAAACATTAGCAAGTCGCAAGCTTGTATGCCGTGAGGCATGAAGTGAAGGAAGCGAGACTGCAAAATCCGGTTCCAACGAACAGGAACTGAATAAGAGGCTAGTTAGTGTCTCTCCTTATGGGATCTTTCATTTTTTCAACGATACAGGAACTCATAGAAAGAAAATGAATAAGGGCTGTTTTCTTAGAGACACTAGTTAAGCCGGATGAGGTAGCACATCATACCGACGTCCGAAGAATACCAAAAGGCTTAGCTGGTAGATTCAGTGGATATTGGGTGAAGGAATGTGTTCTTACCTGGGGGGGGGTCTCTGCAACCACGAGATGGTTAAGCAGAGAAGTCAGCAGAGGCCATAGTAGTCAACAGGGCTTGAGCCCCGAAAAAGATCGGGGAGTTCTCACGAGTTGATGAAGGGCTGAATGTTAAGTTGTTTGAAATTAGATAGGAGCGTTTCGGTTCGATTGCATTGAGACTGGGAGTAGCCCTACCGAAAATTAAAACAAAGCTATGGTTGGTGTAAAGAGCGATAATAGTATGATTAACGAACCGCCGTATACGCGAACCGTACGATTTCTATGGTTCAAACAAGGGCAGCCATATAATTTTTTTTATACTTTCTGTTTTGATGAACACAAGCAAAAACCCGATGAATTAGTTTGTTTCGTACCGTATTAATAACAGTCATTTTATTTTTTCCTTCTTCAACTTTTCTTTCATAGTAAGCTTTTAAATCATTGTTGTAAACAATAGCTACCAGAGCTGCCATATGCAATAATGTTTTCATCTTTTTATTAGCCATATGTGACACCCTTGCCTTTCCTTTGAAGAGGCCAGATTCTTTAGTAAATGGCACCACACCAGAATAGCAAGCAAACTTTTTGGGGTCGTTAATATTTTTGAACTCATTGGTTGTAATGATCATTTGAACTGCCGTCTCTTTACCAATACCTTGTACAGAGGTAATCAAGCCAAATAAACGAGATAGCTCCTGATCCTTTCGAATGATTTCACTGATGTTCTTTTCAACCTTCCCTATATCAGCTTCAATAGAATTTAAAGATCGCTGGCATAGCTTTTTAGATTGAGTAACCGAGGAATTTTCAACAAACCCTTTTAGTTCTTTCAAGGGAGTTGTCAACATTTTTTTCATAATAATCAATCGACTTCTTAAAGTTGTCAGATTGGCTAATTTATTTATTTCCTCTCTTTTTGGTTTCCAAAGCCTTGCATCCTCCTTGTTTTTAAAAGCATATTCTCCTATTCGAATAGCATCCATTTTATCGCTCTTCCCCCTGATATTGCCCAAAGAAGATTTGATTTGAGAGGCTGCTTCTAACCAGATATTTCCTTTCTTCTTGTACAAGTACATAAGCAATGGATTGTTGTAAATTCCAGTGTGTTCCATGCAGAAGATAGCGTTAGATAGATCAAAGCCTACTATCTTCTTTAGTTCTTTGATAAATTGACTGATCTCTCCTTGATTGTTAGCAATTTCCTTATGATACAAAAGCAATTCTTGTCATTGTAAACGGCCAGATCCAACTCATTTTTTGATACATCAACACCAACGAAATAGGTAAATTCCATAATCATACATTTATTTTTATAGTTAACTAATTAAGACTAACTGTTTTAAACACAATCAACACCTTACTAATGGGGCTCTATCCCTAATTTCTATTTGATGCATTGTTTAAAACACACGGTAAAGGATTTAATCGTACGATAGGTCAGTAGCCCGGCACAGTGGATAAATCGCCTTTACCGTGGTTAGCATATCCACATTTGTGGATAAGTTCAAAAAGAAAAAAGAAGCAAAAAAGAAAATTTAACTGTTTTACACAATCAACACCTTACTAATGGGGCTCTATCCCTAAATTTGATGCATTGTTTAAAACACACGGTAAAGGATTTAATCGTACGATAGGTCAGTAGCCCGGCACAGTGGATATCGCCTTTACCGTGGTTGCATATCCACATTTGTGGATAAGTTTAAAAGAAAAAAGAAGCAAAAAGAAAATTTTATAATAGTAATGGTGTCTCTAAATAATAACATTCTGCTAATCTAAAGGGTACGGTGGTGTGAGAGCCTCAACGTGATGGGTTTATAGCCCGTCACGTCGGGCTACTCGATTGGCTGTAGGTATTATTCTTATTCATTTTCAAGGTCCTCAAGCAAACTGTACCGCCTATTTACCAACGCTGACCGTTTTGGTCCAACTGGTTCATTTTTTAATTTTGTTTCTATTTCGATGAACTCATTAGCGCATTTGTAGAATTTTTCACTTGTCACAAATTTCTCAAGCCAGTCAGTAAAGTCCGCCAGTTCTTCCTGATCTTTCGAATAGTCGAAGTGATCTGTCAAACTTGAAAGCTCCCAACTTGAACTCTCCGATTTGTCAAAGTCAAGCAACTCCTTGTCCAGGTATCTGTCGAAGATGTAAGTGTTTGAAAAAAAAGTCTCTATGGCTTTATGCTCAGCGTGTTTTATTCTTTTAGTTTTGAATAGTGTCACTGTCCACTCGAAAAGGAAGGTCGGAAAACCTGAGTCGTCCGGAAAGTTTTTATTGAACCAATTAAAATACCTTAATGCTCCGGAATAGTCTTGAAGTTTAAGGTACAATTCAGGTGGTAAATAACGAAGTCCGCGGCTGTCATCATAAAATCTACCCCACCGTTTTTTGTCAGTTGCAAGGGCATGTTTAATCCTTGTGATTTTGTCTTTTATCCGATCAACTTGTTTCGGGGTCATATTTTCTGGTATTGTTCAATTACAGCCAACAATTGGCTAAAATAAGGTGTTTTATTCACACTGTACTTTTCCCATATCCAATGGATTAATGATTTCTTGAAGCATGTATTTGCTACATGTGTATAGATTTCAGTGGTCTTAGACGAACTATGACCAAGTATATTGGGAGCTCTTGCATACGCGCCATAGTAATGTTATTAAGTAGCTGTGTGTCTTTTAATAAGACAGCTATCTATCCTTACACAGGGTACCCGAAAACTTCACTTAGGGGTCGGCTAAAATTCTTAAATGGTATCTAAGGTCATCTGAGCTACTAAGGTGTCACCCTGAAGCATTCTCAATGTTTAACTGACTCGACCCGCGTTCATTCGAACCCATCCTGTTCCTTGGGAATCCGTATGATTGCTTGCAAATTAATAGAACCCTGAAGAAATTAGGAAAAATCACCCCGCCAAGTTTTACCAAGGCGGGGCTTTTTCCCTCTGTTGCTTATAAACTTTGTTCATCATAAAACAAACCTATCAACTACTATGTAAACAATTGATGAACTCCATTTTTGCAAATGGTTAAGTCTATACAGAACTGAGATCACTACACTGGTTGGAAATCTCAAACCTGTGTTGCTCACTGAACTTACGGATATAAAGGTAAAAAAAAGCTGGCACAACTTTGCGATGATTCGGTGTATATAATCTATACATTTTGCATAACATATATATTTTTCTTAATTTAGCTTGAAATTAAATTAGCAATTTGTAAGTTCAAGTAATAAGTGCAATTTTCCTTTGTAGCACTTGCTTTGCGTTTAGGTAATTAAATTTTCTAACAGGGCGTTCATTGATTTTGTTTTCAACAACTTTGATTTGCTCCTCTGTAACAAATCTAATATCTGTTTTCTTAGGATAAAACCTTCTGATTACCCCAATCCTATTTTCAACTGTCCCTTTATCCTGACTAGTATAGGGACGAGTGAAATAGGCATCCACATCAAGGGATTGAGCAATCAACTCATGTTTAGAAAATGCCATATCATTATCAAAAGTGAGTGTTTCCAGTTTGTGTTTATCCTGAGAGAGTTCCTCCACAATAGCTTCGGCCATTTGATCGGCATTTTTACTGTGCATCTTTCTGATTCTGGTAAAAAGACTTGCTCGGTCTGTCATCACCAACAAAGAGCCTTTGTGGTTTTTACCCATCATTAAATCGACTTCTATATCTCCCAATCGTTCCCTTTTGTTAATGATCTGGGGTCGCTGTTCAATTGATACCCTATTCGGGATAATACCTCTACGATCTTTTCTGTTTCCTCGTTTGCGCCTTCGTTTGCCATGTTTTAGATATGTGTATAGTTGTTTGTATTCTTGGTTCTCCTGGCGGTTGGTGTGCTTACATTCCCATATCCATTGGTAAATCCATTCATGCGCTAAGTGGACATTCTCTCGTTTTCTTTCCCTGATGGCTGATCAATTCAGGACTCCATCTATCTTCTTGGAGCCGGATTAACTATCCAGTCTCCATTCATGGGTTTGGTGAAAATCACTCTTTTTGGCAATTTTGGAGCTTGATGACTCAGCCAGATAAGATTGGTCCTCCTTTGTGCATTTGCTGTTCGATAGACACCAGCTCCCCTACCTCTTGAACCCACATTTCGCTTAAGCTCACGTGAGATCGTAGGACGGGTGAAAATGAACGATACAGGCAATCTCCTTTTGAGTAGCTCCTGTTTTCAATAATGCTTCAATTTGATACCTTTGACTGCTCTTAAACAAATACTGAGATGTGTGTAGTTTTTTGACATTTTGCAATCCAAAGATTGCACTGCTCAGGCTTTTGAAGGATGAAAAAGCCCTTAAAAGCTTTTTCATCCTTCAATTGCACTTATTAGTTGATCTCAGCATTTTATTGGACTGAACATATTAAATAAGGCTGAACATATTAAATAAGGCTGAACATATTAAATAAGGCTGAACATATTTCAGCCAGCCATGCTATAAAATCCACTTCTAATTTGGAGTGGGTTTTTTTATGTGATAGTTGCCAATCCCACAATTTCCCCTCATCCCTCCAGATATCTTTCCTAAAAGGTAGTAGAGATCATCTTAGCTATTAAGATCTTACCCTGGCCTATTCTCAATGTTTAACTGCCTCGACATGCCTTACCTCTATTATCATCTCTGTATCAACGACTGCTTCAACTCTGCTTTGCTTGGGACGGAAATATTCCAGGGTCTTTAGAAACAATTCAGCCGCCTTGTCCGGTGATGTCTCCCAAGACTGTTGTTTGTACAGGCCTCAAAAGCCATTCAGGAGGGAGGGGATGGCGTCCTAATGATTGAGTGAAATACATTGTCCACACTACTCAAACTTCGCCCACTTAACTGCGGAATCCACCCATTCTTTAATGGGTCGAAAGAGGAAACCATGTCCTAGTCCTGTATTAAGTGCGATCTCATCTTTAACCAGTTCACAAGGGGAATTATTAAAGAATTCATTACAGCCTGCCGCTACCCCATCAGATTTTTCATAGATGGACAATATTCTACCGCACAGATAGACGTCAAGATTATCTTTTGCATAATCGTTACAAGCCGCCATCAAAACGAAATTGACATCATTGCGGTTCAGCTTCGTAGAGACCATCATGGCGATCATTGAGCCCTTCGAAGCCCCAACCACGGTAATTTTCGTTAGATCTACACCAGATGCAATCAGTTCTTCAATTTTCCCGACAATTTTCCCGGCATATTTCACAATGTCAGTATTCTTCTCCCGAATCTCGCTATGTACATTGAAGCCCTTTTTTTCCAGGGTTGCCAGGATTCTCATATACTCATACTTACCGAAATTTTCATTGTATGCATCAAGACCCATATTTTCAACGATCATGCCATGCAGGTAAAAGAGAATGGGTTTCTCCGGATCGATGTTAGTCAGATCGTAAGTCGGGGTTTGGCCTGAACATGAGGTAATCGCAGTCATAAGTAGTAATAATTGAAATCCAGTTTTCATTCATCGATTTCCTTAAGAAACCTCCCACTGTAACTTTCAATGATTGGCTTGTGAAGTAGTCTATTCTTCTCAAGAAGATGGAGAGCCTTTTCTTCATCCTTACCCATCAAGGCAGTATACCCGACAATGTCGGTAAACATGATAGCTGCAAGCTGGCGGCTGGTGGCCATGGGATGAAGTTAGGGAAAAAGCCTCTTAAATCCATCCGAGGTGAGATCGCTGCAAATATGTGTGGATGGACGGTTTATTCTTCCACAGGAGGTATCAAAACTTCACTAAGGGGTCAAGCGTCCTTTTTTAAAAAGTATCTGAGGTCATTTGAGGTACTAAGGTGTCACCCTGAAGCATTCTCAATGTTTAACTGACTCAACATGCCTTACCTCTATAATTAATTCTTGATCCACCACTCCCATAAACCTACTCACAACCCCTGCATAAGGCCGACACAGCCCCGTCACGGGACTTTCTCCTCTTCAGGGTATATACTCTCAATTTAGTAATTATAATCGCTTAGAAACGATAAAACTATAATAGTTAGATATAGCTAATATCATTAGTTTTATTTGTGTAGAAACTGGACCTAGGCAAGTACAAGATATTTATCAATGATGGCCCTTTTGGAAGCACGCATTTCTTATATGTCTATAGGAAGAGTGGGAAGCTGTACTACCGCCAAGATCATGGTTCACCGCAGGCCGGCCGAGGGTGATGCCGGAGAGATATACCTGGATCACACCAGGATATTGAAACAGATAAGGAACCCCATTAAAGTCAAGGGTGTAAAAGTGACAGTTTAGTCAATTAATTTCCTAAATTGAAACACTGACCAAACTAACAGATATGAAATCGTTGATTCTCTCTCTTTCTCTTTGTGTGTTGCTTCTCAATCAATGGCATGGTCTACCAATTGTTCGGAAGTAAATTGAGCTGTTCAAGTTGTCCAGACATATTTGAAATTTGAATCTACATTGAAATCGATCAGGGTTTTAGGGTTTTTCAAGGGTTTTAGGCTGACGCTGATTGGTGACGTCCTTGCTCTGGATGGCCCCAGCAATCTGCCCGAAAGCGAGGCGAATATAGGTGAGCAAATCCGCTACCTCCGTATCCGACATGGCGGAGGCGAAGTCGTGCGTCTCGCGGGTTGTTTGAGGAAGACCGTGCAAGACGGTGCGAATCAACTCCGAGGGATCGCCTCGCACGACTGCGTTGTCTGTCAGCGAGGGTTGGAGAGAGGACACACCCGAACCGTCGGGCATATGGCACGTGATACAGTGCCGCACGTACTGAGCTCGGCCTGTGACGTACACGCTGGGCTCGCTTGGCTGGACGGCTGGCTTCGTAGCGGCAGGCAACGAATTTAGGTAGGCGGCAATCGCCTGCGCATCCGTTTCGGTCAGGCCTACAGCCTGTGGTGCCATGGTTCCGTTCAGGAGCGCATCGACAATTCTGGGTCCCTTCAGTTTACTGATCATATCGAGGGTGGGAATCCCAGGCTGACCTGAATCATGGCATATAATGCAACGTTGGTTTACGAACGTCTGCCCGGCCTGCAAGAGTTTCGGATCGAAGATGGCTTTCTCGGCAACTTGCGCATCAGTTGCGAATGGCGACGGAAAAATCGGATGCGAAGCTAGGGCTGCCGGCAGCAGTCCGAAGGCTTGGATGCGATCCGTCCCAACATAGACAACCCCTCTCGCAATTGCGGGTTCGTTGTATTTTCCAGTTGATGCCAGCTCGTCCGGCGCGCTCTTCCAGAGAAGTTCGAGCGTAAGGGCATCGAATGCATAGAGAACTGGCCGCGAGGCATTCGGACCTCTCAAGGGCGCGCGTCTACGCACATTCATGTCCATTACCCAAACGATAGCGTCTCGCCCTCCATTGCTTGTCACCATTGGCGACCCCGGATTGTGGAACGTCTGCGTTCCCTCCAATTGATCGATTCTCAAATAGGCTGGTTGGCCAGGAGCAGTGACAATCTCGAGTCGCGCCAAGCCCGGTGGAGTGCTTATATCAACTTTCTCGCCGATCTTTGCACTGCCCGTAACAAAGATATAATTTCTACCCGTCTCGCTTTTGAAATACGCTGATGTGGTCCGGCTCCTAGCCTGATTGCCCATCGCGTTCCGGTCCGCGTAAGGGCCAAAAACGTTGAGCGGACCCCGTTTCCCAAACTGAGGCTGGATTTCCGGCGCCAGCAAGGATCCGTCTGTATTGGAGTCCTCGGAGGGGGCAGGACGTTTCACTAACGATCCCGGCATGTTCGCTCGGTCTATCAAGTAGACGTTGCCCTGCTTGCCCCCCGCGACGAGCAGATGGGGCGTGCTGGTGGTGGCAGGGTCCAGATCGATCGCAACGGTGCCACTGCTGGCGAGATCGATGTCCATCGACTGAGACTGCGCATAGTTGAACGGCGAATATGTCCCAGTAAGTTCGAATCCCGTTTCTAAATCATCGCGCAAACGGATGACCGACTGTCCCCAGTTATGCTCGCTATCCGGAAAGACTCCAGGTATCCCCAGCTTCCTTATAGTGACCCTCACGTTGGATCCGGTCGCAGTATGGATATTGTCGTCCGAGTCGATGGACGGTCCGCTAGAAGCCCACATCCCCCCGTTTTCTTCGCTGCTGGAAGTGGCGGAAAATGCCGAGGCCACGGAGGCGGAATGGGTGTCGATCGACACGATCCAACCCCAGTTGCCGGCGAAGGTTACATATAATCGTGACCCGTCGGAGTTGAGGTTTAGCGCTCCGCGCTGAATAAGAAGGCGCTCGGATGGGAACTGCGTGGGTCCGTTGCGGTCGACGCTGGGCGCGTTAATCGCCACCGAATCGAGCGCCACAGGCCAGTTTTCTAGTTGTTCTCCACTCCTCAGATCCAAGGCGTACACACGGTCAGGACTGCTGCCGTTGTTGCCAACCGCATAGATACGCTGGCGCTCCAAGTCGATGACGGGGGTGCTTATGTTGCCAAAACGACTCGGCCTCGTTTCCGATATGCGGCGGCTCCAAAGAATTGTTCCGGGCGCGATATCGTCGACAGCAGTGGCGTTCACCGCGTAGAGGTAACCGACATCTGTCGCGGCAAAAACCACCGAGAAGGTTTTTCCCTGATAGGGGCCGCTGGAGAGAGTCAATCGATCTACGTAAAGCGGGGACGCGAAAAGCCGAGGCTCATCACCATCAACCGAATCGAACTGCGGCGTTTGCCACAACTGGCCGAACGCGGATCCCGATACGGATTCCGGCGTAAGCCGAGCTTCATGGGGATTCCAGCCTGATCGCTGTTTATCATTATGGAAGGTCAGTTTATCGTACGGAATCGCCTGCTTATCTATACATGAGCATGAAATGAATGCCCAGATAATTGCCATTGTTTTAAATTTCTTCATTTGATTCTTCTTACATAACTGCATAATTGTTTCGTCTAAGTTAGAAAAGAGGTTGTTTCACCGGTGATTCTATAGCTGGAAGTACAATAGCAGCTATCTGCATGATCAGCCATGCTACTATGATATAGGCAATTGCTGCCTTATAAACATTGCGTCTTTTAAGCTCCTGGAAGAAGTTAGGCTTGGGCATTGGTTATTAAAGATAGGATTTTCTGAGGTAATCGTAAAATTAATTACAGGAGGGGAAATTATCTTCTCACAACACCAATTCTTGTTCAGGGAGTATCAAAAAACATTATAAATCCAGGCACTGTGCCGCCGTAATTAAGCATGCTGTATTGAGTCAGGATGCCTGCTATGATTTCTTTTTCAGGTATAGCCTGTTGACCTCTCGAATCTTCTCTCTGAATGAGCTTGCTTCATCAAGGACATCTTCCTTCGGTGGGTCGGAGTCTCTCCCACTTCATGCCGACCCGGAGTGCAAAGATGATCCCTGCCTGGTTCTTTCCATTACCGTAAATGAGGCGTTTCTCGTACATTTCCTCTACTTTTTGAGCCGCCTCCTTTATAATGTCAGCGTATTCCTCCCGTTGTTTATAACCTCGAACCCCTTCTCTTGTTAGTCCTATGTGCCTGGCCAGTCCTGTTAAAGTGGGGTATGGCTCTGTTTTAAAGAAGCTGTCTACTGCTACCTTTAGTAGCTTTGGTGTAGGATATTTGAGTTTGCGCCCGACAGTGGGCTTGCCATTATCTACAACTTCTACCGGGACTGTTTGTGTGTCTCTGGACATATTCAAAAATAACTCTTAAAGGCAATCCTTAGAAAAGGACAAATTAGTCGATGATGTAATCCAATACCACCCTTGCTCAAATGAAACCAAATTGTTTATACAACGATTCAATTCTATTTTGATCGAGTTCGCCGTATTCCAATAATTCATCGGCTACAATTATCACCTTCTTAAATTGTAACATCAGATCACTCTCCGCCTGTTTAATATACTCTTCAATTTTACAATCGTAGCACTCCAATCTACATTCGTCAAAATTCTCTTCTTCTCCATCCAATAGAGCTATAAACCGAGCCGCCTGTATAACCTCCACATTGGAAGCATTCTCTTCAATAAGACTCTTATATTCTTTTGGCCGAAACTGGCCTTCTTGGTGCTGAAGAGCTAATAGACATTCAGCGGCAAGACCCGCCAAAGAACATTTGATCTGACATTCTATTTTGGGAATGCGACGACCTCTAAGTACCCTTGCCAATTCGTGTATTTCGGGCGCCCCGAAGGCCCGAATCTGAAGTTGCCGTTTGGCCAACTCAAATGTAATTATTGGCATTGCCATCACAAATCCAAAGCTCACGGAATCACTTGGTACAATTGAACATAGCCTTACATCAGGTGTTTCATCCAATTGTTGATGATACAATCCATAAGCAATCAGGTGCCCGGCTTCATGGTAGGCAATTTGTTGTCTTCTCACTGGATTCGACTTGATGTGCTCATTAAATTTTCTTTTGTTCATGTCTTAAAATTTTGTTCTTATAAATATTTCCGTTATCTAAACCAGTCTACATTCGCCCTCACATAAAATTGACTGTAGCTGCTGGTTCTTGCACCCGTGGCAAAGGCTGTTTGAAGGTAAAAAGCCCACTCTTAGAACGAGTTGGGTATGCCCCAGAGAATTACGCACCTTTTAGCGCTTCCAATATTCGCTCTCGTTTTGCCTGCAAAGTTTGAATGTCCTTCTCTGCCTTTTCATGTTCTTGATTCCATAATTCTATATCAACTATTTTGCTGATGGAATCATCGAGTAGGCTTACAAGTTGTGCCGCAGGAATTGCCTCAAGTTCGTAGCCTCGTTCACCATAAAGTTCAACGAACTTCTTATAATTCGGATTCGTTTTTTTAAGCGGTTGATAGTCATGAGGGATCTCTAATTCTTCAATTTGTTCAGGTTTCAATGCCACCCTAGTAAAAGTAGGTTTAGGCATGTTCGGAAACATAGGTTTAAACTCTTTCATAAGACTTGAAATTGTAGTATCCTGGGATACGAATACCCGCCGGATCCAGATCTGTAAGAACTAAAAAATAGATTGAATCCTTTTCACCATTTTGCTGCCAATCTTTCAGCATTAGATATCGACTCGCTGAACTGGACTGACCTTTAATGAACGCAAACGGAATGCCCCAATCCCCTGCAACCTTTCTAATCTGGGGGCCAAGTGTTGCTTTTTCGCAGATGATTGCGATGTGTACTGGTTGACTTTGAAGGAGATCACGCTCGAAATTGTTAAAAAGATGTGGTAATACACTATCCAGATAAATGTTTACTGACTGCCAACCACGGTTGTTTTCGTAAATACGCTGCTCATCAGTTATCCAACTAAAAGGTATCTGCTGTCGAAATCTCAAGTTTGTAAGAACACGTAGTAACTTCTTGTAACTGGAGTTGTCATTGCTGTATTTACTACCGTTTTTGTAGCATACAGGTCGGGTGTTCAATAGCTCATAATGAATCCTTCTTGCTGTAATTGGAAGATATTGGTGATTCTCATTCAAAATTTCAATTATTCCATTTTCCAATTGAAGTTCACAATCATAAATTGTCCGGCTGCCAGTTGAAATTGAAGTACACAATTCAAGCCGATCCGAAGAAAATTCTAACTCATCTTCTGATTGCTGTTTTCTACTTCTCCATTCCTTTAAGTCTAACATCTTGTTAGAGGCTTTCAGCTCATTGCCTTGGCCGTAGTCAATGGATCTAGATTAACTTGGCCAAATAAAATTTCCGTTACATTATTGTAAAACTGAAAATATCGCAATGAGATTTCTAACAATATGTCTGTCTATTGGACTTGGTTTAATTTCACAAAGTTGTAAATCTACCATGAATGCTGATCATACAATTTCATCGTCATTTCCTGCTCATCGGCAAACTTTGGTGACAGGCGTCCATGCCTATAGTCAAAAACAACTTGAACCAGGAGATGAATTGCAATTAAGGGTAAGCAGCACAGTCCCTTATGAACTTACAATAGTAAGATTGGGCAGCGATCCTGACAACATGGATAAAGACATAACACTGTTTAGTACAAGTTCAGAGGCTATTCCTCAAGCTATTTATCCAGGTTCATATATTCATATTAGTAAAGGATTAACCAATGTTAAGGCTTTAACTCTTGAGTGTTGGGTGAGAGCATTTGATATATGGTCAAGACAAGGTTTAATCACACAAATTGAAAAAAAAGACGAGTTGAGCTATGGAATCTATTTAAATGAAGGTAAGATAGAACTTAAAATAGGTAATCATATTCTTCAAACTCAGCCAGGTTATTTATTTGAAAAAAAATGGCATCATGTGGTGGCTACCTGGGACGGTTCAACATCGAAAATCCAAATTGATGGATTTCTTGTCGCCGATTCTTTGTATTCAAAACCACTTTTAGAATTATCTGGTACTTTGAAGTTGGCAGCATCCTCCCTCAAGGGGAAGACGGATCTTTTTTATGAAGGGGACTTGGCAAATTGTTTGATATACAATCGTGCCTTAAGTAAGAATGAAGTAATAACTCATAAAAATTCAATGGCTTTATCTAACCCTGCTCAGTCTGGTCTTATGGCTCATTGGCAGTTTTCTGAAGAAACAGGGTCCTTGGTCTCTGACAGGAGTAAGCATAAAAGGAATGGACAGATTATTAATCACGCAACATGGATGATTGGAGGTCCTTCCTTTAATGATAAACGTGGGCCTCGTTTAAACCCGGATTACCAGCCTTTTAAAGATCCTACCCGCGGGCACTCCCTCAGGTTTGCTAGTGATGATCTTTATGACTGTCGCTGGAAGATTATTCATAAATACCAAATTCCCAATGACGCCAGGCAAGGATTTTATGTTGCTAGATTTAAATTTAATATTGATGGAGAATTAAAGTATTATAACAACACCTTTGTTGTCCGTCGTTCTGCAAAAAAAACTCCTGCTCCTATTTTAGTTTTAGCCTCTACTAACACCTGGATTGCCTACAATAGTTACCCATTTGCAGCAAACGTAAAGGCGGGCCTAACCAATTGGCGTACAGGTGCCGTGAGAAAGCTTTCCAAATCCGAATACCCCGGGTTTTCCCAATACCAGGAACACCGGGCTGGTCAGCCAACTTTTCAATTGGGTCTGAAGATGCCATGGCCAAATGCCGGGCCATATAAGACATACTACGGGGAAAGCAATATCTTTAGTCAGTGGACTCGTGGAGAACGCTTTCTTCATCTGTGGCTTGAGGATAACAATTATTCTTATGACCTTCTAACAGATATGGATATTGATAAGAATCCAGAATTATTGAAGGATTACAAGACTGTATTCTTGCTTTCACATAGTGAATATTGGACCGAGAAAGCTTACTTGGGTATTCAAGATTACCTTTCTGAAGGTGGCACCATTACTGCTTTAACTGGAAATACTATGTTTTGGCGCGTTAGTTTTGATGAAGACTACAAAATTATGGAATGTCGCAAATTTCCGGGCGCTATGGCGGCTAGTGAGTCAACACAAGTTGGGCATGTTTTTCACAGTGAGGATGGAAAGCGCGGATCGCTCATGCGCTACTGCGGGATGCCGGCTTGGAAGTTAATAGGTCTGGAAACTTTAGGTTGGAAATCTCAAAGTAAAGATTTTCAAAGTTACACAGTGGTTGAACCCGATCATTTTTTATTTAACATGCCCAATAAAATTGATGTGAAAAAGGGAGACCTCATGGGTCAACCTAATCTTGAAAAACAGTTTCTAGGGGCTGTTGGTCATGAATATGATGTCCGCCTGCCTGTCCTTCAAAGTATTCCACCACTTGACCATACTATTCCTCAGTTTTCAAATCTCAAAGAACCAAAAGGAATTGTTTCGTTGGCAAGATGTTACAATAAAAATAGAAAAGCGATAGACTACATAGCTAATAATGGACCTATACAAGAAAACCCGACAGGAATAATTTCTGAAATTATTTATTGGAAAAGAGAAGATGGTGGCCAGGTATTTAATATCGGTTCTGTTGCTGCACCTTGGGCAGTCTATAAAGATGAGAAAATGAGTTTACTGCTTAAGAATGCGCTTCATCATTTTGGTATCAATAAATAATTAAAATAAACTTGAATTGGTCTTAGTGGACAAGTGGATCATCGAGTCACCCTTCTTAACCCGCATTATTCATAGGCCACCAATTTTGGGATTAATAATGGGTTGCTAACTATTTTTGATTGGAGTGTATGTATTAATTTGAAGATCAACCAGGTTTCTGGATTTCAAAGGACATTAGAGCGTTTTTTTGTTAGAATTTTTCAATTTTCAGTCAAAGCTCTATTGTGTTCTTATGGAAGAACATTTTTTTGATTAAACTAAACTGTTTAACTGATCGGTCAGTTCACCGTAAGCAAATCGCCCAGCAGGTATTGATATCTAAAGGCTCTTGAGAATTGTATTGTCAATGATCTTTTCCTTTCTTTCAGGCACGCCCCAACCTTCATCAGGTAAAGCCGGATATTGTCCACTTGCCATCGTTTAGCAAAGTGGTGTTTTGTTTTGGCAATTAATAATTTAATCTGCCGGAACATTTCATAACAGAGGGTAGCGATGATTAAACGCATGAAATTGGCCCAGTAGCGATGACAGGAAAGCCGGTCGGAATAAGTCATGTTTTTGAGTTCCTTTATTCGATTTTCACTGGCATCACCTCGCTTGACATAAAAATCAAAGTAAATCTGTTGAGCGGTCATCGCTTCAAAGTTGCTCACAAAGTAACGGACATTCATTCCTTTTCCGGTAGACTCCACTTTGGCGTACAGCTTTTCAGAACGATCCCAGCTTTTGGCCTGGTAAGTAAACGGGCCAACAAACTCTTGATGTTTGATGATTTTTGAAGCATATTCCTTTTTTACTTCAATGATAGTCTGTTTGGTAAAAGTCTTTAAAACTTCATTACTACTAATACCTAAACAAAATTGAAGGTCAAACTGCTTAGCTATCCGATAAAAAGATGCTCCTGAAAAGCCACTATCCGCTCGAATAAGGATCTTTACTGAGGGCAGTTTTTTTCTGATTTTAATGACAATCCTTTTCAATAAGGCCACAAACCATTTGTTGGAGTGACAATTGCCCGGACGTAGTACTGGTAAAATGACCTGACCGGTGTTCCCGTCCTTAAAGAACAACTCATGGTACATAGTCTGTCCATAATAGCCATTATACAAACTGAGTTGTTGGGATCCATGAGTAGGGTCATCGGTACCATCTACATCAATGATGATTTGACCAGTCTTCTCTTTCAACTCCTCTACATAACGGTCTACAAACCATTGACTCATCTGGTAGATCAGACTCCGATCGGCCTTGTTTTCAAATCGACTTAAAGTAGGCTGGGAACATAATCCGCTATCTAGTACTTTACGGATCACCGGATCCTCTCGGAGTTTTTGTTCGTCATTGCAATCCTGATAGCCCTGCATCATTAAAAACACCCGTTGGCGAAGCATTTCTTCATAAGTGTATTCGATAAAAAAGGGGTTTCGATAGTCAGGAATCAGTGCGGCGAAGCTTTTTAATAGACCAGTCTTTCTCTCTACTTTTTCACTTAACAATATCGCTCCGTCTGAGCTAATCGCTGATGCTGAAAAATCAAATTTAAAAGCTTGTTTTCCTCGATAAAATACGGTATCTTTTTCCTTATATTCAGGCATAAATTAATTGCTTATTTTGTTGTCTAACTATCTCAATATAAGCAATTTATGCCTGTTTTTTATTGTCTACTATGAATTTTTCGGGTTAAGATTGATCATGATCTTGATGTTGTTCCTTCCTCTGTAGTACGAAATCTACAAATATGGATTCGGCTTTAAAAGCAATGGTTTTCTTCTTTACCTTCATTTCAACGCCATCCCACTTGACCTGGAGCAAAGGAATTTAGGCGGGCAGGCATCTTACACAGGTTCGTTGTAGGTGCCAGTAGAATCTATGTAAGACAGAAAACTCACAAACTACCGGCAAACCGACTAGTGTTCCGCACAGCATACCGAAACCCTATCTTAATTTTGCAAATCGCTTCAAAACGCCTTGAACAGGTTTTTCTCTTGAAACTTTAAAATTCACTCCAAGGGAATGGAGGTAAAGGGGATATGGTTATGCTGTCTAATTCAAAACATTATAATTCTAAATATCTAAAAAGAGCATCAATACATGTTTCCCATCGGGCATAATTTTACCATTTTTTACCACTTCAATAATCTCATCTATCTGCAGAAAAGAATAAGATTCCACCCCTCCATCGATAAGCATTATTTCACCATCATATTTTATCCAAAATGCTCTTCCCCAAACTTTATAGGTGCCTTCTTCGAAATGAAAGTCAAAAAGGGAGTTGGGAATAACGTTGGTTATTCCCAACTCTTCATAAAGCTCTCTGATTACATTTTGCTCGTATGTTTCACTTTCCCTTACAACTCCTCCTGTTGTTGGATCTAGGTATCCCGGATAGACATCTTTGTAATTTGATCGTTTTTGTACTAATATCTCCTCCTTGGAATTGGTTATGATTACGTAAGTTGCCCTATGAGCTAGGCCTTGTTTCCTCATAACCGATCTAGGAACTACGTCAATTTCGTTGTTCTCATTGTCAACGATAATTACTCTTTCTTCTACTTTCATTGCATGTTCTCGGGCCAGTATATTAAATCCAAAATTTCATCTATCGGCACTAAGATCTGCTGATTATTTATTTCCATCAAGGAGAACCATTTTACCACTAACCCATAAATCACTGAAATAGGCAGTACTGTGACTTCACATTGTCGGTCCTTATTCCACACTGGCAACCTTATCCAATAATTCTGCTCCTACTGATAAATTTGATACTACAGATTGCCCAAATCCTTTAGTATCTCGCATAAGTCGTTTATCTTGATAAGCTTCCCCGATTTTGATGCTTGGTAAATTGACGACAATGACTCAAGTATGGCTGAATTAACGCCCAATAATAATAACAAAAGTACTGACATGAGGATTACAATATTCACCTTTTTTTTTGCAACTGTATTTAACTTCGGATGCAATAAATCCGAGGAGTTTGCAAAAGGACAATTTGCTTTTCCACAAGGTGTAGCCAGCGGCGATCCCCAACCAACTGCAATTACCCTTTGGACCAGGGTAGTTCATCAGGCCACGGATACATCTTCGATCAACCTCATGGTACAATTATCAATATCACCTGCTTTTGAAGAAGTTATAATTTCAGAAAGATTAGTAGCAAGTCAGGAAGCAGATTTTACATTGCGTTATTATGCCGACAGCCTAAAAAGTGGGCAGCGTTACTTTTACCGGTTTATAGCCGGTAAAGATACTTCAATTGTTGGCCGTACACGTACAGCTCCAGCCCATGGGAAAGTTGCCTCGTTTAACTTTGCAACCCTGGCATGCCAGAGCTATGAACAAGGTTTTTATGGAACCCTGGCTCGCATGATTAAAGAGGATGAAATAGCACCAGAAGAAGAGAAGATTGACCTTGTTTTCCATTTAGGGGACTTTATTTATGAAGTAGTAGGAGATGACCCAAGAAATGACAACCACAATCCGAAATGGCTAATTGACAGAAATGGGAATGAAAGAGCCATTCAACCATTTCCCGAGGGAAAGCAATGGCCGGATACAGACCATTGGAAGTCTGGTTCCTGGAGTCCGATTACGGTTCAGGATTACCGGCACCTTTATAAAACATATCTCTCAAATAAGGTTATGATTGAAGCAAGGGCCAGGTGGCCTTTTGTTGTAACCTGGGACGACCACGAGTTTGCCGATGGCAATCATCAATCCCACTCAGACATAGCCAAAGAGCTTGGCATGTATGGAATGCAAAGTGTGAAAGTAGCTGCCAACCAGGCATGGTACGAATATATTCCTGCTGCACTCGACCATGCAACTAAATTCCCAGATTTAAAAAAGGCATCTCATGATTTTAAGCCTACTGAGGTAAGAAATACTGATTTAGGTGTTGAAATAGTTAATGGCCTGTACCAAGAACCAAATAATATTAAGGCAATCAATTCTCTTTGCATCTACAGGGCTTTACGCTGGGGTAAAGATATCCTGCTGGTTATTCCTGATACCAAAAGTTATAATAAACCGGGTTACTCAGTTTTTGGTAATGAACAAAAAAAATGGTTCAAGGCCATAATAAATAATAGTGACGTCAAATGGAAACTCTGGGCAAATAGTGAACCCATTTTGGCGGCCAAAGTTGATTTTGATAACATTCCCGCAATTGGCAAGGAAAGAAGCCTGGTTAATAACGATAGTTGGAGGCAGACCCCGCAAGAGCGCGAGGAATTGTTGTCGTATATTGAAAATGAAAATATAACCGGAGTAGTGTCATTATCCGGAGATTACCATACACAAATGGCTTCCACCGTGCCCACACAAACTGGCAAACATGTAATGGCCGATTTTGCAGTGACTGCCATGAGCGCTTTCCCTGATTTATTATGGCTGGAAAGACGTGGGAAAAGTTATAATAATCCGCAAGCATATGAGTTGTTTGCCTATCAGGACGAGAATGGGCAATTGCTCCCCAACATTAATACAACTATTATGTACGGAGTAAAGACCGCAGCAAAACTGGCAAAAACAAGAGATTTTGAACAAGCAAAAACGTTAATGGATTTAACCATAAATCCGGGATTAAAATATTTTGACTGCCAATATAATGGCTACATCACAGGTGGTATAAAAGAAGACCTTCTTAAGGTAGAATTTGTGAATACTGAGAATGCCAGAATCGACTATGAAGCAACAGGAGCGTCAATTGTTTCAAAGGTTCTATTCGAGCTTCCATTATGGGATAAAGTAGATAATATTTCACTTTCTAACCCTAAAATCGAAGGCAATGTATTTCCTGGTTTTGAATAACTAACGAATTAGTACAAGTCAGGATACGATTAGTTAAAAAATTTATGATTCGCTTTTTCAAAATATTACTCCTCGTTTTTCTTTTGATATTTCATCTTTCCGGCTGTCAAAAGCCGGACAACAAAAAGGAACCCTGAAGCATTCTCAATGTTTAACTGACTCGACATGCCTGACCTCTATTATCATCTCATTGCCAACAACTCCCATAACTCGCGACATTTTAGGTCTGAAAAACTCTAGGGTTTTTAGAAACAATTCAGACTGCCTTATACCGATCCTGTTTATCCCCATCCCATAGCTCATTCATGAACTGATTGAAGTTATCAGCATGGCCAATCTGCTGTTCAGAGATTCTTATGAATGGCACTAAGCCGTCGTGAAGGCATGAGCTAGCGGTGCTCACGATTTCCCGAATCAGCCAGGCGCGCCGGAGTATCTCCATCATTCTGGCGCGATGTCGTTATTCCAAATGTCCCAAGCGATCTTCCACGAACCATCAGGCTGCCGCCTATAGATGTGTATGTTCCCGTTTAGGATATCTCTCGCCTCCCCGGTTGCTTGGTTTGTTACCGTACCCTCAAAAACGCACCTATCAAACGCCCAATCTCCCGCTATCACGAGTTCGTTGAGCTCCATCGACTTAGTGTCCGGTCTAAGGAGTAGCAAACCCATGCTGTGACTCCAAAGTCACTGTTGGCAGGAAACTTCTCATGCGCCGGGTAAGTTTTGCCCTTCCATTGCCTTTCTTTGACTGACTTTACAAGAAAGACTTCATACCCGACAGTGATATTAGCATTAGAAGGGTCTATCTGCTGGAACAGTGCTACATTCTTTGAACGTTTGAGCTGCAGGTATAGATAACCATGCCGTTTGTAGCTCGTGCGTAATTTGACCACACCGTTCAAGGAAAGTCCGCTCTTATCAGAGTTGGACTGCACTAAGCCAAAAGGGAGTTCCGGATTGTAAACGGAATTAGGCTTTTTCTGTGATGTTCGCCGTACTCGACGAAATTTGTTTAATTTTGTAGGCATTATTAATAACATTTATGCCCCATCGTCATGGGGCTTTTTTTATATCACTCTTGAATTATCAAAGATTCTAAGTCTCGTCTTAAAAAGAATGTTCGTTTATCGAATTTTGAATACTTTAATCTCCCTTCCCTCATTAATTTGTGAAACTAATTATGAAAAGGACATCAAAATTTATCTTTGTTGCGGCCACTGCAGCTATCACTTTTGGAAGCTTGGTGGCTTGTAGGACCAAAGGACTGGGATCACTATCGTAGTTACTGCCATGGTTGGCATCAGCATCATGACGACTATCACCATCATGATCATGATGATCAAAAGGTCCCCTCAGAAGAAGAGGGGAATTCGATATAAATAATTTCCTTGTAGACCAGACACGAAGGTGTAAGGCCTTTATTGAACCCGAATTTGTCATTGGACTTTGGATGCGTATGAAATCATAGCTACCCGGTGGGTAGCCGCGCTTCATAAATTTAACATTATATACCATACAAAATGAAAACGAACAAACTCTACATAAAGAATATGGTGTGCGACCGCTGCGTTAAGGTTGTTCGGGAGGAATTGCAAAAGCTGGGGTACGACATTAAAAGCATTGAACTTGGAAAGGTTGAACTAATCGGACCTCATCAGATAAACAAAAATGAACTCGAACACAGTTTGACCAAAGAGGGATTTGAACTCCTTGAAGACAGCAATAACAGAATGATCAATGACATCAAGAGCATCATAATAAACCTGGTGCACTACAATAAGAATAGCAACCCACCTCAAGAGAACTTTTCACAGATATTAGCCAAGGAAATTGGGCGTGATTACTCCTATATAAGTAACCTTTTCTCTACAATTGAAGGCAGAACATTAGAAAAGTTTATCATTCAACAAAAAGTAGAGAAAGTCAAAGAACTCCTTAAATACGGGGAGATGACGATCAACGAGATTGCATTTGAATTGAATTACAGCAGCCCCCAATACCTCTCTAACCAGTTCAAGCAAATTACCGGATTTAGACCTTCGCAATTTCGTACTATGTTAGAAGCACGGAGAAGTCAAATCGACAAAGTTTAGCACCCAAAATCTTACACTTTATTTCAATAATGCTGTAACATCCCCTGGGAGAAATAGATGCAACTTTGGGTTATTATAAACCTTAAAACAATAAATAATGACACATACGTATTCAATTATCGACATGCAATGCACAGGATGTGCAGGCCATGTTAAAGACCAGTTAGAACAACATCCGGATGTTACTCTGGTTGATATATCGCTCAAACAAAACGAAGCGGTAATCAACATGAACCAAAACATCCCGATAGCAGAGTTACAAATATACTTGGATCAAGACAGCGAATATTCCGGCAGATATTCCATCAGTTAGACAGGACAGCCAATGATGTAAACACAACTTACAATGATGGTTGACGATGAGAAAAGCAGACTAGAGACTTTCAAGCCTCTGATTCTTATCTTCCTTTTCATCACGGTGTGTCCGTAATCTCTTCAATAGAAAGCGGACAAATGGACCTAATGAAATGGATGTGGAAGAAGGTGCAATGAATGATTTGGCCGGTCTTGATGATCGTCTTGCTCATGTTCGAGAAGTAGGGAAAATATTTGATCGTCCAAATTCTTAAAGATTCATGGAAGCTTACATTTTTTACATTCGGGTTGGCTTCACTTTTGGGATAGCAGGTTATTTGATCGGATTATATAGATTCCATTTATTCAGAAAAAGAATTAGGAAAGCAATTTATGATTGATCCAAATCCTCGATGAGAAGTAGAAATAGCCATTTTTTACTGTTAAAAACTGCCACTTACTGCTACTTATCACTACTTACAGACAGATGAGATACATTACTTATACAAATATGAAACTTATGTATTAATTTCACGTTTGTATAACAAATCATTTGCAAAATGAAGGGAACTCATTTAGGAGAATTTGAAGAATTAGTTTTATTAACTGTTGGGTCACTCTACAAAGAGGCCTACGGTGTTGTCATTATGGATGAAATAACAGGCCAGACCAATCGCAAGGTCAATATCAGCGCAGTACATGCAGTATTGCAAAGACTGGAGAAAAAGGGATTGGTTAAATCATCTATGGGAGGAGCAACCAATGAGCGGGGTGGAAGGCGTAAACGCTATTTCACCCTCACCCAGGCTGGTAAGAGAGTATTGGATGAATCCATGGCGCTCCGTATGCAACTCTATGAAAGCATACCCAACCTTGGTTTCAACTTCTCATCCCTATGAATTATATAATACTCCCCTAAATTAGGACCACTCACTAAGGAATATGTAACAATTAACTTAGTTGAGGGAAAATGAGAAAAACAAGAAGAAAATTCACCAGCGAATTCAAGACAAAGGTTTCCATTGAAGCAATTCGAGAGCGTTATGCTTTATCGGAACTGGCGGAGAAATTTGAAATCCATCCCACTCAGATAGCTAAATGGAAAAGAGAGTTTTTAGATAATGCTACGGCTGCTTTTGAAAGCCAGGGAAACGGATTGATAAGTCAGAAGAAGACATGGATAAACTCTACCAGCATAGATATGGACATGGATGAGCGATTAATACACCCCATAGAGATTAAACGAGCCAGGGATTTTGCAGAGCAGAGATTTCCCGGATTGAAAAACCAACCCATCACAGAAGGCCGGGTTTGCCAGTTAACTTTTAGCACGGATGAGCATTTTATTGTTGACAAACATCCTGATAGCAAAAATGTATGGTTTGCCTGTGCTGGTTCCGGTCATGCTTTCAAACACGGACCGGCATTTGGTGAATACATGGCCAACCGGGTTCTAAAGAAGGAACGGATTCAGGAATATGACGATGCTTTCAAATTAAAAGGGCGCATTTTTTGAGTTCGAATATTGGCAGATTTAATTTAAGGAGGATGGAAACCTTTTGACATTAAGAGTGTCCTTAAGGTGTGTTTCAAAAAGATTAACTCTAATAATGAAAAGGACAACTTTATTTGCAACCGCATTTTTATCCATCCAGTTTGTATTTGCCCAGAAAATCGATAGCCTACAAGTTGAAGAACCACAGCTTGAATCAATTGAATCTGATGTGCTCCCTCTAGATAGTCTTACTGCAATTGAAATAGCCGGGGAATTTGCTACCGCTCTCGACACCATCTATATCAGGGAGGTAGTGTATGACACGGTTTATATGAGTTCTCCAAGTGAAAATGTTGAGATCCAGGCTGAAAATGTGGATATTCACAGCCATTACAAACCCAGGAAAGAGCCGGAAATTAAAACACTAGCGGGCAGCTTAGGACACAGTGGTGGTTTTGGGGCGCTTTCTTTCAGATCGTCGAAGTTTCGAGGTGAAACTGTTGTGATGGCTGGTCTTCGTGGTGGATGGATCATTAACCGCTCGCTTGCGATAGGTCTTGAAGGTCATGGGCTTATTCCTACGGCAAAATACCAGGGTCTTTCACAATTTGATGCTGTCCTCATTGGAGGATATGGAGGCATGTTCCTGGAGCCAATATTCTTCTCCAACAATGTCGTCCACATAACGTTCCCGGTTTCGGCAGGGTCCGGCTGGATAGGTTATCACGAGGATTTTGATGAAGGTCAGTTCGAAAACCCGGAGCTTATCGAAGGAGATGTGTTTTGGTATGTAGAACCCGGAGCAAATGTGGAATTAAACCTTGCACGTAATTTCAGGTTAGTGCTTGGTATTAGTAAACGGTTTACCCAGAATCTTCAACTTGTTGACACCAGTAGCGATGATTTTGACAAAATCAATTACTACCTGACTTTGAAAATCGGGTCATTCTAGACTATTCGATGTTGGCCTAAAATTTTTCACTGAATTCTTCTAAATTTGCGGCTTCATTTTTAACGAAGCAGAGAAAATGGCTGTTACCCGATTAAATAGGAAAGCAAGAAGAAACAAACTGGTTTCCACAGTTAGGAAAGCTAAATTAAAGCAGTTAACTGCTACTCCGGTTTTGAAGAACGTAGATGTTAAAAAAATAAAAGAGGAGTTCAAATCAAAACCAGTTAAGGCAGCAAAAAAAGAAGCTCAAAAAGAGGATGTAGCACTCAAAGTGGAAGAACCGGTAAAGGTCGAAGCTGCAGTTGAGGAAACAAAAGCTGAAACTAAAGTACCAACTAAAAAAGAGAAAGCTCCTGTAAAGAAACCTGCCCCCATAAAAGCAGCATCAAAGTCTGAATCACTGAAGGAGAAACCCGCTGCAAAGAAAGCTACACCCAAAAAGGAAAGTAAAAAAGATTAAATTCTTTAAAACAGATTAGAGAGCAGGGTCAGCCGGTCATGCTCTTTTTGTCGTTTCTCGTTTAGCTTTAGGTTATGATCACCAGCACCTCAAATCCACGAGTCAAGGCGCTTAAGTTGCTACAGAAAGCGAAGGAGCGAAGGACTCAGCAAGTTTTTGTCATAGAAGGTCTTAAAGAGGTTGAAAAAGTAGTTCTTGCTAATTACCAACTGGAATCGGCGCTTTACTGCCCGGAAATTATCTCTAAGGACAGGGTAGAAAACTTACTCGGATATTCTGACCTGAATGATCTAATTGATCCAATAAGCCTAAAAATCTATAATCACTTGTCATATAGGGAAAACAGCGGGGGCATCCTGGTTTGTGTCAAAACTAAGAAAAGAGATCTTGATGATTTACAGCTCTCACAGCAGCCTCTTTTGCTTGTTCTGGAATCGATAGAAAAACCAGGAAACCTGGGGGCCTTACTACGTACGGCTGATGCGGCCGGAGTTGACGCCGTTATAGTGTGTGACCAACAGACTGATATCTACAATCCCAACGTGATTCGATCTAGCATCGGCTGTGTTTTTACGGTTCCATTGGTGCTATCTGATACTTCTACGACTATCAATTGGATGAAGGTGAATGGTATAAAAATCTTTTGTGCTGCCTTGACTGCGTCAAAACTTCACTATCAAGTTGACTATACAGTTCCCAGTGCAATAGTCATGGGAACGGAAGCGACCGGCCTTACCAATGAATGGCTCAGCCAGAGTGATCAGAATGTCATAATCCCCATGCATGGGACAGTTGATTCCATGAATGTATCGACATCAGCAGCGGTGATAATTTTTGAGGCTATTCGACAACGTTCTATTTAATTTAACCTAACCTAAACTCGGGATAAGAAAACACAAAAAACCTCTTGACCGTCACTCAGAGCAATTTTTGAGAGGATGTGTGATGGAAAATTGCGTGAGAGTCCCCCAATTAGGAGATTCCTACTGCTTCCTCACGCACAAATCAACCTTGAAGCCTACCGATGACGTATTTTTCAAACTACTTGATTTACAGTGAGTTGATAGCCCATGTCTTTAGCAGTTTTTACTAGCCATCTTTCACGTTGCATATTGACTCGAGCTTCATAGTCTTTTATTCCCCTTTCAGTATAATCCAGACCTTTGACCATTAACCTCCAGTAAAGTGTGGCCAGTTTTCTGGCCGTTGCCTTCACTGCTATACCAGGACCTCTTTTGGCTTTCAACTTTCTACCGAAAGCCCCAATAGCTATTTTTTTGCTTTCAATTAGACTCTGTGAGATTTGCCTGAATATTTGTCCTGCTTTTGGCCTGTACTTTTTATTCCTTGTCTTTTTCAGTTTGCCAGACTGATGTTGGCCTGGGGCAAGGCCCAACCATGAAGTAAAATGCTTTTCTGTAGGCCATTTGTTAAGATCATTTCCGGTTTCTGAGTAGAGTTGTAGCCACGTATAATCAGTAATGCCCGGCAAGTCTGTGGCATCTTTACCGGTAAATATCTTGAGCAGGTGTCCACCTAAGTGATCTACCTGTGGCTTGTTGTGCCTTACCGGCTTGCGTCCTTTGACAGATTCTATCTCCTTTTTGGCAATATCGTCCTGATCATAAAGATTTACCCTCTCCATGGCCTGTTGGATTTTTTTATCACATTCCCTGATCTGTTGCTGGTAAAACAGATAGCCCTGATAGGCCTGCTGTAGAGCAAACAATCCTGCTTCTGTGTAATGCCCTTCCATAGCTTTCAATACCAAGTGGGCTTTTTTCTCTTTGATGCTTTTATGACAAAGGCCCAAAAGTACCTGAGGATTCCACTCACCGTCCAGGATAGCCTTTACAATGGCCATACCACTTGACCCATGGACCTGGCTCAATACCTCTTTAAGTCGGATGTTCATCTCGGTCAGGGCTTTTTGCATATGGTTTATATGCATGGCCGCTGTTCTGATATGGTCTTCACGTATCCGTTGATAAGCCCTGATTTCTTTGACTTGATCATTAGGAACAAAGCAACGGTTGAGCAACCCATAACTATGAAGTTGCTGTATCCACTGGCAATCTTTAACATCGGTCTTGCGGCCGGGCACTTGTTTTGTTTGCCTGCCATCGACCAACCATACATCAAGCCCGGCATTTTCAAGCATCTCATATAGGATTACCCAATAAACTCCGGTAGCCTCCATAGCCACGGTTTGAACCCCTTTTGATAGTAGATAGTTTGTCGCTTGGCGAAAGTCTTCCGTGAATGTTTCAAAAGACCTGACGGGTTCTTGTTCAACTGATAGAAAGATATTTTTCGCCCCAATATCTATCCCAGCTGCATTTACTCTTAGTTTTTCCATCGTGTAGAATGTTTACTGATAATTAAACCCATACAGGAAAGAACTATGTGACACGAAAGACTACCGAACGGACATTTCCTTAAATCCAGGAAAGTACCATAATTTGTGACTCCATTCTCTCCAACCAGACTCTGAGACAGGCATTAAGCACTAATCGAATTTCGGCCAAGTTGTACAGGGTATCTAAGTTACACTCGTCATCTCATTTTGTGTGTTTGGGTTTCCCAAAAATTAAGCCTCTGAATGACGGTTTTTTGGTTGTTTTCTTATTTGGCTTATCCCGACTCAGGTTATTTAGGTTTTTTCCACCTGCTTATGTCAAAGCGCTTCCCGAAGAATATGCGTAAATTATTGACACTGTGTTCCAACCAGGCATTGTCCTCTTCACCTCCCCCGGAAGAATCAGCCACGGTTGTTATACCAAAGAAAGTTTTATCTGAGTTGTAACCCAATGCTGTTCTGGCGGTTACTTTTCCGGAAACAAGTGCCTCCCTCCTTTTTTGATTGTTCTCAGAATCTTTTGATGATCTGAACTCCGGCCCAAGGCCTATGGCTAGTGTTAACGAAAAGAAAAACTTCTTGCCTATCACGAAAGTATGCGCATATCCACCGGCAACGCCAAACTGTACAAATTTGGTCGCCCTAAAATCAATGTCCGGATTGAATGTGGTTAAGAGTTCGGTTGGGACAATTGAAGAATCTGCATCAACTGTAAAATATGAGAAATAGGGACCGGCCAACCACGATCCGGCGCTTTTTTTCTGACGTTCATTAAAAATGAAGGTCGACCGGTAAGAAAACTTATCATTTTTGAAAATATAAAAAGCGTTGGCGCCAATAGTACTAGTTTTAAGATCAGGCCTTTGCGGGTTGGGCAAATCACTGGTCCAATTGGGAAGGTAGATAGTTGGATTGTTCACATAATATCCTTCATATAATTGGAGGTTAAAATTGAAAGCAAATTTTCTGAGGTAAATATTGGATTGAATGTCCAAACGTGTGGTCTCTCCAAACTGGTCGTCATCATTATTTACAAAAGGAAAATTGAAAGCCAGGTCCAAACCCAACCATTTAAAGTTAAAACCGACCCCTATGTTGAATTTGTCGTTGGGCTTATAACTAATACTTTCATTCGTGAAATCATCTATATGTTTGATTTCATTACTTTTAGTAAGCTGAGATCAACTAATAAGTGCAATTGAAGGATGAAAAAGCTTTTAAGGGCTTTTTCATCCTTCAAAAGCCTGAGCAGTGCAATCTTTGGATTGCAAAATGTCAAAAAACTACACACATCTCAGTATTGATCAAAGGTATCAAATTGAAGCATTATTGAAAACAGGAGCTACTCAAAAGGAGATTGCCTGTATCGTTCATTTTCACCCGTCTACGATCTCACGTGAGCTTAAGCGAAATGTGGGTTCAAGAGGTAGGGGAGCTGGTGTCTATCGAACAGCAAATGCACAAAGGAGGACCAATCTTCGTCATCAAGAAAAGCCAAAAAGAGTGATTTTCACCAAACCCATGAAAGACTGGATAGTTAACCGGCTCCAAGAAGATAGATGGAGTCCTGAATTGATCAGCCATCAGGGAAAGAAAACGAGAGAATGTCCACTTAGCCATGAATGGATTTACCAATGGATATGGGAATGTAAGCACACCAACCGCCAGGAGAACCAAGAATACAAACAACTATACACATATCTAAAACATGGCAAACGAAGGCGCAAACGAGGAAACAGAAAAGATCGTAGAGGTATTATCCCGAATAGGGTATCAATTGAACAGCGACCCCAGATCATTAACAAAAGGGAACGATTGGGAGATATAGAAGTCGATTTAATGATGGGTAAAAACCACAAAGGCTCTTTGTTGGTGATGACAGACCGAGCAAGTCTTTTTACCAGAATCAGAAAGATGCACAGTAAAAATGCCGATCAAATGGCCGAAGCTATTGTGGAGGAACTCTCTCAGGATAAACACAAACTGGAAACACTCACTTTTGATAATGATAGGGCATTTTCTAAACATGAGTTGATTGCTCAATCCCTTGATGTAGATGCCTATTTCACTCGTCCCTATACTAGTCAGGATAAAGGGACAGTTGAAAATAGGATTGGGGTAATCAGAAGGTTTTATCCTAAGAAAACAGATATTAGATTTGTTACAGAGGAGCAAATCAAAGTTGTTGAAAACAAAATCAATGAACGCCCTGTTAGAAAATTTAATTACCTAAACGCAAAGCAAGTGCTACAAAGGAAAATTGCACTTATTACTTGAACTTACATAACGCCATAAAGCTTTATCGCCAATAGATCTGTGTAACTCTTGATGTAAAGCGTATCGAACTCTGAAGTTAGGGTGATATCTGCTTCTAATTGTGCTTTTGCGGATCCAAAAATATGGACGATCAGGAATATGAGAGTTGTTTGTATCACTGAGTGGTAAAGTTATTTCAGTTGTCTCAAAATCCATACCACGTAATTCATCAATTTATTCGGCTTAATCTGCTTCAGTTTCCACTAAAAGCATATTTTTACATGTCAACCCTAATTGAAAAACTTCGTAGCGTGTACTTGAGAGAATACCCTAAAGAATACAGCCAAAGATTATTCAGTGAGCCTAAAATCTATCATGGCGGAGATAGTTACAATCTCTCAAAACGCTGGTACGTTTATTATTCTTATAGAGATTCGAATGATCGAATGGCCCGGCAACCTCCCGTATATCTTAATGTAAATCGTGATTTTAAAACCAAAGTTGAGCGCCTGAAACGCCTTAATGTTATCTGTCAGGCTCTAAGTGAAATGCTAAAAGATGGGTACTCGCCATACCATGACGGCAAAGATCCGGAGCATTATACGGCCGCTTCAGCCATAGACTTTTCACTTGAATTAAAACGCGCCACCGTTGAACCGTCTACCTTCAAAATCTATGATCATATCATTAAACATTTTAAAAAATTTCTGGTAAGAAAGAGACTCGACAAAATGCCGATTACCGCCATTAATAAGGGTAACATTAATGACTTTCTTAACCAGGTGATCAGGAAGTCAAACGCCACCACGCGCAATAATAATCACGGGGTAATTAGTTCCATCTTTGGCATACTGGAAGACAATGAATTGATCGCGCGAAACTTTGTCAGGAATATAAAAAAGCTGCCCACAAAGCCGGAAAAAAATCGAACATATTCACTCAACAAAGTAGATGAAATTTATCAGTACCTTGAAATTAATGACCCTGTTCTACTGTTATACATTAAACTTGTTTCTTATAATTTTCTGCGACCGATAGAGGTTTGCAGACTAAAGTGTGGCGATATAGACCTGGTCAATAAGCAACTTTTTGTCAAAACCAAGACAGGCAAAAAAGTAAAGATCATTCCCGATATAGTGGTTAAAGAACTTCGCTCACTCGATCTCACCAACGATGATTACCTGTTGTTTACACCAACCGGACCAGGCTATTGGGATGCGGAAGAAATGAGCCGGCGCAATCATTTTGGCATTAGTTTTAATGCGATCAAAAAGCATTTCAAACTGTCAAAACATCATAATATTTACTCTTTCCGTCACACTTTTATTACCAAACTATACAATGAACTGAAAGAGCGATACACTGTCAGCGAGGTTTATGACCGGTTGAAACTGATAACCGGCCATCAAACTTTAGAGGCGCTGTTGAAGTATTTGCGAGATATTGACGCGGAGTTACCGGAGGATTATAGCGAAATGCTTAAATAAAATTTAGGGTGTTTACTCTATTGATGGGTTTGATTTTAGTAGCTACTTTTCAACCCTAAAGAAAGAGTCAGGCAACTGACAACTGATCACAGTCATTAATAAAAAAGCAAACATTATTAGCAAAATACGTTAGGTATTTTACTGTATATGTATGCTGCAACGGATCAAAATTTAATATTTTTGTAGAGTTTTTCTTGCGTTGTATGTGTTTTATTTAGCATATTACAATGGAAAAAAAGAACGACAAATCAAAAACAATAACGACTACATGCTAAACTTAACTTATTCTTACACAAAAGAAGGTCCTGTTTATACCGGTTGGCTAAATGGTATAGATGGTGTTCATGCAATGGGTAAGAATTTGACAGACTTAGAGACAAAATTATTAAAAGTATTAAGTGTCAAATTCGATCTACTCCGAGAAGATTTGGAAGCTGAAAGATTGAAATCAGACGAATTCAGGACAAAAACTATTGAGTTTACTCCTGCTTAACAAATTATTAAATGACAGTAGCCCTCTACACAGAAAAGCAGTTTTTTAAACATTTAGAAGACCGTGATTGTTGCTTATATAAAGAACATCTTGACGATAGGATAGTTGTTTATAAAAACAAACAGAATGGTCAGAGGTCTATTATACAAATAAGAAGGGTGTATTACCCAAAATACACAAGACTTGTTTGTGAGGATCTTCGTATTGATATTCCTACTTTCGTAAAAAAGTACGAAAAGCAACGAGCGGCCTTATAAAAGATAGCCGTAAAAAAGAAGCAAACCGGCAACGGTAAAACTTAATTAACTTTTTCATTCCCTTCACTAATTAGGTGGTGGTGTAACTTTTAATCCCTTCTTTCACACAGAACTTGTCCCAGGACATTATTTTATCTTCGTGAATTTCAGGGATACTATTCATTTTACTAAGTGACATGCTTTGCGTAGTTCAATTCAAATTCCTCTACTGTTCCCGCTCCTAAATGTGTATTGTAATGTTTCTTCCAATAAGCTGCCATGCCTTTTAAGTCTTTGGGTAAAGCTCCTGGCTTTCTCAGGTAGAAAACCCGGCACATGGCAATGGCGTATTTCAGGTTCCAGGTCAGCTCTGAGGCGTCGGGCCGGTTCTCTGTCCTGGTCGAAGTGATTGACAAAAGATAGTCGCCGATCTTTTCCCGGTAGCCAATAAAATTATTCCAGTAATCATCATGGGTAAATGGCTCCATTTGTACAATACCTTTGGCCGGTCCGTTGCCTAATTGCTTAAGGTATCTCCCTGATGCGCTCTCCTGGGCTATGGTTCCTAATACCAGGTTCCGGGCCGCCACTGCGTAGAGGTCCATTTCCTTCAGGGTTTCGGTTACCAGTTCGGATAATTGATGTTTGTCAATCATTTGATTTTGTTTTTATATCGTTATTAATACCCCGAAAGCGATAGCGGTCACGATCCCCACTTTATGCCAGAATATCGCCCGCTTTAGTTTTTTAATCTGCTTTTCGAGGGCGGCTATTTCATCTTCACTGAGCTGGTTTTGATCGGTGGCCAGTGTCACCCTGTTTTCAATTTCTGTAATTTCGTTTTTAAGCTCGGCGATAATACCGCTTTTCCGATCTGAGTTGTATTGCGATTCGCTTAGCGCCGTTTCTACCATTTCGGTTTTATCTACCAGGTAGTCTTTCTCTTCCAAATCGGCGTGAACTTCGGCCAATAACACTCTAGGAACGGCCGGGGCGCTTTGGAAATCCTGTGCGGTAAGGTTTACATACTGGTAGCGACTAATGAGCCGTAAGACGCTATCTGAATCGGATTCACGTAAGAATATTGACTTTTTAGTCCTGGTCCGCCTGAACCTTTTTTCGATCTGCAGTATTTGGCCAGTAAGTGAGTCTACTTTGTCATCGCTTCGTTTTACGATTGCTTCGAGGCTGTGGATCTTATCGCCCCGTCGGCGTGAACTTTCTACCGATGCGTTGAACTTCGCATTATATTTTTTGGTCAGTCGTTGGTAGGTATCCCGGTCTGTTTCAATCCCCGCTGATCTGAATAGTGTTGCGGCTATAATTACACCGGAAATAATCAATACAATGAATGGCCAATATTTCTTTAAACGGTTCACGATTTGGATTTCTCAGCAAAATTCTGGATCTGTTTCAAACCAAGTATCCCTATAATGATCCCTATAATGGACAGATCCGGCGCAAATTGTGTGGCTCTAGCCATGTGCATTATCCAGTCGGCCAGGAAGGTGAACAGCACTGACAGGTTCATCAATCTCATGCTGCTAAACCTGCCTGTCTGGTCCTGTAAAAATTCGATTAGTTTCATGTTTTCTAAGTTTTTAGTGTTTGACATCCTCTCTTTTTAAGTTTCCCGAAACGGGGTGCAATGCCCTGCACCGAGATAGGATATTTCGAGCTGCGTTAACATCCCTGTTATGAGAAGATCCACAACCTGAACAAATCCATTCTCTTTCGCCTATTGCCCTTAGTCCACTCGGCCCTGTGCGTTCACCGCAGGCCGAGCAAGTAACAGTAGACCAATATTCTAAAATGACATGGAAAGTAACGCCCCGCTTTATAGCCGTCGTTCCAAGCGCTACTTTTAACCCATGCCATGATGCGTCATATACTGATTTTGCGAATTTTGTTTTTACAAGTTTTGAGCTGGAAACGTTGCCAACTGCTATGTAGTCAAACTGATCACATAGTGTCTTGACGGTTTTATAATTCCAGTCTTTTCGAATGTTTTTGATTTTAGCCTGAATAGCCGTGACGCGTTTCTTCTTGTTAGCCCTCTGAGCCATTGCCAACTGATCGGCATATTTTTTAGTTATGTTCGGTCTATCTAAAGCCTGACCATCAGATAAAGTAGCAATTGTTTTAACCCGCATTATTCATAGGCCACCAATTTTGGGATTAATAATGGGTTGCTAACTATTTTTGATTGGAGTGTATGTATTAATTTGAAGATCAACCAGGTTTCTGGATTTCAAAGGACATTAGAGCGTTTTTTTGTTAGAATTTTTCAATTTTCAGTCAAAGCTCTATTGTGTTCTTATGGAAGAACATTTTTTTGATTAAACCAAACTGTTTAACTGATCGGTCAGTTCACCGTAAGCAAATCGCCCAGCAGGTATTGATATCTAAAGGCTCTTGAGAATTGTATTGTCAATGATCTTTTCCTTTCTTTCAGGCACGCCCCAACCTTCATCAGGTAAAGCCGGATATTGTCCACTTGCCATCGTTTAGCAAAGTGGTGTTTTGTTTTGGCAATTAATAATTTAATCTGCCGGAACATTTCATAACAGAGGGTAGCGATGATTAAACGCATGAAATTGGCCCAGTAGCGATGACAGGAAAGCCGGTCGGAATAAGTCATGTTTTTGAGTTCCTTTATTCGATTTTCACTGGCATCACCTCGCTTGACATAAAAATCAAAGTAAATCTGTTGAGCGGTCATCGCTTCAAAGTTGCTCACAAAGTAACGGACATTCATTCCTTTTCCGGTAGACTCCACTTTGGCGTACAGCTTTTCAGAACGATCCCAGCTTTTGGCCTGGTAAGTAAACGGGCCAACAAACTCTTGATGTTTGATGATTTTTGAAGCATATTCCTTTTTACTTCAATGATAGTCTGTTTGGTAAAAGTCTTTAAAACTTCATTACTACTAATACCTAAACAAAATTGAAGGTCAAACTGCTTAGCTATCCAATAAAAAGATGCTCCTGAAAAGCCACTATCCGCTCGAATAAGGATCTTTACTGAGGGCAGTTTTTTTCTGATTTTAATGACAATCCTTTTCAATAAGGCCACAAACCATTTGTTGGAGTGACAATTGCCCGGACGTAGTACTGGTAAAATGACCTGACCGGTGTTCCCGTCCTTAAAGAACAACTCATGGTACATAGTCTGTCCATAATAGCCATTATACAAACTGAGTTGTTGGGATTCATGAGTAGGGTCATCGGTACCATCTACATCAATGATGATTTGACCAGTCTTCTCTTTCAACTCCTCTACATAACGGTCTACAAACCATTGACTCATCTGGTAGATCAGACTCCGATCGGCCTTGTTTTCAAATCGACTTAAAGTAGGCTGGGAACATAATCCGCTATCTAGTACTTTACGGATCACCGGATCCTCTCGGAGTTTTTGTTCGTCATTGCAATCCTGATAGCCCTGCATCATTAAAAACACCCGTTGGCGAAGCATTTCTTCATAAGTGTATTCGATAAAAAAGGGGTTTCGATAGTCAGGAATCAGTGCGGCGAAGCTTTTTAATAGACCAGTCTTTCTCTCTACTTTTTCACTTAACAATATCGCTCCGTCTGAGCTAATCGCTGATGCTGAAAAATCAAATTTAAAAGCTTGTTTTCCTCGATAAAATACGGTATCTTTTTCCTTATATTCAGGCATAAATTAATTGCTTATTTTGTTGTCTAACTATCTCAATATAAGCAATTTATGCCTGTTTTTTATTGTCTACTATGAATTTTTCGGGTTAAGGCCCAGATCAATACCGATGAGTTTATTGGTTGGGATTCTTTTTTCCGGTTCTTTTTCGATTGTAATGTTGATGTACCACCTTCCCCTTGAATCCTGATTTATTGAACCGCTTTTAATTTTTCCGTCGATGGGTCTTGATTGCCAAAATCTGAATACAGCTCCATTGAACGAAAAGCAATCTTTCTCTATTTTAATAGTTTGGTAACACCAGGGAATCCATCCAAAAGAACGTTTGACACCTCTCCATGATAATTTCCTTTTCCCAAACTGCTTGGCACGTAAAGTATACTCATGGCAAATTCTCTGGATTGTCTGAGAGTTAAGGTCTATTATTTTACTGCATCCTTTTGTTAGATCGTGCAAATCATAATATGATAGAGGCTTGCCGAATTTGGACCAGCTAATCTGATTGGCTTCGTTACAGTAATTCCATACATAGTTTACAGCACTTGCCATTTTCAGCAATTGCTTTCTTTTTGAAGAATCTTTTATCCTGTATTTGTAGGTTAATACCATTCATGGCTTCTTGAATAACGCGGGCCCTTGTGGCTGGGCGGCCATGAATGGATTGACTCTTTAAAGATACCTTAATTTGTTAAATTTTTTCATGCAAAAAATCAGTGACCTACATCGAATTTAGTGTTTAAATAAATCAATAAAGGTTTCGAACTTATGCCATACAATCAGCCCTAAGCTCCCAAGTGCGGCAAAGAATATTATGATTCCCTTTTTCGTTTTTCCGATGTAATGAAATATGGAGAATACCGGATAAATGACGTCTATTTTTTTGGCATGGCTTTCAATCTTCCGATCTATCGTGTCCAGCTTTTGATCTACTTTTACCTTCCATATCTCATCAGCTTCCTGTCTTTTTACCAGCCCGGGTACGCCGAGTTTTTTATCGCCTATCAAAGCCAATTTGATTTCCTGTACGTCTTTTGCGATGCTCATATGTCGATTAACAATTGAACAATTAATGTGAAAATGTGTAATGGAAAATGGACCGGCTGAGCGGCCTGAAAATGAAATGGTGTAACTGTTAGCTAAAGATAAGAAAAAACCGTTATTTTTTACCTAATTACTTAGTGTCGTTTTTGACTACACGCCGCTTTACGTTTCAGAATCCGCCTGGAAGTACAACAATCGTGGCAATGATAACGCTTTCGGCACGTTCCTTCAGGGTTGCTTCGGTTGAAGCGGTTGCCCTATCGGAGGTGGTAAATTAAGCTAGTTTAATCTTGTTAGCTTCGCTTAATGCTGAAATATGGTGCATAAATTTGTTTACTTCTTTAAGTGCTTGAGTACGTAAGTCTCCAAGCGGCATTGGAACCATAAACTCACTTTCCCAAATATCTGGCTTGAGCTCTGGCTGGCTGGCCGTTTCAGATAAATAGTAATTCTGTGCTCTCGCATATTCACTTCTTAATGCACACCAAAGCAATTTTCCCTGTTCTATTGAATCGGGACGAATCACAAGAAATCCTGATGGACATATTGCCTTATCATATTCAGCAGGTACTAGCACGACAGTTCCTCTTGAACTGTTGTTGATGGCAACCAGCACATCACCTTTCCTGATTTGGTACTTTCCCCTTGTTGGAAGTTCGTCAAACAGACCAGTTATATGGCTGACGATTAATCCGTATGGGGTGACATCACCAATCTCAATATATTTTAGAATTTCGTTGCTGTTTCTCAGTTTGTCCTTATTCTGCTTGCTGATCTTTGGGGTAATTTTGAAGTCCTTCCCATAGTGGATTTTAATTTTCTTCGCCTTCTCCTTGCTTCGCAAGGCGTCACGGCATTTTTTTAAATCAGGAGAGTAATAAAATGAATCCAGATGTTCAGTTTTCAAATTTTCTGGAGACACTATCCACGCTTGCTGAGGGCATTCCAGATTTTCATGCTGATCCTGATTTGTTTTGATCGATTCATTGAGTTGCCCTGTCCTTATCCAATTAAAATACATCATTAGAATATCGACAAGATTGTTTCTTTTCGTTGAGTCATTACAGTGGCTATCGTGGCCAATGTTATTAGCGATCGACATAAAAACATGTCCCTGAACTTCATTTTCTTCTTCTTTCTTACGCAGATGAATAATGGATGTTTTGATATTCGCCTTCGCTTTAAAAAATGCATTGAAAGGCAAAGAGTGAACTCCTAGCAATATAAATTCTCCCAGCATCCATTCCCTTACATTCTTCTGTGTTTTCCCATTCAATACCGTGTCATCAATTACAATAAGCATCTCTCCACCTGGCTTTAGCAATTCATTGTATCGATCAAGGAAAAGGACGTTTGATTTTGCTTTTTTTCTGCCAGCTGCAACGTCTCTTTGCTGCAGTATTCTATTTTCATCATCATTCCCAACTTCATAACTCATACTAAATGGGGGATTACTTAGAACCAAATCAAATGACTCTGGAATTAATTTGTTTTTATGGTCTGTAATTTCATCTTTGCGTTCAGCAGTGCTGTCATCAGTAATTAATGGTTCGCTGTCCAGCCCGTCACCGTGAAAAATATGACTTCCCCCATCACCATGTAAATACATATTTATTCTAGCGACCCGTGAAACCCTTTCGTTCCCTTCCACACCGAACAAACATTCATAACAGGGCGTCTTTGAATAAATTAAGATTCTGATAATCAAAGAGTTAAAAGAGGTTTGAAAGGATAAAGAACCCCGAAATCGGCCGAATAGGGCTTTTTTCGGGGTTTTTGTTTTGCTAGATTGTGGTGTAGAACACATCTAACACCACAAATTAGAATGCAAAAAAGGCTTTTCCAACCCGAATATGGTTTAACTCCAAAATGGTATTTGTTTAAGAGCAGTAAATTGGGTGCAGTTTATGATAGTCTACCGTGGAATCAGTTAGCGGACTGCCTGCCTGAAGAAAATAACGGACCTGGTGCTCCCCGGTGGTTTTCCTCAAAAGGGATGTTTGCGCTGATGTTTCTTAAGTCCTACCTGAGTATCAGTGATGAGAAACTAATAGAACGCTTTAACTCCGATTGGAGCCTACAGTTGTTCTGTGGCAAAATGTTATCAGACACAGAGAAGATTCGAGACAATGCTATCGTAAGCCGCATCCGCAGTTATCTGGCTGAGCATACAGACTGGCAACAGCTCCAACAAATATTGATCGAACATTGGAAAAGAGACATGAATAATACCCATGTGCTTTTAATGGACGCTACCTGTTATGAGAGTTATATCCGTTTTCCTACTGATGTAAAGCTGTTATGGGAATGCTGCCATTGGGTGTTTGAAAAGCAATTGTTCCGATGGTGTAAAGTAGTGAGAAAGAAAAGGCCTCGCTCCAAATATGTTGAACAAAAGCGCAGACAACGCGATTATGAGAAAAGACGCAGGAAGACCTATAAAGAAGGACGTAAGCGTAAAAAAGCCCTGTTGTATCTGCTACACAAGGGGTTGATCCAACTTCAACAAGTTCTCAACGATGCTAAACTGCCACTGCTTAATGAGCAGGAAAGAGATTACCTGAGAACCATCAAAAAAGTACTTGAACAACAGCAGTTCCTACAAACCCACCCGGCCAAAGAGTTAAAAAACCGCATCGTATCATTGGCAAAACCCTATGTCAGGCCGATAGTCAGGGGAAAAGAGAACAAAAGAGTTGAGTTTGGCATGAAGGTACATATGCTGCAAGTGGATGGGATCTGCATGATTGAGTGTATGAATTTCAACGCTTTCAATGAATCCACCCGGCTCAAGATTAGTACTGTAAAGCACAAACGACACTTTGGAGCACTTAATCAATTGGGAGCTGACCTGATCTATGCCACAAATGCCAATCGAAGATTTTGCACCAAAAAGAAAATCTTCACTTGCTTTCCTAAGAAAGGCCCCCAACCTCTTACTAAACAAGACAGTCGGCTCAGTGGACTCATCGCCAATCAAAGGGCTACAGTGATGGAAGGCAGCTTCGGTGACCACAAAACTCATTACGGGACCAACAGGATTAAAGTTAAAGGAGAGAAAAATGAAAGACTGTTTGTCTTTTTTGCTGTGATGACCGCTAACGCAGTAAAAATTAGTAAAAGAAAACTATTGCTAAATACAGTTGATCCACCATTCCAACAGGCCGCATAACTAAAAAACAAAAGTCGTTTTCTACTTCAAAGGAAGCACTATGTCTATACACCAAAAACGCACTTTCAAACTCTATTTTGTAACAAAAATTGTACTCTTTCAAGAGCAGGTAATCAGTATGATGATCAATCTCTCCTCTATTGAAAATCCTGATCCCATTTTTAACCCCTCTTTCTTCTCGCTGAACTAATTTTCAAGGACGCCCCATAACAAACCTTTTTAATCAACGCTTGTTGCTGCTTGTTTGTAAATCTTTTGTCATTCCTTGTAGCAGCAATCAGATAGTCCATCACTTCTATTAGAAAACCCGCTGTCCCCGCACAGGCATCAATCACTTTAGGTGGATTGGCTATATCACATGCGTGTAATGGATACGTGTCATAAAATCAACGACAGAGCGAGGTGTAAAGTATTGGCCAAGCTCCTTCCCTCTGACTTCCTGATTTAAGAACCTTTCAAACATACGGCCATTTAAATCTTCATCCATGGCACTGAGATTAATGCTCTCAAATCTGATAATTAATTCTTTACATGTACTGGCTCCAAGCCTGAGTTTTTCCCTTGGGTCAAAGATTCTTTTCTGTCCTTTCTTTATCGAATCTTCAAGCTCATCCCTTAACGTTCTAAAAAGAATGTCCCGTACTGGATGATTTAATGTTTTCTCCGAACTTTTTAGCCATTCCAGAGTTAAGGGAATTTCATTTCGCGGAACATCTGTGTCTAGGCTTTGACGTTTTTTATCTTCTCTGATTTTTATAAATACAAATTTACAAAACTCGTAAAATGCGTCAGTGGGGCTTAGCTTTTCTTTTTTCCAGATCAGGTTGTGGCATTCGTTAAATAAGGTATTTAAATCTGCGGGAGGAATAGTCTCAAAAATATTTTCACCTCTCTCATGTAGTTTCCTTGTTTTTGTGCTTGATGTAGTTTTTGAGCGTAACAAGGGGTGGGGAGCCGCTTGAAAAATCTTCAAGCCTTAGGGTTACTAAAGGGCCTGATCGGTCATGAGGATACAACGCGGTCATCAGGCCATTAGTGATGAGCAGCCATTCAATCCCTTTTTCTCCGTTCTTGAGTTTCTGGTTGTGACTTAAGGGCCTGATCGGTCATGAGGATACAACGCGGTCATCAGGCCATTAGTGATGAGCAGCCATTCAATCCCTTTTTCTCCGTTCTTGAGTTTCTGGTTGTGACTTAAAGCATAACTCGCCGCCTGTCCCCAATGTGATTCGATATTTTCTGTCGTAGTTTTGGCTTCCACTATAGTACTGGCAAATCCTTCGGGATCATGCAGTAAGAAATCAATTTCAAGTTCCCTTTTCTTGGAACCTTCGGACCCAATTAGTTTAGGAACATTTTCTTTAGGGAAGATAGCCTCATTTGGATAGCCTAGTTCGTTGAGAAGGGGAGCAACAAATCTTGTCTCAACTTGTGCTTCATTCTTTAGTTTTCTGGAATCAAGAGAAAACAGTGTGCTATATGACATCTGCTTGAGTTACTATGTTGATTTATAGTAATAATACTTTGATAGACTGGAAATCACAAGGCTGATAATTGTTATATGGTTTTCCTATAGTCTTATAGGAGTACAGAATACTTAAGCCCGTATCTTATAACTGCGTATTATTATCATTTGTATTGTCTACGGTCGAAGTTTTACTTGCAAGAGTTTCACCCCCGGCCGTATAGCCGGTACTTGAAACTTCATTTGCACTGACATCATCAATAAATTCCTGGGTGTCGATATTAGTAGTATGAGTGCTATTTAAGATCATACATTTAATAGTGTCAACAAGCCAATCAATATCGCCGTCTCCGAATTTCTTTTTTGCTGTGTTTACTACTGACATAATTATTTTATTTTTTAAGTCACATTTTCCTCCACCACGAAAGCAGAAGTTTTGATTAATGTCTTTTTCGGTGTAGAGGTGGTAAACGTCGCCACCATGTTATAATAGTATGTTCTACCCGCTGAAAGGCTTGAAAGATCAGCAGGGTTCGGAACTACAAATGTGATTACATTAGCTGACCTGGTTAGTTTGGCGTTTGTTATACTGAACGTAACCAAAACTGTGCCGCCAGGTGTTGACGTTATACTCATTACAATAGTTGCTACCCCACCATGTTGGGTAAAATCAAAAATCGTAAATCCGTCCTCTTGCAGAAAGGTGAGCGTCTTATCAACAATCTAATCACCCTTCAAATAAGTGAGGGCTAATTTCACGCCAACTGAAAGGTTGAAATTTGCCATTACCTTACCGTTACCGTGTTTATGATAATCGCCTCTTCGCCCTGGTCTATTTGTGGATCTGAACAGACCCATAAAGTATATGCTGCTGACTTTCCAGCTACACGGTTCAAATACCTTTCTACTTCCACCCAATATGCTTCGGCTGATTTCCGCAAATGGGTATACATATTGCGGTTTCTCTGTTCATCGCTTTTTCGCATATTCTGACCTTCCAACCCCTGATAACCTAGTGCGGTATCAGTGTCCTGTCCAACATAACGGTAACGTGCGGCCGCGAAAAATGCCAATACTTTATTCGCTCCCGGGTTGGTGTAGTTCTTGCTCTTCCAACTGTAATTATATTCATTCAATAAATTGGGGTACGTGCCCCCTCCGGCTGAAGTTGCGGTAATGTCCCTTAACATTTCATTATAAAGATCCTCTCCTAATAGCGGTTTCAGGTCTTCGAATTGTGCGGCTTCAATATAGCTGTTGAATTCAACTCCGTGTGGGTGGGCCGGATTGATCGGGATTATTTCTTTTATATCATTAACATCTATCCAAAGGGCCATCCTGGCTACGAGTTATAAACCTGTAATTTAACGATAATGACAAATTTATCGGTTGCGGCTGTCAATAATATATCATTAGTAAGCCCGTTCACACCTCTTTTCACACTCAATACCTGGGCGTTATAGCTTACGGTGTGGGTTGGTAAGGTCTGAGGCAAATCCCGGAGTACGGCGTCCAGAAAGGCGTCAATAGCGGAGACTAACGAGGTTCCAATCAATGCATCAAACGCGGTGACCTTGTTAGCGTTTACGTCCGTACTGGCAGTTATATTGAAAGTTACCTGACGGTTAATATCTTCATCCCCTAATGATGACGGTGTAAGCGGTTGCGTGTGTCCTGCCGGCGCAAAGTCTGTATTTACTCCCGATGACAGATAAACTCTTTTTGTTCCGAGTGCCATTTAATTTTCCTTTTCGTAAATCAATTCAGCAATATTCTGAATCGGTCTTAATTTATTGTTGGCTGGATTTTCTCTGTCCAGCTTTTTGTATTGTACGTTTTTCAATCCCAATTCCAAAGCATGAGCAACTAGCTCTTTCATAGACATTTTGATTATTTGGGCTATCCGTTGCTCTTTGGTCATAGTTGAGATTCAGCTTTGAGTATTGTTTTTGCCAGTTCACTGCCTTTTTTCTCCCCTACTTTTATGCCCCTAATCTTGGCCCTTTCTTTTAGCTGTGCATAATCCATATCTGTTAATTCAGCTAATGCTTCATCCTGCCGTTGCTGTGCGGCTAAGGCTTCAGCTTCACGCGCTGATTCACCATTATCACCGACTGGTGTGGGTTTTGCTACTTCTTTCAGATTTTCGGAAATCTTTGACTGCTCCTGGTTACGTGCCTCCCTCGAATTGCTTTTACTGGTTGACAAATCTTTGGCTGCTTCCTGCTTTCTGGCTTCTCTGATTTTTTTCTTACCGGGTGACAGATCTTTGGCCGCTTCCCGGTTGCGGTGCTTTTCCTTGCCTTCCTTCAGGGCGGCTATAATTTCTACCTGCTCCCTGGCTTTTGATTCCCGTTGCTTATCACGTTTTACTTTGATTTTTTTAGCTATTTCAACCGGGTCCGGCTTGTTAATTCTCTCAGCCATTATCAGACAATGTTAAATTTAAGGACTACTATGCTAACAAGTTCGTCCAAACGTCGGTCTTGGTTGTGGCATAGTTGGTATTCATATATATGTGCGGTGGAACTGCCTCGCTGAATCCCTCCGGCGTGGTTAAATTTAATACGGTTGCCCCATCATTCTCGTTTCCGTCATCGGTAAAGTCAGCGACTACCAAACCATGATCATAACCGTAAAACATAAAGGCATCTTCGCGGGCGGTGCCTTTCCACTTCCTTTCCAGGACTATGAATACATGACCGCCCCCATAATCCAATCCTTGATCGATTCCCTCGTTTCTACACTAGGATCTAAAATCTTGACTCCATTAACAAAGTGCATACATCCTGCCCTTGTATCGGCCGAATTAGTATAATTATACCCTCCACTGATCTGACGTTTATCGCCAATTCCATTAACCAACACTGCGGCCGCACTTGGTACGATGTCCGATATTAATGACTCTGGCTGGGTGCCGTCTAGTGTTATGTCAGTGAGCGGGTCTAGTGTTCCGCCTGGAATGATCAACGCATCTTGACGAAATCCGCTATGTGGATAGTTCGCGACGTCCCTTGATACTGCTGCTGCTGCTATTTCACTAATTACATTTACCATGATATTACCTTTTTATTTTGTTCTTCTATAACACGCTTAATCAAATATAAGTAATTCCAATTTGCTTAACTAGTGTCTCTAAGAAAACACACCTAAATTAAAAATTATTCTTATGGTCGATCTTTCCATTTTTTCTAATCGATTGATACTCAGGTATTAACTCATAGAAAGAAAATGAAAATCTCATCCATAATAATTCATTTTATAAAAAAAGGGCTGTTTTCTTAGAGACACTAACTAAATAAAACCCTCGTTGCTGAATCGTGCCGGTTTTGGAAATCACTTTCTTTCAAACTGATCACTACCGACGGGTTGCCCCATGCAGCCCCGAATGTTGCGTAATTATGGGTTAATCTTTCATCGCCTACGACATCCACCTCGTCTATAGTTACCGAATCGTGCCCCAGGATCAGATTGATTTTCTGAATTATCCAAGCCGGCATTAGTTCCACTAATTCCAGGGTCCGACGTTCGGTCGTAACATCATTTATCTTGGTGAAAGTTGAGGTGGCGCTTAAAATATTCTCGACCTCTGCTTCGTCGGCCGGCTTCATAAAATCAGCTTTCAGCCTGAATTGCATTACTACTCCGCTCCGGTAATCAATACCAAAATTTGGTTCGTTGTTGTAATACTTGAATAACACGGTGTTTTTCCATCGTTCCCGGATCTCGATAATTTCACTCTCTACCTCATAGTTGGCAGATCCGTCGTTCATTGCTCCCCGGCCAATCAGTTTGTATTTTCCTGGCGATACGGTTAACGCGTAACGTCCTTCCAGAACTTCGTAACCTGACTCAATGGCGATCACTTCGGTTGCACTTCCGTCTGAGCCTTCGAATTCAATTGAACCTGCATCCTCATATTCTGGTGAAACGCCGTCCTCAAACAATACCGGATCAATATCGGAATCTGTGATTACCACTTCGCCGGTCGGACATCTGACCAGTTCAATGATATTTGTGTCAAAACTTGAATCAAATTGAAAATGAATGGTGTCTTTCTGTTCGAACGGCTGGCAATAACTCCTGACATTTGGCCGGCTGAATTCATGGAATAGCAAATTGTCCGGGTCATGGTAATTCAATCCGACCATTGCGGTTCTAATAATGCGAACCGGGTTGGCTTTAGAAAAGCGGAGAATTGTGCTCATTGGTTAATTTCTATGCTCAAAGATCCATTGTCTTGTAGCATTACTGTAAATACCGATTGCCATCCTGCTTGTTGTTCCTATGTTCACATCTCTCGCTTGGTTTATTTTATTGAAGTAGGCATATAATAAATAATGATTTTGACTCTAAAAACAGCTTGAAATACTTTGTTAAGTCACTGATATTCAGTATATTAATATCAATTAAGAGTAAAAGTTAAATTTCAAGATATGGAGAAAAAGTATGAAAGTCTAACACTTTTCGAGTTTCAGGAGAAATTCCCCGATAACGACAGTTGCCAAGAATACCTGGCCGAATTGAAATGGCCCAAAGGGTTTAAATGTGAGAGGTGTGGCCATGACCGGTATTGCGGTGGGAAGCTGCAGCATACACGGCAATGCACTAAATGCAAGTATCAGGCTACTCCCACTAGTAGCACCCTATTCCACAAGGTTAAATTCCCACTTTTAAAGGCTTTTTATATTGTTTACTACATGAGTACAAATAAAAAAGGAATTGCTTCTACTGAACTGAGCCGAAAACTGGGGTTGCGCCAAAAAACCTGCTGGCTGTTCCAACACAAGGTTATGAAAGCAATGGCCAGCAGTGGCAAATACCCGCTAATGGGCAAAGTAGAAGTCGATGAAACGGTAGTAGGAGAACAGGAAGAAGGTGTTGTAGGGCGTCAGAATAACCGAAAAAGGCAGGTTTTAGTTGCAATTGAGAAGAAAGGCAGAGGAGTTAGCCGAATGTATGCCAGGATAATTGACAATGCAGGTACCAGGCAGCTAAAGCCTTTTTTCGAAGATCATATATCCTGTCGGGCTAATATCAAAACCGATAAGTGGAGGGGATACATGCCCTTAAAAAATAAATACAGCCTCCTGGTTCAAACCGACAGTGGAAAGAAGGGTAAGAACTTCCCAGACTTACACAGGACAATTATGATGTTCAAGGCCTGGCTTAGAGGTATCCATCATTCCGTAGATAACCTTCAGGCATACATTGACCAATATTGTTATAGGTTTAACCGCAGTCAGATGAAAGGCGGGAATATTTGATAATCTGTTGGACAGAATGGTGAATCATAAGCCTGTCCTTATAAAATGATTTGTATTTATTAAATGCCTACTTCAATTATTTTAATATTCCCCGCATTGTGTTTTATGGTAACATCTCTAAGTGTGTGCCGGAATAATAAATCACCATCTGCCCCGCCATTTATAGTATTAAGATCATCTGAGCTGGCATTGTTTTGGGTATCAATATGAAAACTCCTTGTTACGGTAATTCGTTTTTATGGTCAGTTCAGTGGGTACGCCTTCAATTTGCTCCTGAAATCTTGTCCTTTAATAGCGTCAACCGGACCGGTATCATCTTCATCAACAATCGTTTTGACTCTTAATTGTGTGTTCGCTCCGTCAATGGTGACTATATCTTTCAGCCATACAATGTCAGTAACGTCAACTATTGCTGATCCGCTTGCTCCATCGGCTAAATCCAGTGTCTTGTACATTCCGTCTTCGGTCGCGCTTAATTCCAGGGTCATCGTATCAACTTCTGTGTCTGAACCGGTGTTTATCTTATAAATGGTTCCGTTGATAATTGCATAAAATGACCGGTTAACGGTGTATACAGCCCCGACTTTAGTCAGAGCGGTGGTATCGTCTAAAGCAATAAAATCTGTGGTTGGGGCGGCTAAATGAAAGACACCATTCATTATGCGAAAAATTGCATCATCGATTAAATCCTTGATCAATGACATATTTACCGGGTTGTCCTTTGTGCTGTCCGGTGTCGCATCTTCATCCCATATTGAAGCAACAAAACTCCTGAGAAGCCCTGCTAACGTGGTGACTTTAGTTCCTTTTAAACTTCGTTTGGTCATGACCCTATGGTTTTAATAATCCGGGTTGATTCTTTTGAAAACTCCCTCGACCCGGTTGAGATTTATTAATTTCAATTGATCAATATATCCTTGGTAGGTTACACTATCATAAACAATATTAACACGTAATTTCAAATTGGCTTGGACTAGCTTATATTCAGTTTCGCTAATCGGCGTCTCGACAAAAATATCATCTTCTAAGAATATCGGCTCTATCCCTGCGCTTAAATCTGCATCCTCTGATATTTCGGCGGCTTCAGATCCGATCCTGGTCGATGCTGTTTTATTTCCTTCACCTTCAATAAATTTTATCGGTGAAAATCCAGTGAACCCCGCTTCTGTCGCTTCTCTGTTTTTGTATTCCCGGATCAACGGCGCGTTGAATACTTTTTGATGGTTCAAAATTGTTCGGCCTGGAGTTAAAAGATAATTCTTTTGAGTGGCCGGCTTATCAACCCCTGTAGTGCTTACCTGATCATTGTCTACCACAAACGAGCCGCCACTACGTTTAACCACTATATAAAAAAAATTCTGGTCCGTTTCGTCCTGGTTGTTGTTGGCGATAACATTGTTTCTGACAATTTCCATTAAATAAGATGAAGCAATTGCATTGGTTCGCACATTGTAGGCAATTTTCGATTTATTATCAAGGCCAGTTACATAACTCCGGCGCGTGTGCATACTGTCAATGAAACTTTGTGACTGGCTGATTCCGGCGTCATTGGCTTTCTTAAATATTCGGTAACCGGTTAATATCCTGCCGTATACACGATTTGGATTAATTTTAATGCTAAACCTCTGCGGATCGGTAATGGTCCAGACCGGCGTTGTCGTTTTATCATACTGATGATCTATATCTTCAATACGCAGATAGGCTACTCCGTTAATTAATTCTACCCCTAAACTGATCGGCGTTATCGCATTTATAAAATTAAAGAACTCTAATAAACTCATTTTCATTGAGTAGTTTGCCAGCGTTCCACCCCTTATTAGTCCTCCGTTAGTCAATGCCACGAATGCCAATGCTCCGTCTGAGGTGGTTTGGAATACTTCGCCGTCGGTTCTTCCTAAAAGGTTAGACCTTAATGCGCCATTCCTGCCAATTATCTTTTGTGCTAATCTCAGGGCTATTTCCCAGGGTAACATGATCTCGCAATTACTGGTGGATATTTCTCTTAATCCGGAAATATCGGTTTTCGTCAACCTTAACGTGTAAGTCTCATTATGTGGACCGGCGCTAAATGCGGTAATGGCATCACCGTTGAAATCTGTTAATTCCTGAATATCCGCCACCTGACTCTCTCTGCTTAGTATGTTTTGAGCCTCGTCGTCAGGGTGGAACAGAATAGCTACCGCTCCTTTTACCACATCTTCATCTAATGATTTATAGTCCAAAGATCCGTTAACTAAATTATCATAATCATTGGTATTAAGATTCAGCCCCTTTATTACGAAAGTTGAACTTGCAAACGCTCCCTTGGTGTTCTTTTGCCCTACAACGTAAGTTTTTGCGGCTTTTTTTAAAATAATTCTTTGCACTGCAAATGAGGCAATATGAGAATGATACACCGAATGCCGATCTGTAACTGGTAAAAAATCCTGCCAATTTTCAACGGTTTCAACATAGTCTGTTCCATCTATTAATACCTGATATTTTGCTTGCATTTAATTAGGCTCATATGCGAAATTTTCCCTTAAATAGGCCATATCCCTATAATACTGTGTCTGGTCAATCTGCTGATTAATGAACATCATTTTCTTTTTCTTCAATGTAGTATTCAATTCCTGCAAATGGTGGTTGATCCTGGTATCTGTGAAGGCTGACCCTGACGGGCTACCCCTGCCAGGGGTGTATACATTATTGAAAGCCATGAACGCCTTGGATGCCTCCCGGCTCATGATTCCTAACAACTCGCCATTTTCTCCGGTAGCCAGTGGCGTTCCGTACTGATCAAATACGGTATTACCTCCCGCGCTGTGACGGTTGCCCCAAGTAATGATAGTCCTCCTTTGGCAAAAGAGAATCTGACTCGTCCTTCTTCGGCAAATTCTCTGACTCTTCCCCCCCCTCTATCTCTTTTACCCCGTTCCTCTGGTTGCGTCCTTATACGGACGTTTCCACTTGACTCTAATCCAAAATCTTCAGGGTCTGGACCGACATTTTGAATCCGCTTCATTTGAGCGATCAATTTCTTTATCTTACCATACGCTAGGAGTGCAACCCCAATTCCTGCAAATGGATTTATTGCAAATGCTTTTATCGACGCCGACAAACCGTTTATAATTGCTTCGGCTATTGCTAACGCTATTCTGTTTTTATGGGCTTTCTGTTCCCTTACCGCGGCTTCAAACTCAATCTTAGCAATAATTTGATCTTTTTCAGCTTCCAGTCTTGCTATTTCAGTTGCATTCTCACCCGCTCTATTGATTTCTGCATTATAGCGATCTTCAATTTTTTCTATTTCAATAGCCGCATTAGCCTTTATGCTCTCTATCCTCGCATTATTGATACTGCTTAAGACAGCAAGTATTTTTTTAGCACCTTTTACAATTTTATCAAGCTTTTTGTCAAATTCCTCATTCTCAATTTCTATTCTTGCGTCAGCCGCTTGCTGGTGTATGTCTGTAATAGCATCCTCCGTTTCAGTTTCTAAAGCCCTCAACATCGCATCTCTTAACTTCATATCCGCTATTTCTGAAATTATAGCTTCCTTCCTGCGTCTGCTCTCCTCTTCAATCCTTTTAATATCCAGTTCTTCAAAAAACTCAAGTTCTTGCAACCTTAAATTTTTGATGCTCTCATTGTGGTTTTCCTGGTCGCGGAGTTCCTGGTTAAATGCCCGGATTCTAATTAGCTCTTCAGTGTCAAATTTAATTTCCTTAAGTTTAAGATTATTTTCTATCGACGTTTCAAGGTCTTTTTCTTTCTGAGCCATTTCAGCCTTAAACAACTCCACTGACGCTTCGGATAGATCCTGCTCGGCGGTGCGCCGGTCCCTGATCACCTCAAGCAAACGGCCCTCGATGATTTCACTTAATCCCAGGGCCCTGATCTTCTCATTCAATACAACCGCATTGGATTCGTTTAACAGGTCGTTGGCGTCTATCTGTTTATCGGTGAACTTCTGTAAAGTCTCGACCTGCTTGTCAAAACTTTCATCGGACAGTTTTTTGGTATCGTCAAGTATCTTTTTGCGCTCCTCAAAAGTCAGCCTGTCGTCCTTTAGGCGACGTTCATTGATCGACTTCTGGTTGTCAAAACCGTCAATAAGAATATCTAAGTCTTTTTCCAACCGGTCCTGGGTCAACTGGCGGCGTAACTTATCATTTTCAAATAATACCCTAATTTGCTCCGATTCTGCTTCTGTTACTGCGTTGATAGCATCAATCTGTTCGTCTGATAATTCACCCCGTTCTTTTGCTGATTCAATAGCTAATTTATCTCCAAGATTTAGTAATTCAAGGGCTCTTTTCGCTTCCGCTATTCTTTCATTTGCCAGCCGTTCTTGTAATTCACGCGCCTTTAATGCAGCGTTTTCTTGTTGCGCAAATGAGCGAGTAGCGTCATCGGCAATGGCTTGGAATTTTTCTGCTTCAGCTTGAAGTTCAGCCTGCAATAACTTTGATGCTTTGGTTAATTTTCGGTAGACAACTTGCAGGTCTGCTAATTTTCCCCCTTTTTCGGCAGCCTCTACCAAAGCATCACCTACTCCGATTACAGCGTTTTTCATTTCTTCCAACCCCTCATTGCTGCCACCAATCCACTTTAGGAATCCCTTGGATATTTGCGCCACCCTTCCTATCAACTCATTAATTACCGCCGACGCTTGGGACATCACTCTGTTCACCGCATCCATTCCCTGCTGCGTTTTTAAGAAAGCAGCAACTAAAGCTCCCAGGGCTATTATAATTAATCCTATTCCGGTCGATGCCAGGGCGATCTTAAAGCCTTTTAAAGATTTAGTCCCTTTATTTGTAGATGCGGCTGCCTCTTTTTGACTTTTAGCAAAATTAATCCCCTTCTCGGCTACCTGACCTAAATTAACACCAAGTATCTCCACTTTTCCCAATGCGGATACTACCGATTTTTCGTAATTGCCTACGTTAATTTTTTGCTTTTCCAGGTTGGAAACATTCTCTTTTATAAAGTCATTATTCTTGTCGAGCTTGCCGTTAATCTCTTCGACTGCCTTTTTGCCGTCTTTGGTGGTGGTATTGATTTTGTTGCGCAGGTCCAATAGTTGCTTATTGTTTTTGCGGGCGTCGCCAACGCTTTTATTCTCTTTTTCCAGGGCGCTTGAAAGACCGTTCACCCCGTTTTTCTGTTCTAATAATAACTTTTCGTTGGTCCGGTAGTCTCCCTGTAGTTTTTTAAGCTCAGTTTGATTCCTTACGTATTGTTTGCGCTCGTCCTCGGACGAATCGGCGAGGTTTTCGGTCGATTTCTGCAGGTCGCGTTGGGCCTCTTTTGTACGTTCGATCTCAGTGACGAGCTTGGCCTGGTCCGCTATGACGGCGGATAGGTCGATCTCTAATTCAGCTAATTTCACCTTCATAGTACCGAATTTTATCTCCTTTTTTTAACCACCTTAATGTTGTCGCTTTGTGAATACCAAAATAGTTACCAGCTTCCTTGCATGAAGCAAATATTCTACCTGTATTAATATCAATAACTTTTTTACGTGTATGAATTAGAGGTATTCCTTTCTTAGCTAACGACATCTTACGCTTTGTTTCTTCACTCAATTTCGTGCCTATTCTAGCCTTACCCATCTTTTTTCTGGTTTCTTCAGAATGCCTAAAACCTTTAAGTGGATGAGGATGCGTTTTGTAATATTCAGTAAACCGCTCGCTCATTTGAGCTACTAATTCATCACTGTACTTTCTACCTCTATGGGCGTCACCTATTTTTTTCTTAGTTGATTCTTTGCAGGGTCGAGACGAATTTATTGCCCTGGTTTTTCGTTGTTCAAGAGTTAATTTCCTGCCTTTATTTGACAATCCAATACCCCCTTTGCCTCCTAGCGTTACATTATAGTTGCTATTCTTTGCTATGAACTCATCTGTAACAATCCATGATTCCGCCTTTAAAGCATCCTTTCTTTTTCCAAAAAAAACTATTATTTCTCGAGTGAAATTCTCACTGCCATATTTTCTTAGAGCTCTTTTAAATATTCTCCCACTCCCTATGTATCCATCATCTATTTTGTCTGTAGAATGAACACCTATGTAAGTCTTGTTATATATCAAACAAGTTATTTGATATATAAAGTGATTGAAGTAGGCATATAATAAATAATGATTTTGACTCTAAAAACAGCTTGAAATACTTTGTTAAGTCACTGATATTCAGTATATTAATATCAATTAAGAGTAAAAGTTAAATTTCAAGATATGGAGAAAAAGTATGAAAGTCTAACACTTTTCGAGTTTCAGGAGAAATTCCCCGATAACGACAGTTGCCAAGAATACCTGGCCGAATTGAAATGGCCCAAAGGGTTTAAATGTGAGAGGTGTGGCCATGACCGGTATTGCGGTGGGAAGCTGCAGCATACACGGCAATGCACTAAATGCAAGTATCAGGCTACTCCCACTAGTAGCACCCTATTCCACAAGGTTAAATTCCCACTTTTAAAGGCTTTTTATATTGTTTACTACATGAGTACAAATAAAAAAGGAATTGCTTCTACTGAACTGAGCCGAAAACTGGGGTTGCGCCAAAAAACCTGCTGGCTGTTCCAACACAAGGTTATGAAAGCAATGGCCAGCAGTGGCTAATGGGCAAAGTAGAAGTCGATGAAACGGTAGTAGGAGAACAGGAAGAAGGTGTTGTAGGGCGTCAGAATAACCGAAAAAGGCAGGTTTTAGTTGCAATTGAGAAGAAAGGCAGAGGAGTTAGCCGAATGTATGCCAGGATAATTGACAATGCAGGTACCAGGCAGCTAAAGCCTTTTTTCGAAGATCATATATCCTGTCGGGCTAATATCAAAACCGATAAGTGGAGGGGATACATGCCCTTAAAAAATAAATACAGCCTCCTGGTTCAAACCGACAGTGGAAAGAAGGGTAAGAACTTCCCAGACTTACACAGGACAATTATGATGTTCAAGGCCTGGCTTAGAGGTATCCATCATTCCGTAGATAACCTTCAGGCATACATTGACCAATATTGTTATAGGTTTAACCGCAGTCAGATGAAAGGTGGAATATTTGATAATCTGTTGGACAGAATGGTGAATCATAAGCCTTGTCCTTATAAAATGATTTGTATTTATTAAATGCCTACTTCAATAAAGTGATATTGACAGTTCTCCCCAGGCCATAGATTTTCAACATGGATTATGTAAAAAAACTCAGGCCCTTGTGGCTGGGCAGCCATGAATGGATAATTACCTAAACGTCCGGTGGCTGTTTCGGGGTGATGCCGTTAACGTCAAATACTTCGCCGTCCTGCATTTGTTCCAGTTCGCCGGCGTCGTTGATATAGACCCTACCCTCTAATTTCTTTCTGGTGGCTTTCTCTTTTCGCTTTGCCCTTACTAACAATATCTGAACTATCGCCAGGGCTGTAAAGTATATGGTCGCTATGATTATAATGACGTTCACGCTGCCCTTTCCAGGGTTTTTAGGTGAGTTAAAGATACTTCAATTTGCTCTTCTAAAACAGCTTCGCCAACCCTTTCTATGATCAATTGCAGTCGGGCCGGAGTAATAACCTTTTCGATCAGGTCGGTGCCGCCCTGCTGGTGATACCGGGTCCCTACCTGGGCAATCTTTTTAGCAATGGCAAAGGCCAGTTGCCTTGCTTTCATTTTGCGATTTATGGCCCTTATCCCTTTTTGATTGATCCAGCGCTCTATGGTGGCAATCGGTGGCATTTTGCCTGGTCTGCAGCCCCTCACTAACTGGGTGGTATAGTGTGCCCCGGTAACGCTGCCAATCAACTTACTACCAACTTCCACTACTTCGGTGGCTAACTCATTGATCCATTTTCCGCTAGCCTTCATACCCAACTTTAAGTGATTATCGATAAGATCCTGCTTGAGATCTTCTAGCTCTTCCTTTAAGACTTCAGCCGGTGTCAACATGATCTTATCATTTCCATTATTTCACTATGTAACTGAGCTTATAAATTCTTTAAATGCTCTTTTATAAACTGCAATTCAATCAATGAATATTTCCACTTATTTAACTCGACTTCCTTGCCTAACCGTTCAATCGCATATAAATTGTCGGCTGTGTCTGCCTCCTTTAGTATCTCTGTAATTGATCTAAGATGTTTTGCGTGGAATACAGGCACTTTCCTATTTGTCATGATGTGCTGGTATCATGTTCAATCCTCAATTCATAGTTGAACATAATGCCGTCGGCGTGAATACCTAACAGGCCGTAAACTTCCTCTAATCCAAAATGTCTCAGGTTGTGATTATAGGCGGCAAGGTTGTTGAAATTGTAGATCTCAGCTAATATCCCACCTTCATTAATCATATCTTTGGGGTGCTTTGTGTACCGGCCGTCATCTTCCTCTACTCCCTTCTGGATGTCTACCAGTAATTGTGGGTCCGATTTCTGAACAATAATAATATTGCCCGTATAAAGTACCGCAATGGTGTTCCCGCACTGGTTCTGCTCCGGGTTAATTGCGGTCGTATAATGGAACATCTTTTTTTGGTCGTCGTCCGGGCTTTCCACTTTATACAGATTGGCAAAGTCCATTGCCTCGCGGTTGTGTTCAAAATAATAGTCTAACGTCTTTACACTCGGCGTTCCTGCCGGTACCGGGTCTGCATCCTGGTAGGCCGCAAAGGTTCTGAAATATCCTACGTTGGTCATTATACTTTTTTCAATGACGATGCCGGGGACCCCCGTTATTTTGGGGTGTGATCTCCGGGGTGTCCTTCATAATGGACTTAATAATAATTCCTTTTTCCTTGTAATATTGACCAATCACGTCACAAGCCTCATTGAACCTCTTTTCAATGTGTTCCAAATCCATTTTCAACCGGTTAATCTTAGTCAGTAATATAATGTCACCCGGCCGGCAAGTTAATGCGCTTCTGAATTGTGCTAAATTCTCATGGAATCCACGTAATACGCTCTGCAAAAACATATACTCTTTAAACGCTTCGTCTGGTGTTATGTGCTTTTATTTGATTCTCTAATTATTTGACTATGTAAGTTCAAGTAATAAGTGCAATTTTCCTTTGTAGCACTTGCTTTGCGTTTAGGTAATTAAATTTTCTAACAGGGCCGTTCATTGATTTTGTTTTCAACAACTTTGATTTGCTCCTCTGTAACAAATCTAATATCTGTTTTCTTAGGATAAAACCTTCTGATTACCCCAATCCTATTTTCAACTGTCCCTTTATCCTGACTAGTATAGGGACGAGTGAAATAGGCATCCACATCAAGGGATTGAGCAATCAACTCATGTTTAGAAAATGCCATATCATTATCAAAAGTGAGTGTTTCCAGTTTGTGTTTATCCTGAGAGAGTTCCTCCACAATAGCTTCGGCCATTTGATCGGCATTTTTACTGTGCATCTTTCTGATTCTGGTAAAAAGACTTGCTCGGTCTGTCATCACCAACAAAGAGCCTTTGTGGTTTTTACCCATCCATTAAATCGACTTCTATATCTCCCAATCGTTCCCTTTTGTTAATGATCTGGGGTCGCTGTTCAATTGATACCCTATTCGGGATAATACCTCTACGATCTTTTCTGTTTCCTCGTTTGCGCCTTCGTTTGCCATGTTTTAGATATGTGTATAGTTGTTTGTATTCTTGGTTCTCCTGGCGGTTGGTGTGCTTACATTCCC
>CAXXNX010000056.1:0-45000 GCA_963664285.2 Cyclobacteriaceae bacterium
TCTTACACTACTTCTACTTACTTATATTTTTGTATAGGATTTTGGTTTTAATTAGGGCTTCCTCAAAAAGTAGTACCCATCAAATTAGCAGCCCTAGATAGATTGAGCACGAATAGGGTTGCAGCAATCCAAGTTTGTGAAGTTGATTTAAGCTTGGCTTTGATTTCATTGAGCGAGTAAGCTTGTTTGGCATTGCCTATTCTTCCCTCAGTGGCATTCCTCTCAGCATATTCCTTTTTTGATTTAGCCTTCTGGTATGCTGATTTCTTCACAGGTTTTCCTTTTGTGGCAGCTGTCATCCTTATGCTGTTTTCTTTACACCAATTGCGATTCTTATTGGTAGCATAGATTTTATCGGCCTGTATAAGTTCAGGGTAATAACCAAACAAAGCCTTGTAGGCCTCTGCCTGATTGATCAGGTCCTCACTTTCATTATAGGCATTCCAGCTTAGGTTATCCTTGGTCATGAACCCATCCATGAGTGAAAGGCCCAACTTGGCACCAAACTCTACACTCTTGCCCTGCTTGCCCCTCACTATCGGGCGTACATGGGGTTGTGAGATGCTCACTATCCGATCTTTACATTGGTGTGGGCTTTCTTGCTCATACATGCCTTGTTGCTGCTTATAAAGGGTATGGACCACCATCAGTTCCTGCTGGGTTTTGTGGGGAAAAGGAAACGGCCCTTCCAACAGGTCCAGCATTTGATCGATATGGCCCAGGTTCCTTTTTACACAGTTGAGCAACACACGGATGGCCTTGCGGATCGATACAGCTGATTTTTTCTTCTTTTTGGCTTCCTGCAAATAACGCTTATGGGCCATCCTGCGGTAAGTCCTAGGTTTGACCTCCATCTTGTCCCTGAGCAGGTCAAACAACCGGTCAACCATCTTTTCGGTCTTGATACGGGCTTCATTGACCAAACCAAGATCATTTGGGTAGGTGATGTATTGATCTGCCACAGTGGCATCTATCTTTAATTTACCTTTTGGCCTTTTAGATACCGCACCCTTTTGGTTTGGTTTCCGGTCAGGAAGGGACACCATCATGATGATTTTCGAGAATGCATCGAAAGTATCATCCCCTAGTTTTTTTCGCATCTCCACAAAAAGCGTAGGCGAAAACACCAAACCAGGTGTGTAATGGTCCAAACCAAGAAAGAACTGCATGTATGGGTTTTCGCTGATGGTCAGCAAGGTCTCTTCATCGGACAACCCCAGTTTATGTTTTATAATAAATGCCCCTATGATGTGCCTTGGGTTGACGCTCTTTGCCCCCATGTTGACGCTGAATTTCCTTTTGTAGATATTTACCAACTCATCCCATGGCAACAAGTTTGCAAGTGCTATCCATCTGTTGTTTGGGTTGAGTTTGATGGAGTTAATGGAGGAAAATTCTTCTATTTTGGTTTGGTACTGCGATGTGTAATCGATCATATGCAATGCTATACGTCAAATATACAAATAACCTTGCATATATAAAAATATATTTACACGTGAATCGCTTAATATGAGCAATCAAGGTCGTTTTTATCCAATCTGAGGAAGCCCTAATTATTGAGCTTAAAGGAGAGTCTATGAGAAAGATTAAAAATAAAACACAACTAAACTGAAAAAATGTCATATTTAAGTAGAGCATTGAAAATCACAGGGGGGCAACAGCTCCGGAAATAGGGTCGATCGCTCCGGAATTTACAGGATGACGATCTACCACGCGTAAAAGTCATTATCATCAACCTCGGTTGTAACAAAAAACTGTTAATAAAATGAAAATCACTACCGCAAAAGAATTTTTTGAATTCGCAAAAACACACAAGGCCGAAATGGTAGATCTTAAGTTCACCGACCTACTCGGCACCTGGCAGCACTGCAGCTACCCTATTGAAACCTGGGACGAAGGGACCTTCGAAGACGGCGTCGGATTTGACGGCTCATCTATTCGCGGTTGGCAGAGTATCGATGAGTCCGATATGCTCGCTGTCCCGGAACCAGCTACTGCCACGATTGATCCCTTTTTCAGAGAACCTACCGTAAGCGTCATTGCCAATATCGTAGATCCCATAACCAAAGAGGACTATACCCGGGATCCAAGACATATTGCCCGCAAAGCCGAAGCCTACCTGAAGAAGTCCGGATTAGCAGATACGTGCTACATAGGTCCCGAACCTGAATTCTTCATTTTTGATGATATCCGGTACTCCCAGGACCAGCATACAGGCTTTTACCAGATCGATTCAGCAGAAGGCGCCTGGAATACGAACCGGATCGAAGAGCCAAACCTAGGCTACAAGCCCAGCTATAAGGGAGGATATTTTCCGGTGAGCCCTACCGATACCTATCATGACCTGAGAGGTGATATGGTCAATCTCATGAGAAATATGGGCATCGTCGTGGAAGCCCATCACCATGAGGTTGGAACAGCCGGTCAGTCTGAGATCGACATGCAATTCAAAGACCTCTTGACTATGTCCGATCAGTTCATGTGGTTTAAATATATTGTCAAAAACATAGCTAAGCAGAATGGAAAGACGGTAACGTTTATGCCAAAGCCGGTTTTTGATGACAACGGAAGCGGTATGCACGTGCACATATCATTCTGGAAAGGCGGAAAACCACTATTTGCAGGTGACGGATTCGCTGGCATGAGCGAAATGGCGCTTTATGGAATAGGAGGATTACTCAAAAATGCCGCGGCCGTCCTGGCCTTTGCCGCCCCCACTACAAATTCTTATCGCAGGTTGGTCCCGGGATTTGAAGCCCCGGTTAACTTAGTGCATTCCCAGCGAAACCGATCCGCTGCTGTACGCATCCCAATGTATTCTGCAAGTCCTAAGACCAAAAGGTTTGAATTCCGTTGTCCGGATCCCAGCTGCAACGGTTATCTGACTTTCACAGTGATAATGATGGCGGTGATTGATGGTATCCGGAATAAGATCATGCCGGGGAACCCCGTTGATAAGGATATTTACGAGCTCAGCAAAAAGGAACTGGCCACAACCAAGGTAGTGCCTGGCTCACTAGGAGAGGCCCTGGATGCGCTGGAAAAAGATCATAAATTCCTCCTTGCTGGGGACGTGTTTACCCCTGATGTGATCGACACCTATGTTTCGTACAAGCGTGAATACGAATTGGATGAAATGGCGTTGAGGCCCCATCCCTTCGAGTTTGAGCTCTATTACGACAACTAGCTTAACGAAATACAATAGAGGATAGAGGTCCACGAAGATCCTAGCAGAATAGTCGTTAACTAAAAAAATTTAGAATCTGTTTACTTATGAGTCAATATAAAAAAAATAACCTTAAGATGATGCCTGATGTGAAAGTTTGTGCTAAAGATAAGTCATTGAAATACACTACTTAGAAGCTTTTGGGTAGTAGTGGTCTTCGGACTGATGTTCGGTTGTGCCGGCCCGATAAGCAAGATTACCTCCGTACCCTATTTTTCTAAAATAACTTTTAAGACCATGACATGACCTCTTTAGAAGAAAAACAGCGCACCAGGAGATTCTACTTTTATGTAGCATTCTGGTTGATCTCAGTTGCTATTGCATTTTATTCAAGATTTGAAACAGGTAAGATTACGGCACAGAACGAGGCCAGTAAAATTCCGCCTTTAGTAGCCATCAATTGATTTATTCCGGGTAGTAATTATTGACATTGATATAAGCCTGTGCCAACAGGGCAGTGCAATTGTTGACTTGATATAACCCGAAAAATTCATAGTAGACAATAAAAAACAGGCATAAATTGCTTATGTTGAGATAGTTAGACAACAAAATAAGCAATTAATTTATGCCTGAATATAAGGAAAAAGATACCGTATTTTATCGAGGAAAACAAGCTTTTAAATTTGATTTTTCAGCATCAGCGATTAGCTCAGACGGAGCGATATTGTTAAGTGAAAAAGTAGAGAGAAAGACTGGTCTATTAAAAAGCTTCGCCGCACTGATTCCTGACTATCGAAACCCCTTTTTTATCGAATACACTTATGAAGAAATGCTTCGCCAACGGGTGTTTTTAATGATGCAGGGCTATCAGGATTGCAATGACGAACAAAAACTCCGAGAGGATCCGGTGATCCGTAAAGTACTAGATAGCGGATTATGTTCCCAGCCTACTTTAAGTCGATTTGAAAACAAGGCCGATCGGAGTCTGATCTACCAGATGAGTCAATGGTTTGTAGACCGTTATGTAGAGGAGTTGAAAGAGAAGACTGGTCAAATCATCATTGATGTAGATGGTACCGATGACCCTACTCATGGATCCCAGCAACTCAGTTTGTATAATGGCTATTATGGACAGACTATGTACCATGAGTTGTTCTTTAAGGACGGGAACACCGGTCAGGTCATTTTACCAGTACTACGTCTGGGCAATTGTCACTCCAACAAATGGTTTGTGGCCTTATTGAAAAGGATTGTCATTAAAATCAGAAAAAAACTGCCCTCAGTAAAGATCCTTATTCGAGCAGATAGTGGCTTTTCAGGAGCATCTTTTTATCGGATAGCTAAGCAGTTTGACCTTCAATTTTGTTTAGGTATTAGTAGTAATGAAGTTTTAAAGACTTTTACCAAACAGACTATCATTGAAGTAAAAAAGGAATATGCTTCAAAAATCATCAAACATCAAGAGTTTGTTGGCCCGTTTACTTACCAGGCCAAAAGCTGGGATCGTTCTGAAAAGCTGTACGCCAAAGTGGAGTCTACCGGAAAAGGAATGAATGTCCGTTACTTTGTGAGCAACTTTGAAGCGATGACCGCTCAACAGATTTACTTTGATTTTTATGTCAAGCGAGGTGATGCCAGTGAAAATCGAATAAAGGAACTCAAAAACATGACTTATTCCGACCGGCTTTCCTGTCATCGCTACTGGCCAATTTCATGCGTTTAATCATCGCTACCCTCTGTTATGAAATGTTCCGGCAGATTAAATTATTAATTGCCAAAACAAAACACCACTTTGCTAAACGATGGCAAGTGGACAATATCCGGCTTTACCAAAAAGGTGATAAGCATCCAGACAAGCTTCGACTGGCGGCATAAGATATTGAGTTCACTAAATGAGTTTGTTCCCGAACAGTTATCCTCGGAAGTAGAATGTGATGAATTGGAACTGGCACTTAACAACAAGGGCAGTCGAAATTTAGATAGGGCAGCAAGAAAGAGGGGAAACGATTTCATACGGAATATGGGAAAGGAAGAGGTCACAGTTGTCCAGGTAGTAAAGCGGTTGAACGCAAGGGGGAGAGGTACCTTAAAGCTGTTGCATCAAAACGGCTGAGCAAAGAAGAAATTTCAAAGGCATTGGATGGGAAGTTGGCCTACGGTGCAACCTTGATTACAGATAAGCACCCTTCTTATAAGGCTTTTGCCAAAGACAACCCCTCCATAAAGCACAAAGCGCTATTGGAGCCTTTAGATATCAATACCTGCTGGGCGATTTGCTTACGGTGAACTGACCGATCAGTTAAACAGTTTAGAACTTAGCTTTAATCAAAAAAATGTTCTTCCTGATGAAGGTTGGGGCGTGCCTGAAAGAAAGGAAAAGATCATTGACAATACAATTCTCAAGAGCCTTTAGATATCAATACCTGCTGGGCGATTTGCTTACGGTGAACTGACCGATCAGTTAAACAGTTTGATTTAATCAAAAAAATGTTCTTCCATAAGAACACAATAGAGCTTTGACTGAAAATTGAAAAATTCTAACAAAAAAACGCTCTAATGTCCTTTGAAATCCAGAAACCTGGTTGATCTTCAAATTAATACATACACTCCAATCAAAAATAGTTAGCAACCCATTATTAATCCCAAAATTGGTGGCCTATGAATAATGCGGGTTAATTCATAAATTAGCTGAGAATGGAAGATTTGATGGAACTCAATGCATTCGCCGAACTGTAAAGATTGATAAATTGGCGTTAGGTGGTTCAAGAGATGAAAATGTACATCTAAACTCATTAGAGGTTATTGATTCCGATTTGTACCATCAAAAAGAAGTCCTTATCATAGATGACGTCACAACTTCTGGAAATTCCTTAAAAGTTTGTAGACAACTTTTTCTGAATAAGGGTGCAACTTCCGTACAATGCCTTGCATTAGGACTAACCGCATGAAAAAAACATTTATACTGACATTGTTAAACACCCCAGGGTTCGGTAGAAAAACTATAGAGCATGTGCTCGATAGTTCCATAGAAAAAGACATTAATTCAATTGCTGATCTTCAAAATTTACTGAAAAAAGAGGGTGAAAGTCTGACACGACTAAGAGCACCATCTGCAGAAACCCTAAAACAAGCCCATGAGAAGGCCCTACGTATACTGGATAAATCAGAAAGTCAGGGTATTAATGTCTTAGGATATAATGATCCATCGTTTCCAGAAGAGTTGAAAGAAATTCCTGAAAAATCAATCTTGCTACATGTCAAGGGTGACCTTGAAGCTTTGAAAAAGAAATTTGCAGTAGCAATAGTTGGTACACGTACTCCAACTAAATATGGTGAGAAGGCCAGCAGAAGACTTGCCGAAATATTTGCCAAAAAGGGCTACACGATTATCAGTGGTTTGGCTAAAGGTTGCGACACAAGTGCACATGAAGGTTGTCTAGATGCTAAAGGAACAACGGTTGCTATTTTGGCAAGTGGAGTGGATTATATTTATCCAAGAGAAAATAAGAATCTTGCCATGGAAATTTTAGAAAATAACGGGTGCCTTGTATCTGAGTATGCGATAGGTGAAAAGCCTCAAAGGAGCTACTTTCCTGCGAGGGACAGGCTGCAAAGTGGTTTAAGCAAGGGTTTAATAGTCATAGAGACGGACTATCAAGGTGGAACCATGCACACTGTAAATTACGCGATCAAACAACGAAAGAAATTGGCATGTTTAACCGGACATCCACCTGAATATATTAATAGCAGTAGTATTAGAGGAAGTTACTCCCTTATTAAAGAAGATATAGCCCTCAGTATTGGTAGTCCGGAAGAAATACAAAATTTCATTGAAATTATTGACAAAGATCCCATCATATCAAAGTTGGAAAACAAAAATCAAGCCGTAAAAATTGATGAACGTCCAGGAGATGCATCTCTATTCGATTAAATGGGTATCATTATAGACCTTGATCAAACTTTATTGGATACTTCTTCAGCTGAGGTTTTTCGAAAAAATCGTGATTGGCAAGCTGTTTATAAACAGATTCCAACTTTTAAGCCATACCCATTTATAAATGACCTAATGGCCCTTTTAATACAGAAGGAAATTTCTGTTTGTATAGTTACATCATCTCCAGAGCCATATTGTAAAAGAGTATTAACACATTTCGATTGGAATATAGGAATGACCGTCTGTTTTCATGATACTGCTCGAAGAAAGCCCCATCCAGAGCCCATTAATAGGGCATTAGAAATAATGAAAGAGCCCCCGGAAAATGTTTTCTCCGCGGGAGATCAGGTCAATGATATTATTGCATCACAAGAAGCAGGCGTCAAATCTATTGCCTGTTTGTGGGGTTCTGATGAGGCAGAACAACTAATGAGGAGTTCTCCTGACCTCGTAATGAAACATAGTAAAGAGCTTTTTGAATTTGTACGGGATAACCATTAGGCAGAGTTAAATAAACCCATCTTTATTCAAACACATTCCGATTCAGGAGCCTTCCCGCCGGAGGCAAAAAGGCACATTTTTTCGGAGCTTCCTCCTTCTATCGCCTTCAAGTAAGAACAACAAACCGGTCCAGGTTATGGCAAGAAAAAAATAAGGTGCTCGCACCTGGTCGAAAATACTACAGTTGGGTTGCGGGGGGTAGTGGAGATTTTCGAATTTTTACTTGCCATGTTCTGGCCGTGAGGTTTGTAACTTGGATAGAAGGAGGCGGAGAAAAAATGTCTTTGGGTGGCAAATAGGAAAATAGAAAAAGCGATTTAGGGAAAAAGCTTTTTCACCTTAGAAACGATTGATGTGCGGGGGGAATATATGATCTCCATTAAATCATCTATCACATGGTCATATATTTCCCCTGTGCATTAATGGTTTCTCTTAGGGTGGGCAAAGGAGAACTGTTTGCTGTTTTCACTAATTGGCAAATCGCTCCGCTTAAGTGCAATTATTGGGATGGAGAAGTTCGGGCAATTGCCTTTAGCGTGCGTGATTTTAAGGCTGGCCGTGGAAACAGCAAAGTGTTCTCCAGTGTAGGGAATGGCTTAGGGATTGAAAGGTGAAAGTACCGTGTACTTTGCGGGTAGATCATGCGGGGAAAGCCCGACCGAGGAACGAGGGAAGCCCCAAAAGGAAATGTCAATTAAAATTACCAAAAAACCCAAACTCCGGATCAATCAAAATTCTCCGATCCAAAGCTAAATTTCTTTCTTCACACGCGGTTTCTGAAACTAAACTACATGAAAAACATGCAGCTAAGTTTAGGTTAAATATGCCTTGACCCTCAGATTCCCAGCATAGTGGATCTGATGAACAATCATTTGCTCTATTTAAAGAATTAGTTATTAGTTGAAGGATTTGGTCTGGCCGCGCTTGCCATATTATCCCACCCATCGAACCTTCAGAGCCCTCTGCTGTGTAAACCAACAAGCCAGACATCCGAGGAGATATATATAGTCGTTCCCTAAGACTAGCTGTAGAATAGCCACATGAAAATTCTAACTCTCGCATGAATAGGTGAGAAAATGTATGTATTAGCAATTGTTTCGCACCATTATCCTCTATTTTCTGGCGAATAGAAGCACCTTGGTCATTGGGATTACCGCCGGTAAGTTTTAGTAATCGAGAAGTAATTGCTTTGTGATTTGCATTGTACCAAGAGGAAATTTTGTCTTCATTAAATTGAAAAAAAATACCTTCTCCAAGAGACTCATTTGCTGGAATGACAAAGAGGTCTTTTCGGTCAATGGAAAAAATCTCTTTTCCTTCTGAGGGGATAATGTTTCCGGCAATATCTCTTACCCGCTCGCTGGGACGAACCCTACAAAAATTCAACTGTACCTGTGATAGCTGAAGATCTTCAATTTGCTGAACTTTTTTAAAATACGGTGGTAATTCCACTGGCATATCTATGTCCTTAGCCAACAACCCATCCTCATTGATATTGGTGTTTCTCGTAAAACAGTGAAACTCCTGCCACCTATAATGCTCATGAGGATCTTCGATATTATCGTCTTTGGGACTGACAAATACTTCCTTAATATCTTCAATCAAATTGGGGTGTTTTTCAAGCTCAGCCTCCAAGCCGTTTTCAAATAGGAATTCTTCATTAATTTTTTCATCAGACCATTCAGATCTAGACTTTTCGAATTTGGTTCCTTTTGTCTTTGAAAACTTTTCTTCACATATATCCAAAACCTCCTGGAACAACGCGGTTCTTCCTTCAATCAGGTGTTTTGGAATAAATAGACTTGAAAAGCCATTTGCGAAATAGACATTGTTGCCAGTTACTAGACTAGTCTGCATTCTTTCTCTAGATCCAGCCGCGGTAAAACAAGATGGGTCAAAAGGTATTTGATTATGATTACTAGAATGGTCAATTTCCCAGGGCTTTTGACCATGACATAAAGGTTTCAAGTTATTGATACCTTCGAGATTCACCTTGCGGTTGTCATCATCACCGCTACCCATTTTGCAATTTAAGCACTCTATATAAATACTGCCGTAACCCTCCGACTTAGTTGTGCTTTCTGACCATTTTAAGTCAGGAGAAGTACAACAGGGCTCAATTTCAAAAAGATTTGTAGCATTATCTTGACTTGATCTATTCTCAGTTTTCCAACGTAAGAATCTTGCCCAAGGAATATCGGACAAATGCCCATTAGGACATATAAGTATCAAATTCAACTGTGATAATTCTTTGTAGAGAGTAATTTGTTTCCTTATGCCGTCCTTCATTTTTATAGTTATCGTAACATTGTCACCAGAACTATTCTTGAATGGATTTCCAGCATCTCTCGGAGGAGCAAAAAGCCAAGGTTCAATATTTTTCTTCACCCATAAGTCTTTCCATTCGCTGTAAGTCTTTAAGCATCCATTCCTATTTTTAAACCACTTCGGAAAATGAGTACCTGGGATAACATAATCGTCCACTGACGGATTCTCTTCTCTCTGTTGAAGTTTTCTAATAATTGGATTATTATCGATCTTAATCGTATTAAACCGTTCATTTAGTGCTAAGTGCGGAATTCCTACTAGAATGATCAGGTTTTCTAAATCCTTTTCGATTCTTAAAAACTCAACGAACCGAATGTCCTGTACTACATCTAGTCCAATTTCACTTAGGCTAGCTATGGATCTTCGTATCCATTCGGATTCTCTTTCAGTTGATCTGATTTCAGAAACTTCTGCAATTGCCCTTCTAAGGAACTTCCATTTATTAATGTCAGAGATCAGCACATGATTTCCCAGCTGGGTAGTAACTATGGATCCAACCCCTGCTGTTGAGGAAAGTAGCTTATTCTTACTTATTCCTTGATTGTATTGACTCTGATTTATCACTCTCATTTTGGAAGTATCTTAATTACAGCTTCGGGTTCAATCACTCTCAATGATTGGGGAATTTGCCATTTCTTGCTTTCAAAATTTTCTTGGTATTCATCTACCTCAATGAATAGTTGATCTTGATCCTTAACTTTATTATTAAAGACCAATTGCCGATTGTTCGCTCTCGCCTCAATTCCCTTTTCAGTCCACTCCGAAATGATCTCATCGACCCATCTATCTATATTTTCTAAATTTTCAGGTTTTAGGAGGTTCTTGATCAAGTCTTCAACTTGTGAAAAGGACAATCGGTTTTCCCGAAGCCTAAAGTAATTAGTCAAATTACTGATCAAACCAGATATTGAAGCATCGTTGAGATCGGCAATTCGAATAGCAGAGTCCCGATTGTGGAATTGAGTGGTGTGTCTGATTAGGGTTGCCACATACAGTCCTAAATATCTATCTACTGCCTTTTTTGTGAAAGGAGTAATCGAAATAGGTTCCACGTAACTATACATCTTTTCGTGGAATTCCCTGAATTTTTCGTAATGGGATACATCTCGCGCCCTGAATGGGTGATGAATTGTAAGGACTAGTCCTTCCTTATCGCGAGCAACACGACTACTTGCTTGAATATATTCAGCAATGTTGCGAGGCATAGAGTTCATCAATATGGTATTAAAACGAGAAACATCTATACCGACCGAAATCATATTCGTTGCTACAATGAAATCAGGAGGTGTGGTGCCGGATTTCAACTCTCCATTCTCATTCGTATGTGCAAATCTTTTTTGGGAAGACCAAGAAGTACTTATTCGTTCAAGTTCATTCTTGACTTCTTCTCCAGACAATCTACCGGTCAATTCACCTCCTTTTATTGAATAGGTATGCAATGGATCCATCAACTGACCTGGGCGAACAACCCTATGGAAGACTCGCCTAATTTCTTTCAAAATATATGTTTGTATTTGAGATTCTGTCTTACCAACTTCACGAAGGCTATTAAAATAGGATAGAATTGAGTAATAGTAATCCATTGCCTTTGTGAATTCGTCATCATAAGATAGCGGATCTAGTATGTCTTTTTGACCTAGATATTTTTTTTCAAAAATGGCCCTATGTGTCATCAAGATGGCAGCTAACCTCATCTGCATCCAGATCTGTGTTCTACCTGTTGGTAAGAATCCTAAGTATTTTCTCTTTGAAATATATTGAGGTCTTTCAATATTGTTATCAACGAATCTCCTTTTGTAGAATGAGAAAAATGAATCGTCACATTCTATACCAGGTTTTGGAAATAAATTGACTTCTCTATCAAAAAGGGCCATAATTTGAAGGTCTGTATTTCTGGTTGTTGCTGTCGAAGAAATGACTTTCGGTCTTATAACTCTATCATTTATTTTCCTGGAACATAGCTGTTCGATAGCTGATTCGAATAATGCAACGGCAGAACCTAATGGACCAAGGAGCAGGTGCATTTCGTCCTGAATTATCAAATCTGGAGTTAGATAACCATCAGAGGGTTTCCCATCTTCCCAATTCCCGCGACCAAACAATCTTCTAGAATCGGAATCACGTCCGGTAGATTCATTAGAAACTTTGTGCGCCAATTGAGCAAATTTGTCAACAGTACCAAAGAGTAATGCTGGAGGATGACGATAAATTTCCTCATCACTAAGACTAACCGGGATTGAGCCATGATCGGGCCTTCTAAATCGTGCTCTTGGGGAACTAAATGAACAATCTGAGTTTGAACAATTCAGATTGAGTCGGTGATAATTGAAGGTATCTTTAGCATTCGATTCAGTCGCTTCTGACGCCCTCAGATCACTTCCGCACCATGGACAATTTCGGAAAGGGACTTTGTTGGATTCTATGCCATCTCTTAGCTTCTGATATTCTTTTTCTAGTTCTGAAACCTTATTTGGCAAACTACCTGCTCCCACCCATAATCCAATATAAATGGGTTCATCACCAAGGTTATACGAATTCCATCTCCTTATTAACTCGAGTGCCATTATAAGAAGAGTAGCCCGCTGAAATTGTTGTAAGGTGAGAAGGCGTAAAGTATATCTCATGAATGCCGCTGTACCTCCACCTACTAATCCATATTTTCTTCTCCGATGAATAATTGTGATTGCGATTAAACCAAGATATGCCTCAGTTTTTCCTCCTCCGGTTGGAAACCAAACCAAATCGACGAGGCTGTTCCTTGAGGGCCAATCTTCACTTTGCCCAGTATCATATATCCCATCAAGGTTCAATAAAATAAATGCTAGTTGAAATGGCCTCCATGCCGCTGATTCCTTTCCAAAGAGTTTATCGTTTCGTAATTTATAATAGTCATGATCCAATCCACTTTTCTCACCAGTTGACAGCGTCTCTTTAACCTTACCCTTTTTAGCATTTACGGAATGCCACAATTGCATGAACATGGCTGTATTCATCAAGCGGAATGAGCCAAGATTACCGGTGTTTTCATTTCCTGCTAAAATAATTTTGATGTTTTCTAACATTCTGTCCCTGTCCTTTTCACACTGACTCAACTCCTGATCTATAATATTAACTTCTGGAGAATCTCGGAATCTTGTTCTCTTGTTGTCGATCCAATTGGAATAAGCTTCAACAAATGAGTACAGTCCATTGATCACTTCATTGTCATTTGTACTTGATAATGTTGAAAGCCATTTAAATTGCAGAAAACTGGTATCATCAAATATTTGTTTTGGACTTGCATCACCATTGGTTCTATACTTATCCCTAGGGATTGGATCTACATCTGGAGTATCAAACTCTGGGATATAGTTTGTGTAAACGCGTTTTAAAGAGGGAGGATCGATTGCCCATTCCACAGAGCACCCGTGACCAATCGCATAATCTTGGTACTGACGATAGATGAATCTACTAACCTCATCTTCATTAAATGAAGTTTGATCGCCATCGACGGAAAATCTACGATATGGAGTTAAATGATTGCTTTCTACCTCAACCTTTAATCCAAAGAACATACGCTCATTAATAAGTTCGTTGTAAACTGAGTAGTATCTAGTATCTCCTTCTTCGCGAGTAAAGTATGATGAGGTATTATGAATTTGTACTTTGACGAATATGTTTTTGTCTCTTCTCTTAGAATCTTTGCTTAACTGAATATTGGCCGATAGCGAGGCCTGCATATTGTCTCTAAGATCGAAAAAGAAGATATTTCTAAGGCCTTTATGTTTTGAATGCGAGAAGATGATCCTGCCAGGTATGTCTGAAGGTATTACAGAAGGAAGTTTTAATTGTTTTTTCAATGTAATACCTTTCCATAATCCGTACCCCCTCGAGTCGTGAATTGCGATCAGATCTTTGATATGAGAAAAAAAACTTTCAGCTTCCTCTATCTTTTTGATTTTCTCATACAAATTGACCTTGGCCTTTTGTTGATGTTCTGAATTCTTGAGCCTTCGATAAAGGAACTCCTTATATCCGCTAAGGGTCTGATTTGGAATTTCAGACCCAAGATCGGCCGTAAATTGACGATTAATCTCTGATAATCGTTGCCGTGTTTCCTTAATTTCATCTGCAGAAAGGCTTGCAAGAGTAACAATGGTATTTGATGATGATTCTACAAGATCTATACTTGTTCTTAAGGGAGTATTCGGATCGAATTCTTCTATCAATTGATCAAATAGGGTTCTATCTTGTTCTAGAAGTAGGCCATACCTCGATCCAATATCCTTTCTTTGGATTTTCTTATAGTAACGACACGAAACAACAATGTTTAGGTCATCATCATTTCCAATAATTCCAGGCTCAAGACAAAATGTAATTCCCATTGTATTAGGATACATTTGATTTACACTCAGGGAATCCTCTTCCTCAACATCTGATTCACTTAAATCTGTAATTTCGTTATCCTCTTCATCCAATTTATTTTCGGACTCACTTTGTGCGGTTTCACTTCGGTCGATCGGAAATAGTATTCCAGAACTATAGAATGCACCGGGAACGCTATTGAGCAATTCATTATTGTATTCAAGTGGCTTGGCTTTTGGAAGATCATTCTTTAGGGTTTCAGAATCTTCTGTATCTAGAAATCTGTAGCCTATTGCTCCTGGACCTACAATTTGCTCTTTTATAAATCTGACTAAATCCCTCCTTTTTTCTGTGATCATGATTTCCTTATTTGAACATTACTAATTCTTTCCATCTTCAAATTGGCTTTTGACAACTCCACAAGAGCTGATAATTCGGCATTTTGATTAGCTGAGGTAATTCCAATGTCTTCGAGATCATGAGATGTTGAGATCTCACTCCAAATAGAATTCTTATCCAAATCGTCGGAAACTTCAAATGCTCCAAGCTTAATTAGGTGCACAAATAGTGCATTCATCCTGGAATTGCTTCGCCGATTCATGGTTCTTTCCTTCGCTCGTTTTTTCAACATAACCCGGAAATAAACGTTTGGCAATTCCAAGTAATCACAAAGGACCTTAAACATCTTTTTTGTTCTAGGAATTAAAGATGGACTTCGTGGATTGAGCCATTCATTAATGAAGTACTGTTTAGAAACTAGAGTTACTCTTTCCGATACTACAAGAGGTTCTAGGTTTTGAAATAGCTTGTCAACTCCCATCTCCTCTGATCTCCTTTTAAGAAGGACCTTCCATAAACGAACGTCAGTTTGATTTACTCCTATACCGTAATGCTCCTTTAGCCTTTGAATCTCAACCTCTTCCTCGTTTGTTACTGTAAATAAATTCAAATCTTCATATAAAGCTTCAAGTGGTTGAAAAACTAAATTTGAGTTCTCTTCTTTATTTAGTAATTCCTCAGCCCTAAGTGTAAATAGGTGGTCTTCGTTTTCGTCCTTTGCAACAATTAGCTGAGTGGGATAGAAAGACCGATAGGACTTATTTCCGAATTCGACAAAAATGGAAATGTGCTCGGATGAACTTTCGTATTCATTGTCAAGATCCCAAAGATGGTCATAGTACCTCTCCTCAGGCTTATTTGAGCGTAGTTTTAATATTAGATTGTCCCAGTTAAAGCGCTCATGCCTAAATGGATGATTGAGAATTCTCTCAATCAGAAATTGATGGTAAGAATATTGGCTAAATGCGAAATTCTTCTTGAAGAACATATTTAAGAAAACCCCCTTCACGATTTGACCTGGATTGAAACGTACTTCTATTATGTTTGGATAAATACTGAACAGACGGTGCCCGGGATCTCTGTAGTCGAGAAATATTATCTCTTGCATGCTGTAATCGAGGCTCTTCCATGTCGTAAACTTGGTGTCTTCATCTAAGGAGATCTTTAATTCATCCAATAATTCTGGGAACATCAACACTTGACAGGGAACGACTAGGCTAACCTGGGATTGATCTTTTGCAAGAAGTTTATTTCTGAGATCTGTGCGGATCACAATGCTCAGAAGTTGCTCCAAAATCTCTTTAATTCGATCTTTTTCATCTGGATCCATAATACCCAATTCGATCTTTGTCTCCTTTCTAATTAGATTTGAGTCGGAGCCTGCTCCAAAAATATCATCGAGAATTATCTCCTTAATCCTATCTGTTAAGCATATTGAGTATATGTTTCGAAGTTTTATTGACGAGAGTTCAGCCAAGGAGTCATTACTGTCTATTAGTTCTAAGAAGTCATTGTAATGCTCACTCTCATCGCCAACTAACTCAATCTTTGGAGCATACATTTTCTCGTCAGGGATAAATGACCATATTTCATTATCTGTGATCGAGTAAGTATTAAATCTCAAACTTTCAAGTCCTTTGAAATAGTTTGATGAGATCCTTGAGAGTTGGTTTATTATCCTATTCAAACGGAAGTGCTTGTCGTCAAAACTAATTATTAATAAGTTTCGAAATTTTGTCCCTTCATTATGGTTATAGTGCAGCAACTCCGCATAGTTGAAGGTCTTATTGGTCGATTTACCTTCACTATCGAAATGAATAACATTTTGAATATGATCAAGTAGGTAATCCTGATCGTTCAGTTTGATTGAATCGACATCTGACAGATTCGATTTACAATTCAATACAACAAAAGATGTTTCGGTTGGTGCCCAGAAGTTCTCTGATAGATCGACAATACAACAAAAGATGTTTCGGTTGGTGCCCAGAAGTTCTCTGATAGATCGAGATCTTCTATTCTTTTAGAAAACCATTGCTTTTTGAAATGATCCTCTAACATAGCAGCCACTAGATTATTGTTCGAATTGACAATTGTCTGAGGGATACATTGTTGATGAAGTGAAGAATCGATTTTAGATAATTCCGAATAAAATTTCTTCAAGCCACGATGGTTTCTTCTTTGGTTCCTGATCTTTAGCTCCTCCCAAGCATTAGTATTGACACCAAACTGCAGGGGTTTGCGCAAGATTTTGTCCAGAATCCTTAGCTCCCTTGTGATAAATGATCCGTTGGTTTCATCTGTACCTTTCTTGTTGTTGAAAGCCTTGAAATAGAACTTTATTGCAATAAACTCAAATAGTAGTAGAGTGATTTCAGCATTGAGAATTGGCAAGTGAATGTGAGTGTATTTGAGTTCTTGATTGTCGAAATTAAGTTCGAATTCTAGAAGGTCATTAATGTAATGCAAGAGAACCCTCACATTATCGTCTGTCACATTCATGAATTTCAAGATCCTACAAAAATCTTCCGATTCATCATTATTCAATTGTGCAAGGCAATCATCAATATGGTCATAGTATAACTTCATCGGCCTTTAACCACGAGAATTTTCAAATGAGATATCGCCCTTGTAATACCTACATATATTTCATATTTGTTTTCCTCTTTTGGTTCTGATATTATCAGAAATACATTCTCCTTCTCAAGTCCTTTAAATTTGAGCATTGAGGTATATTTCAGGATATTTGCTTTATCAGAAATATTAGATTCAGATAACCTCAGGATAATAAAATCAATCTGGGAACTGGCTTTTTTTTGTGGATTGAAATTCTCCGAGTGAAAGGGCAGATGGAAGTCATGCCAGATTAGCCAATCATATTCACTAGTCGATAAGTCAGTAAATAATTTGTGATAAACATCAATTTCACCTTGAAGTGGGGTTCCGTCTTCCTTCTGAATAAACTTTTCAAGAAGCTCTAATGGTTTTTGAGGAAAGAAACGGACTGGCATACATCATATATTGTTTGCAGTTGAAGATACCTTGTTTATAGCGTATAAAGCCATTACCTGCTTTTTAGGGACTATGGATTTCTTAAAAAAAGTTTGCTTAGGATTATCTAGATCAGCTTCCTCGAAACTAAATCCCTTAATTAGTCTTGCTATATGTTCAACTAGTTCGGTAGGTTCGAGATAATCTTCTTCACCAAGCCGGGTCTCATACATCCTCTGTAGGACATCCTTGCTTGCGATCCTTTCCGAAAAACCATTATTGACAATTTGAAGGAATTCTTTTCCCCTTTCGAAGGTCCTAATAGTTTTTTCAAGACAACTGTAATATCCATCAGGGTAATTATGAGTAGGGAACCCATCACCATTGCCGTATTGAACAGATGTAATCCATCTTTCTTTGTTTTTATTGTCTTCAATATTATAGTTTGACAATGTCACAGTGATATTTCCGTACTTGAATGGATGCCTCCTAAACCTCGCCCCACTATTCTTTTTTGGAGGATTATCAAACGTTTGAAGAATTTCTGAATTCAGATTTTCAATACCTTCAAATCTTGGGGTTTTGGATACCCTAATTCTATACCGAACTCTCTCCAACTTTTGTCTAATTAATTTTGCAAATGCTCTACTAACAGATAGAGTCACCGCGTTTCCTACTAAGCGCCATTTAGACGTTTCTGCTCCGAGGAATTGGTAAGTGATAGGAAAGCCCATAATACATGCTGCCTCCCTGACTGTTGGTGTTCTATACTGACCATTTCCTGTTCTTCTGTATTCAGAAGTATAGATCAACGATTCTCTGGAGGTTCCAATGTTGGTAGCGCATATAGTCCGGCTTGGGTTATTCTCGTTCTCCGGAAATGACATTCGCCCCATGTATGGGTGGTTAGTCTTTTGAAATTCCGAGTTCCTCCATTGACACTCATATAATCCTGTATCATAGAATTGATCCGTCAATTCTTCGTGGGTAAGTTTTATTCCATATGTGGGATCTTTTACCAGCGAAGTTGGACTGAAGGCAAATGGATTCGGTAATGCTGATCTGACCTCTGTCAGTTTTCTATATTCCGGTAGTATTCCCCTCTTCCCGGGGCTTATATGTGTCTTTTCAGGCAGTACAAGAGATCCGTCCCCAACGAACTCTCCAGTTATTGCTCTTTTTCGAGATTGAGGAGAACCATAATCTGCGGAATTAATGATGTAGCTATTTCCTTTTATTTGAATTGCGACGGTATATGGATCCAAATCATTTGATACGGCCCAGTCTGACAATCCGAGTTTATTAAAAGTGTAATTGTCTTCAATGTATTTAAGGGAATTAGGGACATTCTCCATAAACCAAGCCTTCAATTTGGAGTTGGGTTGGTGTTTCTTGACCGCAACTATTTTTAGGAAAACTTCAGTCAATCTTAAACCCATGGATTTATCAGCTTTTCCAGAATTATTCGAGTTGGAGAAGCTTACACAAGGCGGGCTGCCTAATATCACTTCTGTATCAGGGATTTCGTTTATCTCCTCTATGGAGTCTTCAAAATCTAGGATATTCTTTGGTTTGTTTTGAAGTTGAAAGTTATGGTTAAATGTCTCAACTGCTGGACCCCATTTGTCATATCCAGCAACTACTTTGAAACCTAGCTGCTTAAATCCTTCAGAAAATCCTCCCGCACCACAGAAAAAGTCAATTAAAGATAGATCAGTCATATATGATACTAAATTAGAGTTATTAAATCTGTTTTTTTACTTCATTAACCGCTGAGATCAACTAATAAGTGCAATTGAAGGATGAAAAAGCTTTTAAGGGCTTTTTCATCCTTCAAAAGCCTGAGCAGTGCAATCTTTGGATTGCAAAATGTCAAAAAACTACACACATCTCAGTATTGATCAAAGGTATCAAATTGAAGCATTATTAAAAACAGGAGCTACTCAAAAGGAGATTGCCTGTATCGTTCATTTTCACCCATCTACGATCTCACGTGAGCTTAAGCGAAATGTGGGTTCAAGAGGTAGGGGAGCTGGTGTCTATCGAACAGCAAATGCACAAAGGAGGACCAATCTTCGTCATCAAGAAAAGCCAAAAAGAGTGATTTTCACCAAACCCATGAAAGACTGGATAGTTAACCGGCTCCAAGAAGATAGATGGAGTCCTGAATTGATCAGCCATCAGGGAAAGAAAACGAGAGAATGTCCACTTAGCCATGAATGGATTTACCAATGGATATGGGAATGTAAGCACACCAACCACCAGGAGAACCAAGAATACAAACAACTATACACATTGCTCTAAAACATGGCGAAACGAAGGCGCATAACGAGGCAGAAAATGATCGTAGAGGTATTATCCCGAATAGGGTATCAATTGAACAGCGACCCCAGATCATTAACAAAAGGGAACGATTGATACGGAGATATAGACAGTCGATTTAATGATGGGTAATTGTCCACAAAGGCTCTTTGTTGGTGAATGACAGACCGAGCAAGTCTTTTTACCAGAATCAGAAAGATGCACAGTAAAAATGCCGATCAAATGGCCGAAGCTATTGTGGAGGAACTCTCTCAGGATAAACACAAACCCATGGATTTACTCAGCTTTTCCAGAATTAATCGAGTATGGAGAAGCTCTACACAAGAGTTGGCTGCCTAAATCACTTCTGATAGTGGATTTCTATTTCACTCGTCCTCTATGGAGTCTAGTCAAAATCTAGGGACAGTTGAAAATTGGTTTGTTTTGAAGTCAGAAAGTTTTATGGTTAAATGTCTCAACTGCTACCCCATTTGTTATCCAGCAACTACTTTGCAAATCCTAGCTGCTTGAAATCCTTCAGAAAATCCTCCCGCACCACAGAAAAAGTCAATTAAAGATAGATCAGTCATATATGATACTAAATTAGAGTTATTAAATCTGTTTTTTTACTTCATTAACCACAGAATCAATGTCATTTTTTATTTTACATTCCCACATTACAATAGCCGACCATCCCAAACTTTGTAAATCTTCTATTTTTTTTATATCCCTATCCTTGTTTGCTTGGAATTTTTTAGACCAAAAATCGGTGTTACTCTTCGGGAAATTGGGTTTACAATGTGGACATCTGTGCCAGAAGCAGCCATTCACAAAAATGGCCAACTTCTTACCTGGATAGGCAATATCAGGTCGGCCTGGAACCTTATTCCAATGAAGTCTATACCCCCTCAACCCAATTTGCCATAAAGATTTTCGAAGTATCAGTTCAGGTTTAGTATTTCTGCTCTTATTTGCACTCATTACTTTTGAAGTACTTTCTTTCCTTGGAATTGGGGCTCTGCCGTCTCGAATATAAGTTTTCATGGTCCTTAAAATCTCCCGATGAAATTAGTTGGTTCTACCTTGCAGAAAGAATCAAATGATCCTTGTTTGATAAAAAACCTTGGGTCTGAGTAAAAATTAAAAATTCTATATAGGTAGAAATTAGAGCTAAAATTTTGTGAGAAAGTAAATTCATTTTTAGAGAAATAGATTGGGACCCTATCACCCAGCTTGGTTGTTTTTACTTCGATAAACCTGTCCTTGCCATTTAAGTTTTTGGATAGGATATCGAACCCCATACCGTCACCTTGTTCCCGGGAGACCCATTCAATGGTTTCTGCAAGTTTCTCCTCTCCCGCATTAAGTAATCTCCACTTTTCGTAGCTCAGAATTAACTCCTCACCTTTTTGGCCAAGTAAAGTATTTTGCTGTTCCAGTTGCAGGTAATTAGGTTTTCTAATATCAGTTGTTGAGTATTTAGCATTATCATCCTTTGGTAAGTCATTTTGAGGTGCCTCAACCATGAGATCTGGATATATGAGATTTTCCTTGATACTGGCATTCTTGTTAGCGAAGTTTTCAAAAAGTTCGAACAGGTCATCCCTATTAGATAGAAAGCTGAGAACTATATCCTCAAGCAGGGTTTGATAGTTATGCCGTGGTTTGTAACCGAAAATGTAGGGACAGCCGCATTTGATGAGTACAGCACTAATATTCTGATGTTTGAATTCAATTGATCCTTCGCTACGATCATTTAGCTTTGGCAGCAATGCTCTTCTGGTAATTGCTTTTGAATAAGTAATGCCTTCCAGCTCCTTACGAAGCATCATGAAGTATTCCATAACAATTATTTCCACTTCATTTTTAGACCAAGGCTTGGGCATAAGGGTTCTATTGGTTTCTTGATTAAGAAGGAATCTTAGCTATAAAAATAAGAACGAAATGATTGTGTGTACTCCTCCTCAAAGATTTTCCTATGGTGACCTGACCTATCATCTTAATTTTTCAATGGTATAATTGATTGCTTCCAAAGTGTTGAGAATTTCGTTCGTGAATAATTCTCCGCGGTTGGCTGCTCTTGTAAGTTGATTGAGGTTATTGGCCATGCCTGTTAACTTCCGGTAATAGTCGGCTTCCTCACTGGTTAGCCTTGGTTTTAAAGTATGGTTCAAGCTTTTGTGCCGGGCAAATTCAGCAAGGGAAACGCCATGTCTTTCAGCATATTTTTGGACCAGCTTATACTCTGTCAGTGTATAGCTGACTTTAACCGGATGCTGTCGTTTAATAGCTTTTTTTGGTCGTGCCATTTTAATGTTTTGTAGTGGAGTATAGCGGAACGTTTAGCAAAACCAAGACAGGTGTTTGAGGGAAGTCAAAACGGAGTTTTGAGTTACCGAAAACACGTCTTGCTCCTACAGTGCCAGGCCTTCCCTGGGAGACTGGCCAGTAGCAGCATTTCCTCTCCGAATTATGGAAACAGATTGATTGAATGAAATGCCGGGAAAGGAAGGCGAAGGGGTGGCCAGCAGTTGCGAAAGCAACTTTAAAAAGCGGTATTCTTTCGAATGATTCAGTTAGTATCATAGAAATATATTCTGATCGAATATGAGACCTTAAATGATCAACCAGATTCAGGTCTTTCAATATCTTTACGGAATATGGAATTTCACTTTTGTCATGAGTCTTCATCAGATTTTTTGAACAGTACTGGTATCGGTCAAGAATGTTTTTGGTCTCTTTTCTTATCAGATCATAGTTCTCAATAACCAAGTTGCTGAGTATCATTTCCTGTATTTCAGGGGTCGTCCAATTCTATCGGGTAGTTGAAACTTGGGATATCTTCAGTTTCATAAGTAGTGTATTTGAATTGGGCAGAAAAATAAGGTGGTTCTCCTCCAAGGATTCTCCCTGAAAAATGACCCGTTTCTTGGGCAGCGATATCACTGGTCACTAATACTCTTTCGTTTCTAAATGATTGTGTCATGGACTGGCCGGAATCGCTTGCGGTTTTAGCGTAATCCAGTCGCTCATATTCTCCCATCATTTTAGAAATCATCTCAGCGAATTCAATACTTGTAATAGCTGTGAACAGGTTGCCGCAGGAATTTCTTATCACTCTGGCATTTTGCAGACCATAGTCACGAACCAGTTGATCATAAGTCTGTACCGCAAAAAAAGTACAGACCAATTTTTTCCTGGCTTCTGCAGGAATTTTGTCGGCCTTGTCATTGTAGACTGTAGGCATCTCATCAAAGAGGAAGATGCTTCTGTGCTTACCTAATTTGTTCATCTGTACTTTGCATATCTAGATGATAGCGCCTATGGAAGGGGCCAGGGCGTTTTGCAATTCGGGAGCCTTACAAACACAAAGCATTACAGGAAATTCGGTGAAGTTGTTTGTTTATTCGAGAAGTAAAATTCATTTTAATAGATTCTTCCATCCAATTAAACAGAAAAATCTCAAAATACAGTCATATGGAATAATAATTCACTAAAATCTTCAAAACGGTCACCCAATTAGAGGCAAAATATATTTCAATGCGCTTAGATCACCAAAATCAGCTTTCTAAATGGAACTGTTTATATTGAGTATATTATTATTACGTGTATCCAATATTAGGGCAAGCTGTTTGAACAATGGAGATAAACCCTTTCGAAAATATTGACGTTCCTGAGATAGTCTATAAATACCGAGACTGGAATAATGACTTTTATAAAAAAGTATTAACAAATAGAGAGCTATTTTTAGCTTCTCCAGCACTTTTCAATGACCCTTTTGACTGTAAAATTCCAGTTGCATATTGGAAACTTGGCGAAGATCCTCAATTGGCTCGCGAATACTTTCCTCAAGTAGTTGAACGACATAAGCCTCACTTGACTGATACTGAGAAAATGAAAGAGGTTGAAAGACTGATCAAGGAAGCAAGATTTAAGGACAAAGAATATTTAGAAAAGATGGAGAAAGGCTTCTTTGAAGAATTAAATAGCAAGTTTGGACTTGTAAGCTTAACATCATTCAGAGACAATGTACTCATGTGGTCTCACTATTCGAATTCACACACAGGCTTTTGTATTGGATTTAAGTCGAGAATTCTTTTTAATGACTCAGAACACTTTGGACGTGGTGGACAAGTAATCTATGAAAAAGAGTTCCCTATCATTTTGCCTACAGAAGATCTCGTACAACAATTAGTAAAACAAACATTTATTAAATCTGATATGTGGGCCTATGAAAAAGAATATAGACTATCCAAATTTAACGGAGCCAATAAGACTATTGAATTTCCAGAAGAGTCTGTAAGTGAGATCATACTTGGATGTAGCATAAGTGAGTCTGATAGAAAATCAATTGTTAATCTCACTAAATGTAATTTTCCCAAAGCTAAAATTCTTCAGACTAAACAAATTGGAAACACATTCAGTATAGGCTTTGAAGAGGTGGGGTGAAATGGCTAGCCGCTAACATTTTAAATGTAATAGGACCGATGTGTAATGGATTTCCAACATGAATGTTATAATCTGTGGAATTAAAATGGTTCCGTCATGCGAGGGAGGGATCGAGCGAGGTGTTGAGGAAACATGTTTGCGTTTGGCTGCTAAGGGGTATAAAATCACAATTTACTGTCGGGGCATTCCCTTTCAAGAAGATTTATATCATGGTTGCAAGATCATCCGTATTCCTTATTCCAATTCAAAATACCTTTGCTATTTTACACATATGGCGAAAGTGTTTCTGCACATCGTAAATAATCAGAGTCGATCTACATTGATCCATGTTCACACACCTGCAGTAAATGGTATTTGGATTGCATTACTACGACTGAGAGGCCACCCAGTTATTGCTCATAATCATGGACTCGAGTGGCGAGCATCTAAATGGCCATATTGGTTTAAAATGGTTATGAAAATATCTGCAGCGATAGGGTTTCGTGCCACATCGAAGTTGATTTGCGTCTCCAATGAAGAAAAGCTGTATTTTTGGCGTAAATACCCTAAAATATTGGAACGTTGTGAAGTTGTGCCGAATGGACTTCCCAATAATTCAAGAAACGCCAGTTCCAATATTCTCAAACATCTAAATCTTCAAGACAAAGAGTATTATATTTATATAGGGCGTTTAGTTCCACAAAAACGTGTTGAAGATCTTATACAAGCATTCAAAATATCGGGGAGCAAAAAGCGGCTTGTTATTGTGGGAGGTGCTTCATACTCCGTTAGCTATGCTCAGTCATTATACCGTTTATCAGATGAATGTTCTGGCGTTATTTTTGCGGGCTGGTGTGGAAGGGCTGATGTTCTGCATTTGTTGGGAGAAGCTTATGCCTTCATTTTGCCTTCACAGTCAGAAGGTTGCCCTAATGCTCTTCTAGAAGCTATCTCTCGTCATTGTGTTTGCGTCGTATCAGACATTGAAGCGCATCGAGAAATTGGGGGTGATAAACTTATGTACTTCCATGTCAAGGACTGTCAAAGCCTTGCCAAGATAATTTTTAGACTTGAATCTGAGGATGGTTTATATACCAAGGCACGCCATTCTATTAAATATCTATCAAAATCTTTACCAAATTGGGATCAGGTTGCAAGCCAAATTGCCGGTGTTTATGATGAGGTAACATAGATTAATTACATAACTGACTGATAAAAAGTATGTGGCAACATCAGTTAGGTTCAGTAAAGCAAGTATTATAAATATGGATGGTCTTAGAGCTTTCGAAAAGAAAAAACTGATTATAAATACTGACGATTTAAATCATGATGAGGCAATAAATACCGGTATCAGAGTGGCATGTATGAAAGGACTTGTTAAAAGCGCAAGTGTAATTGTTAATAGAGATATTCTCAATTCGACAGTCGAGATTATCTCTGAATTCCCTGCCGTATCTTTTGGTTTGCATTTCAACTTATCGCGTTATAGGCCTGTTGCCGCCAAAGCTGATATTCCAACACTTCTCAATACAAAGGGACTATTTGAAAACTGTGGCAAATATGAACTCCTTCATAATGTTGTGAAGGAACTCAAAATCCTTGAGGTTAGACGAGAGCTTGAAGAGCAATATAATCGATTTACGGAAGTATTTGGTCAACACCCTACACACATAGACAGTCATCATTACATCCATGCTTATCCCCCAGTAATTGAAGCTGTGAAGGTGTTTGCAGCGGATCAAGAAGTACCAATGCGACGTCCTCTTAGTCCATATATAGAATGTTATTCCAATGTCGTGGGAGTATGTATGCCAGATTTCTTAACATTCGGATTTAGAAAAAGTATACCCAGCCAAATAAGTTGGTGTGAAATCTTGGATAGACTCCAACCAGGTTTTACAGAGATGGTCTGTCACGTAAGGGCACAAGGAACCAGTCGAAATAAAGATGATCTTATCCGTGAGCGAGAATTAGCGGTGATATGTTCAGATTCATCACGGGAGTCTATCAATCGTTCAGATATCCAGATATGCAGTTATTACGATTTGAAATATGCAAAATAGCAGAAAGAGAATAGCAGAGAGTAAATCGCCAATTCTGTTGACTGGAACAGGAAGATGCGGGACAACTATACTTGCCCAGATACTTAGCCATCAGCCCGAATTTCTGTATGTTGAGGAACCGAACTTTATAACTGACCTATTTCTACCATTCCAGATTGGTCAATTAAACCGTGATCAATTTCTATCTGGATTACACCATGAAGGATGGCGTGGGCCAATGAAGTTTTGTCGAACGATGTCGGAAATGTATCCAGCAATATTTGGAGATGATGGTTGTATGCCAATTCGTCCCTACATGCGGGAACGTATGCTCAAGGTTATTGAGCAAAGCGGCGAATCAAACTCGCAACAAAGATTAGATATTATTAAAATTGTATTGTACCAGATAATAAGGCAAACCTGTTTTGTGGCAGGACGACCAATATGGTTTGTCAAGCAACCAAGTGCGATTATATTTTGGCGCGAATTGCTTCATTTTTGGCCCGATTTGAAGATTATTCATCTTACTCGACGGCTTGAATTCGTTGTGCAATCAAGATTGAAAAGAGGATATCAATCTAGTTTCGAAGATGCCTTACATGTTTGTGAAACCCGCCTGCGATCCGTTGCGAAAGCTTGGGAGACACTGCCTGCAGGAACCATCTGCAATATAAGTATTGAAGGAATAACCGCCTCACCTCAAGAAGGAATAGATACAATTTTCTGCTTTCTTGGTTTAACACCTAATAAAGCAGTTGTTGATGCAGTAAGTGTATTGAATGAAACAGCTCTATACCGCTCAGGAAAGCCCTCGGACCTTTTCCAACCCAAGGAACTAGTAGTTATGTCAAATTTACGTGGAGAAATAAATAGTGTTTTCGGAGAGATATATGTATGAAATCAACAGGTCCAATGAATTGTTATTCAAGAGTTGTGTTTTTGGGTGGAAGTATGGCTCGAGCAAGCGTGAGAATACGTTATATACAAATATCGGAAGCTCTCGGCTGTGACTATTTATTGGATGTTTCGGATATAGAGCAAGTGCCGAAAGACAAACATGTATTTGTATGTGTTAAACCGGATTTTTCAAAAAAAGATTTGACAGAACTATCAAAACGAGGTGCTGTCGTCTGGGATGTCCATGATTTTTTGCCTCCAAGTGAGGGAGTTGATTTGTACATTGTTGGTAGCAAAACCACTGCTGAGGAGCTTTGTTATCTGAGACCGATGCAGATCATTCCTCAGCATCACTGTAACTTCTCTGAAATCCCAAACCGACCAGATGGGGTGAGAAAACCCGCTTGGATAGGCCGCCCCTTTTGGTGTCCAGATTTTGATGGTTTGGACGTAGATGTTTACAATGCGAATAAGCTACATTTGGAAGCAGTAATTGCCGCATATCGACATATGGGAATATGCCTCAATGTTCGACGTCAATGCTCGGAGGCGGAGTTTCATGTTAGAATTAACGACGGCATCAAACTTATAAACTGTATGGCATTTGGTATTCCATCTGTGTCAAGTAAAGAACCTGCTTATTGCGAGTACGGCGAAGGTTGTACAATATTTGTGAAAAAAAATGATATCATGGATGCTGTTCGTTCCTTACAGACGGACGATATTCTTTATAACGAAATCCGTATGCAAGGCTTGAAACATAGCAAACAGTTCCACCTTAGGCGAATCCTTCCTCTCTACAGAAATCTCTTGGACGACTTGCTTTCATGATGGTGTAAACTATACTTCGTCCGGAATAAAACGATGAGAGGAATAAGAAACCTATTTTTAGAAATTCTGAATTTCGTATAAAGATATCCTACACTCCAGTATGTGAGAAATCCTTTGGAATTACTGATAATTCGAACATATTTATCCTTTCTGGATTATAACTTTATAGATGGAAAACATCTTGGAGGATCATATGAATTGTAAGAAATGCGAAAAGTATGAATGGCCCGATTGGCAACAAGCAAAAATATATACCAATAAATATGGTAAAGAATTTACCGATAAAGATGGTAAAGATGCATGTGTTTTCCACGCTGCATGCAATCAAAAAAATGAGATTATTGATCAATTTAACAATGATGTTTTCGATCTTATTAGGAGGATCCCAAAAGAAAAAGAGAAATGCTATCTAAACGGTACCGAGTTCCCAGGTGATATCGATTTTGGTGTATTCAAAAAAGGAAGCCCTCTTCCTAATATACTCTTTCAACTACGCGGAATTCTGGGGGGAATCGGTCTTCAAAGACATCAGATTCGGAGAGGCTGTATCTTTTTACTGGACACATTTCCATAAGAAAGCCGACTTCAGCAAGGTAAAATTCGAGGGCGATGCCTCGTTTATCGAAACTATTTTCGCACAAGAAATAGAATTTGAGAAAGCTACGTTTGAAAAGATAACTATCTTTGATGGCTGCAAATTCAATAAACAAGCCTCATTTTTTCGTATCCGTCTTATCAAGGATTTACGCTTCATTGACATAGAGTGTAACTCGATTATAAATGCCAATTTCCTAGAAACACCAATTGAAAATGCTCGTTTTCAAAATATTAAATGGCAGAGGGACGGTGGTGGTGAAGATGCTCGCTATAAAATTCCGCAAGAGGATGATACATCGAAATTAATGGCTGTCGCTGAGTTTTATCGACAAATGAAACGCAAGAACAAGGAGGAGTACCATGAAACCGACACTTCACTTTGGCACTTCGCGGAAAAGGAAACTCAACTTAAGTATCTTATTAAACCACTTTTGCCAATCTCATTTCGATCGATATTTATTTTGCTGTACAAAATTTTCAGTTTTCGATTTATATTTCTTTTGCTGTACAAAATTTTTAGTGGCTACGGTGAGTCCCCTCGCCGTGCTTTGATTTGGCTATTCATTCTTATCACTGTGCCGTTTCTCGTTCTTGCCGCCCCTCTCTTACCGTCGTTTATTGCTCATGCTGACTTAGCAGTATTCAAAAATACCTTGACATCATGGATGTACTACCTCCCTTTAACAAAATCAGATATCGACAGTCCAACTTGGCTTGAAACCCTACTAAGACTCACTAGCAAACTTTTCATTACCATACAATCAGTATTGTTTGGTTTCGCGCTTCGCAACAAATTCAGAAGGTAAATCGCAAAGGTGAATCGAAAAGAAGTTGATTTTTAGATGCCAAGGGATATGTCCCCCACATTTTTTCAAATATGATCCTAAAATGACAACAATTGACCTCTGCTTAGCATTATTGCGTGCAAATTGCGTGCAAATAAAAAGGCAGCCACGAATATTAACTCGTAACTGCCTGATTATCAAAGCTCCCCCTCTTGGACTCGAACCAAGGACCTACTGATTAACAGTCAGCCGCTCTAACCAACTGAGCTAAGGGGGAGTATCCGATCTGAAAAACGGAGTGCAATATTAGTAGACAACCTGCTTTTCTACAATAGCGCATCGCAAAATTCTTATTACGAATCGGCAAGAGTTCACCTCGAGGAATTAGAACCAGAAGGTTAATAGGATTCTAACAAGAAAATGCGAGGGGTCTATAGAAAAAGTGGCTGCTAAGGTCAACCTCTGCGACTACCTGCCTAGTCTGGACTTGCCGTAAGTATTAATCACTGCCAGCATTCTTATCGGCAATCTTTTTCAGCTCACTATCAATAAAGGCCCTGTCTAACCACCGACCTCTTAACATCACACCCTGGATTTGCTTCATATTGGCTATGTCATTCAAAGGGTTAGAGTTGAGAAGAATAAGGTCTGCGCTTGCGCCCTCACTTACCTGGCCAAAATCACCTTCGCGATCAAAAAATTTAGCAACATTGGCAGTACCCGCCTTTAGCACATCATAGGGTGTCAAACCCGCATCAATCATTCCCTGCATCTCATGCTGAATAGAAAAACCGGGAACATTGAAAACCTGGGGTGCATCAGAGCCAAGTAGCAAGCCATATCCCTTATCATTCAGAGCTTTTATAAGCTTTCTGCGCATATTGTTAAATGTCTCCCACTGGCTTGCATTATATTCTTCGTTATTGAGCATATTATTTTTGGCACTAGCCCAATTATTAATGGTGGATTGTGGCAGGTATTTCATCTCCTGCTGGGAAGTGTACTTCTCAGCAGGTGTTGGTGAAGCCCAGCGGTCGAAAAGTGTTTGAGTAGGTACCACCCCACACCTTGTGTTCGACGGTCATCGCAATCAGATCATCAATTAGCGATTCATCCAAATCGTAAGCAAAGCTCATTCCAAAGAAATCATTCCTGGTAACGTCCAAACCCTTTTCCGGAGGTACTAAACCTCTAATAAAGCCGTCCACATGATCGATCGATCCATACTTGGATACCATCGCGTGCCGCACACCTACTTCGACCGGAACATGACCGCTATAGCCAATACCTACTTCATTGGCAGTAACGATCATGGCGTCAAACACATCAAGCTTAATGCCCGGATGAATTTTCAAAAAATCATAACCGGCCCGTTTATGTGCCCTCACTAGTGAATCTGCCATTTCCTCCGTGGGAACGGAATTTCCATTCATAGAAGGGCTGGAAGTCCAGATAGTGGGCCCCAAAACTTTATCATTTAAAACATCTTCTCTCAACTGAAGATGAGAAGGATGTCCCAGCATTCCCCTGATAGTAGTAATACCATTCGACAGGTAAAGAAACAGCACATCATTCACATCAAGAGAAGATTCCGGATTGGGAATATGGGCATGCATCTCTGCTATTCCCGGAACCAAGTATTTACCGGCTCCATTGATCACTGTGGATTTACTCCCTTTATTTACTTCATTGGCAGCTGCAATTCTATGGATCTTACCATCCCTGACAATCACCGATTGACCTTCGATCACTGCTTCTGAAGTCATTGGTATAACATTGACATTTTCGAATATGGTCTGTTCAACATCTTGCTCTTGTGTAGAAGCCGGTTGGCAGGAATAGAAACATACAGGAATTATTAGTAAAATAATCTGCGATAGCATTTTGTAAGTTCAAGTAATAAGTGCAATTTTCCTTTGTAGCACTTTGTAAGTTCAAGTAATAAGTGCAATTTTCCTTTGTAGCACTTGCTTTGCGTTTAGGTAATTAAATTTTCTAACAGGGCGTTCATTGATTTTGTTTTCAACAACTTTGATTTGCTCCTCTGTAACAAATCTAATATCTGTTTTCTTAGGATAAAACCTTCTGATTACCCCAATCCTATTTTCAACTGTCCCTTTATCCTGACTAGTATAGGGACGAGTGAAATAGGCATCCACATCAAGGGATTGAGCAATCAACTCATGTTTAGAAAATGCCATATCATTATCAAAAGTGAGTGTTTCCAGTTTGTGTTTATCCTGAGAGAGTTCCTCCACAATAGCTTCGGCCATTTGATCGGCATTTTTACTGTGCATCTTTCTGATTCTGGTAAAAAGACTTGCTCGGTCTGTCATCACCAACAAAGAGCCTTTGTGGTTTTTACCCATCATTGAAATCGACTTCTATATCTCCCAATCGTTCCCTTTTGTTAATGATCTGGGGTCGCTGTTCAATTGATACCCTATTCGGGATAATACCTCTACGATCTTTTCTGTTTCCTCGTTTGTGCCTTCGTTTGCCATGTTTTAGATATGTGTATAGTTGTTTGTATTCTTGGTTCTCCTGGTGGTTGGTGTGCTTACATTCCCATATCCATTGGTAAATCCATTCATGGCTAAGTGGACATTCTCTCGTTTTCTTTCCCTGATGGCTGATCAATTCAGGACTCCATCTATCTTCTTGGAGCCGGTTAACTATCCAGTCTTTCATGGGTTTGGTGAAAATCACTCTTTTTGGCTTTTCTTGATGACGAAGATTGGTCCTCCTTTGTGCATTTGCTGTTCGATAGACACCAGCTCCCCTACCTCTTGAACCCACATTTCGCTTAAGCTCACGTGAGATCGTAGACGGGTGAAAATGAACGATACAGGCAATCTCCTTTTGAGTAGCTCCTGTTTTCAATAATGCTTCAATTTGATACCTTTGATCAATACTGAGATGTGTGTAGTTTTTTGACATTTTGCAATCCAAAGATTGCACTGCTCAGGCAATTGAAGGATGAAAAAGCCCTTAAAAGCTTTTTCATCCTTCAATTGCACTTATTAGTTGATCTCAGCCTTGCTTTGCGTTTAGGTAATTAAATTTTCTAACAGGGCGTTCATTGATTTTGTTTTCAACAACTTTGATTTGCTCCTCTGTAACAAATCTAATATCTGTTTTCTTAGGATAAAACCTTCTGATTACCCCAATCCTATTTTCAACTGTCCCTTTATCCTGACTAGTATAGGGACGAGTGAAATAGGCATCCACATCAAGGGATTGAGCAATCAACTCATGTTTAGAAAATGCCATATCATTATCAAAAGTGAGTGTTTCCAGTTTGTGTTTATCCTGAGAGAGTTCCTCCACAATAGCTTCGGCCATTTGATCGGCATTTTTACTGTGCATCTTTCTGATTCTGGTAAAAAGACTTGCTCGGTCTGTCATCACCAACAAAGAGCCTTTGTGGTTTTTACCCATCATTAAATCGACTTCTATATCTCCCAATCGTTCCCTTTTGTTAATGATCTGGGGTCGCTGTTCAATTGATACCCTATTCGGGATAATACCTCTACGATCTTTTCTGTTTCCTCGTTTGCGCCTTCGTTTGCCATGTTTTAGATATGTGTATAGTTGTTTGTATTCTTGGTTCTCCTGGTGGTTGGTGTGCTTACATTCCCATATCCATTGGTAAATCCATTCATGGCTAAGTGGACATTCTCTCGTTTTCTTTCCCTGATGGCTGATCAATTCAGGACTCCATCTATCTTCTTGGAGCCGGTTAACTATCCAGTCTTTCATGGGTTTGGTGAAAATCACTCTTTTTGGCTTTTCTTGATGACGAAGATTGGTCCTCCTTTGTGCATTTGCTGTTCGATAGACACCAGCTCCCCTACCTCTTGAACCCACATTTCGCTTAAGCTCACGTGAGATCGTAGATGGGTGAAAATGAACGATACAGGCAATCTCCTTTTGAGTAGCTCCTGTTTTCAATAATGCTTCAATTTGATACCTTTGATCAATACTGAGATGTGTGTAGTTTTTTGACATTTTGCAATCCAAAGATTGCACTGCTCAGGCAATTGAAGGATGAAAAAGCCCTTAAAAGCTTTTTCATCCTTCAATTGCACTTATTAGTTGATCTCAGCTTTTCATCTGTTTTGATTTAATAAAGAATAAGCAATTAAACTTACAAATAAGCAAAATATCTGGAATATCAATAGCTCGAAACAAAAAAGCCATGCGAGGTCGCATGGCTGTATAAATAAATCTTAGCGTGTGATTATTGGATGGGGACTGATACTCTGGTGTCATCCCAACTGATGACCAAATCAGCTCCATTACTTGAAGTCTCAAAATTCAGTGCCAACTGATCAACTATGGTATCCAATTTTTGTGGAATAATTTTAATTCTTACCACATCTAAGGCATGATTAGGTTCAAACGCTCCCCATTGCCCCAATTCACTGTTCAACACCACTAACCACTCATCCTTATCCGGAATAGTGTACAACCTGTAACTACCTTTTTCGACTTCCTTGCCCCCAAATCTCACATTTCCACCAAAGGTGATCTCACTAGCCTCATCAGCTCCTGTTCGCCAATATTGACCATACTTAACCACATTTTCAAATATGGTTCTTCCATTCTTATAGGGTCTTGAATAGTTAATGTTCAAATCAAGGCTTTCGGTTATAAATGTCGTAGTTGCCTGTGGGCTTATTCTTCTCTCGTTCTCAGTTAAAAACTTGAACGCTACAAAACCAATAATACCCATCACACAGATCATTACCACTAAAAATACCCTCTTCATCCCACCGTATAATAATAGCTCGTTTTTCAAAACGCAACGTAGCATAATTCGTGCCAAATAGCACAATCAATGCAGATATTGCTAATAAAATTGTTCCTGCCACGCATTTTAGAACACGCAAGATCAAGAGACGAAGCCGCGAGATATAAGTAAGCCTGTGGGCAGGACATAATTTTTAGAACGTTCATTACGCTTCAACCTACTGTCTTCCGACTTCAGACATGACCACTAAAATTTTATGTTATTTAAATGAGGGATAACTAATCTTACATCATTTTCATTGCATGCGGCATTTCCTTCACTTTTCGTTGTAATCGGCCCTGACTGATCGTTTTTTTATCTGACACCATTGCTATCAGATCATCTGTAGCTCTTTTTGAAAACCCTAATCGCATAGCAATGTCCTGGCAAAAGAGGACTTCACCTGGTAACACTTTACCATCTACCAGCATCAGCATGATACTCTCGGTAAGGTATTCCACTGATTTTTCATAAGATAAAGCCCCAACGAACCAATGGGTACCGGATCGTTAATTAGTTCATCAATAATGCCTGGTTCCACCTTATTTCTTAAACAAATTTTTTCAATGAACTCCCTTTCCTGGTCAGCGAACTCTTTGTCCGCCAGGGCAAGTAACACCAGTATCTTTAGCTTCTTTCGCAGAATTTGATTCATCTCTGGCCATTCTCAATTTTTGAAGTTACAAAAAATAAATCTGCGGCTAATTATTCATATGAGTTGGTTGTAAATTGCACTCATATGAGTAACGCAGGAGGCGATTATTTAGCAGAGCTTAACCCCCCTCAACGAGAGGGAACAGTTAACACGGAAGGTCCCTGCATGATCATTGCCGGGGCTGGTTCGGGCAAGACGAGAGTGCTCACTTATCGCATTGCCCATCTAATTGAACATCACCAGGTTGATCCTTTCAATATCATGTCCCTCACCTTCACTAACAAGGCAGCCAGGGAAATGCGCAATAGGATAGAAAAAGTGGTCGGTTCGGATGCCCGGAATATCTGGATGGGCACCTTTCATTCAGTGTTTGCCCGCATTCTCCGAGCAGAGGCAACCAAATTGGGGTATCCAAGCAACTTCACCATTTACGATACTGATGATACAAAGTCATTGATCAAAATAATTGTAAAGGAGAAAGGGTTGGATGATAAGGTCTATAAACCCAATCTAGTTTACAGTCGAATTTCAGGGGCCAAAAATCGGTTGGTTTCGTGGCAGGAATATTTGAAAAATCCTGTTTATCGTGCGGACGACATCGAGAATGGAAAGCCCAAAATGGCTGAGATCTATAAAACTTATGTCCGGCGCTGTTTCAAAGCCGATGCCATGGATTTCGACGACCTCCTTTTTAATACCAATGTCCTTTTTCGAGATTTTCCTGATGTGCTTAACAAGTACCAGCAACGTTTTCATTTCATCATGGTTGATGAGTTCCAGGATACAAACATTTCACAATACCTGATCACCAGAAAGTTAGCTGCGGTACGCCGAAATATTTGCGTGGTGGGTGATGATGCTCAGAGCATTTACGGTTTTCGTGGTGCCGATATACAAAACATTCTCAATTTTGAGAAAGACTACCCTGACCTGAGAATTATCAAGTTAGAACAGAACTATCGCAGTACTCAAAATATTGTTAATGCGGCCAATTCTGTTATTAATAATAATAAAGCGCAGCTGCGAAAAGAGATCTGGACGGCCAACGAAAATGGTCACCAACTCGAATTACTAAAAGCGATATCTGATAATGAAGAGGGTAAATTAGTGGCCTCGGCAATTTTTGAAGAAAAAGTTAACCACCAATTAAGAAACACGGACTTTGCCATCCTCTACCGCACCAATAGCCAGTCCAGGGCTATGGAAGAAGCCCTGCGTCGTATGAATATTACGTATAAAGTTGTAGGAGGTGTATCATTCTATCAACGCAGAGAAATTAAGGACATCCTGTCCTACCTGAGATTCGTTGTCAATCAAAATGATGAGCAAGCATTAAGGCGAATTATCAACTTGCCCAAGCGTGGCATAGGTCCTTCAACGGTCGATAAAATGGTGGTGGCTGCATTTGATCATGATATGAATCTGTGGGAAGTGATCGATAACGCAGAAAGTTTTCTGAGTGGCCGGTCTGCCAATGCGACTCGTGATTTCACCATTATGATACACAGCTTCATGATATCGGCACAAAAGAAAGATGCCTATGAAGCAGCCGCTCACATTGCAAAAAACTCAGGCTTACTTAAAGACCTCTATGAGGACAAAACAGTTGAAGGGTTAAATCGTTATGAGAACGTTCAGGAATTACTGAACGCCATCAAGGAATATGTTGATAATCCTGAGGTTGAAGAGAAAAGTCTTGGTGCATTCTTGCAAGAAATAGCGTTGGTGACAGATGCTGATAATGACAAGAATACTGATGAGTCCGTTACTTTGATGACCATCCATTCAGCGAAGGGACTGGAATTTAAATACGTATTTATAGTTGGCATGGAAGAAGACCTCTTTCCCTCGCAAATGATGCTCAGCAGCAGGGCTGACCTTGAGGAAGAAAGACGACTCTTTTACGTGGCTTTGACCAGGGCTGAAAAAAGAGTCTATCTTAGTTATGCCCTCAATCGCTATCGCTTTGGTAGATTGAAGAATTGTGAACCAAGCCGATTTCTTGAAGAAATCGATCCGCAGTATATCAGGGTGAATAGAACTCTAAACGCCAAGGGGCCTGTTGCTACTTCTAATTATGCTAAAAACCTGGTTTCAGGAATTAATCAGCAGCAAAAAAGAACTATTGTCCGAAAAACTAATTACCAACCTTCACTGGATTTCAAACCGAGTGATACCAGTAACCTGGTAGAAGGAATGAAAGTAGAGCATCCCAAATTCGGTTTCGGCACCGTGAAACAAATGGATGTACTGGGATCCCAAAGGAAAGCTCGTGTAGTGTTTGATGAAGTTGGTGAAAAGACACTACTTCTAGCATTTGCCAAACTCAAAATACATGATTGACATCTGTGTAATCAACTGACTAAGTTTGATTAATTTTAGACAGTCTCGATTCTAGCACATCATGCGAAAGCCCATCGATGTTTCATTAATAGATATTTATAGGAGCAAATCCGCTTTAAGATGGATAGTGCTTGGAGTGTCTGTCATTATCGGAGGAGGGTCAATTTTGTACACTAATTCACTGGTCAATAAATTGAAAGATCGGGAACAGCGACTAATTGATCTTTACGCAAAGAGCCTGGAATATGCGGGCTCTGAAAGCAATACAGCCAACATCTCTTTTATCGTTCAGGAAATTATAATACCTAATAATTCCATTCCCGTTATCGTCACTGACGAATTTGATGAGCCCATTGACTCAAAAAACCTGACGTCGGTGGAAGAAGCCCGGAATCCACGAGAAAAGAATCGCATACTCAAAGAGGAGATTCTGGTAATGAAAAAAATCTACGAGCCGATCCCTATTATTTTTCGGGATGAACAAGACCAGATTGTGGGTTTCAATTTAGTTTATTATAAAAATTCAGAGCTACTAGCTCAACTTCAATATTATCCATATATACAACTTACTGTAATTGCAATCTTTGGCCTGATTGCTTACATCGCATTTAATTACTCCAAAACAGCCGAACAGAATAGGGTTTGGGTAGGACTTGCTAAAGAAACCGCACATCAGTTGGGTACGCCTTTATCTTCTCTGATGGCGTGGGTAGAATATTTTAAAACTGATGAGAAACTGAAGGATGAAGAAATTGTTAAGGAACTGGATAAAGACATCAAACGACTGGAAATGATCACCTCTCGTTTCTCCAATATTGGTTCTGTCCCTCAATTAAAAAATGAAAATATTTACGATGCAGTTAGTGAAACGATGACTTACCTTCAAGGGCGCATCTCTTCGAAAGTAAAAATCGATATTACCTCTTTTCCTAATACCCAGGTCGTGGCCGGAATTAATAAACCTCTTTTTGATTGGGTGATAGAAAACATCTGCAAGAATGCTGTTGACGCAATGGCGGGTTCCGGGAAAATCAATATAAAAATCCTTAAGGGGAATGAAGGTAAGGTATACATCGACGTCAGTGATACAGGAAAGGGCATCAGTAAGTCAAAAATCGCAAATGTCTTCCAACCGGGCTATACAACCAAGAAAAGAGGATGGGGTCTGGGTCTTACCCTCGTAAAACGGATAATAGAAATCTATCACCAGGGTAAGATCTTTGTGAAGTCGTCTGAAATTGATAAAGGGACTACCTTTAGAATCGTTCTAAAACATCGTAAAGCAGAGGAATTATCAGCTGCCTGATACCTTTGTATTCAGTCATATATAAACTATTTTCGCACTGAAATTTAAGACTCAATCTTAAGTACTCATCTTTCGACATAAGAAATGGCAAATCAAGGAAAAATCACCCAGGTAATTGGTAATGTAGTTGACGTTGCTTTCGATGCAGAAAGTGCCATATTGCCTAATATCCTGGACGCCTTAACTGTCACAAAAGAAAATGGCCAGTTAGTCGTCCTCGAGTGTCAACAGCATCTTGGGGAAGATCGCGTTCGAACTGTTGCCATGGACGCAACTGACGGCATGACCCGCGGAATGGTTGTAACTGACACTGGAACCCCTATCAAAATGCCAACCGGAGATAAAATCAAAGGTCGACTTTTTAATGTAGTTGGAGAAGCCATTGATGGTATGGAGCAACCTAAGAGTACCGGTAGTCTTCCCATCCATAGATCGGCGCCAAAATACGAAGAACTATCGACCTCCACTGAGGTCTTGTTTACTGGCATCAAGGTAATTGATTTACTCGAACCATATTCGAAAGGTGGTAAGATTGGTTTGTTCGGAGGGGCCGGTGTAGGAAAGACCGTGATTATTATGGAATTGATCAATAACATTGCTAAAGCATATGCAGGTCTATCTGTTTTCGCAGGTGTAGGTGAAAGAACCAGGGAAGGTAATGACCTGCTTCGTGAAATGATTGAATCCGGGGTTATTAAATATGGCGATAAGTTCCTTAAGAAAATGGAAGAAGGGGACTGGGATTTAAGTAGTGTTGATAAAGAGGAATTAGACAAGTCTCAGGCGACCATGGTGTTCGGTCAGATGAATGAACCACCCGGAGCAAGGGCAAGGGTAGCGTTATCTGGATTGACCGTAGCTGAGTATTTCAGGGATGGTGATGGAAAAGGGCAAGGTAAAGATATTCTTTTCTTCATTGACAATATCTTTAGGTTTACCCAGGCAGGCTCAGAAGTGTCTGCCTTGTTAGGCAGGATGCCATCAGCAGTTGGGTATCAGCCAACTCTTGCCTCAGAGATGGGTGCCCTGCAGGAAAGAATTACTTCTACAAAAAGAGGATCTATTACATCAGTTCAGGCAGTTTATGTACCTGCTGACGACTTGACTGACCCCGCACCAGCCACCACATTTGCCCACCTGGATGCTACCACAGTACTTTCGAGGAAGATTGCTGAGCTGGGAATTTATCCTGCGGTTGATCCACTGGACTCTACTTCAAGAATTCTAAGTCCGGAGGTATTAGGTGACGAGCATTACAATTGCGCTCAGCGTGTAAAAGAAATTCTACAACGTTATAAAGAACTTCAGGACATCATTGCCATTCTTGGTATGGATGAATTGTCTGATGAAGATAAGGAGGCAGTCCTCAGAGCAAGAAGGGTACAACGATTCCTTAGCCAGCCATTCTTTGTTGCCTCCCAGTTTACAGGCTTGGATGGTGTAATGGTTGACATCAAGGACACCATTAAGGGATTCAATATGATCATGGATGGTGAATTGGATCATCTTCCTGAAATGGCATTTAACCTAGTGGGTAGTATTGAAGATGCAATAGCCAAAGGTGAAAAAATTGTGGCAGAAGCAACGGCTTAAAGTGAATTAAATGTACTTAGAGATAATTACACCGGACAAAACGTATTTTCAGGGCGAAGTCGACCAGGCAACGTTTCCGGGAAGTGGTGGCTCTTTCCAGGTATTAAACAACCATGCTGCACTGATATCTACATTGGGTAAAGGTGAACTTAGTTTCACGAAAATTCGAGAAAAAGACGGCAGTAAGCGCGAAGAGAATATTGTTGTTGTTGATGGTGGTGTTGTTGAAGTGCTTAATAACAGAATTATAGTACTGGCAGAGTCTATTGAGGAATAAACAGTAATTGAAAAATATAGCTCAGCTAGCAAATTCTTTGTCTCTACTGAATAATGCAGCGATTGGTGAGACACTTGAACCTTTTTCTTTTTTAAATTCTTCTAAAGGTTTAAAGGCCAAAGGCTATGTACTGGCACAAAAAAAGCCTCCTTTGGGAGGCTTTAGATAAATAAAAATCTGGCGACGACCTACTCTCCCACCTGTTACAGCAGTACCATCGGCGCTGAGGGGCTTAACTTCTCTGTTCGGAATGGGAAGAGGTGGACACTCTCGCAATAATCACCATAAGACCTTATTGTAAGATTGTTAGATTATTAGAACCAAGATCTTTAGACAAAAAAAGTCTAAGATCTAATGATCCAAAAATCTATCATCTTGACAATTGACATGCATGCGTGAGAAAGTAGTCAACAGACACCTTAGAATCTTGATGGTAAAGAAGTTTACGGGTAATTAACCCGCATTATTCATAGGCCACCAATTTTGGGATTAATAATGGGTTGCTAACTATTTTTGATTGGAGTGTATGTATTAATTTGAAGATCAACCAGGTTTCTGGATTTCAAAGGACATTAGAGCGTTTTTTTGTTAGAATTTTTCAATTTTCAGTCAAAGCTCTATTGTGTTCTTATGGATTTTTTTGATTAAACTAAACTGAACATTTTTTTGATTAAACCAAACTGTTTAACTGATCGGTCAGTTCACCGTAAGCATGAATCGCCCAGCAGGTATTGATATCTAAAGGCTCTTGAGAATTGTATTGTCAATGATCTTTTCCTTTCTTTCAGGCACGCCCCCAACCTTCATCAGGTAAAGCCGGATATTGTCCACTTGCCATCGTTTAGCAAAGTGGTGTTTTGTTTTGGCAATTAATAATTTAATCTGCCGGAACATTTCATAACAGAGGGTAGCGATGATTAAACGCATGAAATTGGCCCAGTAGCGATGACAGGAAAGCCGGTCGGAATAAGTCATGTTTTTGAGTTCCTTTATTCGATTTTCACTGGCATCACCTCGCTTGACATAAAAATCAAAGTAAATCTGTTGAGCGGTCATCGCTTCAAAGTTGCTCACAAAGTAACGGACATTCATTCCTTTTCCGGTAGACTCCACTTTGGCGTACAGCTTTTCAGAACGATCCCAGCTTTTGGCCTGGTAAGTAAACGGGCCAACAAACTCTTGATGTTTGATGATTTTTGAAGCATATTCCTTTTTTACTTCAATGATAGTCTGTTTGGTAAAAGTCTTTAAAACTTCATTACTACTAATACCTAAACAAAATTGAAGGTCAAACTGCTTAGCTATCCGATAAAAAGATGCTCCTGAAAAGCCACTATCCGCTCGAATAAGGATCTTTACTGAGGGCAGTTTTTTTCTGATTTTAATGACAATCCTTTTCAATAAGGCCACAAACCATTTGTTGGAGTGACAATTGCCCGGACGTAGTACTGGTAAAATGACCTGACCGGTGTTCCCGTCCTTAAAGAACAACTCATGGTACATAGTCTGTCCATAATAGCCATTATACAAACTGAGTTGTTGGGATCCATGAGTAGGGTCATCGGTACCATCTACATCAATGATGATTTGACCAGTCTTCTCTTTTAACTCCTCTACATAACGGTCTACAAACCATTGACTCATCTGGTAGATCAGACTCCGATCGGCCTTGTTTTCAAATCGACTTAAAGTAGGCTGGGAACATAATCCGCTATCTAGTACTTTACGGATCACCGGATCCTCTCGGAGTTTTTGTTCGTCATTGCAATCCTGATAGCCCTGCATCATTAAAAACACCCGTTGGCGAAGCATTTCTTCATAAGTGTATTCGATAAAAAAGGGGTTTCGATAGTCAGGAATCAGTGCGGCGAAGCTTTTTAATAGACCAGTCTTTCTCTCTACTTTTTCACTTAACAATATCGCTCCGTCTGAGCTAATCGCTGATGCTGAAAAATCAAATTTAAAAGCTTGTTTTCCTCGATAAAATACGGTATCTTTTTCCTTATATTCAGGCATAAATTAATTGCTTATTTTGTTGTCTAACTATCTCAATATAAGCAATTTATGCCTGTTTTTTATTGTCTACTATGAATTTTTCGGGTTAAATCAACTTCACAAACTTGGATTGCTGCAACCCTATTCGTGCTCAATCTATCTAGGGCTGCTAATTTGATGGGTACTACTTTTTGAGGAAGCCCTAATTAGTACTGCTCAGCTTTGACATTACTGCCTTTACACTTGCAGCCTATCCACTTGCAGCCTATCCACTTGCAGCCTATCCACTTGCAGCCTATCCACGTCGTAATCTTCAACGCCCCTTATAAAGAAGCCTCATCTTGAGGTGGGTTTCGCGCTTAGATACTTTCAGCGCTTATCCCTGCCCAACGTAGCTACTCAGCGGTGCAGTTGGTACCACAACTGATACACCAGAGGTTGGTCCAATCCGGTCCTCTCGTACTAAGATCAGATCCTCTCAAGCTTCTTACGCCCACAACAGATAGGGACCGAACTGTCTCACGACGTTCTGAACCCAGCTCGCGTGCCACTTTAATGGGCGAACAGCCCAACCCTTGGGACCTTCTCCAGCCCCAGGATGTGACGAGCCGACATCGAGGTGCCAAACCTCCCCGTCGATATGAGCTCTTGGGGGAGATCAGCCTGTTATCCCCGGAGTACCTTTTATCCTTTGAGCGATGGCCCTTCCATACGGAACCACCGGATCACTATATCCTAGTTTCCTACCTGGTCGACTTGTTTGTCTCACAGTCAAGCACCCTTATGCTATTGCACTCCACGCATGATTACCAACCATGCTGAGGGTACCTTTGAAAGCCTCCGTTACGCTTTTGGAGGCGACCACCCCAGTCAAACTACCCACCACACACTGTCCCCCATCTCTGGGGTTAGATATCAAATAAATAAAGGGTGGTATTTCACCAACGACTCCACAACGCCTGGCGACGCCGCTTCATAGTCTCCCACCTATCCTACACATCATTTAACCAATACCAATGTGAAGTTGTAGTAAAGGTTCACGGGGTCTTTCCGTCCCGTTGCGGGTATCCGGCATCTTCACCGGAACTACAATTTCACCGAGCTTGTGGCTGAGACAGCGCTCAGATCGTTACACCATTCGTGCAGGTCGGAACTTACCCGACAAGGAATTTCGCTACCTTAGGACCGTTATAGTTATGGCCGCCGTTTACTGGGGCTTCAGTTCAGCGCTTCTCAATCCGAAGACCAATAACGCCCCCCCTTAACCTTCCAGCACCGGGCAGGTGTCAGGCTGTATACCTCCTGTTACCAGTTCGCACAGCCATGTGTTTTTGCTAAACAGTCGCCTGAGCCATTTCTCTGCGCCCCGACTTGCGTCGGGGACCCCTTCTCCCGAAGTTACAGGGTCAGTTTGCCTAGTTCCTTAGCCACAATTCACTCGAGCACCTTAGGATTCTCTCCTTGACTACCTGTGTCGGTTTACGGTACGGGTACCACAACCATAGGTTTAGAGGTTTTTCTTGGAAGTCTGTTTAGGGTCACTATCCACGCGTCCGTAGACTTGTGGTACTATCAGGTTCAGCAGAGTCAGCGGATTTTCCTACTGTCCCTATACCTACACCCTTCAACGTACTATTCCGTCAGTACGCGGACCTTTCACTCCTCCGTCACCCCGTCACTGATTGCGGTAGTATCGGAATATTAACCGATTCCCCATCGACTACCCCTCTCGGGTTTGCCTTAGGTCCCGACAGCTAAGTTCTAATTATAACAGCATTTTGTTTAAATAGCTCATACAGATGATAGGCTTGATCCGTTAATAGCATAGTCAGAAACCATTGTTTCAAAGTTGTTTTACTCTCTCTTATTCGGTCAGCATAAGCATACCAATTCAGGTAGTTTTGCAAATATTTGGAACTGACACCATTGAATGGGCGTAAGAATGTCCTAAGTTGAGTGTGAACATTGTTTACTTTTTGCAGATGGATTGTTTTATCATCTCTATCCACATGATCTTTGGCCAATAGCGCTTTGTGCTTTATGGAGGGGTTGTCTTTGGCAAAAGCCTTATAAGAAGAGTGCTTATCTGTAATCAAGGTTGCACCGTAGGCCAACTTCCCATCCAATGCCTTTGAAATTTCTTCTTTGCTCAGCCGTTTTGATGCAACAGCTTTAAGGTACTTCTCCCCCTTGCGTTCAACCGCTGTTACTACCTGGACAACTGTGACCTCTTCCTTTCCCATATTCCGTATGAAATCGTTTCCCCCCTTTCTTGCTGCCCTATCTAAATTTCGACTGCCCTTGTTGTTAAGTGCCAGTTCCAATTCATCACATTCTACTTCCGAGGATAACTGTTCGGGAACAAACTCATTTAGTGAACTCAATATCTTATGCCGCCAGTCGAAGCTTGTCTGGATGCTTATTCCGATTTGTTTTGCTATCTTTTTTATCGGCATACCCTGCTCCATGCAGCGCAGATAAGATTGCCATTTTGATTTAAGCTTGATGTCATACAAAGGTGTCCCTGTTGTTTCACTGTACCATCTTTTACATTC
>CAXXNX010000056.1:50000-92490 GCA_963664285.2 Cyclobacteriaceae bacterium
AACTATCAGAGATTTCTGAAGAATTCGAGAAACTAAAATACAGACTACAATCCTGCTACGTAGAATTAAAAGATATTATCAATGAACTTCAGGCAAAGGAGGATCTCATTGAACATAACCCTCAAAAAATCGAAGAATTACAAGGCAAACTAAGCCATATTTACAGGCTGCAACAGAAACATCAGGTTGATTCTGTTGAGGCTCTAACTAAAATAAAGGAAGACCTTGAATTAAAAGTTAATAAATCGTCGAATATCGATGAAGATTTGAACAGATATCGCTCTGATGTCGAAGAGGCTAATAAGGATTTAAACGAAAAGGGAGAGAAACTCAGTCACGCACGGGTAGCCATATTCAAGGTCCTTGAAAAGCGTATCACCGAGCTATTGGCCGAAGTAGGTATCAAGGAAGCTTCAATCTCAATAAATATTGAAAGAAAAGCGCCGACCAAAACAGGCCTTGACCACATTGATATTTTATTCAGCGCCAGTAAAGGCATTCCTCCGCAGGAGATAAAACATGTGGCATCAGGAGGTGAGTTCTCGAGACTAATGTTCTGTTTGAAATACTTGCTAGCACATAAAACAAAGTTGCCTACTATTATTTTTGACGAAATTGACATCGGTGTATCAGGAGAAATTGCAATAAAAATGGTGCGTATGATGAAAAAGATGGCTGACAATCACCAAATTATTTCTATCAGTCATTTGCCTCAATTCGCTGCCCAGGGCGATGCTCATTATTACGTATACAAAGACAGTTCGGAAAAACGTGCCGTGAGCAAAATCAAAAAATTGGAAGGAGACGAACGTATTTTGGAGATAGCCAAAATGATCGGAGGAGACGAGCCCAGCAATACGGCTGTTGTAAATGCGAGAGAATTAATGAGTAACTAAATCGAGTTTGCCCACCTTTCAATCCAGTTTTTCAGCCTGGTCTTGAGCAGGATTTTCTCAAAGAAAAGAATGCCAACAACTGCTACAATAATTCCAAGAATTACATCGATTACGTAATGGTGATTAGTGTAAACAGCGGCAAACCAAATTCCGACCATAACTATCCCAAAAAAATAGTTAACCCAGCCCATTTTATTCTTTAAACTATAGGCAAATGTGACCACCGGGTACGCACTATGCATCGATGGAATGGCCGCAAATACATTCGAAGCCCTGGTATACAAATATTCAAACCAAGTTACGCCGAAATATTCATCAAATCGCTTAAGCCCGGCGACTTCACCAGGTATGTCAAAATTCTCGGTATAACCATACATATCAACATACCACGGCGCTGCTGCAGGATAGAGATAGTAAATAATCCAGCCGATAAAATTGACCACCAGAAAAGCCAGTGTGAATTGAAATAGAACGACCCTGTTGGTAAAAGTCAGATATGAAGCCAATAAAACTGGTACCGGTATCCAGCATAAATAAAACAATCCCGCAATTACATCTAAAAAAGGATGTGTATTTTGTTGAAAATATCCACTGGGTGTTAAAATTTCATTTCCATATGAAATGCCAAAGAGTTCCTTTTCCAGAATAAACGGCTCGGAAATATGTACAGGATTATATTCATAGTTTGGAAATGCTTTATGCGAGTCATAAAGTAAAGTATAAATGACAAAGATTGATAAACCCAAAACATATCTACGACTTAAAGGATGAGCGTAGTAACCACTAAGAAGAATAAAATAAAAGGCGTAATGGTCCGGTCTCAGACCAATGGTCAGTGCGAACCAGGTGAAATATAATATTGACAATAAACAGGTAACTACTAACGACCGCTTGTCAAATCTCTGAAATGAATTCTGCTTAATATTTTCGATCATTGATTTTTAAAAGAGGCCGCAAAATATGATTCTACTTACGTTAACTAATAGCCTATTGTTAAAGAAAAATGCAAAAAGGTGATTTAAGAAACCAATTCTTTTATAATTGCGTTCCTTATCCCCGAATGAATTTATAAAATGGTAGAAATCAAGAAAGTCGATACTAAAAATTATTTAAAGAAGTTTATCGACTTCCCCCATGATCTTTACGCAAATGACCCTAATTATGTCCCAGAACTCTTTCGCTCCCAAAAGGATCTTTTGAGCAAAAGAAATCCATTTTATAAACACTCGAAGGCGGATTTATTTCTTGGTTATAAAGACAACCAGATCGTAGGACGTATCGCCGCCATTAGAAATAATAACTATATAGACTATACCGGCAACGAAATTGGGTTTTTCGGATTTCTGGAATTCACTGATGATCAGGAGGTTTCTAAAGCACTACTTAGTCATGTATGTGATTGGGTAAAACAGGAAGGCCTTAAAGGTATCATGGGTCCTGAAAATTACTCTACCAATGAAACTTGTGGCACATTAATCTCCGGTTTTGATTCTCCTCCCATGATCATGATGCCGTATAACCAATCATATTATCCCGAGCATTTAGAAAAGTATGGCTTTTCAAAAGCGATGGACCTATTCGCTTATCGGTTTACACCGGATGGGTTTACGGAAAGGCTGAAGAGAATGGCACTATTGATTGAAGAGCGACTAAAAAGACAAGGAATTACGATAAGAAAATTTGATTTAAAGAACTTTAAAGAAGAAATCTCCAAAATAAAAAGTGTTTACAACTCTGCCTGGGAAAAAAACTGGGGATTTGTTCCAATGACGGACGAAGAGTTTGCTCACTCAGCGAAAGATCTTAAGCAAATTGTGGACCCTGACTTGCTTTTAATTGCCGAACAAGACGGAAGACCAATTGGCTTTTCCCTCACCCTTCCTAATTTCAACGAAATTTTCATTAAGATTAAAAGGGGCCGCCTTCTTCCTTTCGGGATTTTCAAAATTCATTTTGGTAAAAAGAAAATCAAAGGAGCCCGGATCATCACCCTTGGTATAATTGATAGGTATCGCAAGATGGGAATTGATGCTTATTTCTATTATAAAGTGTATAAAGAAGGCATCGGAAAGGGTATGAATGTCGGAGAATCTTCATGGATTTTGGAAAATAATGAAATGATGAACCGGGCTGTCATCAACGTCAACGGTGCACTTTATAAGAAGTACAGACTATATAAGCTCGATTTTTAGTCCCACTAACGGTTTCAATTTTTTAAATTATTGAATTTTTTGAGATATTTGCGGCTTGTTTGGAGCATTACCCGTATACGATGATTTAGGTATTAATAATCTGTTTCCATTAAGTGAAATTTTTCTGATATTCCTTTTAGGGGGGGGTACCTAAAAATTTTGCCTTTAACTAGAATAAGCGTTTCCAATGAGTTTATTAAAAGCCAGAGCTTCCCAATACACCAGAGCTATTGAAACTCGCAAGGCCGGAATCTATCCTTTCTTCCGCGTAATCCAATCAGATCAAGACACCAAGGTCTGCATGAATGGAAAGGAAGTTTTAATGTTCGGATCAAACAGCTACTTAGGACTGACTATACATCCAAAAGTGAAAGAAGCTGCCAGAAAAGCGCTTGAGAAATATGGTACGGGCTGTGCAGGTTCACGGTTTTTAAATGGAACACTTGATCTTCATATTCAACTTGAAGAACAATTGGCTGACTTCTGCGGTAAGGAGGCGGCACTTGTTTTTAGTACTGGTTTTCAGACGAACCTTGGCGTGATAGCAACAATGACGGGCAGAAATGACGTCATTCTCATAGATGAACTTGATCATGCCTCAATTATTGATGGCAGTCGACTATCACTGTCAAGAGTGTTGAAATTCCGCCACAATAACATGGAATCACTCGAGAGGCAACTATCAAATATAGACCACGAATGTGTCAAACTGATCGTTGTGGATGGCATCTTCAGTATGGAGGGTGATATCGTAAAACTTCCAAAGTTGGTAGAACTCTCAAAGAAATATGATACAAACATCGTTGTAGATGACGCTCATGCTATTGGTGTTTTAGGAGATAAAGGAGCTGGCACGGCGGCTCATTTCGGACTTACAGATGACGTTGACTTTATTGTCGGAACATTTAGTAAGTCATTAGCTTCTTTGGGAGGTTTCGTGGCTGCTGACTGGGAAATGATTGAGTACCTCAAGCATCATGCAAGATCACTGATATTTAGCGCCAGTATTCCACCTGCGTCTGCAGCAAGTGCATTAGCAGCTCTTGAGATAATGAAGAGCGAACCGGAGCGGCTTAAAAAGTTGTGGGAAAATGCTAACCATGCAATGGATGCCTTGAGAAGTATGGATTTCGATATCGGAGATGCTGAATCTCCAATTATTCCTGTTTATATCCGTGACGATTTGACTACTTTCAAAGTCACTCAATTTTTACTTGATGAGGGTGTCTTTGTCAATCCCGTTATATCACCTGCGGTGAAAAGTGATTGCTCATTGATAAGGTTCTCATTAATGGCTACTCATACAACTGAACAAATTGATTTTGCTATTGATAAAATTGATAAAGCAAGAAAATTGTTCGGTTTCCCTATTGAGCCGATTGAGATTCCCGTGAATGGGAATGGCCGTTTGAGCTAATACTCGAACTTCATTCAGTCATCAACTATTTAATTTCCATTGCGTAGGGATTTACGTTTATGAAAAAGTTGTTAATCACCGGTGCAAGCGGTTTTATTGGTGGTTTTACAGTAGAAAAAGCTTTGGAGAAAGGTTTCGATGTTTTTGCTGTTATCCGCAGGACAAGTAGTAAGAAATATCTGACTGATCCCCGTATCAATTTTATCGAATTGAGTTTGGCTGATGCCGACGTATTGACTTCGGAACTTTCGTCATTGAAAAAAGAGCATGGGCAATTTGACTTTGTGATCCACAATGCAGGTATTACAAAGGCCAACCTGAATTCAGAATATTACCTGGTTAATACTGAGATTACCAAAAGATTCATTGACAGCTTAATTAGCTCTAAATTTATTAGTAATAAGTTCATGTTCATCAGTAGCTTGGCAGCCGTAGGACCTGGTAGAGAAGACCCACATGAAACTATCAAAATTGATCAGAGTCCGAATCCTGTTACATCGTATGGTAAGAGCAAATTAGAAGCAGAAAAATATCTACAGGCAACAAGTGATTTGCCATACATAATTCTAAGACCTACCGCTGTTTTTGGTCCAAGAGATACAGAATTTTTAACACTTTTTAGTTTGGTTAGTAAGCGATTGGAATTTTATATCGGCACAGATCGGCAAAGACTCTCATTTATATATGTTAAAGACCTTGTAGATCTTTTATTCGGAGCCTTGGAGTCGGAGGAGACTAACAAAACTTATTATATCAGCGATGGCAAGAATTATTTTATCAAAGAATTTGTCGAAGCAATCAAAAGTTCAATGGCGAAAAAAACTCTGAAAGTTCTTGTCCCCGTGGTACTGGTATCAGCTATTGCTTTTATTCTCGAAAAGACTTTAAGGGTATTTGGGAAAGTTCCTGCCCTTAATTCTGAAAAAATGGCCGAGCTTACAAGTTCCAATTGGACTTGCGACATGACACCTTACTTCAAAGATATTTCAATAAAACCCAAATATGACCTTCGGTCAGCGGTAAATGAAACCGTTAAATGGTACAAAAAAGAAAATTGGATTAAATAATAAACTGAAAACAACACATGTCAAATATGCAAATTGAAAATGCTAGTGGAAAGCTAGGAATATTAACTCCTGGAATGGGAGCGGTTGCCACGACTTTTATGGCTGGAGTTTTGGCCGTAAAAAAGGGCATTGCTTCTCCTATCGGGTCGCTTTCTCAGATGGGCACTATTAGATTAGGTAAGCGTACTAAAAATAGAAACCCACTAGTCAAAGAATTTGTGCCCATTGCAGGATTGGATGACATCGTTTTCGGTGGCTGGGATATTTTCCCAGACAATGCCTATGAGGCAGCGATGCATGCCCAAGTGCTTGAGAAAGAATTATTGAATCAAATCAAAGAAGACCTTGAACAAATCAAACCAATGAAGGCTGTATTTGACAAAAACTATGTCAAGAAATTGGATGGGACTCATGTGAAAGAGGGCACCGTCAAAATGGATTTGGCGGAAGCGGTAATGAAAGACATCGAAGATTTTAAGAATATTAATGGATGCGACCGTGTGGTTATGGTGTGGTGCGGATCAACCGAGATCTATATCCGGGAGTCTGAGGTTCATTCTACTATTGAAAAACTGGAAGAGGGTCTAAGAAATAACCATGAAGACATCGCCCCCAGTATGATCTATGCTTATGCGGCAATTAAAATGGGAGTTCCCTATGCTAATGGTGCACCTAACTTGTCATGCGATGTGCCAGCACTAGTAGAATTGTCAAAACAGACTGGCACTCCTATTGCAGGCAAGGATTTCAAGACTGGTCAGACCTTGATGAAGACCATTCTTGCACCGGGATTCAAAGCCCGAAGCCTTGGAATAAACGGTTGGTTTTCTACTAATATCCTGGGTAACAGAGACGGAGAAGTTTTGGATGATCCGGATAATTTTAAAACCAAAGAAGTTTCCAAGCTTGGAGTTTTGGAGCAGATACTTCAACCCGATAAGAATCCCGAATTATATAAAGATCTCTACCATAAAGTGAGAATCAATTACTACCCACCTCGAGGTGATAACAAGGAAGGATGGGATAATATCGATATCTTCGGCTGGCTTGGTTACAAAATGCAGATCAAAGTAGATTTCCTCTGTAAGGATTCCATTTTAGCTGCCCCTCTAGTTTTAGACCTGGCATTATTCCTTGATCTAGCCAAGAGAGCGGGAATGAAAGGCATCCAGGAATGGCTATCATTTTATTTGAAATCACCCCAAACGTTACCCGGTCTGCCTCCACAACATGACCTTTTCGTTCAATTAAAGAAACTAGAGAATACGTTGAGATACATGATGGGAGAAGAACTCATCACTGACCTGGGATTGGACTATTACGAGGACTGATACGCTAATGATAGGCTTCTATCGCTTTCTTGCTACGGGTTTTGGTTCAGGCTATTCACCGGTAGCCCCTGGAACCGTAGGAGCTTTGATGGGACTTTTGCTATTATATGGTTGGCAGTCAATCACTCCGGTTGGTTATTTTACAGAGCACAACTTCCTGCCTCTCATTGTAATGACCATAATTTTCAACATGGTAGGCGTTTATGTTACCAATAAAGTTGAAAAAGACTGGGGGCCAGATCCGTCCAGGGTGGTTATTGACGAGATAGTAGGTATGTGGATCACTGTTTTGTGGATTCCACCAACGTTAATCAATTGGGGAATAGGATTCGTAATTTTCAGGTTTTTTGATATCGTCAAACCTTTCGGAATCCGACGACTTGAGTCTATCAAAGGCGGTTGGGGTGTTATGTTAGATGACGTATTAGCTGGAGTTTATGCTAATCTGGTACTTCAGGTAATTATTAGATTACCTACCTGACACTAATGACACCTACCGATAAATCTCCCAATCAGAAAAAACCCTCCGTACTTGTATCGTTTTTCCGCTACAATCTAGTATATAGTTTCCTATATAGTATATCAATAATAAAAGTTCTATCTTAGCAGTTGGACCAAAAATAGTGAACCCTATGCCATTTGAGAGTAAAAGAGCGAAAATATCATTTACGACAAAGGAACAGCAAACATTGGAGGTTATAAGTAAATCACAGGTTGAGGCCAAATCACGGGTTGAAAGGGCGAAAATGCTTCTTGGTTATTGGAAAGGGCAAAGCATCAATTCGATAGCAAAACAACTTGGCACGAATCGGCCAAAGGTTGAAAGGACTGTTGATAGGGCAATAGGATACGGTATACTGACCTCTCTGAACGACCTTCCCAGAAAAGGGGCAACCCCAAAGATCACCAATGAGGCCAGGGCATGGTTTTTATCGATAGCTTGCACAAAACCAAAAGACTTGGGCATGGCCTCAGAATTTTGGACCTATAATGCATTGGCCAAGTATGTAAGGGGCAATTGCAAACAGGCGGGCCATCTTTCATTAGGCGAAATACAGAAAGGGACCGTTTCAAAGATACTGTCGAAAAGTGATGTAAAGCCCCACAAACTATCTTATTACCTAGAAAAGAAAGACCCTGACTTTGACCGAAAGATGTCCCAGGTATTGCATGTTTATAAAGAAGTGGCACTTTACAAAGCTAACAAACCGGAAGGATCAATGATTGCCATCTTATCCTACGATGAAAAACCTGGAATGCAGGCGATAGAAAATACCGCCACTGACCTAAGCCCCATAGCAGGCAAGCACCCAAATTGGGGCAGGGACCATGAATATAAAAGACACGGTACAGTTTCGTTGTTGGCATCAATCGACTTGATTACCGGCAAGATATATGCACGGGTCGAGGATAGGCATAGAAGTAGGGAATTTGTGGAATATTTGAAAGGGCTTGATGAACTCTACCCAGTCAGCTTTAAGATCAAGATAATCTTAGATAATCATTCGGCCCATATTTCAAAAGAGACAAAAGCATTCCTGAAAACAGTGCCTAATAGGTTTGAATTTGTATTTACACCTGTACATGCTTCCTGGCTAAATCTTATTGAAGTCTTCTTTAGCAAAATGACCAGGAGCTTTTTAAGGGGGATCCGTGTAAAATCAAAGAAAGAGCTCAAAGACCGGATATTGAAATACATTAATGAAATCAATGAAATGCCAACAATCTTTAAATGGAAGTGGAAAATGGAAGATTTAACTATCGCGTAATCATTGATATGTTAATTAAGAAACTTAATACTAGTTGCAGTACTTGCTACTGGTATTGACTTCCTGACACTTGTCTTTCTGACCGAGGTTATTGGTTTATGGTATATGGTGTCTACTATAATCGCGGCAACTGTAGGTGCGATAACTGCTTTTTTACTTGGCCGATTTTGGGTGTTTATTTCGGTAGAAAGTAAAGTGCATCATCAGGCAATCCGTTATTTTTTTGTGGCCTGCGGAAGTGTCGTTCTTAACAGCCTGGGGGTTTACTTCTTCACGGAGATTGTAGAATTCCAATATATGATCTCTAAAGGAATTACCGCCGTCATTGTTGGAATAGGCTACAATTATCTACTAGGCAGAAACTTCGTTTTCAAGTAATCAGACTACAATTTCTGCCTTATATATATCTCTTATAAGGAATAAAATTCGATTCGTATGTTAAAGAATTTTTGATTGATTAAATTCGCGGTTATTTTAATCGAATTAGTTCGTAATCCTTGAGAATATCCGGCTTTCCGGCATTTTATTTTTACCATAAAGCAAAGAAACGAGCATGACTCACGCAGCGAAGATTATTTATACCAAGACAGATGAAGCGCCGGCTTTAGCTACGCATTCATTGCTTCCTATTATCAAAACATTCACCGCACCAACTGGTGTTGTCTTGGAAACCAGGGATATATCACTGGCCGGAAGGATTCTCTCAAGTTTTCCAGAGAACCTTACTGAGGATCAGACGGGGACGGATGCTCTAGCGGAACTAGGAGAACTGACACAAAAACCTGAGGCGAACATCATCAAGTTGCCCAATATAAGTGCATCAATTCCCCAGTTAAAAGCTGTCATCAAAGAGCTTCAATCAAAAGGATATGACTTGCCTCATTATCCCGAGGAACCAAAAGATGAAGTTGAAAAGGCCATCCGGGCCAAATATGATAAAGTAAAGGGTAGCGCTGTAAATCCGGTACTGCGAGAGGGCAATTCTGATAGAAGAGCTCCGGGAGCCGTAAAAGCATATGCCAAAAAACATCCTCACACTATGGGTGAATGGAAATCCGACTCTAAGTCTCATGTTGCCAGTATGAGTTCAGGTGATTTTTATGGCAACGAAAAATCAATGACTGTCAACAATGCGACAGATGTGAAAATTGAATTAGCGGACTCGGAAGGTAAAACAACAGTGTTGAAAGAAAAGACTTCATTACTGGCGGGGGAAGTTATAGACGCTACAGTGATGAGTCAAAAAGCCTTCAGAGTTTTTTTTGAAGATGAAATCGAAGATGCAAAGAAAAAGGAGGTCTTACTTTCAATACACCTGAAAGCGACCATGATGAAGGTTTCCGATCCCATCATTTTCGGTCACGCAGTAACTGTCTATTTTAAGGAAGTTTTTGATAAGCATACCAATCTCTTCGATGAAATTGGTGTTGACCCAAACAATGGACTTGGCGATGTTTACACTAAAATTCAAGGTTTACCTGAAGATAAAAGAGAGGAGATAGAAGCTGATATAGAGGTTTGTTACAAGAAGAGGCCCAAATTAGCGATGGTCAATTCGGACAAAGGTATTACTAACCTCCATGTACCAAGCGACATCATTATCGACGCCTCAATGCCTGCGGCAATTAGGGCGTCAGGTCAGATGTGGGGGCCTGATGGGGAGCTTCAAGATACCAAGGCTGTCATCCCTGACCGATGCTATGCCGGCGTATACCAGGAAGCCATTGACAATTGTAAGAAATTCGGGGCACTTAATCCAACTACAATGGGCAGTGTTCCGAACGTGGGATTGATGGCTCAAAAAGCTGAAGAATACGGATCACACGACAAAACTTTTGAGATTCCTACTGATGGAACTGTAAGAGTAGTTGACTCTTCGGGTAATTCATTAATCGAGCATGTTGTGGAGAAAGGTGATATCTGGAGAATGTGCCAGGTCAAAGATGCTCCTATACAGGATTGGGTGAAGTTGGCAGTAAATCGAGCCAGAGCTACAGGCACTCCATCGGTTTTTTGGCTTGACCAAAACAGGGCACATGACACTCAATTGATCGAAAAGGTAAATAAATACTTACCGGATCATGATACTTCTGGTTTGGAAATCCACATCATGCCCCCGGTCGAAGCGACCCGGTTCTCACTTGAGAGAATAAGAGAGGGCAAAGACACCATCTCAGTGACAGGCAATGTGTTGAGAGATTATCTAACTGACCTTTTCCCAATTCTGGAGGTCGGAACAAGCGCTAAAATGCTATCCATCGTTCCTTTAATGAATGGAGGAGGTCTTTTTGAAACCGGCGCCGGTGGTTCGGCCCCTAAACATGTGCAGCAATTTGTAGAAGAAGGTCACCTCAGGTGGGATTCCCTGGGGGAGTATCTTGCGCTTGCAGCATCATTAGAACATCTGGGTAATTTAACTAATAATATAAAAGCTCAGATTCTGTCAGAAACACTTGACCAGGCGACGGGTAAATTCCTGGAAAACAATAAATCTCCATCTCGAAAAGTGAATGAGCCGGACAATAGAGGCAGCCACTTCTATTTTGCACTCTATTGGGCACAAGCACTAGCCGAACAGACGAAGGATTCTGAACTACAATCACGGTTTAACACATTGGCAGATGAACTTGAGTCTAGTGAAACTAAGATTGTTGACGAGCTGAATGCTGCTCAAGGTCAACCGGTTGATATTGGTGGTTACTATCAACCTGACGACGAATTGGTTTCAAAGGCTATGCGACCAAGTGCTACATTTAATGCAATACTTAATAACTTTAAATAATTCAATCAAATAGGAACGAGAGGCTTTTCTCAAAAGCATATAATTTGTCAATTCGAGATAACGAGAAATCTTCGTCCATTGATTATCAATAGGTTGTGTTCAGGAAGATTTCTCCCGATGGTCGAAATGACACTTTTGAGACGGCCTCCATTTTAACTAATGTGTTTTAGAGGACACTAATGCTGAGCGCTAAATGATAAAGAATCTGCCCCTCTTTCCACTAAATCTAGTCGCATTTCCGGGTGAAGACCTCAATCTTCATGTCTTTGAACCGAGGTATAAGCAATTAATTAATGAGTGCCTGGCTGAGAGTTCCACTTTCGGAATTCCTGCCTATATCCATAATAAGTTAGAAATGGGAACTGAAGTAGAAATCATTGAGCTTGTGAAAACTTACCCGGACGGTCGCATGGATATTCGGACACGAGGTCTGGCAATATTTAAAGTAATTGATTTTGAAAACCCGGTAAAAGACAAATTATACAGTGGTGGGACTGTTGAAATTCATATAATTGATCTTGAAATTGATGAAAAAAAGATAGCAATCATTAAATCATTGCTTGACAATTTCTATAAGCTTTTGAAAGTTGATAATCCCTATTTATCCGATAAATACAACACATCATTTGACTTTGCACATAAAATCGGTTTCTCGCTTGATGAAGAATATAAACTTCTTCAAATGAAGGCAGAACAAGACAGGTTGGATTTCGTCATTCAACACCTCGAAAAAACCACTCCTATTTTAAAGGAGATAGAGAAAACAAGAGAGAAAATATCTTTGAATGGTCATTTTAAACGATTTGGACCGCTCAAATTTTGATGCCTTCATTCATTAAATTCATCCTCTTTAATTTCCACATCTTTGCATGCCTAAAAAAAATCAATGTCTAAAATCCTTATCATAGGCGCCGGTGGTGTTGGTCGTGTAGTAACCCATAAATGCGCTCAAGTGCCTGATGTTTTTTCACAGATCATTCTCGCTAGTAGAACCAAGTCAAAGTGTGATGAGCTTGCCAATAAGGTTAAAAACAAATATGGCGTTGATGTCCTAACTGCACAGGTTGACGCAGACAATGTTCCGGAGTTGGTTGATCTGTTCAGTCAGTTTGGGCCGGACATCGTGGTGAATGTCGCTCTCCCATACCAGGACCTTACCATCATGGATGCCTGCCTGGAAACAAAGGTTCACTATTTGGATACAGCCAATTACGAACCTAAAGATGAAGCCAAGTTTGAATATAAATGGCAATGGGCCTACCAGGACAAGTTTAAGGAGGCAGGTTTAACCGCTATTCTTGGGTCAGGATTTGATCCGGGGGTAACCGGAGTTTTTACTGCCTATGCTTCAAAACACCACTTTGATGAAATTCACTATCTGGACATAGTTGATTGCAATGCCGGTGATCATGGTCGGGTGTTCGCCACTAATTTCAACCCCGAAATCAATATTCGCGAGATAACTCAAAAAGGGAAGTACTACGAGAATGGTGAATGGATAGAAACCGAACCCCATGAAATTAAAAAATCTCTCAATTACCCGAGTATAGGACCTAAGAATTCCTATCTGATACATCACGAGGAGCTTGAATCGCTGGTGAAAAATTATCCAAGTATAAAGAGGGCTCGTTTTTGGATGACGTTTGGTGATGAATACTTGACCCATTTGAGAGTGATTCAAAATATTGGCATGGCCAGCATTGAGCCTATTGTTTACGAAGGAAAAGAAATTGTACCTCTTCAATTTCTGAAAGCCGTTCTTCCTGATCCTGATGAATTGGGTGAAAACTATGTGGGAGAGACCTCTATTGGATGCAGAATTCGCGGTTTGAAAGATGGGTCCGAGAAAACTTACTACATATACAATAATTGCAAACATCAGGATGCTTATGTCAATACAGGAGCCCAGGGTGTATCATTCACTACAGGAGTTCCTGCCATGATTGGTGCAATGATGGTTTTAACTGGCAAATGGTCTGGGGCAGGAGTATATAATGTGGAGGAATTTAACCCTGACCCGTTTCTGGAAGCAATGAATAAATTTGGCCTTGTATGGCATGAACTACATGATGTGGGCCTTGAAATGGATTGATGTCAATTGATTACTCGAAAATACCATCCCCCCCTTGCTATGTGCTAGACGAGGGCCTATTAAGGAGGAACCTTAGCCTAATTAGAGATGTCAAGGAATCTGCTGATCTAGAGATTATCCTAGCTTTCAAGGGATTTGCCATGTGGAGCGCTTTTTCGATTGTTAAGGATTACCTCAATGGTGCTGCAGCCAGCTCTTTAAATGAGGCCAAACTTTGTTATGAAGAAATGGGGGTAAAGGCACACACCTACACACCTGCATATACTGACCACGAGTTCGATGAATTAATGAGATACAGCGACCATATTACTTTTAACTCTTTATATCAGTTTGAAAAGTTTCAATCCAAGATAGCAGCTTATCAAGACTATAAAATTTCCTGCGGTATTCGAGTTAACCCTGAATACTCTGATGTTTCTCATGATCTTTATAACCCTGCTTCACCCCACTCCAGGCTTGGGATGACTTCAGAACATTTTCAGGATGGCCTCCCAGAAGGTATTGATGGTTTACACTTCCATGTGCTCTGTGAGTCCTCATCTCATTCGTTGGAGAAAGTATTAAGGTCTCTAGAAGCGAAATTTGGACACCTTTTACCAAAAGTTAAGTGGGTTAACATGGGCGGAGGCCATTTAATGACCCGGAAAGGTTATGACACAAATCACCTTATTAAATTATTGCGTGAGTTTAAACAAAAACATGACGTTCAAATTATTCTTGAACCCGGCAGTGCCATTGCCTGGGAAACAGGAGACCTGGTTTCCACTGTTCTCGATATTGTAGAAAATAATGGATTGGATACTGCAATTTTAGACATCTCATTTACCTGTCATACGCCTGATTGCCTGGATATGCCTTATAAACCAAAGGTGACGGGGGCCTCATCAGATCCTGTTCCAGGAAAACCTACTTATCGATTAGGCGGTCTGAGCTGCCTGGCAGGAGATTTTATAGGTGCCTACTCATTTGATGAGAGGCTAAATATTGGCGATACCCTGATATTCGAGAATATGATACACTATACCATGGTTAAGACCACAACTTTTAATGGTGTTGCCCATCCATCAATTGGTATTTGGAGAGAAAATGAAACATTTGAGTTAGTAAGGAAATTTGGATACGATGATTTTAAGCGTCGTTTATCATAATTCTAATTTTCATTAACGCCAATTCTGTAAGTTTGATAACATCCCCCTAACCCCCTTCAAAGGGGGAGTTGTTTTCGTTTATGTTGATAAACCGTCAAATAATAACGAAATCAACTCATCCTCCTGCATAGCGGTGTCCTTCGCCATCCGCGTGTCGCTCGAAGCTTCAGCGGAGGCTCAAGGCTACGGTCATCGGCGAAAGCTATGCAAGCATTAAGCTAAAGCCTGTTTGCCTATGATTCCTTTGTAGTGGTAGATTTTCAGATCAAAGTAATTCACTATGAAGGATTTCAAACGATTTTGAACCAGCTCCGGCCTGGTAAGGGCTGATTTGAAAATGGTCAGTTCAAACACGGCCCTGATGAAAGTTTGGTGATGGCAAAAGTCTTTGATCCAAGAAGTAAAAGTTTCTCCCCATTCAACCTGATATTTGTCACTGTGTGAGATACCATCCCAAAGAAATTCTAATTGAACTTCTCCGAACTTGTAGCGGTAGATAGCGGCCAGGTCTTCATAGAACTCCTCAAAGTATTCCATATTGATCACCTCACAACCCCTTAGTTTCAGAACAGTATCATCAACGAGACCAAGGGGATTGTAATAGGATTGATAGCAATCTTTTGCGGTTTGAACCAATGAGATGAGGAGGGTCTCCCGCGAAGTCGCCTGTGCTTCCTTCAGTAAGTAATTTTTATCAAAAGAGAAGTACTTCCGGGTCATTTCAATTGCCATAAAATTAGTGAATTACCACTAATCGGCTGAATTAATGTTGATTATCCCGAAAAATTCATAGTAGACAATAAAAAACAGGCATAAATTGCTTATCATTGAGATAGTTAGACAACAAAATAAGCAATTAATTTATGCCTGAATATAAGGAAAAAGATACCGTATTTTATCGAGGAAAACAAGCTTTTAAATTTGATTTGGAACAGCATCAGCGATTAGCTCAGACGGAGCGATATTGTTAATGTGAAAAAGTAGAGAGAAAGACTGGTCTATTAAAAAGCTTCGCCGCACTGATTCCTGACTATCGAAACCCCTTTTTTATCGAATACACTTATGAAGAAATGCTTCGCCAACGGGTGTTTTTAATGATGCAGGGCTATCAGGATTGCAATGACGAACAAAAACTCCGAGAGGATCCGGTGATCCGTAAAGTACTAGATAGCGGATTATGCTCCCAGCCTACTTTAAGTCGATTTGAAAACAAGGCCGATCGGAGTCTGATCTACCAGATGAGTCAATGGTTTGTAGACCGTTATGTAGAGGAGTTGAAAGAGAAGACTGGTCAAATCATCATTGATGTAGATGGTACCGATGACCCTACTCATGGATCCCAACAACTCAGTTTGTATAATGGCTATTATGGACAGACTATGTACCATGAGTTGTTCTTTAAGGACGGGAACACCGGTCAGGTCATTTTACCAGTACTACGTCCGGGCAATTGTCACTCCAACAAATGGTTTGTGGCCTTATTGAAAAGGATTGTCATTAAAATCAGAAAAAAACTGCCCTCAGTAAAGATCCTTATTCGAGCGGATAGTGGCTTTTCAGGAGCATCTTTTTATCGGATAGCTAAGCAGTTTGACCTTCAATTTTGTTTAGGTATTAGTAGTAATGAAGTTTTAAAGACTTTTACCAAACAGACTATCATTGAAGTAAAAAAGGAATATGCTTCAAAAATCATCAAACATCAAGAGTTTGTTGGCCCGTTTACTTACCAGGCCAAAAGCTGGGATCGTTCTGAAAAGCTGTACGCCAAAGTAGAGTCTACCGGAAAAGGAATGAATGTCCGTTACTTTGTGAGCAACTTTGAAGCGATGACCGCTCAACAGATTTACTTTGATTTTTATGTCAAGCGAGGTGATGCCAGTGAAAATCGAATAAAGGAACTCAAAAACATGACTTATTCCGACCGGCTTTCCTGTCATCGCTACTGGGCCAATTTCATGCGTTTAATCATCGCTACCCTCTGTTATGAAATGTTCCGGCAGATTAAATTATTAATTGCCAAAACAAAACACCACTTTGCTAAACGATGGCAAGTGGACAATATCCGGCTTTACCTGATGAAGGTTGGGGCGTGCCTGAAAGAAAGGAAAAGATCATTGACAATACAATTCTCAAGAGCCTTTAGATATCAATACCTGCTGGGCGATTTGCTTACGGTGAACTGACCGATCAGTTAAACAGTTTAGTTTAATCAAAAAAATGTTCTTCCATAAGAACACAATAGAGCTTTGACTGAAAATTGAAAAATTCTAACAAAAAAACGCTCTAACCCGAAAAATTCATAGTAGACAATAAAAAATAGGCATAAATTGCTTATATTGAGATAGTTAGACAACAAAATAAGCAATTAATTTATGCCTGAATATAAGGAAAAAGATACCGTATTTTATCGAGGAAAACAAGCTTTTAAATTTGATTTTTCAGCATCAGCGATTAGCTCAGACGGAGCGATATTGTTAAGTGAAAAAGTAGAGAGAAAGACTGGTCTATTAAAAAGCTTCGCCGCACTGATTCCTGACTATCGAAACCCCTTTTTTATCGAATACACTTATGAAGAAATGCTTCGCCAACGGGTGTTTTTAATGATGCAGGGCTATCAGGATTGCAATGACGAACAAAAACTCCGAGAGGATCCGGTGATCTGTAAAGTACTAGATAGCGGATTATGTTCCCAGCCTACTTTAAGTCGATTTGAAAACAAGGCCGATCGGAGTCTGATCTACCAGATGAGTCAATGGTTTGTAGACCGTTATGTAGAGGAGTTGAAAGAGAAGACTGGTCAAATCATCATTGATGTAGATGGTACCGATGACCCTACTCATGGATCCCAACAACTCAGTTTGTATAATGGCTATTATGGACAGACTATGTACCATGAGTTGTTCTTTAAGGACGGGAACACCGGTCAGGTCATTTTACCAGTACTACGTCCGGGCAATTGTCACTCCAACAAATGGTTTGTGGCCTTATTGAAAAGGATTGTCATTAAAATCAGAAAAAAACTGCCCTCAGTAAAGATCCTTATTCGAGCGGATAGTGGCTTTTCAGGAGCATCTTTTTATCGGATAGCTAAGCAGTTTGACCTTCAATTTTGTTTAGGTATTAGTAGTAATGAAGTTTTAAAGACTTTTACCAAACAGACTATCATTGAAGTAAAAAAGGAATATGCTTCAAAAATCATCAAACATCAAGAGTTTGTTGGCCCGTTTACTTACCAGGCCAAAAGCTGGGATCGTTCTGAAAAGCTGTACGCCAAAGTGGAGTCTACCGGAAAAGGAATGAATGTCCGTTACTTTGTGAGCAACTTTGAAGCGATGACCGCTCAACAGATTTACTTTGATTTTTATGTCAAGCGAGGTGATGCCAGTGAAAATCGAATAAAGGAACTCAAAAACATGACTTATTCCGACCGGCTTTCCTGTCATCGCTACTGGGCCAATTTCATGCGTTTAATCATCGCTACCCTCTGTTATGAAATGTTCCGGCAGATTAAATTATTAATTGCCAAAACAAAACACCACTTTGCTAAACGATGGCAAGTGGACAATATCCGGCTTTACCTGATGAAGGTTGGGGCGTGCCTGAAAGAAAGGAAAAGATCATTGACAATACAATTCTCAAGAGCCTTTAGATATCAATACCTGCTGGGCGATTTGCTTACGGTGAACTGACCGATCAGTTAAACAGTTTAGTTTAATCAAAAAAATGTTCTTCCATAAGAACACAATAGAGCTTTGACTGAAAATTGAAAAATTCTAACAAAAAAACGCTCTAATGTCCTTTGAAATCCAGAAACCTGGTTGATCTTCAAATTAATACATACACTCCAATCAAAAATAGTTAGCAACCCATTATTAATCCCAAAATTGGTGGCCTATGAATAATGCGGGTTATGGCACTTAGAAAGTAAATATCTCTTCTTTTGTAATGCAATAATTCATTTTGATATCAAATTGATCGATATCAATGCTATCTACCGGTGGGAACAAAGACAATCCAATCTTTATCACTTTAGGTGAGCATTTAGATAGGAATTTATCGTAAAAGCCTTTTCCATAGCCAATGCGATAACCTCTGTAGTCAAAAATAACCAGCGGGACAATGACCAATTCAATGATTTCCGCTGGAACTGGTTTGCCGTTGACAGGTTCCGGGATACCCCATTGGTTTTCTTCGAAAATGGTTGACTCTTCTAATCTGAAATGTTCTAATGTACCTGTCTCAAAATCAGACTTTGAAACAATAATGTCTACACCGCTTGTCCGGAGGAATTCGATAATAGGCCATGTATCAATCTCATGCTGTCTTTTAATTGGGAGAAATACCTGAGCATTTAAAATGGGATGTACCCGATAGAATTCCTTAAAGTGGTTACAGATTTGAAGACTGGCGCTCTGCAATTGCCCTGCATCGAGTAATTTCCTTTTGGACAAGAATTCTTTTCGCAGCAATGCTTTTTCAGTCATGCTGTAAATATAAAGTTGATTGCTAAGCTAATTGGCGACTGTTGTTTCTGGGACTTCCTCTTCCTTGAAGACGTGGAAATTGTAAGCAAACGGGTCAAAGAGGTCGAGCAAATGCGACAAAATATCAGGATTATTCACATAGAAATTAAGGTAATTGTCACGACGTTCCTGCAAACTTCCATTTGGGAACAAACTATTCTTCACGCTTTCGATTTGCTGGATATAGACTTCCTGGTTTCGCTCTTCAGATTTTTTGATCCTCTTTTCAATGTTTTCCAGGTTCTTCAAAGTTTTTGTCTCTTCCGCTCCCACAAATCCATCCAATGTCTTGTCAACGTCGGTAGCTTTCTCCTTTATAGTATCAAAAACCGCCTTGATATGCTCGATTTCTGGGGTGAGGTGAATTTCCTTATCGGTATTTTCAACAATGAACTGATTTTTGATCTCATCAACAGGGAGGAAAAGTTTTGCGATGGGGATGCCTACCTTGTTGAGTTTGCGCATTACATGTTTCGGTATGATCATGCCGAAATTTCGTGGCATTACAATTGGAAATGGTGTTTTATAATGATCGAAAACCGGCTTCAATTGCAACCAATAGGTAACTTCTGCTGGTCCGCCTATGTAAGCCAGGTTTGGTAATATTGTTTCTTGATAAAGTGGCCTCAGAATTACATTCGGACTAAATTTTTCAGGACTTGATTCAATTTGATTAAGTATTTCCTCTTTTGAAAAAGAAAGGTTCTTTCCTTTGACAATATATTGATCATTCTTCTTTACGATACGTTCCCGGAAGCCATCTTCGATATAAAAGAAGTTGATTTCCCGGGGGAATACCTGTGTTTTGTGACCAAAGCCGTTAAGTTGAGCCGCAGTCTTCTCTACCAATTGTTTGGCGTTGTGTTGAAGTACATCATCCTTGATTACTTCAATGAATTGAGACTTGAGCCGTGAATCATCAGCATTAATCACTACCAGTCCCTGATCGCTGAAGAGCTCATTCACATATGATCTCACGGCATCAGCAAGACGTACTGATTCTTGGTAGGCTTTGATAAAAAAGTCAGCTTTCTCCGGGAGCTTATCAAATATAGATTCCAATGATTTGGTATCCATCCGGCCAACAGGACCTGTTTGATCAGTTTCCCATTGCACTTTCTTACCAAATAGAAAAAAGTGATTGATCTCTTCCAGATCATGATCTTCGGTGGCCATCCAGTAAACAGGAACAAAGTTATTTTCTGGATATTTTGCTTTCAGTTGCTTACAAATATTGATTACCGTTACAATTTTATAGATGAAATAAAGTGGTCCTGTGCATATATTTAGTTGATGCCCGGTAGTAACGGTATAAGTATTGGATTCTTGTAGACATTTAATATTGGCGAGAACTTCCTCGGTAGTTTCAAGCTCATCATACTGATCTGAAAGAACTGTCTTCAAGGTTGTCCGATATGCCTCAGGAAATTCTTTGTTAACTATCTGTTTTTCAAAATTTTCAATTTGTGGAGTGAGACTATAGAATGATTTGAGTGAGCCTTTCCCATTGAGGTAATCAATAAATAAGGAAGAAAAACAACCGGTTTCCTCGAGGCTAATGGTTTCCAGATTCATATGTTACAGGTTCGCCGTATAGGTCAAATGCTGATGCTTGATTGATTTTGATATTCGCAAAATCGCCAATTCGCAGGAAATGTTTTTTTGCGTCAATATAAACTTCGTTGTCAACTTCCGGTGAATCAAATTCGGTACGACCAATGAAATCCCCTTCTTTCCTGTCAATCAACACTTTGAAAGTTTCCCCAATCTTTTTTTCATTGATCTCCCCGGAAATATTTTCCTGTAACTCCATTACGTTGCTGGCTCTATCTTGTTTCACATCTTCGGGTACATCATCCGACATATTATATGAGTGGGTGTTTTCTTCATGTGAGTAGGTGAAGATCCCAAGGCGGTCAAAACGCATTTTTTCCACAAAATCAAGCATGTCTGCATGGTCTGCCTCTGTTTCGCCCGGGTGACCGGCAATCAATGTCGTGCGCAATGCAATTCCCGGAACTTTTTCCTTGATGTTATTAACCAGGGCTTCGGTTTTAGGCCGATCAATACCCCGTCTCATCAATTGCAACATTTTCGTGGATCCATGCTGAAGTGGCATATCCAGATAGTTGCAGATATTCGGGCGTTCCGCCATGACCTCCAGGATGTCCTTCGGAAAACCGGTGGGGAAGGCATAGTGCAAACGGATCCATTCGATGCCTTCAACATCTGACAAATGTCTTAGTAATTCGGCCAGATTCCGTTTTTTATAAATGTCCAGACCGTAATAAGTAGAGTCCTGGGCGATGAGCAACAGCTCCTTGGTGCCGTTTTTGGACAGGTTTTGTGCCTCTGTTATCAATTGCTCAATGGGTTTGGAGACATGCTTACCTCTCATCAGGGGAATTGCACAAAAGGAGCATGGTCGGTCGCACCCCTCAGAGATTTTCAGATAAGCGTAGTGATTGGCAGTGATCAATACTCTTTCTCCAACCAGTTCGTGTTTATAGTCAGCCTTAAATTTTTTTAGAAGAAGCGGTAATTCCATAGTACCAAACCAGGCATCCACACCCGGGATTTCTTGCTTAAGTTCATCCCGGTACCGCTGACTGAGACAGCCGGTAACATAGATCTTTTCCACCAAACCTTCCTGCTTGGCATCAGCATATCTTAAAATAGTATCGATTGACTCCTGTTTGGCGTTTTCAATGAAGCCACAGGTATTGATGATCACAATGTTGGCATCATCCTTCGTTGATTCATGCGTCGTATTGATTTGATTACCCTTAAGCTGGGTGAGTATTACCTCGGAGTCCACAATATTCTTGGCACAACCCAGGGTGACGATGTTGACCTTGTTTTTTTTGAAGGACTTCGTTTTCAATGATTAAAAAGGCTTTTGTTAGTAAATTAAAGCTGCAAAGTTACATTATTAAGTGGCTAGTTTTGAACCATTCATTCAAACCTCGGAAAACGGCAATATCATTTGAAGTTATTATTCAGAACGATTGAAAATTGTAGTATTTCCAATCAAGTATTAACCAATTAGCAGGGAGTTTCTAAGAAAACAGTCTGCAAATTCCTTTGTTTCCGTATTCAATATATTACTAAACTGTAAGTTCAAGTAATAAGTGCAATTTTCCTTTGTAGCACTTGCTTTGCGTTTAGGTAATTAAATTTTCTAACAGGGCGTTCATTGATTTTGTTTTCAACAACTTTGATTTGCTCCTCTGTAACAAATCTAATATCTGTTTTCTTAGGATAAAACCTTCTGATTACCCCAATCCTATTTTCAACTGTCCCTTTATCCTGACTAGTATAGGGACGAGTGAAATAGGCATCCACATCAAGGGATTGAGCAATCAACTCATGTTTAGAAAATGCCATATCATTATCAAAAGTGAGTGTTTCCAGTTTGTGTTTATCCTGAGAGAGTTCCTCCACAATAGCTTCGGCCATTTGATCGGCATTTTTACTGTGCATCTTTCTGATTCTGGTAAAAAGACTTGCTCGGTCTGTCATCACCAACAAAGAGCCTTTGTGGTTTTTACCCATCATTAAATCGACTTCTATATCTCCCAATCGTTCCCTTTTGTTAATGATCTGGGGTCGCTGTTCAATTGATACCCTATTCGGGATAATACCTCTACGATCTTTTCTGTTTCCTCGTTTGCGCCTTCGTTTGCCATGTTTTAGATATGTGTATAGTTGTTTGTATTCTTGGTTCTCCTGGTGGTTGGTGTGCTTACATTCCCATATCCATTGGTAAATCCATTCATGGCTAAGTGGACATTCTCTCGTTTTCTTTCCCTGATGGCTGATCAATTCAGGACTCCATCTATCTTCTTGGAGCCGGTTAACTATCCAGTCTTTCATGGGTTTGGTGAAAATCACTCTTTTTGGCTTTTCTTGATGACGAAGATTGGTCCTCCTTTGTGCATTTGCTGTTCGATAGACACCAGCTCCCCTACCTCTTGAACCCACATTTCGCTTAAGCTCACGTGAGATCGTAGATGGGTGAAAATGAACGATACAGGCAATCTCCTTTTGAGTAGCTCCTGTTTTCAATAATGCTTCAATTTGATACCTTTGATCAATACTGAGATGTGTGTAGTTTTTTGACATTTTGCAATCCAAAGATTGCACTGTTCAGGCTTTTGAAGGATGAAAAAGCCCTTAAAAGCTTTTTCATCCTTCAATTGCACTTATTAGTTGATCTCAGCAACTGTTATTAATCGGTATTTTTACTTGCCTCTAATGTATCCAATAGGATTGATTGTCCACAGCCGGATTAAATCCTGGAATGTACTTCATAGAAATCAGCAGGTTATATGCGATTAATCATTATTAATTGAAAGAAAATTCCTCTTTTGAAGCCTTTTCCGTTAAGAAGGAGAATCAGGACTGAATAATGCCATGGTATGTTGCAATAGGTGCACCCAAACACTGGTCAGGTATATCAAAAGCGTTGACCAAACCAACCGCATCTTTTCTAACCTCCTGACAAAGATCATTAACCAGCCTGCGGATTGCCTTGCTCTTACTGCTTTCCATGTAGTCCGCCTCTAAATACCAGCCTTTGTATTTTTCTATCTGCGACAGGACAAAAAGATTGTAAATTTTTGTCAAAGCAGCTTTTACGTCATCGTCGGGCATCAACATTAAAGTTGATTGGAATTGCTCAAGGATTACTACCTCGATATAAGCAAAGGCTAATTGTACCAGGTGATATTGGCATTGATTGAAAGCTTCAAAGCTGTCCATACCTTCATCTAGGTGATGTTTTAACCTCCTTGCCGCCGAAGATAGTATGCTGCGCTCACGGTATTTGAAAGCAGCCAGGTGGAATTCCGGATCTAGAAGATGTTCCTCATCAGTTCTTCGTGTTACAACGGGATTCTTTTCCATAATTGAAGTAGCAGCCTGGGAAGCAATGTATTTGACGACCCCGAAAAAATTAATTTCGTGAAACTCCTGTTTAAAATCAGTCAACCGACTCTTAGCCACAAGTTGCATTAAAACGGTATTGTCACCTTCGAAAGTAGTAAAGATGTCCGTATCCGCCTTCAGGGCAGCAAATCTATTCTCAGCCAGATACCCTTTTCCCCCACAAGCTTCCCGGCACTCCTGGATTGCGTGAGAGGTATTCCAGGTACTCCAGGCTTTCAATCCCGCAGCCAGCGCCTCTATTTCTCTGGCGTCTTCTTCAGAACGATCAAGAAATCGGTCAGTTAAATACTTTAATGCAAAATGAAGTGCATAAGCATTGGAAAGTAAAGGCAGTAGTCTTCTTTGATGTGTTCGATAATCAAGTAAAGGCGTCTCTTGTTTTCCGGCAGCACCAAATTGACGTCTTTTATTCCCGTAACGAATGGCAATTGTTAATGCAGACTTTGCAGCACTGAGGCCTGCTCTCGGAATGCCGATCCTGCCACCAACTAATGTCCCCAACATGGTAAAAAATCTTTTGGAATCACTGGTGATAGGGCTGGTGTAGTTCCCATTTTCATCCACGGAGGCAAATTTGTCTAACAAGTCTGATGCCGGGATGCGTACCTGATCAAACCAGATTCTGCCATTATCTACCCCATTAAGCCCCAATTTCTCACCACAATCTTCAATTTTAATTTTGGGCAATATATTGCCTGACGAATCTCTGATGGGGACCAAAAAAGCATGTACCCCAAAATTTTTCCCTTTAGTGATCAATTGAGCAAACACAGTGGCCATTTGACCGTGTCTGGCGGCGTTTCCGATGTAGTCTTTACGGGCATCATCATGTGGAGTTTGAACAATAAATTCATTCTCGACCGGATCGAATGTTGCGGTTGTCTCGATATCTCTCACGTTTGACCCATGTCCCGTTTCAGTCATGGCAAAGCATCCTGGGAGCTGCAAAGTACCGGCATCTTTTAGGTATTTTTTATGATGTCTCTTGGTTCCAAGGAACATGATGCTCATTCCAAACAGACCAAATTGTACTCCAAATTTGATCACCATTGAAAGATCATGGTAGCTGATGGTTTCCATGGCAGTAAAATAGCGACCAAGATCACCTCCCCCACCAAACTCTTTGGGATAACCTAATGACCCGATGCCCTGATCAGCAAGGTATTTGCACCATTCCAATACTTTATCACGGTAAATGTCCTTGTCAACTTCTCCGATATATTTGAATGCCGGATCACTGATAATTGTTTTTATTTTTCTAATGATGTCAGCATGATCCCCGTCTAACAACCGGGTTAATTCATGTTCCTGGAAAGAAGAGATTTCAGTAAGGGGTATGGCCGCAGTTTCTTCATTCAAAAGCACACCCAAAGATTCGTCTCCAATCACTCCAAGTGCCTCCTCAATCTCATATAAAGCTTTACACGCTTCGGGAGTTGTACATCGCGTAGAATCATCGTCAGCGCCAATACTGGCTATTTCTACTCCTGCATCAGCTAATGATTTTCTTTTACCTTCGGATATAGTTCCTGATTTATTTTGAACTATTTCCAGCCATCCTTTTAATGTTTCAGGTGAGGGAGGATTTTTGGGGTCCAGCCAACCGGAGAGTATTTCTTTCTCCTCATTGCTCAACCACTTTTCTCCGTTAATTTTCTTTTCGATCTTCTTGATCTCAGTGGGTGTTAATACCGCATCAGCCCATGCCACATATAAAATGGGCAAAAAGCTTAGCACGCCAGGTTGTGTATGGGTTTCTTGCATGAGAATAAAAGTTACTCTTATGCAAAATAATCAATTGAAGACTCTTTTTTATTGAAGTCTTAAGATCAATCCCTAATCTAGAAATCTGTTTTTTAACTCGGGCGTAGGAACCCGGCATTGATCTCTTTTTCCGAAGAACTTGTAGCGATTATTGGCAATAAAGTTGTATACCAGGTCTCTCATAAACTTCGGAACGATAATAAACCCATAAAATATTGGCCAAACGCCGCTCATATTTCTGGCTATCTCAAGAGCAGCGCTACTTCTTATGTACGTTTTTCCATTTTTAATAAAGGCCATGGATTCAAAATTGCCCAACGGCAGATCATTATTTTCCAGATATTCCTGACCATAGTCGGACTGCAATGAAGCAAATTTAAAATGGTTATTCTTATCTCGGTCAATAATGAAATTGATGGCGGCATTACAGAGATTACAAATCCCGTCGAATAGGATAACGTTTTCCAGATCTTTTTTGGTAGTGACCTTGGTCATTTAGATTAATAAACTGTTTAGATAATGCAAATTACTTCTAACTCCGACTAATTATACGATTTTAGAATTAAGCAGTTTATAAAAGGCTTTTGTTAGAGCAGTGTGTTTGAAAGTTCTGTATGAGCCGCTCACTTTGAGATTCTTTCAGCTTCCTTCACGCAAATCCACCCTAACGGTCTTTGCTGTGTATTACTTTGAAGTCGGGTTAACTAAGTAGCCTTGATTTTTCTTCGTTTCTCCTTCTGAGCTCTTTTTTTACCAACAGATACTCTCGGCTACTTTGACCAGCAATTGATGTATTTTCATCAGCCCTTCTGAACAAGTATGGTAAGACTTTTTCCACAGGCCCGTAGGGCACGTGTTTAGAAACATTGTACCCTTCCTTGGCGAGAGTATATGAAATGTGGTCACTCATGCCATATAGCTGACCAAACCAGAAATTGAGATCATTTTTTTTCAGCCCATGCTTCACCATCATTGTAGCAAGGTAAAGGCTTGATTGGTCATTATGGGTACCGGCAAAGAGGGCTATCCGTTGTTTATTGTCGAGGCAAAATTTTATAGCGGCATTAAAATCCCTATCTGTGGCTTCCTTGTTTGGCTGTATTGGATCAGGATAACCTTTTTCTTCTGCCATTTCACGTTCCTTTTCCATATATGCTCCACGAACAAGTTTCGCGCCCAGCCAATAACCATGGGTAACGGCGTAGTGATAGGCTTTCTTAAGGTTGTCCAGCATATCGTGCCGGTACATTTGGAAAGTGCTCCAAACAATAGGTTTTTCCTTGTTGTATTGCGCCATCATTTCATAAGATATGGTATCAATCGGCTGCTGGATCCATGTTTCCTCGGCATCAATCATAAACCGAATGTCCAGATCATAGGATTTCTGACAGATTGATCGAACTCTGTCTTTCACTCTTTGGAAAGCTTCTTCTTCTTTAGCGTCAAGGCTTTCTTTCCTTTGAATTTTTTCTAATAAATCATTTGAGGCAATCCCAGAGATTTTCATGACCGAAAAATGTAGATGTTCGGATTTGGCAGCATACTCGATCGTTCTAATTTGCTCTTCAGTGATTTTGTCGAATTCGCTTTCATTCTCTTCCCCTTCAGCAGAAAAATCGAGAATTGTAAATATGCCTGATTCAGCTAGTTTGTCAATAGTCGGTTGAGCATCTGTGATCGATTCTCCTCCACAGAAATGGTTGAAAATAGTTTTTTTGACCAAAAACTTTATAGGTAAGTGAAGTTTGAGCGCTGTTAAAATTGTCCATGTGCCCAGGCTCACTAACCACGGCTTATTCATTAAAGAGAAAAGAAAATGGGTCTTCCTGAGTTCTGCATTGCTTTTAGAAGCAAAGGCAACAGCAGTATTTTCAAAAGAAAGGTGGGGGTTAATGTTCATTTTATACCTTTGCAAGTTCGCGGCAAAGATATCAAAACCCGAAAATGATAGGTTGTAGGTAGATTTTATTTTAAGCAAGAAGAAAAGTGGAATTAAAAATTGAAAAATTAGAGAGCTGGTCACCGGTCAAAAATCGTCCGGTAGTAATATCAGGGCCATGCAGTGCAGAAACGGAAGATCAGCTTCTTGAGACCTGTCGATCGCTGAAAGATGAGGGCATCGAGATCATGAGAGCGGGCATTTGGAAGCCTCGCACAAGACCAAATAATTTCGAAGGACAGGGTGTCAAAGCGCTTAAATGGGTTGAGCAAGTGAAAAAGGAACTCAATGTGAAGTTTGCAGTTGAAGTGGCAAAACCCGAACATGTAGAGCAGTGCCTTAAAGCGGGTGTAGATATTCTTTGGATAGGCGCCAGGTCAACAGTGAATCCTTTCACGGTACAGGAAATCGCCGATGCATTAAAGGGAACAGATGTTCCTGTACTTATCAAAAATCCCATCAATCCGGATTTATCACTATGGTTAGGCGCTATCGAACGCATAAATGCAGTAGGCATTACGAAATTAGGAGTGATACATCGGGGATTTTCTTCTTTCCAGAAGACCCAGTTCAGAAACGTACCGGCTTGGCGTATTCCGATTGAACTCAAAAGTAAACTCCCTGAGATGCCTATTTTCTGTGATCCAAGCCATATTGGTGGTAATAGACAAATGATTCTTGATCTGTCTCAAAAAGCATTGGATTTGAACTATGACGGGCTGATGATCGAGTCACATCGGGATCCGGATAATGCCTGGAGTGATGCAGCTCAACAGGTTACTCCGAAGAGACTGGGAGAAATTCTTGGTGAATTGAAGATCAGGGCAGCCACTTCAGATAATTCTGACTTCATTAATATTCTGGAAGAACTGAGAGAGCAAATTGATGAGTCTGACAGAGAAATTCTCGAAGCTGTGGCCAGAAGGATGAGTTTGGTTGAAAAGATTGGTGAATACAAAAAAGAGAATGATGTTACTATCTTCCAGGTTGATCGGATGAATGATATTTTCAAGAGCAGGAAGGAATGGGGAGATGCAATGAATTTATCCGGTGATTTTGTGGAAGAACTTTATAAAATCATACACATAGCCTCAGTGAAGCGTCAGACTGAAATAATGTCGAATGTTCCTGTGAATCTGCCTGCCGGGGAGGCAGGGGGATGATCCCCGAAAGTATTCAAATCACCGATGACCTGTCGGGGGCTCTTGATAAGTTTTTCTCTAATCGACAATATTCAAAGATAGGCGTTCTGGTGGATGAGAATACCGAAACTCATTGCCTGTCGCATATTGTTGGTTTTTTGCAAGAGCATTGGCTAATTAAAATTAGTAGCGGAGAAGAACATAAAAACCTCAGAACTTGTGAGCAAATCTGGGAAGCGCTCACTGAAGCTTCATTTGACCGGAAAAGTTTATTAATCAACCTGGGTGGTGGTGTGATCGGAGATATGGGAGGATTCTGTGCTACCACTTTCAAACGAGGTATCGATTTCCTGAACATTCCCACTACACTTCTATCGCAAGTAGATGCTAGCGTAGGAGGTAAGTTGGGTATCGACTTCAATGGTTTGAAGAATCATATTGGTGTTTTTCAGCATCCACAAATGGTAATTATATCACCTCAATTTTTATCCACCTTGAGTAAGCGGGAATTGCGCTCCGGGTTTGCCGAGGTTCTGAAACATGCGTTGATTGCAGACAAAGATTACTGGAATATACTGACTAGCGTGAGCCTGGAAAGCCAGGATTGGGAAACTCATATCAGGCACTCCATAAATGTCAAGTCCGGGATTGTCGAAGAGGACCCGTTTGAGAAAGGACAGCGAAAACTGCTCAACTTTGGCCATACCATAGGTCATGCAATTGAAACGGTTTACCTGGATTCGGAAAATGAGAAATTGTTGCATGGGGAAGCAATAGCCATTGGAATAATTTGTGAAGCATTTATTTCAACGAAGAAGGTCGGATTGACCAATGAGGAGTTGCTTGAGATAGCGCAGTACATAAAAACTACTTATGACACAATAGGAATTGGCAAGGATAAATTTGAAAGGATATTGGAATTGTGTCAGCAGGACAAAAAAAACCTGGGCAACGTGATTAATTGCACCTTGCTAAAACACTTAGGTGAGGGAGTGGTAAATGTACCGATATCAACTGGTAAGGTTTTGGATTCAATCTTTTACTATAATCAATTAGATAAATAAATGGTCATTGGTTTCCTCCTTCTTCTTCATCGGCCTGACCTTTTTGATCAAATTTTTCACCATAATATTTTTGACAGGATTTGTGTACCAAAGCGTTAATGCACCGGCAGTAAGTCCTGCAATAATGGTAGAAAATGTTATTGTTTTCATTTTGTTTAATTGTTATCAAGTTAGATGTAGCACAAATTGTGCCATATAACTACTCATATAACTATTTTAACCTAGTTTGCCCTCCTTTTGTTGTGATAATTTGGTTGTTTTTTTGAATTATTTGAAGTATGACTGACATAAATAAGGATATAATCACACTACGCTCTAACGGGAATTTAAAAAAATCAGAAATCAAACTGAGCGCATCAAAAAGTGAGAGTAACCGAACTTTAATTATAAATGCACTTTCAGGTAACCCCAGCGAGATAAAAAATCTTTCAGATGCAAGGGATACACAAACTATGAAAAGGCTGCTGTCGTCCACAGATGAGGTCCTTGATGTTTTGGATGCCGGAACCACCATGAGATTCTTAACCAGCTATCTGGCCGTTTCAACCGGGAAGGAAGTGGTTCTAACCGGATCACCCCGAATGCTGGAAAGACCAATCAAAATATTGGTTGAGGCGCTGAATAAGCTTGGTACAGATATTTCCTGTTTGAAGAATGATGGCTATCCTCCATTGAAAATAAGTCCGTTCTCAGAACAAAAAATTGACACACTGCCTATCCCGTCAAATATTAGTAGTCAATACATCTCTGCCTTATTGATGATTGCTCCGGTCTTGCCTAATGGATTAACTATTGAAGTGGTAGGTGAGATATACAGTGAGCCCTATATCCAAATGACCCTGGCGCTTATGGAGGAGTTTGGTATTCAGTATGAATGGTTAGAAAATATAATCTCAATCAGCCATCAAAGTTATGGAAGTGCTGAATATACTATAGAGTCTGATTGGTCCGGGGCTAGCTATTGGTACGGGTTGGTGTCAATGAGCAGGGAGGGTTCGGTAAGCTTGTTGGGTCTGCGAGAAAATTCTTACCAGGGCGATCAGGCCATAAAACAGATAATGAAACCAATGGGAGTGTCCTCTTCATATTTCGATGGAGGGGTTAAACTGAACAAATATGGTATTCAAAATTCACCTACCATCGATTTCAGGAATTGTCCCGATCTTGCTCAGGCTGTGATGGTTTCAGCTGCTGCTCAAAAAACCAATTTGACCATGACCGGTTTAGAGAGTTTAAAAATCAAGGAGACTGATAGAATAGTTGCCTTACAAACAGAATTAAAAAAAGTAAATGTCAACCTGATTGAGGTAACTGAACATAATTGGCAACTTGATTCTACCGACTTCAATTTGACTCCTGATACTCTTTTTGAAACTTATGATGATCACCGCATGGCCATGGCTTTTGCCCCCCTGTGCATGATCAAGCCAATTCAAATTGAGAACCCCGATGTGGTAGCCAAGTCATATCCCGGTTTCTGGGAAGACCTGAAGAGTGTGGGAGTTGAGATAGATTAGATGCTAAAGATCAAAGACCAAGATAATAGATTGTTAGACTTCGATTTGGACAAGTAATAAGCTTGTTTAGTCTTAAAAACTCTATTGAAGTAGGGCGTCTTTGAATAAATTAAGATTCTGATAATCAAAGAGTTAAAAGAGGTTTGAAAGGATAAAGAACCCCAAAATCGGCCGAATAGGGCTTTTTTCGGGGTTTTTGTTTTGCTAGATTGTGGTGTAGAACACATCTAACACCACAAATTAGAATGCAAAAAAGGCTTTTCCAACCCGAATATGGTTTAACTCCAAAATGGTATTTGTTTAAGAGCAGTAAATTGGGTGCAGTTTATGATAGTCTACCGTGGAATCAGTTAGCGGACTGCCTGCCTGAAGAAAATAACGGACCTGGTGCTCCCCGGTGGTTTTCCTCAAAAGGGATGTTTGCGCTGATGTTTCTTAAGTCCTACCTGAGTATCAGTGATGAGAAACTAATAGAACGCTTTAACTCCGATTGGAGCCTACAGTTGTTCTGTGGCAAAATGTTATCAGACACAGAGAAGATTCGAGACAATGCTATCGTAAGCCGCATCCGCAGTTATCTGGCTGAGCATACAGACTGGCAACAGCTCCAACAAATATTGATCGAACATTGGAAAAGAGACATGAATAATACCCATGTGCTTTTAATGGACGCTACCTGTTATGAGAGTTATATCCGTTTTCCTACTGATGTAAAGCTGTTATGGGAATGCTGCCATTGGGTGTTTGAAAAGCAATTGTTCCGATGGTGTAAAGTAGTGAGAAAGAAAAGGCCTCGCTCCAAATATGTTGAACAAAAGCGCAGACAACGCGATTATGAGAAAAGACGCAGGAAGACCTATAAAGAAGGACGTAAGCGTAAAAAAGCCCTGTTGTATCTGCTACACAAGGGGTTGATCCAACTTCAACAAGTTCTCAACGATGCTAAACTGCCACTGCTTAATGAGCAGGAAAGAGATTACCTGAGAACCATCAAAAAAGTACTTGAACAACAGCAGTTCCTACAAACCCACCCGGCCAAAGAGTTAAAAAACCGCATCGTATCATTGGCAAAACCCTATGTCAGGCCGATAGTCAGGGGAAAAGAGAACAAAAGAGTTGAGTTTGGCATGAAGGTACATATGCTGCAAGTGGATGGGATCTGCATGATTGAGTGTATGAATTTCAACGCTTTCAATGAATCCACCCGGCTCAAGATTAGTACTGTAAAGCACAAACGACACTTTGGAGCACTTAATCAATTGGGAGCTGACCTGATCTATGCCACAAATGCCAATCGAAGATTTTGCACCAAAAAGAAAATCTTCACTTGCTTTCCTAAGAAAGGCCCCCAACCTCTTACTAAACAAGACAGTCGGCTCAGTGGACTCATCGCCAATCAAAGGGCTACAGTGATGGAAGGCAGCTTCGGTGACCACAAAACTCATTACGGGACCAACAGGATTAAAGTTAAAGGAGAGAAAAATGAAAGACTGTTTGTCTTTTTTGCTGTGATGACCGCTAACGCAGTAAAAATTAGTAAAAGAAAACTATTGCTAAATACAGTTGATCCACCATTCCAACAGGCCGCATAACTAAAAAACAAAAGTCGTTTTCTACTTCAAAGGAAGCACTATGTCTATACACCAAAAACGCACTTTCAAACTCTATTTTGTAACAAAAATTGTACTCTTTCAAGAGCAGGTAATCAGTATGATGATCAATCTCTCCTCTATTGAAAATCCTGATCCCATTTTTAACCCCTCTTTCTTCTCGCTGAACTAATTTTCAAGGACGCCCTGAAGTAAATTTGAGAAAATGGTAACAGTTCTATTATCGAGTCTTTGATCTTGGCTCTTTGATCTAATAGTCTGTTTAATACCCAAAGCGCTTTAATTTAAGGTCTTTTTTCCGCCAGTCTTTTTCCACTTTGACATGGGTTTCCAGGAAAACTTTCTTACCTAAAAATTCTTCAAGATCTTTTCGGGCCTCCACTCCAACTTTTTTAAGCGAAGCTCCTCCTTTCCCGATTATTATCCCTTTTTGACTGTCACGCTCGACGTATATAATGGCCCTAATTCTGGCGATATCCTTCTCATCCTTAAAGGAGTCGATCCTCACTTCCGTACTATAGGGAATTTCTTTTTTGTAGTACATAAATATTTTTTCTCTTATAGTCTCTGAAGCAAAAAAACGTTCAGTTCTGTCTGACAGTTCACCATCGGGGAAATACGGTGGATGATTAGGAGTTAAGACAAGAATTGTTTTCAGTACCTTATCCAGGTTGAAATTATTCAGTGCCGATACAGGAATGATTTCCCGAAATTCCATGGCTTCTGACCACTTCGAGAGTTTTTTTTCGACATCTTCCTGGTTCGATAGATCAACTTTATTGATGATTAGAATTTTTGGAGCAGTTGACCTACTCAGCAGTTCCAGGATTTTATTTTCTTGGGGTTTATCAAAGGCGTCTACTACTAATAGAATGATATCCGCATCCCATAGTGATTCGGAAACGAAATTCATCATCGATTTCTGCAGCGGATACTTGGGATCGATGACTCCGGGAGTGTCGGAATAAACGATTTGGAAGTTATCACCAGTGAGAATCCCGAAAATGCGATGCCTGGTGGTCTGGGCTTTGGCCGTAATGATGGAGAGTTTTTGCCCAATTAGGGCGTTCATTAAGGTGGACTTACCCACGTTGGGTTTTCCGATGATGCTTACAAAGCCAGCTTTATGATCCAGAGTAGAGGGCATGGGAAATAAATTGAGATTAAAGATTGAATGAAGGGCAAAGGTATTGGTTTTTCGAAAGGCGCCCTCTAACTTTGCACCCCATTAAATCGCGGGGTGGAGCAGTTGGTAGCTCGTCGGGCTCATAACCCGAAGGTCGCAAGTTCAAGTCTTGCCCCCGCTACACATTAAACCTCATACATATTGTATGAGGTTTTTTTATGTTTTCGGTAACAAAAACGGTAACAGAATTGTGTTATTGTTGGCTGTAGTTTTTACTCCACTTGTTCATTGGAACCAGGTTCAAAAATTTCTGGAACTTCAAACATCATAGGTACATTTGATTTGAATGCCTTCCCGGCAGCAATAGCTTGCCTAAATTTTAATCTTTGTAGGCTCTTAACAATTTCTGGTCCAAAGTAATTTGCTAGAAAATCGTTACTGGTTTTATCAAATTCTTGAAATGACACGATTGTGTTACATTGAGTTAATATTGTTTTAGACACATTTGCAGTTCTTTGCGCTATTACTAATAATCCAACATCATATTTTCTCCCTTGTAATGCAATTTGAGCAATACTATTAAGGAGAGATTGAGAAGATTTATCGGTAACTCCAACAAAACTCCATTCTGGGACAATGGTATGCGCTTCCTCCAGAACTACACATACTTTATGATCAAAGCACTTTTCATCTTTAGCAATTTGAAATAATACCTTAAAAAGCTGTCTTGTATATTCTAAGATGCTTGTAGTATTCGAAACATCCGGAAGCTCAAAGAGAGTAAGTTGAGTTTCTTCTGCTTTGAGGAATTGTGTTAGTCCTTCGGTAAGAGTGCCCTTAATGAATTGATCTGCTTCCTTAACCCGCATTATTCATAGGCCACCAATTTTGGGATTAATAATGGGTTGCTAACTATTTTTGATTGGAGTGTATGTATTAACCCGCATTATTCATAGGCCACCAATTTTGGGATTAATAATGGGTTGCTAACTATTTTTGATTGGAGTGTATGTATTAATTTGAAGATCAACCAGGTTTCTGGATCTCAAAGGACATTAGAGCGTTTTTTTGTTAGAATTTTTCAATTTTCAGTCAAAGCTCTATTGTGTTCTTATGGAAGAACATTTTTTTGATTAAACCAAACTGTTTAACTGATCGGTCAGTTCACCGTAAGCAAATCGCCCAGCAGGTATTGATATCTAAAGGCTCTTGAGAATTGTATTGTCAATGATCTTTTCCTTTCTTTCAGGCACGCCCCAACCTTCATCAGGTAAAGCCGGATATTGTCCACTTGCCATCGTTTAGCAAAGTGGTGTTTTGTTTTGGCAATTAATAATTTAATCTGCCGGAACATTTCATAACAGAGGGTAGCGATGATTAAACGCATGAAATTGGCCCAGTAGCGATGACAGGAAAGCCGGTCGGAATAAGTCATGTTTTTGAGTTCCTTTATTCGATTTTCACTGGCATCACCTCGCTTGACATAAAAATCAAAGTAAATCTGTTGAGCGGTCATCGCTTCAAAGTTGCTCACAAAGTAACGGACATTCATTCCTTTTCCGGTAGACTCCACTTTGGCGTACAGCTTTTCAGAACGATCCCAGCTTTTGGCCTGGTAAGTAAACGGGCCAACAAACTCTTGATGTTTGATGATTTTTGAAGCATATTCCTTTTTTACTTCAATGATAGTCTGTTTGGTAAAAGTCTTTAAAACTTCATTACTACTAATACCTAAACAAAATTGAAGGTCAAACTGCTTAGCTATCCGATAAAAAGATGCTCCTGAAAAGCCACTATCCGCTCGAATAAGGATCTTTACTGAGAGCAGTTTTTTTCTGATTTTAATGACAATCCTTTTCAATAAGGCCACAAACCATTTGTTGGAGTGACAATTGCCCGGACGTAGTACTGGTAAAATGACCTGACCGGTGTTCCCGTCCTTAAAGAACAACTCATGGTACATAGTCTGTCCATAATAGCCATTATACAAACTGAGTTGTTGGGATCCATGAGTAGGGTCATCGGTACCATCTACATCAATGATGATTTGACCAGTCTTCTCTTTCAACTCCTCTACATAACGGTCTACAAACCATTGACTCATCTGGTAGATCAGACTCCGATCGGCCTTGTTTTCAAATCGACTTAAAGTAGGCTGGGAACATAATCCGCTATCTAGTACTTTACGGATCACCGGATCCTCTCGGAGTTTTTGTTCGTCATTGCAATCCTGATAGCCCTGCATCATTAAAAACACCCGTTGGCGAAGCATTTCTTCATAAGTGTATTCGATAAAAAAGGGGTTTCGATAGTCAGGAATCAGTGCGGCGAAGCTTTTTAATAGACCAGTCTTTCTCTCTACTTTTTCACTTAACAATATCGCTCCGTCTGAGCTAATCGCTGATGCTGAAAAATCAAATTTAAAAGCTTGTTTTCCTCGATAAAATACGGTATCTTTTTCCTTATATTCAGGCATAAATTAATTGCTTATTTTGTTGTCTAACTATCTCAATATAAGCAATTTATGCCTGTTTTTTATTGTCTACTATGAATTTTTCGGGTTAACAAGTATAAGCGTTTTAAGAGGCGTAAAACCGTATTGTTCGCCAAACTGTGGCTTAGGCAGATCGCCAATGATTATGCCTATTTGTTTCCACACTGGCGGCATGGATTTACGCCCTAGGTTTGATTATGAAGAGCCGTATGAATTGAGAGGTTCACGTACGGTTCTGTGAGAGGTTTAGGGGTGAAATTCCCCTTTACCTACTCGACTTTATATTTCTAATGAAGTCAATCTCTTAATCATTCGCAACAGGTCTGAATTTCTGAATACGCTTCCCTGGTTTGACTTCTGTAGTATACAAATTTCCTTTTGAGTCCATCGCAACGTTATGCACCCAGCCAAACTGACCAGCATTTCTTCCACCATACCCGAATGACCCAATTACTTCCAAGTTGGATCTATTAAGAATCCATACTTTCATATTCATTCCACCAGCAACATACATATAGGTTTGATTGGGGTCTGGAGACAGATCGATATCCCATACCGCACCACTACCAAGAGTCTCTTTGGCTACAAATGATTCAGTTACAAAAGTACCGTCTTTATTAAATACCTGGACTCTATTATTCACCCGATCTGCAACGTAAACCAGGTTATCATTCGATATTCGCACCGCATGTACGGGGTTTCGAAATGATTTGAGGGGCTGATCTTCCGGATTATAGGCTGGAAGTTCGTCATTATGAGGGAGTTCCCCGTAAGCACCCCAATGTCTTTTGTAGTAACCGGATGTTGCATCAAATACAATTATTCTCCGGTTGCCATACCCATCTGCTATATAGACCTCATTTGCCTCTTTATCGACAGCTATATCAGCTGGCCCACTTAAATTGGTAGTGTCATTACTGCCCGTTGGTTTGGCCATATTCACCAATTTGTAAAAGCAGCTTACCGTCATTGGAAAACTTCAGTACGACATTGTCCTGACCGGTCCCAATATTGTTCCCGCCTATCCAGACATTGCCATCATCATCAACAAAAATCCCATGAACGCTGCTGATCTATTGTTGAGTTGTGTCGGGATTGTCCCAAGCTTGCAAGACATTTCCTTCAGGACCAAATTCAATTACAGCGGGGGCAGGATAACAGCATTCTGCCTCTGGAGGGTTCTTTGTTGCATGCATTTCCCGTTCATCGAGCGTTCCTGGTCTTTGTACAATCCATACGTTATCACTTGCGTCAGTGGCCACACCTGCCACCTCGCCAAGGATCCAATTGTTAGGCAAACGCTTCGGCCAGAATGGATCGACTTCAAATTTGGTTGGTGATTGTGAAATGAAAACCTCGTCGTTGGTGGTTTGATCTTCAGGATTGTCTTGCCCAGGAACATTTGAACAAGTTGAACAAATCATAATCACCACTATGGCGGATATAAGTCTTACTACTTCAATTAAAGTCATTTTAGTTGTTTTAATTGAGACTAGCGCCAAGCTATCGGTTTGTATGCCCACAGCTTGTATAGAGCACTAATGTAGCGAAACTGCCCAACTCCCACAACGACAACTACGAAGAAATGCGTTCAAAAAGTATAAGTCCAGAACGACAGAAGTATCCAAAAGCGATGAAGTCTCAGAATGGGCAGTGAAGCGGTTGAGTTTAACAAAGGCTGACATAAAGCACCATGGCATATAACCGATAGCGACTGTTGGTGGTCGTTTTTCGCAGTTTAAAGTATAAGGAACTCAATAATCTGAATATTCAGTTGGATAAAGGAAAGTGATATCTGCATGAGATACATTATTCTCGTATTTAGACATGGATTTCAATTCCTTCCACTCAGGTGAGTCAATAAATGCTTTCCAATGTGCATCTCGGCTTGTCTGATCGGAGAATGTCGTCATATACATTAGATTGGGCATCTTAGAACCTGAAATTACTTCTGCATAAAATACAGCATTGAATTCAAGTCGGTTAAAGAGTTTAATCTCTCCGCCAGCATTAAACATGTCGACTTTATTTTTGTAATAAGTCTCAGTTGCCGATTCATAACTCCGCAATTCATATACCCGCTGCGATCTAGGGACATCCAATGCCGAGGCTTGCATATTCGGCATATCTGCAAAGGCTTTCAATAATGTGGACTCAATACGCTGGTAAGGTGGGTGTTCATGAGAAGCATTGATATAGTCACTTCCAGCAGCCAAATAAGTTTCGTCTTTACCAAGCTCCTCCTCAAGGGTAAGAAATTGTTCTAGGGAAGAAAAAGGAATGAGCACAAACGTATTTTTAATGGAATCTGTCTCATTTGGTCTTAGCTTGAACACACCAATATCTTTAATTTTCAGCTTCTTTAGTCCTGGTAGATATGCCTCTTTGAGATATTTATCAGTGGTTTTAACCTGCTCATCCATGTCAAAGGTATAGACTTTAAGTTGATAATATTCCCTCGCTTGTGTTAAAGGTTTGTCCTCTACCGTATTATCGGAATTCATCTTTTTACAGCTTGCCATGGCGAAGATGATGACCATTAGAATAATAAATTTTGTTGCCTTCATTTATATATTTTGATTTGCTCTTATTATTAATTGTTCGTTAAGGGAGGTAGTTTACAAAGTTAAAGGCACATGCTTTACACTAGATTTAAGCTGAGCCTTGTTGATTGTTGTTTCTTCCTTAATTCTTTTTCATTGAAATATCCTAAAAATACATTCCTATAAAACACCTTCCAAATACCATTACCAAGCTCCACAGCAGCCACCTGTCTACCGATTAGCCCTCTTAGTCATGTAAACCCAGAAATAAGACTTCCACCTCACATTACCGTTTTGAGTTACATTCATCACCTTCATGTAAGAAGGATAGTCATATGGCTTTATCTTTTCCGGAAATGGTCTTGTAGAAAAGTCGTGTATTTTACCAGGTGTCTCCATTTCGAGCGCCTCATGTGGACGTTCGTAATTGTACTCTTTGACAAATTGATTGAGTTTGCGCTGTTGGGACTTCAGGTCAAATGCTGAAGGGACAGCACAAGCTGCCTTTAAATCGCGATGCATGCGTTCATGCCTGCCATTTTGTTCAGGGTGGGCAGGGTCAGAAAATACAGGTAAAATTCCCAAGTCAATGAACCAGTATGAAAGCCTGGAGTAACGTTGAATAGCTGTTACAAAACCAAAGGGAACACCATTGTCGGTGTGGACCTGTTGGGGTAGTCCGTATTTGCGAAAAACCCTTTTAAACTCATTTTTAGCTGATTTGTAGTCTTCTTTGTACATAGCCTTTGCAGTGAACAGGAAGCGACTTTTAGAGTCAGCTATGGTCAATGGATGGCAGTAGATTCTATTGCCCATTAGGAACTTTCCCTTGTAGTCAGCAGACCAGACTTCATTGCAATGATGGGGATCGAAAATAGGATATGTTGGCTTGACCCTTCGCAGTCGCTTTTGTGGACATACCAAACCATTCTTAGACAGAATATTGTGTACAGTAACCACCGATGGGATGTCCTCAACGTTACAATGGTTAAACAATAGTCGGTGTAATTTTTTGGCTCCCCAACGAGGGTATTTACCCTTCAATTTCAGTATCTTTTCTTCCACATATTCTTTGGTTCGATTGGGATGATTCCTGGGAGCTGATGATTGATCTCGAATCCCGTTAATGCCTCGGGTTTCATACCGATTAATGAGTCTGTAGGCGGTAGGACGGGATACTCCAAAGGCTTTACTTAATTCGGTGATGGTATACTTTCCGGTTAACCATTCGCAGATAAATTCTACTCTTTGTTCCATAGTCGTTACATTTTTCCAAGGCATATCAATTTGTGTTTTATCACAAATCACTCCTTAAAATATGTAAACTATGTCCCTTTAAAAGTGTAAACTATGTGCCTTTAACGTACCCTGTAAGATGCTAACTTATTATGCCTGGTTGATAAACAGACAAGGTCCGGAAGTTTTCAGACATCCATCCATAGTTTAAAATCGCTCACACGATCCCGGCTCACAATCACCTCATCACTTATTTCAGGTGTTAATTTGAGGAGTAACCGGCTGTTGAAGTAGGTGTGGATTTGATTAATGGAAGTCAGGGCTATAAACATCTTTCTGTTGACCCTAAAGAATTCCAGGGGATGTAGCAAATTCTCCAGGTTATCAAGAGATTGGTCTATAGGCCATTTTTTGCCTTCCGAATTGTATATGTAGGTCAACCCATCATCATACATGAAATAGGCTATCCGGGACACTTCAATACTTTGATATTGTTCACCGACTTTGACAAGAAATCGTTTCTTAAAATCACCGTTAATTATAATTAATTAGATAGCCAATCTTACTAAATGTATTTTTATTTTGTGCGTCTTCGTTGGTGTCCAACCTCCTAAACTTCTCCATTGCGGCTTCAAGTTCTTGTTGGTCGAGCGGTTTAAGTAAGTAATCGACACTATTGAACTTGAATGCTTTAATGGCATATTGGTCATATGCCGTGGTAAAAATAATAGGCGGTGAGTACTCTATTTCTTTCAACAGATCGAATCCGGTGCCATCGCTTAGCTGTATATCTAGAAAAACCAGGTCAGGAGGTGAATTTTCCTTAAACCAGCCAATGCCTTTTTTAACAGAATCAATGCATGCCATGATTTCGATGTCCCGATCAAATTTGGCAATCATTCGAATAAGCTTATCCGCCGAAAGCCTTTCGTCCTCAATGATTACTACATCCATTAGCTAAATTGCATTGAAGTCAGGATAGATAACTTGACTGTAAAATGTGAATCGTTTTCTGCAATGATCACCCGTTTGTCAGACTGGTAATTGTAACGGTTTCGAATGTTTTCAAGACCGACTTTGGTTGATTGAATTTCCTTTGTTTTAGCTCTCAATTCATTTTCAACCACCAGGTATTCGTCAGATTCATTGAATATGCGAATAGTCATGGGGTTATCCTTTGAGAATTTATTGTGTTTGATAGCATTCTCGATCAACATTTGCAGCGACAATGTGGGTATGAAGTAAACATCCTGATCCAGTGACAGATCAATTTTGATATCAATACCTTCTTCATGTCTTGCTTCTTGCAGGAAAATATAAGATTTCATGAATTCAACTTCCTTACTTAAAGAAACCATTCTGTTGTCCCGGTTGTCCAGCATGTAACGGTACATTTTGGACAATTGGTCAAGAAACTCAGAAGCCAATTCCTGGTTTTCATGTATTAAAGATGATAGAACACTGAAGCTATTAAACAGGAAATGGGGGTTTACCTGGTTTTTCAAGGTTTCGTATTTTGAGAGCAGCAGTTCTTTTTGCATAGCTGCTGTTTGGCTTTCAGCTTTTTTTGCATATTTAAAATTAAGCTGGCCCAACTGGAAGGCTATAACAAGCCAGGCAATAACCAACGACTGTATAATGTGTCCCCAAAAGTTTGAAATAGAATCTTCTGCCGGGCTGCCCAGCCAGACTTTCATTACAAAAACTGAGAAATAATTTACTGCCAATAAAAGAGGTATAAGGGCTACGGTGTCAATCCAAAAAATGTAGATTAATTTTTTCTTAGAAAAATTTTTGCATAAAACACTTCGGTCGAAATATTTGACAATCCGGTCAGAGATCTCCCAAATTATAAGAACAACGAAAACTGTGAAGTACAGGTAAGCCT
>CAXXNX010000057.1:0-72153 GCA_963664285.2 Cyclobacteriaceae bacterium
CGGGTTAAGGGCGCATGTGCTGGCTACATAGATCTTGATAGTTCGCCATCCCCGTTCCTGTTCTTGCTGAAGGTCGTTGAGAAAGTCGATTACCTGGTCAATGTCCAACTCATCCGGATGTTGTTGATGGTAATCCATCAACGTTTTGACACTACGCACATAGTTGCGTATAGTTTGTTCGCTGCGGTTGGATACTCGCAGCCTTCTCTCAAGGCTGACCAATGTCTTTTCACCTCGATCTGTTTTTGAAATCTTCATAATCTTTAATCTTTAGTTATGAAGATTTAAACAGCTATCGATGATTTACAGCCGCATTGCTACCTTTAGGTTTGGTTCAACACTATATAAAAAGCATAAAAACGCTTTTTATACAAAACGTTGGTCAAAATAATAAAAATCAATAATTACTTACTTTAAGAAATTAACTTTACATAGGTGGAGACAATTTGAGAATATTCAAATAGACTTTGAGTCTAACTTAACAGTGCTCACTGGAAAAAATGGGTTGCGGAAAAACTACTATTCTCAATGTTCTAGGGAGGCATTTTGGTTGGAAGAGGGGATGAGGGGAAATTGGGGAATAGTCACAACCCAACTGACTTGACTTTGCTTGGTATTAAAGGTAAATTCATTCATGCGTTTTTCTGAAATTATACTCATTGTCCTTTTCGACTTAATCGGCTTGTCTGGCTATGCACAAAATTTGAGGAAACTTGAGAAGAAAGCTATTGATACATTTTGGATAATGAGGATTTCATTAATGCATTGCCTCTATATAAAGAGGTTTTAAGTGTTGATCCTGATAATAATAATGCCAAATACAGGGCTGAACTATGCTCACTGGCAAACGAAGGCGCAAACGATAAACACAAACTGGCAGAAAAGATTTTCTCATGAGTTGATTGCTCAATAGAGGTATTATCCCGAATAGGGTATCAATTGAACAGCGACCCCAGATCATTAACAAAAGGGAACGATTGGGAGATATAGAAGTCGATTTAATGATGGGTAAAAACCACAAAGGCTCTTTGTTGGTGATGACAGACCGAGCAAGTCTTTTTACCAGAATCAGAAAGATGCACAGTAAAAATGCCGATTCAAGACTTTCGAAATAAATCTCTCGACATCATACTGGATTATTCAGAAACCCAGGGAAGAAGGGATAAGTTTTACAACTATTGGCTAGGTAGAATCTATATTATGAGGGATAGGTTTGACGAAGCAATCACCTCCTGGACAGCTGGACAGCTTTTCTTGATCTCAATGTTTATAAAAGTAAATTCATAATCGACGAGACAAAGCTGTTTATTGAGATTGCTATAAGGGCAAAGGAATGGTACAGTAATCCGTCGATGTATGAACTAAAAAGGCTAGGGGATGACATTAATTCCGAAAATTCACAATTAAGTCCAACTTATGTGGCAGCCTCTGATCAGTTGATCTACGCCACTCGAAATAGAAATGACGGTAAAAAAGACTTCAATTGATTCAGACATCTTAATTGGACAATGTGGCTAAACTTGGCTTGCTCACAACGACTTAGCTAAAATGAGTATAGCCCAACTGGCTAGAACTAATTGCAGTTAGAAATTTAGCACAAAAGCTCTACAAGATGCTCATTTCGCATATTTTCATTTTAGCGACTGTTGAACCAAACCTAAAGGTAGCAAGGCGTACCTAATTCCATCATTGGTAGTTTTAATCTTCATAACAAAAAGTAAGCATTATGAGATAGACCGTGAAAGGCTGTTGAGATCCTTGTTGGAATTAACATGTATTGTGAAATACTCTACCGAATTTGGTGAGATCAAGAAATGAAAAAATAAAAGCCCCAGGTTGGAACGATATTTATGAATTTTATATTGAATCAACTGATTAAACGCCCTGAGAGTGCATTATCCAAGGGGAAGTGTGGGAACCTTTCAGGTACTTGATTCTCAGGGCGTAAATGAGGCCAGCTCTTTTTATTTTCCTTAGTTTCAATCCAGATATTACAACCGGTTGCTTATAGGTGTCAACCGGGAATTTTCTAAATAAGATTGGGGGCAAGGAATTTATTGATAATAACGCAACTTCTTTGATTAAAATAATGGAAGAGCAGGAATTCAAGTCGGCACTTGATGCCGAAGATTATGCTCCTTTGTTGATTGCTGGTGAAGTATCTAGGTGGGATGAATTTACAGAAGTTAAGAATTATATCTATCATAATCCACAATATAAAAATGTTGATTTAGATCTACCAGTAGCATTAAGATTAATAGGTCTATATCTTCGAGACAAATACTTGGAAAAGTATACTAAACTGAAGAAGGTAGAATAGATCCTAATGGCTGTTATAGTTAACGAGTAGTCCCCATATAGATGATTATACCTATCTATGGATCGACTTCTATGGAAACGGTCGCTATCAAAAAGAAACGAGCTATCAAATACCTGGGATGCGTAAGAAAATTCGATTCAATATCTATATACAACGGGGCAAGATTACATCGTTTTACGATGATTTTGATTTAGACCATCGGGGCAAACCAAGAGATTAAAGCTACAATGTGGTTCTTCCGGGATGAACTGGATTTGATTGTCCCGGAGGAAATACTAATGAAAGTTAAGATTCAGAAACGAGTCTAAGAAATGTCAACGGAACGGTTGCTAAACATCAACGGGATTTGAGAATGAGAAATTCTTTATTTTTCGGTAAAAACCCGTAAAATGACGATCAATATAGTTTCCAGTGAAGATTTCGAAAGGTTCTCAACTAAGTTGCTTGACATGCTTTCAACGTGATCTAACAACGGCAAGGTTGTACCAGTACGATTCAAAACATCCGATGCAGCCAGGTATTTGGGTTGTGGAAAGGACAGGTTGAAACAATACATTGCAATGGGCAAATTACATCCCTTTTATGATGACCAGGATATTGAAAACGGTATGCCTCGACCTTATGCAACTCGGTGGTTTTACAGGGATGAGTTAGAAAATATAGTACCGGATGAAATTAAATTCAGAGTAAAATTCAGGAATTAAAGAAAATAGAAAGGAAATAAAAAAACCACCTCAAACTGAGATGGATTTCCAACAATGGGCAATTGGGCTTTGAAATCGAAAGGTAATTCTTAACAACGGCATAAACAAAGGTTACCAGAATACAGTTTATGCCGTTGAGGAATTGTAACTGATAAGGAGATCGATCTCAATTTGTACCTTCCATTTAGTTCAAGCGAAAAACCAGTCTGTAAAGCTCACTCAGGGATATTCCAGCAATTGGGCTTCAAGATTGCCATTAATCACACAATTATAAAAACAACTATGTCCCGGACATTGGTTGGTCCTCTTCCTGTTAAGAAAAAGAGCGATTGTAATCGCCGCAACAGCTATTCCTCCCACGACTAGGCAAAAGAGAGTTTGCAATTTCCGCAATTTCCGCAGATGAGCTAACCTCCATTTGCAATTTCTGCAAAACCAAATTCCATTGAGGCAATCATCAACTCCTTTTTACAAAATCTGCAAATTCCTGAAAACCAGTTGCAAAAGTCCATTAGGTATGTCTTTTGTGCTTCCGTAAGATTGATCAAAGAAAAAAAGTGCTATGAAAAACTTAAACAAAACAGTCAAAAATATCCTGGAGCAGGGTATTTACCTGATCGTGGTAAGCATTACAAAGTGTTCGGTAGGAGTGATCATTCTAGCCATAATGTTCAATCATCAAAAAACCTATAGTCAACAAGAAGTGTTTGACGACCATTTATTTCCTGCCCAAGGCACTTCGCAGTTGATGATTGGCACAGGAGTCCCTTATTTAGTATCTCTAAGAAAACACACCTAAATTAAAAATTATTCTTATGGTCGATCTTTCCATTTTTTCTAATCGATTGATACTCAGGTATTAACTCATAGAAAGAAAATGAAAATCTCATCCATAATAATTCATTTTATAAAAAAAGGGCTGTTTTCTTAGAGACACTATTTAGGATTCGCGGAAGTTGCATATGGGTTTTCTGATCGTTTTGCAGCTGGTGCAATTATAGGAAGGACCCCTAATGTAACTGGTTATGGAATAAGACTTAGGGCAATACTCTATCAACCAAATCTTAATTTTAGGGTTTATTTTCGATCACCGATATTTTACTATGCCAAAACAAAGCATTTTGGAGATGAGCCTTGGATGCTTACTTGGCCTGTTATTGCTACTGAATGGAAGTTGAACTTAAAAGGACGTTTCTCAGTGGGGGTCGGATTTATAGAAGCTCATTGCATAGAATCTTTATTCCAAAGAAAAAATCAACACAGAGATGATGAAACACACCATGAAATGGGATTTCAAGGAGGTTTTTGGAATACTTTACACATGGGATTTGCCTGGCCTATTAATAAAAGTTTAATGGTTCAAACTGAAACATCTTTAGTGATGAAAGGGTTACGAATAGCCGGGGATGATTATGTCGGTGGTCCTCCTTTTATCATGGTTTTAGGGATAACAAAAAACTTTTAATATGCTCATCTAATAATCTTATTCTAGGGAGAACTAAATAATTAAGGAAAGTCAGGACAGGGGAGTAATAGTGAAGGCAGTAAAGAGTTAACCACGTACCTCAATGAAAAAGGCAGCCCAACAGATAGCTAAAAAATACTCAGTCGATTATAATGAATTAATTGGCCGGGGGAAATCTCACCAAGTTCAAGTCGCCAGGAGAGAGTTGATCTATGAACTACTTACTGGTGGAAACGACGCAGATGATATAGCCAAGTTTTTAAGCAACCGCAGTGTTCATACGGTCAGGAGGATTTATGAAAGCTATAAAGACCGTGATGATAAAAACAGAAAAAAACCAGGGCCTCGAATAACTTAGATACTGCATTAGAGTTACAACCGAGTGTTACTTTTCAATGAAAAACTGACTCTAATACGTTTATAAGGGTATATTTTATGCAAATTGTATGCAAATAAAAAAGGAGTCACGCTATATTTTAACGTAACTCCCTGATAATCAAGTCGGGGTAGTAGGATTCGAACCTACGGCCCCCTGCTCCCAAAGCAGGTGCGCTAACCGGACTGCGCTATACCCCGATCGGGTGTGAGGTTTGGGTGTAAAGTATGAGTGTGTGTAAACACAACACATCTTACAAACGGTTGCCCGCCCGGATGATAATCCATTTCGATTGGGCAAAAATAGATTAATGAATTATTCTTACAACAGAAACCGTGTTCGATTAAGCAGCTTGCTTAATTGTTTCCGGTTTTATTTCAGAAGTCTTTACCAATTGAATGATTCCTAATTTGTTGAAAACCCAAATAGCAAGGTAAGTGGGGTCCAATTCATGCCATCTTACACCTCCGAAATTAGCTCTTGTACTCTGCTTATGATGATTGTTATGATAACTCTCTCCCATCATTAAAAAATCAAAAGGCAGTAAGTTTTTGGAAGTATCTGAAACTTCAAAATTTCTGTAACCATACTTATGGGCAAACCAATTAATGATGGCTCCGTGTATAGGTGCCATCAGGAACTGCAAAGGTAAGAAGAGCCATAACCACCATTCCGTGGCAAAATTCCAATAAACGAGGGTATAACATACACCCCAAAATAACCTGGAAGGCCATGACCTTGCGTACTTATCGAATGCATCCCATCGGGGAACACCCTTTGTAAATCGTGGCTCAACCTCCATTTTATCATTCGCAATAGCCGAATAAATGGTTTTTGTTTTCCACATCATCTTGAAGATAGATTCATCGTAAGTCGGTGAATGTGGATCATCCGGTGTGTCAGCAAATGCATGGTGCATTCTATGCATTACGCCATAACCGTAAGCGCTGAGATAGTTAGCTCCCTGAAATATCCATGTCAGTACAAAAAATACTTTTTCAGTGGATTTACTCATTGTAAACGCCTTATGCGAACCATAACGATGCATGAAAAATGTCTGAAAGAACAAAGACAAGTACCAGTGAGCTATAAAAAAAGGGATGATGATTTCCATCTAATTATCTAGTTTAATTTTTTAATACTCCTCCTCTATTAGAGGACTTTATTTAACAGACAATGAAAGTTGAGGTTTGTGACAGAAAATGAGTAAATTATTTTACGGCGTGAACCCTTTCCTTAATGTCATTCGATAGGTCGCTAATTAGATCAGTAATATTGCCAAAATCACAGGCTTTCTTGAAACTATCAAGCATTTGAAAATGGCTGGGAATGTCAATTTTAAATTTAGCAGATTCCTTACTTAGTTTGTCCTTCGCACGGCAGAAAAGTTGACGGCAATTCTCTTTCTTCTTATTGAATAGAACTTGTAAATCTTCGTACTCGAAATTGAATACTTCACGCAAGATATAGACAGCCTTTTCAACAGGTTCCAATTTTTTATGAACTATTGCAAGTGCTGTAGATATTTCGTTTTCAACATCAAAATGAAATATCTCTTTTTCCTTATATTTCTCAATGAAATCGGCTGGACTTAAATTGTCGAAAAATTCATCCTTTTTTCTTTTAATAGAATCAATATGATTGAGGCAATTGTTGGTCACTGCTCTTATCAAATATGCCTTGGTATTTGACACCATACTGGTATCGAGGGTTAGCCATCTCAAGAAAGTATCCTGAACAATGTCTTCCGCATCTTCAACACAACCGACCATTTTAATTGCAATTGATTGCAAAATGGGCTGGTAGAGGGCTATAGTTTGGTCCTGCTGCATTTAAGCTGCAAAATTAGCCATTTTAACCGAATGCCCTACCATCCGATTCCATAATCTTCACCATGGTTACTGGATCCACCCCAGAAGGTTCCATTCTTCCAATCAAAATAAATGGCATTAATCGGTCCTGAAGTTCTTTCCCTGTATTCCAACTTGTAGCCCATATCTTTCAATTGTTTCCGTGTATATGGTGGTGTAGATTCGTTTAGCAACATTCTTCCCGGTTGAATTTCATGCTTACCGAAAGAGCCTCGCATTTGAAAGCTGTTCATATTAGCTGCTTCTGCTGCTTCCTGAACGTTCATACCAAACTCGACCATATTTAGAAAGAACTGTAATAGATTCTGATCCTGGCCATCACCACCTTGTACAGCAAACGAGATATAAGGTTTCCCATCCTTTAGCGCCATACTAGGTGTCAATGTCGCCCTGGGACGTTTTCCCGGCTCAATGACATTGAAAGGATTCTCACTTTCATCTAGGACAAAGCTTTGAGCTCTCTGGCTCATTCCAATGCCTGTTTTACCCGCAATTGTGGCAGGTACCCATCCTCCACTTGGTGTAATTGATACCACCCAGCCTTCTTCATCAGCTGCTTGTATAGAAGTGGTACCACTGTAGAATTCAGTAGCCAAAAACTCATCATTCCCTGGGTTATAAATGTTTCCCATCGGATCACCTTTAATTGGGTCGTCATTCCAACTTTTAATGTAGTCACTGTAAGGATTGGTTTCCCCCTGATAGGGATATGGGTTTCCCGGTTTTATATCTATATCATTCTTACCCCAGTTAATTTGTTGTACTCTTTCCTTGGCATAGTCCTTCGATAATAGACCTTCAATTGGCTCTTTAGGAGCTCTGTATGGATCACCATAATAAAAGTCCCGATCTGCGAAACTCATATTCATTACCTGGTAGATCGAATGAAGGTAATTCGTAGAATTATAACCCATGGATTTTACATCCATTTGTTCAACCATATTAACCCGCATTATTCATAGGCCCCCAATTTTGGGATTAATAATGGGTTGCTAACTATTTTTGATTGGAGTGTATGTATTAATTTGAAGATCAACCAGGTTTCTGGATTTCAAAGGACATTAGAGCGTTTTTTTGTTAGAATTTTTCAATTTTCAGTCAAAGCTCTATTGTGTTCTTATGGAAGAACATTTTTTTGATTAAATCAAACTGTTTAACTGATCGGTCAGTTCACCGTAAGCAAATCGCCCAGCAGGTATTGATATCTAAAGGCTCTTGAGAATTGTATTGTCAATGATCTTTTCCTTTCTTTCAGGCACGCCCCAACCTTCATCAGGTAAAGCCGGATATTGTCCACTTGCCATCGTTTAGCAAAGTGGTGTTTTGTTTTGGCAATTAATAATTTAATCTGCCGGAACATTTCATAACAGAGGGTAGCGATGATTAAACGCATGAAATTGGCCCAGTAGCGATGACAGGAAAGCCGGTCGGAATAAGTCATGTTTTTGAGTTCCTTTATTCGATTTTCACTGGCATCACCTCGCTTGACATAAAAATCAAAGTAAATCTGTTGAGCGGTCATCGCTTCAAAGTTGCTCACAAAGTAACGGACATTCATTCCTTTTCCGGTAGACTCCACTTTGGCGTACAGCTTTTCAGAACGATCCCAGCTTTTGGCCTGGTAAGTAAACGGGCCAACAAACTCTTGATGTTTGATGATTTTTGAAGCATATTCCTTTTTTACTTCAATGATAGTCTGTTTGGTAAAAGTCTTTAAAACTTCATTACTGCTAATACCTAAACAAAATTGAAGGTCAAACTGCTTAGCTATCCGATAAAAAGATGCTCCTGAAAAGCCACTATCCGCTCGAATAAGGATCTTTACTGAGGGCAGTTTTTTTCTGATTTTAATGACAATCCTTTTCAATAAGGCCACAAACCATTTGTTGGAGTGACAATTGCCCGGACGTAGTACTGGTAAAATGACCTGACCGGTGTTCCCGTCCTTAAAGAACAACTCATGGTACATAGTCTGTCCATAATAGCCATTATACAAACTGAGTTGTTGGGATCCATGAGTAGGGTCATCGGTACCATCTACATCAATGATGATTTGACCAGTCTTCTCTTTCAACTCCTCTACATAACGGTCTACAAACCATTGACTCATCTGGTAGATCAGACTCCGATCGGCCTTGTTTTCAAATCGACTTAAAGTAGGCTGGGAACATAATCCGCTATCTAGTACTTTACGGATCACCGGATCCTCTCGGAGTTTTTGTTCGTCATTGCAATCCTGATAGCCCTGCATCATTAAAAACACCCGTTGGCGAAGCATTTCTTCATAAGTGTATTCGATAAAAAAGGGGTTTCGATAGTCAGGAATCAGTGCGGCGAAGCTTTTTAATAGACCAGTCTTTCTCTCTACTTTTTCACTTAACAATATCGCTCCGTCTGAGCTAATCGCTGATGCTGAAAAATCAAATTTAAAAGCTTGTTTTCCTCGATAAAATACGGTATCTTTTTCCTTATATTCAGGCATAAATTAATTGCTTATTTTGTTGTCTAACTATCTCAATATAAGCAATTTATGCCTGTTTTTTATTGTCTACTATGAATTTTTCGGGTTAAGGGCTTGCAACAGAACCGGGCCTTGAACCCAGGTAGTTAACTTATAGACATCAATCCCTTTATAGTTCGTCATTACAGGTTCCTCAGTATACACTTTCCAATCAGCCAAATCATTCATCGTAATTAAACCCCCTTGTTCCTGGCATCCTCTTACAAATTCTTCAGCGATATCGCCGGTATAAAACCTTTTGTATGCCGAATAGATTGCCTCTTTTCTCGATTTACCCCCATTAAGCGCATTAGCTTCCTCTTCAACCAACTTGTTTAGCACACTATACAGATCTTGTTGGACAAAAACCTCTCCAGGATAAGGGGTTTCTTTTTCCTCTCCCTGATGAGTCAGGAAAACCTCCTTAGAATATGGCCATTCTTTTAGCATATCAACATTGGCATCTATCCTACTGATTGCCTGCGCCTCAATAGGATAACCTTTCGCCATTTCAATAGCCGGGGTTAGTACCTGTTTCAGACTCATGGTCCCGTACTCAGCCAACATGGTCATTAGACCTCCGGGAGTTCCTGGCGTTACAGCTGCTAAGGGGCCAAACTGAGGTGGATATTGATACCCCTTACTTTTATAAAAATCGGCAGTTGCGCCACTTGGAGCAACGCCAAGTGCGTTTATTCCAATTACTTTTTTGGTATTTGGATTGTAAATCAATGCTTGTGTCTCGCCTCCCCAACTCAATACATCCCACATGGTACATGTTGCTGCCAACATGGCGCAAGCAGCATCAACAGCGTTTCCACCCCGGTTGAAGATCATAGCGCCAGCAGTCGCACCGAGCGGCTTCCCTGTAATTGCTAACCAATGTTTAGCGTGGAGGACGGGTTTCTGAGTTCTTTGAGCAAATGCACTTGCTGACACGAGAATCAACAATACAAATACTGTGATCGTTAACCCGAAAAATTCATAGTAGACAATAAAAAACAGGCATAAATTGCTTATATTGAGATAGTTAGACAACAAAATAAGCAATTAATTTATGCCTGAATATAAGGAAAAAGATACCGTATTTTATCGAGGAAAACAAGCTTTTAAATTTGATTTTTCAGCATCAGCGATTAGCTCAGACGGAGCGATATTGTTAAGTGAAAAAGTAGAGAGAAAGACTGGTCTATTAAAAAGCTTCGCCGCACTGATTCCTGACTATCGAAACCCCTTTTTTATCGAATACACTTATGAAGAAATGCTTCGCCAACGGGTGTTTTTAATGATGCAGGGCTATCAGGATTGCAATGACGAACAAAAACTCCGAGAGGATCCGGTGATCCGTAAAGTACTAGATAGCGGATTATGTTCCCAGCCTACTTTAAGTCGATTTGAAAACAAGGCCGATCGGAGTCTGATCTACCAGATGAGTCAATGGTTTGTAGACCGTTATGTAGAGGAGTTGAAAGAGAAGACTGGTCAAATCATCATTGATGTAGATGGTACCGATGACCCTACTCATGGATCCCAACAACTCAGTTTGTATAATGGCTATTATGGACAGACTATGTACCATGAGTTGTTCTTTAAGGACGGGAACACCGGTCAGGTCATTTTACCAGTACTACGTCCGGGCAATTGTCACTCCAACAAATGGTTTGTGGCCTTATTGAAAAGGATTGTCATTAAAATCAGAAAAAAACTGCCCTCAGTAAAGATCCTTATTCGAGCGGATAGTGGCTTTTCAGGAGCATCTTTTTATCGGATAGCTAAGCAGTTTGACCTTCAATTTTGTTTAGGTATTAGTAGTAATGAAGTTTTAAAGACTTTTACCAAACAGACTATCATTGAAGTAAAAAAGGAATATGCTTCAAAAATCATCAAACATCAAGAGTTTGTTGGCCCGTTTACTTACCAGGCCAAAAGCTGGGATCGTTCTGAAAAGCTGTACGCCAAAGTGGAGTCTACCGGAAAAGGAATGAATGTCCGTTACTTTGTGAGCAACTTTGAAGCGATGACCGCTCAACAGATTTACTTTGATTTTTATGTCAAGCGAGGTGATGCCAGTGAAAATCGAATAAAGGAACTCAAAAACATGACTTATTCCGACCGGCTTTCCTGTCATCGCTACTGGGCCAATTTCATGCGTTTAATCATCGCTACCCTCTGTTATGAAATGTTCCGGCAGATTAAATTATTAATTGCCAAAACAAAACACCACTTTGCTAAACGATGGCAAGTGGACAATATCCGGCTTTACCTGATGAAGGTTGGGGCGTGCCTGAAAGAAAGGAAAAGATCATTGACAATACAATTCTCAAGAGCCTTTAGATATCAATACCTGCTGGGCGATTTGCTTACGGTGAACTGACCGATCAGTTAAACAGTTTAGTTTAATCAAAAAAATGTTCTTCCATAAGAACACAATAGAGCTTTGACTGAAAATTGAAAAATTCTAACAAAAAAACGCTCTAATGTCCTTTGAAATCCAGAAACCTGGTTGATCTTCAAATTAATACATACACTCCAATCAAAAATAGTTAGCAACCCATTATTAATCCCAAAATTGGTGGCCTATGAATAATGCGGGTTAAGTATTTCATAAGTCGAAAATTTAGCCCAATAAATTTACTAAAGTCCCACAAGGACATAGTGCCACTGGTAAAAAAGAGTGGTTAAATGTTCTAACAATCAGGCAGGTACTTTCGCAGTATATAATTCTTGCTGTAGCTGTTTGGCTGTCTTTGATGAGTTATCATGACTCCATCCGGGCGCATCAAAAATATACCTTAACTTATCAATCAACCGAGGGCTTTTTTTCATGTCTTCCCAGATACTCTTGAATTCGTGTGTATTGGCCTCAATTGGACTCTTAGTTTTAGGTCCATGAACAACACCAAATTTGAATTTTACATCCTTCATGACAGGCTGGTAAGTGCCGAAAATCTTATCCCAAATAATCAACATTCCACCGTGATTCCGATCTAGGTACTCGACATTACTACTATGATGCACCTGATGAATGTAAGGGGTATTAAATACCTTTTCGTACCAACCTAGCGACGGAACCAATTGTGAGTGGAGAAAAAACTGGTATGCAGCATTTATAATTAAAGCCGTCCCAACCATCACCGGTTCAAAACCAACTAATGGCATCCATAACCAAAAGATGGGTTTATAAAATGTAATGAACCATCCGTTACGTATGGAGATACCCAGGTTAAAGTTATCAGCATTATGGTGAGGGATATGAGCAGCCCACAGTAGTCTTATATTGTGGCTTAGTCGATGGTGCCAATAAAAATTGAAGTCATCAAGGATGAGTGCAATGACCCATATATACCAAGACCAGCCCAACGTCTCATAGCCAAGAAATTGGAGTCTGAATTCTTTAAAGGACTCAAAAATAACAATAAAAATACCTAGTGCCCAGACTTTAGTAAACGAGGCTATTAAGGTAGCTCCCATTGCTATCACAAAACTTGACGCAGTTTCTTTTAGGCTGTATAAATCGCGAGCTCTGAGGTACTCGATAACAATGAGTGCAATTAAGAAGGGATATAGGTATTTTATAAAAGGAGTTATTGGTAAATCCATATACGGTTAGGTAATGATATTAAGCTGAAGCTCTAAAACTAAGCATAACCGCTGAAATACCAATGCCTACAGGTTACCTTTCAAAATGTTATTTGAGTTCAATAGTAAATAAATGAAACTGGCTATTGATTATTTTATATAGAACGCCGGAATTTAACCATCGGGAACACTTTCTATCGATTATAATTGCAGACAAATAAATTACCATGAAACATTGCCTGTTCATGCTGATTAATCTGGCGCTATCACAATTTGGATATAGCCAGGGAGTAATAGCGGTCAATGACTACATTCGGGATTATGCCAGGTTACTTGAAGTCCAGGGTAAATCGGTAAATAATCCTATTATATTTCACTCCAACCAAAGGGAGATATGGCAATATGACTCCATACCTGAAGACAGCCTTGGTGCCTGGCAAGCACAACTTAGATACTATAAAGACTCAAAGGAGAAAGGTCTAAACATTTATGCTTTGAGCCCCAGAATAGACTACACTTATAATTCCAAGTATTCGCGCACTTATAATGATGGACCTTTCTGGAGTGGCCGTGGTTCAACTGTTGGACTTAATGCAGGTTTGAAAGTAAAGTGGGGACCAATAACTGGGATTCTTTATCCAAATTTTTACAATGCTCAAAACAAGCATTTTCATACTCAGTCACCAGGAGAAACCGGCCTGAATCCCAGACAAGACGATTTGAATTATCAACTGTCAAATCAAATTGATTGGGTTCAAATTTTTGGTTTTGATTCCTTTAGTAAATTTGATTGGGGTCAAAGTAATATATCAGCCGTATTTGGACCGGTTAAGATAAAGTTCGGTACAGAAAATATGTGGTGGGGTCCAAGTATTTCAAATCCCATCATGATGAGCAATACCGCGCCTGGTTTTCCTCATCTGAATGTAGGTACAGCTCAGCCGATTAGGACAAAATATGGAGACTTTGAATTCAACTCTATATGGGGCCAATTGGGAGAATCAGATTATTTCGAAAATATTCCCTCTAGTGATAAAAGATATATTGTTGGGCTAACTTTTGGCTATAGACCAAGCTTTTTAGAATTTATGAGAGGATTCTCGATTGGTTTAGGTAGAATACTATATAGGGATTGGCCAAACGGAGGGCTCGAATTCGGAGATATATTTCTTGGTTTGAAGAAAGTTGATCCAACTGCTACAGTTACTTCATCTGGGGCAGTTAATGCTGATACAGACCAATACTTATCATTGGATTTAAGATGGTTCTTTGAAGAATCAGGAGCTGAATTTTACTTCGAATGGGTTAGAAATGACTTTCAGGAACAGGAACATGGCAGTTTCTTTACCCTAGGGTTACAGAAGTCATTTAAGTCAGCATTAGCAATCTACCGATTTGGTTTGGAACATACATCACTGGCCACCACTAGAACCAGAGAAATTACGGATTCTGGTGACATTTATACTCACCCAGTAATCAGACAAGGTTTCACCCATGAGGGCCAGCTACTGGGCGCCCCTATCGGACCTGGTTCAAAAAGTCAATTGTTAAGAATCGGCAGATTCAACGAAAAGGGTAAATTAGGTTTTTCTATCAATCGGATTCGTTTCAATGACAATTACTTTTGGAGAAGATATGGACCCCCAGGCGATTTTCTAAGGCATGATGTGGAGTGGAATTTTGGACTAGAGGCTGTCCGCTTTTTTAAGAATTACGAATTTTTGGGGAAGTTCATTTATTCCAGACGAATGAACTGGCATTTTTACCATAATCTTGATGTCAATAACTTTCAGTTACTCACCAGTATCAAATGGCATATTACCGACAAACCCATTTTCTCTTTATTCAATAAGAACTAAATGTTTAGTCAATTTATTCCTGAGAATAAAAACGTCATTAAGGTCACGTTGCCCTGGTTGCTTCTGTTCCTCTTTCTGAATACAACATACTACGAGGATGGGGATATCAATGCTTTTTCACGGTATGCGGCTATGCGTTCAATGAGCATTGAAGGGAACTTTCAAATTGACAACATTAAAAACTGGTCAATGGACTGGTCCCAAGCCTCCAATGGACATTACTATTCCAATAAGGCTCCGGGACCAATGCTCATTGGCTTTCCTGTTTTCTGGTTGATCGACCATATCAAACTCCTTGCAGAAAAAGATTTTAAATACAAGGACAAGAAAACCATTGGTTATGAACACAAAGTAATCATGCCCCTATTATTCCAAATAATACCCTTATGTATTCTCACTTTCCTCATTGCAAGATACCTTATGTCCACAGGTGTCAGCAATATTGGGATAACGTTTACAATCATAGCCATCCTTTTTGGAAATACAGCATCATTACTTATGACTACCTGGTTTGGGCATGGTTTTGCTGCTTGTCTGGTACTAGGACTGTTGTTGTCGCTATTGTACAAGAAATGGTCACTGAGCGGTTTGCTACTAGGTTTCTCGATTCTATCAGATTATAGTGTTGGCTTATTAATCCCTGGTCTAATACTCTATCTGATCTACTTAGAACAACTAAACCGAAAGGTCATTTTTAGCATTGTCCTTGGAGGAGTTGTCCCGGGGATTTTGTGGCTATGGTATCACTGGACAAATTTCGGAGGTCCTTTTTCTCTTCCGAATATGTACCAAAATCCGAAATTCGGAGGTGACTCAATGGCGAATCAGTTTCATTTCTTTCCCATTCCATATTTCATGCTTGTTCTCCTATTTGGAGATGAACGCGGCCTGCTGTTCACACAACCGTGGATACTGACATCAATTGCTACCGGATGTTGGTACCTCTACAAGAACAGACTCGACGGCCATGATAAAGCCCTGTTTTCAGCTGTTTTATTAACCTTCTTTCTACTCTTAATTATGAACGCGGCTTTTACTGGCTGGCATGGTGGCTCAACTCCTGGTCCGAGATACTTGAGTGTTATACTCCCGGTCTTCGGCATTTTGATTGGGTTGATTTACGACAAGATATCTCCAATGGTTCGTCATGTATTGTGGGTATCCCTTGCAGTAAGTGTAGTATTTGGTGGGTTAGTCTACAGCACCACAATACTTGCTTATGAATATTTTACTATTTGGACCTGGCTGCTCGATTATCTTAAAGCTGGAAAGGGAGACGAATCGAGGGTAGTAATTTATTTTCTATCCTTTTTTGCAGTTACTGTTTTTGTCTTTAAAATAAACTTGAGGGCTACTATTGCAGATATTTATACTTAGCAACTCCCCAAACAGATAGCCTGTATTGCCAAGCCGTCAAAAGTACTCCAAAACCATATTTCACGGATCTGGTGAAATTGATAGAAGAAGCTTCCGGGAAATATTTCGCCGGGCAGCTTATCTCACCGAAACGGAATTTCTTAAAATGCAATTGCGCAATCATCTGATTATCAAATACGAAATCGTCACTATTCAGGTCCAATTTAATGCTGCGCACTGCCTCTGCTGAAAAGGCCCTGTAACCCGTATGATATTCACTTAACTTCAGGTTTAAAAGCCAGTTTTCAACTAATGTCAGGACGCGGTTTGCAATGTACTTGTACAAGGGCATTCCACCCTTCAATGCGCCCTTACCAAGTATTCTCGACGCTAATACTACATCATATACCCCAGAACTTATCATGGCCCCCATCACCGGAATTAACTTTGGCTCATACTGATAGTCTGGATGTAACATTATAATTATATCCGCATTCAGTTTTATAGCCTCTGAATAGCAAGTTTTCTGATTGCCGCCATATCCACGGTTTTCGTCGTGACGAAAAGCTTTTATCCCCAATCTCCTGGCCAGTTCAAAAGTCCTGTCTGTGCTATAGTCGTCGACCAGGATAAAGTCATCAACACATCCTTCAGGTACCGCACTGATGGTTTGTTCTAAGGTCTTTTCAGCGTTATAGGCAGGTAGTATAACAATTACCTTCTTACCGGAAAGCATAGGTAATCTTTAATTACGCCGCTTTTACGAGTTCGGGTTCTTTTTTTATCTGCTTGACAGTCTTGATTTTATCCTGACTTACAGTCAACCAAAATGTGTAGGCCGCCCCAATAGCTAAGAATAAATGCCATGGAACAAAACCATATAGACCATAATAGAAATCAAGATAAACCCCAAATATGAAAAACACCGACAACACTACTTCGAGATAAGTCGACAAATGAAATCGAGTAGGGAGGTATCTTTTACCTGTCCATGAGCCACCTTTGCCGTTAATGTTATATTTTGGTGTCCTGACGAAAGGTGTAACTTTCCCTCTAATGCCGTCTATGATAGCTATATTTTGATGTAGTGTTAGTCCTGTGAAAAGGAATGCGAAGGAAGGAAAATTTCTTATGATATCAATTATGGATCTACGAATTGAATTATATCTGAAATAATAGACGTAAGACATCATATAAATCAGTGTTACCGTGTAGATCAATCCAATTGACGACCACTGCCAAACATCAGCGAATTTCTCGCTAGTGGCTGCTACGTGCACAAAAGGCACGCTAAATACTGCAATTATTAATATGGCAACATTAGCCGATATATTCCAGAGATCAGCAAATAAATGGAATTTGGCTGCAAAAGGCATCTTCATTTTTAATGCCTGCCTGGTTAGTTTCTTTACCACTTCGGTCTTTCCCTTGCTCCACCGGTAATATTGGTTCTTTACACCATTGATAGTAACGGGTACCTCACCTGGACACTCGATATGATTAGTATAATTGAATTTCCATCCTTTCATCTGTGCCCGAAATGCCAGGTCCAAATCTTCACTCAAAGTATCACCTGTCCAACCACCGGCATCTTCCACACAAGTCTTTCTCCACACACCGCCTGAACCATTAAACCTTATATAATAACCGGCCAGACTACGACCAAATTGCTCCAATAAGAAAAAAGCGTCTATAGAAAGTGTCTGTAACTTCGTTAACAAACTATAATCCCCATTCAGGTGTGCCCATCTAGCCTGTACTACACCTACGTTGTCATTATCAAAATAAGGTAGAACCTTAAGGAGAAAATCCTTATCAGGAAGAAAGTCTGCATCAAATAGTGCTATGAACTCTCCCCTGGCTTTTGGAGTTGCTTCCGCCAATGCTCCAGCTTTGTATCCTGATCTGTTAGTCCGATGGACATGTTTGATGTCAATCCCCTGTTCTTGCCAAAGACCTATTCGTTTAGCTACAACCTCTTTAGTATCATCGGTAGAATCATCCAAAATCTGAATTTCCAACTTTGAAGCCGGATAGTTAAATGATGCCACGCGATCAATGACTCGCTCGGCAACATACAACTCGTTATACAATGGTACTTGAACAGTTACTACCGGAATATCCGGATCTTTTGGGTCATGAGGTGGATATCTTAACTCTTTCCCCTTGTTTTTCTTTTTTCTCCTTTTCTCAATTTCAACATGGATAATCAAGTGAATAAGTGAAATGGTATACAAAACCCAAATAGCCAGAAAAAAAAAGTATACCGTAAAAATAAAAGTGTCCATAGAACTCGTCAAAAAATCTCCGCGAAGGTAGTAAAGAACTCCTTCTTATTGAGACAACGACTAAACAGTGGTCGCCTGACTTAGTTTATTTAATTAAAATGTCGGCAAAGTTAAATTTAAAAACAAAACATACACTTAATTTCTCAGTTATTCATCACTTATATTCAAATGCAAAGCATTTTGAATAAAAATAAAGAACACAATTTCTGTAACGATCAATTTGATAATATATTGATTCGAATTAAATAAAACCATTTCCATCAATAAATAGATGAGAAAGGTATTGAAACCTTTTACCGAAAGGCGGCAGACATCATCAAAGCATGGGATGCCGAAAGGGGCAAATTTCAACTTGGGGATAAAAAAGACCTATCCTGTTTGTGTTTTTCATCAGAATCGACATAAACATAAATATTTCCATTTCTAAAAATGAAATTAATCTACAAGAGTGAGTGTGCCCCTAAATTCGCTTTTGGAGTAGGCTACATTATAGTAATAGGTTCCTTGCGTATAATCCAAAGCGCCCCAGACAAAGTTCCTGTCTTTAGATTCGAATACCGGTTTTCCATACCTGTTAACAATAGTTACATTTTGGAAAATGTCATCGCAGCTGTCAGGAGGTAAATTAAATGACGGATTCTCATTACCGGACAATGAGAACGCATCATTCATCTCGTCTCCATTTGGTGTAAGTACATTAGGTGGCTCAAATTGATCAAACGTAACTGGAGTATCAAATATCCTTAAAGTCACCGAAAGTGTGTCGGATTTTGGTTCAGAACAACTGTTATCTCTCAATAAAAAGCCTATCTCAAACTCCCGGGGACTGCCGTCATTATTCAATAACGAACATTCAGGTGTCCAGTTCAATATGGAAGTCACTTCCGACGAACCTTCGATGGTCTCAAATTCAAAGCTCTCCGAAGATGGTAATTCAAAACCATCAAGCAGTGACAAAATAATGCCATCACCATCATCATCCGTTCCGACAATGGGCAACTCCAAAGGAGCCAGGACTTTAACATCAATCACATCTCTATCCTGAATAGAAGCACCATCAACATCACCGGATATAACCGGTGGATTGTTAAATGAAATAATGAGTTTGAATACCACGGCTAATGTATCCGCATTTGGAACCTTACACTTATCATGGTCAGTTGCTACAAACTTAACCGTGAATTCATCCTTTCCCATGAGATCAATGCTGTTACAATTAAATTGCCATGAGAACTTCGATGAAGCACTTGACACACCGCTATCAGGAAGAAATTGAATACCCAAATCGTCGAGATCGAAGTCCTCAATAACCGCATTTAATATAACTGTATCTCCATCTGTGTCAATAGCGGAAACTACGAAGTCAATTAATTCATAAAGCACCACCTCTACAATGTTTTGGCCGGTCGAGGTAGTTACAACAGGATCTGTATTGGGTGGTAGGTTTACTGTAACATCAAGATTAAGTATGTCGGCATTTGGAAACATACATTCATCCCTATCTTCAAGCGCCAATAGCAACTGGAATTCATTTTGAATTCCGAAATCATGCGCCAGACAATTCCCATCAAGACTATAGTTGATGGCAATACTGCCATTGATGCCCATGGTCGGGCTAAAAGTCATTCCGAACTGAGCCGGATCAAACCCTTCATTTAAAATAATCAGATCAAGGGTATCACCATCAATATCTGTCCCTGAAATGACCTGACTTATAGTTTCTCCCTCATTAATCACGATATTAATTTGATTAACAGCAGCATCAAATACTGGTGATTGATTCGGGGGTGGTTCTACAAAGAATGACATACGTAGTGTGTCCATCCGTGGCAACGGACATGAATCATCCATAGCAATGAAATCGATGAGAAATGTTTGGCCAGGAATAAACGGACAGTCTGGTATACAAACTTCCACTGATAGCTCATCCTCAGCTCCCATGATCTGAGCGGTGGTGAAACTGAAAATTTCCGACACATCATCATTGAAATTGACACCCAAGGCTTTCAGGGTAACGTTCTCTTCGCCATCCATATCAGTGACCATAAACTGAAAGCATTTGTTTTCAGTTGCAGTAAAAGAAATTAAATCTCCTTCCGAGTAAATAGCACCGTTGTCAGGGCGCGTCGCATTAACTACCGGTGCATTTCCTGGAGTACAGCCATCTATGACGAGTAACTGAAAATCTCTCCTGGCCTCCCCTATTTTCACGCCATCTCTGAATTCTTCCACCAGGGCTGCAAAGACATACAAACCAGGGTTGTCAGGACGCACAGTGACAAACCCCACATTACTGATGTTCAATGATGGATTTCCGGGAACAATATTTTGATTGTTTATGCCTGGGACCCACATCACTTTTCGATTCGGATCCGGATATTGTGGAATAGGCAAAGCAACAGTCGAAGAACTATTCAAAGGCTCTGCCAATGAGTAAACTAATGAGTCACCATCGAGGTCAATTCCGGCAAAATCGACGTAATAAAGCTCCCCCACACATGCAAAATCGCTTAAGGGTGGAAATAAGGAAGGAGAAGAGTTGACAAAGGGAACTCCATCCTTCATGATTGGCGGAAAATCCAAAGCATAAGTCATCCCTGTAGCCAACGGATTAGATATATTTACAACCGCACCATTTCGACAGCATCTCTCCCAAACAAAAAAATACCCTTCCGGATCATTGAATTGGTTTGGGTCCAGGGTGACATCCTTCGTAAATAATACTTTTTCAGTACTTAATTCTGCAATGGCACAGTCAGGATTTGTATAAAGTACCCGTTTCTGGGAAGTTAATGAAAGCGTATCAATTCTTATTAGTTCCCGATCACTTTTCCGGTAGGTAAATACATAGATCTGAGCCTCCGGCCCGGGGTTAAAAGTCTGTGCACGGTCAAAGTATTGAATGACGTTGATCCTATAGTTAAAACCATTGAGATGTATCAATTCTATTTCCCCTCCTACAATGTGGAATGCAAGGGCCTTGGTTGTGAATAAGGCGATGGTTAATCCAACAAAAGCAAGAAATCGAGCACAATTCTTTTTACCCAAAAAGAGTGAAGACATGTACAGTGTTTATCGGTGACTGAATCAACACTAATTATACACTTAAAGTCCTATTTATCCTAAGTTGAAATTTCATGAGGATGCTCCAATTAGGATTAACTTTGCCAATCGATGGGAAGAAAAAAACCGAAGATTCTTGAACAAGTAGAGATTGAGGGTTTAGCCGAAGATGGCAAATGCATTGCTCATCATGATGGAATGGCTGTTTTTGTGAGTGATGTTGCACCCGGTGATGTCGTCGATGTCCTCGCCTACAAAGCCCGAAAAAACTTTTTGCAAGGCCGACCGACCACATTTCATCACTTATCTGAGGTCCGGGTAGAGCCAGTTTGTGATCATTTTGGAACCTGTGGGGGCTGTAAATGGCAACATGTGTCTTACGAAGCACAACTCCATCATAAACAACAAATTGTGTCAGACAATCTTCTTAGAATTGGTAAAATTGAGCTTCCTGAAATCAACAGAATCATCGGATCGGAAAATGTTTTCCATTACAGGAACAAACTGGAATTCACATTTTCCAACAAGAAATGGTTAACCCAGGATGAGCTTGTTTCAACCGAAATCTTGAATAAAAATGCACTGGGTTTTCACGTACCAAAACTTTATGACAAAGTAGTTGATATTGAAACCTGTCACTTACAGCCCGAGCCTACTAACGCTATCAAAAACGAAGTTAGAAAGTATGCACTCCAAAATAACCTCTCCTTTTTCGATATCAGAAAGAAATCCGGCTTCTTGAGGAATTTGATCATACGTATATCCAGCCTGAATGAGGTTATGGTAATCCTTCAGGTAGGTCATGAAGATAGTAAAATCAACGATGTGCTTGAGCATATTGCACGGACTTTTCCTGAAATTACATCATTAGTTTACGTGGGTAAACAGCAAAATGAATGAGACTTTCCATGACCTCACTGTAGAGACTTTTAAAGGCCGGGATTTTATATGGGAAGAGATGGTTAGCTATGCTAATCCTGACCATAAGCTTAGATTCAGAATCGGTCCTAAGTCATTCTTTCAGACCAATTCAAAACAAGCAGCAACACTTTACAAGATCACGCTGGATTTTGCCGGCCTGACTGGACAAGAAGTGGTTTACGATCTGTATACGGGCACCGGCACCATAGCACTATATGCTTCAGAATTAGCTTCCAAAGTAGTGGGGATAGAATATGTTGAAGATGCCATTGAGGATGCCCGACAGAATGCGATTGAAAACAAAATCTCCAATGTGGAATTCATTGCCGGGGATATGAAGGATACCTTGAATGATTTAATAATTTCGAAATTTGGAGCACCTCATTTAATTATTACTGATCCACCCAGAACTGGAATGCATCAGGACGTAGTGCGTAAAATCCTGGAAATGTCACCGGAAAGGGTTGTCTATATCAGTTGTAATCCTGCCGCTCAGGCGAGAGATATTGCTTTAATGGGTGAAGATTATAAGGTTGAAAAAGTTCAACCTGTTGATATGTTTCCTCATACTCAACATATCGAAAACATTGTTCTATTAACCCACAGGTAATTTGAGGTTTTTATTTTTGCAACCATGAACAACGATCCAGAACTGAATGGTAAGTATTTAGGCACTATTTCAAGTGATTTTGTAATAGTAGCCGAATCACTAAAAGAAGCATCTTATGAGATCCGCTCGAGAGGATTCTCAGATTATCCGATATTCCCCATTTCTAAAGTTGAGATTCCCATTGGTCAGCTACTGATTGCAAAAAAGGAAATGGCTTTGCAGTGGAATTACTATGCAACTTATGTTGATGAATTCGAGCAGAGAAAATTGATAGATGACAGGAAAAAGTTTGAGGAAACCTTCAAAAATCCTGATGAATTTTGTTGCCTTTTCGTCGTTGACGAGGAATTCACAAATTTTATTTACATCCCTTACCCTGTGGATTGATGATTACCATCTTTTTTAAAGGGATTGTTACTGGTTTATTATTCGTTTTTTCCTTTGGGCCGGCATTCTTTGCTAACATCAGCGCCAGTATGAGCCGAGGTTTCTCAGCAGGGGCTATGGTGGTTGTTGGAGTATCCTTAACTGATATCAGTTTCGCTTTACTCAGTATTTTTGGTCTCGCAAGTTTTCTTGACAATCCGACCATGCAGTTCTGGATTACCCTTACAGGAGGACTAGTTGTAATAACATTTGGAATAATCAGTGTTTTACGTCCTCCATCATCATCCTTTCGGCAAGTAACTTCAGAGAAAAAGGACCATCATCTCTTTTTCTTACAAGGAATGTTGATTAACCCGCATTATTCATAGGCCACCAATTTTGGGATTAATAATGGGTTGCTAACTATTTTTGATTGGAGTGTATGTATTAATTTGAAGATCAACCAGGTTTCTGGATTTCAAAGGACATTAGAGCGTTTTTTTGTTAGAATTTTTCAATTTTCAGTCAAAGCTCTATTGTGTTCTTATGGAAGAACATTTTTTTGATTAAACTAAACTGTTTAACTGATCGGTCAGTTCACCGTAAGCAAATCGCCCAGCAGGTATTGATATCTAAAGGCTCTTGAGAATTGTATTGTCAATGATCTTTTCCTTTCTTTCAGGCACGCCCCAACCTTCATCAGGTAAAGCCGGATATTGTCCACTTGCCATCGTTTAGCAAAGTGGTGTTTTGTTTTGGCAATTAATAATTTAATCTGCCGGAACATTTCATAACAGAGGGTAGCGATGATTAAACGCATGAAATTGGCCCAGTAGCGATGACAGGAAAGCCGGTCGGAATAAGTCATGTTTTTGAGTTCCTTTATTCGATTTTCACTGGCATCACCTCGCTTGACATAAAAATCAAAGTAAATCTGTTGAGCGGTCATCGCTTCAAAGTTGCTCACAAAGTAACGGACATTCATTCCTTTTCCGGTAGACTCCACTTTGGCGTACAGCTTTTCAGAACGATCCCAGCTTTTGGCCTGGTAAGTAAACGGGCCAACAAACTCTTGATGTTTGATGATTTTTGAAGCATATTCCTTTTTTACTTCAATGATAGTCTGTTTGGTAAAAGTCTTTAAAACTTCATTACTACTAATACCTAAACAAAATTGAAGGTCAAACTGCTTAGCTATCCGATAAAAAGATGCTCCTGAAAAGCCACTATCCGCTCGAATAAGGATCTTTACTGAGGGCAGTTTTTTTCTGATTTTAATGACAATCCTTTTCAATAAGGCCACAAACCATTTGTTGGAGTGACAATTGCCCGGACGTAGTACTGGTAAAATGACCTGACCGGTGTTCCCGTCCTTAAAGAACAACTCATGGTACATAGTCTGTCCATAATAGCCATTATACAAACTGAGTTGTTGGGATCCATGAGTAGGGTCATCGGTACCATCTACATCAATGATGATTTGACCAGTCTTCTCTTTCAACTCCTCTACATAACGGTCTACAAACCATTGACTCATCTGGTAGATCAGACTCCGATCGGCCTTGTTTTCAAATCGACTTAAAGTAGGCTGGGAACATAATCCGCTATCTAGTACTTTACGGATCACCGGATCCTCTCGGAGTTTTTGTTCGTCATTGCAATCCTGATAGCCCTGCATCATTAAAAACACCCGTTGGCGAAGCATTTCTTCATAAGTGTATTCGATAAAAAAGGGGTTTCGATAGTCAGGAATCAGTGCGGCGAAGCTTTTTAATAGACCAGTCTTTCTCTACTCTACTTTTTCACTTAACAATATCGCTCCGTCTTATTTTGTTGTCTAGCTAATCGCTGATGCTGAAAAATCAAATTTAAAAGCTTGTTTTCCTCGATAAAATACGGTATCTTTTTCCTTATATTCAGGCATAAATTAATTGCTTATTTTGTTGTCTAACTATCTCAATATAAGCAATTTATGCCTGTTTTTTATTGTCTACTATGAATTTTTCGGGTTAACGGGCTTAATCCTTATATCATCATCTTTTGGGCTGGTGTGGTCGGTACCACAATGGTAGAAATGTCATTCACACAAAAAGATGGGCTAATCTTTTTTTCAGGAGTTCTATGCACCATGTTATGCCTTGACCTCGTAAAAGCAGCGCTAGCCAACAGGATATACGATTTTCTTGGACCTGAAAAGATCTCATTGATCAGCAAGACCATAGGTCTGATTTTTGTTACTATTAGGTTTAGGCTTACTGGTCTCCCTGGTATTATAAATTACGAGATCGTTCTTTGAGTTTGGGTATCATGGCGTCTCCTTCCTCTTTGACTCAATTTAGGGCCGGGTTACCAGACCAATAATGAGCCAAATCATTGTTACCCACGACCATAATTACAGCCTTATATTTTCCAGAAATCACTCACTAAACCCACACTGGCAAATATGTTTCTCGCTTGCTCTTTTGATTTTCTGGTCCACTGGGGTGACAAATAATAGCCATACCATTCCCGGGCGAGATCCCAGATTAGCACTATTGGTTGAACTTCAGTTTTAGGAACGTTTTCATGCTTACACCACTGATCAATAGCGCTTTCAGAATCAAAGGATAACATATTTGAACAGGTGTAAATCACGTTGTCCCAAAATTGAGCTGGAGGCACAAGAAAATGCACTAATAAATGATCTTCCACCACCTTGCCATCCCTGATATGAATTTGCGACGCTTCCTTAGTACCATTTAGTTTAGTATAGATCGTAACATCTCCAACACTTACCAAGGATGCTATACCCAAAGCACACCAGGTACAGTTGCTATACCAGCTCTGTTTATCGCTTCAACCCAGAAAAGTATTGGCATCAGTGAAAAAGGATGAGCTACCCAGATCTTGTAAGTATTGGGGTGTAGCACTAAAGCATGATTTGTTACCAGGTCATCCAGGGCTTGTTCAATTTTAGCGGTGCCCGATTTGGTAAGTGAGGACAATTCCTTTACATGCGGAGCATGGCCGCAATCGAATATGTATTGATTTATATGGTACCGAATAATGTCCTGAAATTCTTGTTCCATTGAGCGAAGCTAACACCCTGTTTATGGATAATTGTTGCCAACATCATAAGAATCTGTTTACCGGACTACCTCTTTATTACTCTCCAATACGCAAATCATCAGACAGCTCATTGCGATCTTTTGGAACGTTATCGAAACCACTGTCGAGCAACAACTGTTTGCACTCTCCGATCGCATCGACAATACCCATCCACAAGCCGGTTGTTTTTGATACTGGTGAGGATGGTATTGACTACATGCTCCCAGTCACCGGCCTTGAGCTTTTCGTTAATGCCCTTATCCCCCAACACAATGACCATATGCTCTAATTGGCTTATAAAGAGAAGTACACCTATCCGATCCCCGGTGTTAAAGACTTCCTCCTTCAGAAATAATTCTTCGGATTTCCGGGTAACACGATTGAGCATTTTCTCACGACTAATAAGTAATCTTTTTGCTTCCGGGAATATCTTAGGAACCACATACCCAATGGCAATCCAGACAAAAATGGCTACGGCAAGTTCAACGGGGGTGATGCGAAAAGGAATCAGCGGTAAAAAATACGACATTACACCAAAGATGACCACCGTTAGAGCACCTAACATGGTTGCTAGGTACCAACTGGCTTCGTCGTAGCTATTACTCTGTGGAACATAATAGGGTACCAATTCTCCTGCGGTTGGCCCTTCGAGATCCTTGACAGCATCCGAAATGCGCTGTTTCTCTTCCTCTGTGAATTTTGCTTTTTTTTCCATAACATTTAAATTATACCAGCTTCCGGAAGCACCTCTGCCCCCTAAGCCTCCTCCACCATAGTAAGCACCTCCTCCATGATATCTACCATCGCCATAATCTTCCACCAGAAGCGCTTGAGAATACAGCTATGACTGCAGCAATTATAAATCTTGCCACCAAACCATTAAGTAGCCATCCAGTTACCAAAAACAAGAATGAATGCTATCACTTTAGCTTTGGTTCCTTTTATAATTGAATTTATAAATGAAACAGTGATAAATCCTAACATTACTAATATTAACCCGAAAAATTCATAGTAGACAATAAAAAACAGGCATAAATTGCTTATATTGAGATAGTTAGACAACAAAATAAGCAATTAATTTATGCCTGAATATAAGGAAAAAGATACCGTATTTTATCGAGGAAAACAAGCTTTTAAATTTGATTTTTCAGCATCAGCGATTAGCTCAGACGGAGCGATATTGTTAAGTGAAAAAGTAGAGAGAAAGACTGGTCTATTAAAAAGCTTCGCCGCACTGATTCCTGACTATCGAAACCCCTTTTTTATCAAATACACTTATGAAGAAATGCTTCGCCAACGGGTGTTTTTAATGATGCAGGGCTATCAGGATTGCAATGACGAACAAAAACTCCGAGAGGATCCGGTGATCCGTAAAGTACTAGATAGCGGATTATGTTCCCAGCCTACTTTAAGTCGATTTGAAAACAAGGCCGATCGGAGTCTGATCTACCAGATGAGTCAATGGTTTGTAGACCGTTATGTAGAGGAGTTGAAAGAGAAGACTGGTCAAATCATCATTGATGTAGATGGTACCGATGACCCTACTCATGGATCCCAACAACTCAGTTTGTATAATGGCTATTATGGACAGACTATGTACCATGAGTTGTTCTTTAAGGACGGGAACACCGGTCAGGTCATTTTACCAGTACTACGTCCGGGCAATTGTCACTCCAACAAATGGTTTGTGGCCTTATTGAAAAGGATTGTCATTAAAATCAGAAAAAAACTGCCCTCAGTAAAGATCCTTATTCGAGCGGATAGTGGCTTTTCAGGAGCATCTTTTTATCGGATAGCTAAGCAGTTTGACCTTCAATTTTGTTTAGGTATTAGTAGTAATGAAGTTTTAAAGACTTTTACCAAACAGACTATCATTGAAGTAAAAAAGGAATATGCTTCAAAAATCATCAAACATCAAGAGTTTGTTGGCCCGTTTACTTACCAGGCCAAAAGCTGGGATCGTTCTGAAAAGCTGTACGCCAAAGTGGAGTCTACCGGAAAAGGAATGAATGTCCGTTACTTTGTGAGCAACTTTGAAGCGATGACCGCTCAACAGATTTACTTTGATTTTTATGTCAAGCGAGGTGATGCCAGTGAAAATCGAATAAAGGAACTCAAAAACATGACTTATTCCGACCGGCTTTCCTGTCATCGCTACTGGGCCAATTTCATGCGTTTAATCATCGCTACCCTCTGTTATGAAATGTTCCGGCAGATTAAATTATTAATTGCCAAAACAAAACACCACTTTGCTAAACGATGGCAAGTGGACAATATCCGGCTTTACCTGATGAAGGTTGGGGCGTGCCTGAAAGAAAGGAAAAGATCATTGACAATACAATTCTCAAGAGCCTTTAGATATCAATACCTGCTGGGCGATTTGCTTACGGTGAACTGACCGATCAGTTAAACAGTTTAGTTTAATCAAAAAAATGTTCTTCCATAAGAACACAATAGAGCTTTGACTGAAAATTGAAAAATTCTAACAAAAAAACGCTCTAATGTCCTTTGAAATCCAGAAACCTGGTTGATCTTCAAATTAATACATACACTCTAATCAAAAATAGTTAGCAACCCATTATTAATCCCAAAATTGGTGGCCTATGAATAATGCGGGTTAAGTGAAAAAGTAGAGAGAAAGACTGGTCTATTAAAAAGCTTCGCCGCACTGATTCCTGACTATCGAAACCCCTTTTTTATCGAATACACTTATGAAGAAATGCTTCGCCAACGGGTGTTTTTAATGATGCAGGGCTATCAGGATTGCAATGACGAACAAAAACTCCGAGAGGATCCGGTGATCCGTAAAGTACTAGATAGCGGATTATGTTCCCAGCCTACTTTAAGTCGATTTGAAAACAAGGCCGATCGGAGTCTGATCTACCAGATGAGTCAATGGTTTGTAGACCGTTATGTAGAGGAGTTGAAAGAGAAGACTGGTCAAATCATCATTGATGTAGATGGTACCGATGACCCTACTCATGGATCCCAACAACTCAGTTTGTATAATGGCTATTATGGACAGACTATGTACCATGAGTTGTTCTTTAAGGACGGGAACACCGGTCAGGTCATTTTACCAGTACTACGTCCGGGCAATTGTCACTCCAACAAATGGTTTGTGGCCTTATTGAAAAGGATTGTCATTAAAATCAGAAAAAAACTGCCCTCAGTAAAGATCCTTATTCGAGCGGATAGTGGCTTTTCAGGAGCATCTTTTTATCGGATAGCTAAGCAGTTTGACCTTCAATTTTGTTTAGGTATTAGTAGTAATGAAGTTTTAAAGACTTTTACCAAACAGACTATCATTGAAGTAAAAAAGGAATATGCTTCAAAAATCATCAAACATCAAGAGTTTGTTGGCCCGTTTACTTACCAGGCCAAAAGCTGGGATCGTTCTGAAAAGCTGTACGCCAAAGTGGAGTCTACCGGAAAAGGAATGAATGTCCGTTACTTTGTGAGCAACTTTGAAGCGATGACCGCTCAACAGATTTACTTTGATTTTTATGTCAAGCGAGGTGATGCCAGTGAAAATCGAATAAAGGAACTCAAAAACATGACTTATTCCGACCGGCTTTCCTGTCATCGCTACTGGGCCAATTTCATGCGTTTAATCATCGCTACCCTCTGTTATGAAATGTTCCGGCAGATTAAATTATTAATTGCCAAAACAAAACACCACTTTGCTAAACGATGGCAAGTGGACAATATCCGGCTTTACCTGATGAAGGTTGGGGCGTGCCTGAAAGAAAGGAAAAGATCATTGACAATACAATTCTCAAGAGCCTTTAGATATCAATACCTGCTGGGCGATTTGCTTACGGTGAACTGACCGATCAGTTAAACAGTTTGGTTTAATCAAAAAAATGTTCTTCCATAAGAACACAATAGAGCTTTGACTGAAAATTGAAAAATTCTAACAAAAAAACGCTCTAATGTCCTTTGAAATCCAGAAACCTGGTTGATCTTCAAATTAATACATACACTCCAATCAAAAATAGTTAGCAACCCATTATTAATCCCAAAATTGGTGGCCTATGAATAATGCGGGTTAATCGCTCCATTGCCGGAACATTTAATCGAATGGTGGTTTTTGACGAAAATGTGACTACAACCTGGTCTAATGTCGAAACCCAATACCAAAGAAGGGTTGACCAGGGTCCTAACCTCGTCAACACAGTGAAAGGTTACGCCGCCCATGAAAAGGATGTACTAACCCATCAGAACATTACCTAAATATCATGCTTGCAGAGACGTTCGGATTTGATTATCGCCCCAAGTTCATTGTAAGCGAAGGAGCTGAGAATGCGCCCAGAGTAAGATTCAAGCAACAACAAATTCATCAAAATATCCGACCTTCTTTGAGGAATGAAGAGAAGCCGGGATAGGGTCAACTGTGTAAAAAGTTTAATGGCTCACTTTTGGGCTCACTGCTTTCCAGGAGCTTAACTCATGTCCATATTGATACAAGATCAAATTGGAAATTTGTAAGTTCAAGTAATAAGTGCAATTTTCCTTTGTAGCACTTGCTTTGCGTTTAGGTAATTAAATTTTCTAACAGGGCGTTCATTGATTTTGTTTTCAACAACTTTGATTTGCTCCTCTGTAACAAATCTAATATCTGTTTTCTTAGGATAAAACCTTCTGATTACCCCAATCCTATTTTCAACTGTCCCTTTATCCTGACTAGTATAGGGACGAGTGAAATAGGCATCCACATCAAGGGATTGAGCAATCAACTCATGTTTAGAAAATGCCATATCATTATCAAAAGTGAGTGTTTCCAGTTTGTGTTTATCCTGAGAGAGTTCCTCCACAATAGCTTCGGCCATTTGATCGGCATTTTTACTGTGCATCTTTCTGATTCTGGTAAAAAGACTTGCTCGGTCTGTCATCACCAACAAAGAGCCTTTGTGGTTTTTACCCATCATTAAATCGACTTCTATATCTCCCAATCGTTCCCTTTTGTTAATGATCTGGGGTCGCTGTTCAATTGATACCCTATTCGGGATAATACCTCTACGATCTTTTCTGTTTCCTCGTTTGCGCCTTCGTTTGCCATGTTTTAGATATGTGTATAGTTGTTTGTATTCTTGGTTCTCCTGGCGGTTGGTGTGCTTACATTCCCATATCCATTGGTAAATCCATTCATGGCTAAGTGGACATTCTCTCGTTTTCTTTCCCTGATGGCTGATCAATTCAGGACTCCATCTATCTTCTTGGAGCCGGTTAACTATCCAGTCTTTCATGGGTTTGGTGAAAATCACTCTTTTTGGCTTTTCTTGATGACGAAGATTGGTCCTCCTTTGTGCATTTGCTGTTCGATAGACACCAGCTCCCCTACCTCTTGAACCCACATTTCGCTTAAGCTCACGTGAGATCGTAGACGGGTGAAAATGAACGATACAGGCAATCTCCTTTTGAGTAGCTCCTGTTTTCAATAATGCTTCAATTTGATACCTTTGATCAATACTGAGATGTGTGTAGTTTTTTGACATTTTGCAATCCAAAGATTGCACTGCTCAGGCTTTTGAAGGATGAAAAAGCCCTTAAAAGCTTTTTCATCCTTCAATTGCACTTATTAGTTGATCTCAGCATTACTTTAGTGTCAAACTCAGAAGAATGTTCCTCCTTCTCTCTATATTGTGCTTGTTCATAAGATGAACATCCAAATCCCACCATCATTATAACGAGACTTACAAAAACGACAAACCGACACTTCAATTCTTTCATACCAATTGAATTAAGATTCACAATAAATAGAGCAATTTGACGGTTTGTTAAACTCTCTAAAAGACAGACAAGTTTGAACCTTGGGTTTAGTATTGGTAATACAATTGTTCGCAGTTTTACCCCACTTTCAGCAACAGATTAAGAAGCTGTGTTTGCTTTATGGTTCTATGTGGAGTGCAACGGGTGGGTGATACTGTTTTGAATAATGTTATTTGTTTTCCCTCACAAACCGTAGTTTGCTTTGGCAAACGCAGTCTTGAGATTTGATTGTTTGTTATTTGGAATTTATGAGCACAAGTATACGAATGTTAACTGCCTACCAAATTGCTGTCACCCACACTGAATCATCTAGAACCGCTTTTATAATATTTTTAGCATTCTTTCATAAAACAACAAAGAGCCAATGAACAGACTAAGCTCCTTTATAATACTTCTTCTTACTATTAACGCCTGCTCACCAAAGAAGTCAGACAGCGAGACATCTTATTCAAATGCTCCGGAAGGGATGCTGTTGATTCCGGGTGGTATTTTTACTATGGGAGGGAAAAGTGACCAGGCGGATCGTGATGAATTTCCAAGACATGAGGTTTCTGTTTCAGCATTTTACATGGATATAACCGAGGTGACCAATGAGCAATTTAAGGTGTTTGTGGGTGCAACCGGTTATCGAACCATTGCCGAAAGGGACATCAAATGGGATGATTTGAAGCAGCAATTACCCCCTGGCACACCTCAACTTGCGGATTCCTTACTTATACTTAAGGCAGGCTCATTGGTCTTTAGCCCAACTAAAGGTCCGGTCAATTTAAGAGATTACTCCCAATGGTGGATTTGGACAGTGAGTGCTAACTGGAAACAACCAAAGGGACCAGGGTCATCAATCGATGACCGGTTGGATTACCCGGTGGTGCATATCGCATGGGATGACGCCCAGGCATATGCTGAATGGGCTGGCAAGAGATTACCCACCGAGGCTGAATGGGAATGGGCTTCAATGGGTGGACTGGAGGATACCAAATATCCATGGGGCAATCAATCTGTTGAGAAATCTTACGACAAGGCTAATTTTTGGCAGGGATTTTTTCCCTACAAAAACCTGGAGCAAGACGGTTTCACAGAAGCAGCTCCAATAAAATCCTATCCTCCTAATGGCTACGGACTTTATGACATGGCAGGAAACGTCTGGGAATGGTGCCAGGACAAGTATCATTTCCAGTCATATGAAAAAGATAAGAATAAGGGACTGGTTAATAATCCGGTAGGCCCAAGAGATTCATTTGATCCCGCTGAACCTTATGTGCCAAAATATGTCATTCGTGGTGGTTCGTTCTTATGTAATGACAGTTACTGTAGTGGCTACCGGGTGGCCAGACGTATGAAATCAAGCAAGGATTCAGGCTTTAATCATACGGGGTTTAGGTGTGTGAGGGATATGAATTAAACCCGGAATTGTCATTGAAGTAAGTAACTATCATCCTTCCACGGGAGGATTTTTCTCAGATGTAATCATTGGAAGTGAAAATTACCTTATGGCAAAAAGAGAGCGTCACTATTAATTGACTGTTTTCCACTAGTCTGGCAATTATATAAATGCCTACATTTCGATAAGTAAATATACTCAGGTCCCAAAAAGAGCGATTTCCGACAACCAAACAGGGGTTTATTGGCGTGCTTAAACCCGAAAAATTCATAGTAGACAATAAAAAACAGGCATAAATTGCTTATATTGAGATAGTTAGACAACAAAATAAGCAATTAATTTATGCCTGAATATAAGGAAAAAGATACCGTATTTTATCGAGGAAAACAAGCTTTTAAATTTGATTTTTCAGCATCAGCGATTAGCTCAGACGGAGCGATATTGTTAAGTGAAAAAGTAGAGAGAAAGACTGGTCTATTAAAAAGCTTCGCCGCACTGATTCCTGACTATCGAAACCCCTTTTTTATCGAATACACTTATGAAGAAATGCTTCGCCAACGGGTGTTTTTAATGATGCAGGGCTATCAGGATTGCAATGACGAACAAAAACTCCGAGAGAATCCGGTGATCCGTAAAGTACTAGATAGCGGATTATGTTCCCAGCCTACTTTAAGTCGATTTGAAAACAAGGCCGATCGGAGTCTGATCTACCAGATGAGTCAATGGTTTGTAGACCGTTATGTAGAGGAGTTGAAAGAGAAGACTGGTCAAATCATCATTGATGTAGATGGTACCGATGACCCTACTCATGGATCCCAACAACTCAGTTTGTATAATGGCTATTATGGACAGACTATGTACCATGAGTTGTTCTTTAAGGACGGGAACACCGGTCAGGTCATTTTACCAGTACTACGTCCGGGCAATTGTCACTCCAACAAATGGTTTGTGGCCTTATTGAAAAGGATTGTCATTAAAATCAGAAAAAAACTGCCCTCAGTAAAGATCCTTATTCGAGCGGATAGTGGCTTTTCAGGAGCATCTTTTTATCGGATAGCTAAGCAGTTTGACCTTCAATTTTGTTTAGGTATTAGTAGTAATGAAGTTTTAAAGACTTTTACCAAATAGACTATCATTGAAGTAAAAAAGGAATATGCTTCAAAAATCATCAAACATCAAGAGTTTGTTGGCCCGTTTACTTACCAGGCCAAAAGCTGGGATCGTTCTGAAAAGCTGTACGCCAAAGTGGAGTCTACCGGAAAAGGAATGAATGTCCGTTACTTTGTGAGCAACTTTGAAGCGATGACCGCTCAACAGATTTACTTTGATTTTTATGTCAAGCGAGGTGATGCCAGTGAAAATCGAATAAAGGAACTCAAAAACATGACTTATTCCGACCGGCTTTCCTGTCATCGCTACTGGGCCAATTTCATGCGTTTAATCATCGCTACCCTCTGTTATGAAATGTTCCGGCAGATTAAATTATTAATTGCCAAAACAAAACACCACTTTGCTAAACGATGGCAAGTGGACAATATCCGGCTTTACCTGATGAAGGTTGGGGCGTGCCTGAAAGAAAGGAAAAGATCATTGACAATACAATTCTCAAGAGCCTTTAGATATCAATACCTGCTGGGCGATTTGCTTACGGTGAACTGACCGATCAGTTAAACAGTTTGGTTTAATCAAAAAAATGTTCTTCCATAAGAACACAATAGAGCTTTGACTGAAAATTGAAAAATTCTAACAAAAAAACGCTCTAATGTCCTTTGAAATCCAGAAACCTGGTTGATCTTCAAATTAATATATACACTCCAATCAAAAATAGTTAGCAACCCATTATTAATCCCAAAATTGGTGGCCTATGAATAATGCGGGTTATGGTCGTTCTTCTCTCTGAAGGTCTCTCCTAGTATGGCTTGAGCCATTCGGGTTGGCTTGATCCTTCTTGTATTTGGCCAGGCATTTGGTGTCCTGATTATTGTGAACGGTTTATCACAAGCCACTAATTATGAGACCGCTTCCCTCTTCGGTGCGGCAGGCCAGTTGAAAGTCCCACACGCCGTGACCCTGCACGCCATACAGATATTACCAACCTTAGCGTGGCTTTTGCACTTTACAAACTGGCCCGAAAGTCGGCAAATTAAAGCCGTCATAGTAGCTGCGGCTGGCTATATCGGACTGGCTGCAGTGAGTACCCTACAAACTTTTAATGGAGTAGCTCCAATTGATTTAAACGGGCTAACGGCCTTATTGCTAGGCATTAGCATCATTGGTATCGGTTCAGCTTATATAGCGGCACTCCGTGCGCTCAGACAAACGCTGCTTCTAACCGGATCACAAGCCGCCTAGAATCCGTGGTTCAACACACAAAGTGGTACGAACCAAGATCGTACCGGAGTGAAGGTTATTTATCAGGGGTTGGACTAACGGCAAGAATAGTGGCTATTTAAAAACAAGACCCTCAAAATTCCCTCTATTTCATAGACCAGTACCCTCTATTTTCAACGATCTCACCTGGAATAGCATCTAAGTATGTGTGGAATAAATAATTGAAAATTGGTTGAGGCGGCAGTGCTGTGAATCTGTCTTCTAAAAACCGGACACTGACATAAAGAAGAAATAAACGACTAAGAAGTAAATGGACTTTATAACCAAATCGTTTTGTGCCTCTTCACTAATGTTAAGGTCCTCAATTATTCAATATAGAACCAATACAAATGCTAATAATGCTAATGAAGTCAACTAAATAAAAATAAAAATAATAATGGAATTATTAATGATATTATCTGGCATTGTACTTATAGGAATAGTATCCAGACTGACCTCTTCGGACAATGAGTTAAAGAGTATATTGCAGAAAAAAAGAAGAAGGTGAAGCGAGTTTATATTCTGTAAATCTGCGAGCATTCTTTCAGGCGGGGCTAATTAGCATCTTGATGAATATTATGCTCCATTGCGGGGTTTTATTACATCTGCATCGTCTTTCTTGATCGGACTAACTTACCCATCTCGATTCATCCCAATTTCCGAACAGATGGTTCCCGGGACTCTCTGAGTTATCACTGGTCATAAATTCCCAAACGGCTGTTCTGAACTCTTCTAATGAGATCAATCCATCTTTATTTAAATCCAGTAGTTCAAAACTGGCCTTGGCATGTCTGAATTCTGCCCTGAATGAAGCCAATAATGACATGTATTCATAAGAATTAAGGTACTCGTCATTGTTATCGTCAAAATACCTGAACAAGATTTTGACGATACGGTCGAGGTGTTTATGACAACTGCCTGCCTGATCATTTATTAATTGACTTTCCGCAATTTCAAGAAATTGATTAAGGGTGATTTCGTTAACCAGATCATTTGTGTTGGTCAGTATTTTCCAGCATTTTTCCATTGTTAGCATGATTTTTTGTGTATCAATGCCACCAAATGTTGCGATTTTAATGATCACCATGTTTTCGGCAATACCCATAAAGTCAGAGGATCTAATCACTCCATCGTGGTGTAATCCAATAATTCAAAGAAGTGGGAGAGCTTGCTTTTTGCAAATCAGTAAGCATAATATAAGGGTTAATATTGGCATTATAAAGGTAGTTAAATAAGTGATTCTTAGAATTTACCTGATGTTACTTGATCCCACATAGTTCTGCAAGTCATCTGCTCTGCCCTTGGGCAAGGGAAGCTGCTGGACAAGCAGCCACCCACAAATCAAACATCGGACTCTAAAGGGACAAAAATCCTAACCCTTATTAAGTATCGAGTATCGCTTCTGCATCTAGCGTTATGTCCACAAGGTCACCTACTACCACTCCTTGGTTATCCAGAGGTGCATCCCAACTTATGCCAAAATCATGACGATTAATAGTCGTTTTAACCAGAAATCCAGCCCGGGTTTTAGGACCTTTGTCTTCACCATCCTCCCACCAAGGTGTTGGCCATTGTCCAAGGTAGGTAACCTCCAGTATTACTTTTTTGGTAATACCACGAATGGTCAGATCTCCGGTGAGCTGGTAGTCGTGATCACCAATAACTTTTAGTTCGGAGCCGGTGAAAGTGATGCTGGGATACTGTACCACGGCCAAAAAATCGTCAGCGCGTAGGTGATTATCGCGTTCGGTGTCCCCTGACCAAATTTCTTTCGCATCGATGGTCACCTCAACTAGAATATTACTCGGATTCTTTGGGTCAAACTCAAGTACGCCTTGGATGTTCTTGAAGTGGCCACGAATGTTAGTTACCATCATGTGCCTCACACTAAATTCTGCCGCGGTATGCCCCGGCTCAAAAGTCCATTTTGTCATACTGATTAGTATTTATGGCTAAGTTCTAAATAACACAGCAATTATTATTATCTTCGCTATATGATATCAAGTCAAGAGATCAAAAATTTATTTGCACAATTGCCGATAAGTTCCCAAACCGAATTGTTGGATGAGTTGCTCCAGGAGCAGGAATTACAAGGCAAAGTATTGATTGCCGCTCAACAACAAATAGCAGAGAAAAGAAAGAAGAAACCCTGTCCAAATTGCACAAGCGAGAAGGTATATAAGAGGGGCAGACAAAAAGGTGTGCAGATGTATCAGTGCAATGAATGTAAAAGATGGTACAGTGAAACAACAGGGACACCTTTGTATGACATCAAGCTTAAATCAAAATGGCAATCTTATCTGCGCTGCATGGAGCAGGGCATGCCGATAAAAAAGATAGCAAAACAAATCGGAATAAGCATCCAGACAAGCTTCGACTGGCGGCATAAGATATTGAGTTCACTAAATGAGTTTGTTCCCGAACAGTTATCCTCGGAAGTAGAATGTGATGAATTGGAACTGGCACTTAACAACAAGGGCAGTCGAAATTTAGATAGGGCAGCAAGAAAGAGGGGAAACGATTTCATACGAAATATGGGAAAGGAAGAGGTCACAGTTGTACCAGGTAGTAACAGCGGTTGAACGCAAGGGGGAGAAGTACCTTAAAGCTGTTGCATCAAAACGGCTGAGCAAAGAAGAAATTTCAAAGGCATTGGATGGGAAGTTGGCCTACGGTGCAACCTTGATTACAGATAAGCACCCTTCTTATAAGGCTTTTGCCAAAGACAACGATAAAAAAGATAGCAAAACCGGAATAAGCATCCATAAAGCACAAAGCGCTATTGGCCAAAGATCATGTGGATAGAGATGATAAAACAATCCATCTGCAAAAAGTAAACAATGTTCACACTCAACTTAGGACATTCTTACGCCCATTCAAAGATCAAATGGTGTCAGTTCCAAATATTTGCAAAACTACCTGAATTGGTATGCTTATGCTGACCGAATAAGAGAGAGTAAAACAACTTTGAAACAATGGTTTCTGACTATGCTATTAACAGATCAAGCCTATCATCTGTATGAGCTATTTAAACAAAATGCTGTTATAATTAGAACTTAGCTCTTTGAAACAATGGTTTCTGACTATGCTATTAACGGATCAAGCCTATCATCTGTATGAGCTATTTAAACAAAATGCTGTTATAATTAGAACTTAGCTGTATTTATTAAGTAATCATAGCCACTTTGATCCTCGTAAATGATCCTATATTAAATATAAATATACTATACAGTAAAAGCAACAAGCCTAATCCTGGAACGAGGTTCTACCAGTGCTTTGAGCATTATACGTACATATAAGTGGTAACTTGTTATAGATGTTAAATACATAATTATACATGCCATTTCAAAAAGGTAATAGCGGAAGACCAAAAGGGAGTTTTTTCGGTCTAAGATGTCGAGGGTTATGGGAGTTGTTGACAATGAAATGATAATAGGGGTAAGGCATGTCGAGTCAGTTAAAGGCTGAGGATGCTTCAGGGTAAGCACCTGCTGTAAAGTTGACGTCTGATATCTTTTTACCCTTTTATCAATCAGGAATTCTCAATCTTCCTTCCCTCTCTTTTAAAAATACAGTTTTTAAGACGTTTCTCCACTTAAAATTGGCGCTAAACTAAACCATCACAAGTAATAATAATAAAAGGATTCTCAAACTGGTGAGCTTTGCAATTGCGAGGAGCACATTACATGTCACTCTCGAAATAGGCCTTCAATAACAAGTATCCTTGAATCTCCTAATTTGGTCAAATGATCATCATGTGCATTGATAATACCCTGAACTAATAACTACCAGTATTTTTACTTATAATAATATTAATTCGTTAACTTTAATATAGTTAAGATAATAATTCTAACTTTTACCAGCTATGTTAATTATCCTCCTTACCATTTTAGTTGTTGTTCTTGGGTTACTGTACGTAGTCGATACAGTGAATGAAAAGAAGAAGTGGTTTTAGGCTTCTGATCGTCAATTTATGCATATGTACAGGAGTACGAAATTTGGTAATAATTGATCATAGGTCAAATCATCTGATCTTAGTATCTCCTCTTATTTCAAATTTGCTTTTAACATGTCCGATCCATGGAAGAGCACCAATGAGACTCCCCTTATAACAAGACCATCCTTGATTTTGATCGATTGAATAATGCCTCATTTACCTACCCATCCAACCCATATTTTCAACGATCTCTTAGTTAGTAGTGTTCTAAGAATGAGCTTTTGGATGGCGATAAACAGGATCGGTATAAGGCAGCTGAATTGTTGCTAAAGACCCTTGATTTTTTAAACCTAAGATGTCGAGGGTTATGGGAGTTGTTGATAATGAAATGATAATAGAGGTAAGACACATCGAGTCAGTTAAACGTTGAGAATGCTTCAGAGTGACGCCTTAGTAGCTCAAATTACCTCAGATATCTTGATAGAATTTTGTTGTTAACCCTAATCGTTTTTAGGGGAATGCTGTAGGAGGGTTTGGTGGAGGGATGAGGAAAGGTTTTAAAGTGGTGGTGCGACTTTCTACCACTGTATACTGTATGCTGAAACATTTCTGATGTTGGGCAGCGTAAGCATGGACTTTCCTTAGAAGATCAGGGAGATTCCTTTTTAGAAACGCCGCTCTATAATTTAAATCACTTCATCGTGCATAAATGCTTTTTTACCGAGCAGCACCTCTTCAGTCTCTTCGTGATCAGGGTCAGGTATACAGCAATCTACGGGACAAACAGCTGCGCATTGAGGCTCTTCATGGAAACCATTACACTCAGTGCACTTATTAGTAACTATATAATAGAATTCGTCAGAAACAGGAGTTTGACTTTCATTCGCATCTGCGGAAGATCCATCTAATAATTGGACGTCACCTTTAAGTTCAGTACCACCTCCCCATGTCCATTCTACACCACCTTCATATATTGCCGTGTTAGGGCATTCCGGCTCACAAGCACCACAATTGATGCATTCGTCTGTGATCATTATTGCCATATTCTATCTGTTTATACTCTGTATACGGCCATAATAAACCGCAGGTTACCAGGGAGATTTTCGATTTTATCCCGCAATCTTTTTAACCTTATAGTGAGTAGTGCCAAAACACGGTGGAGGCATTATGTAAGTTAGGTGTTCAGTGAACGGAAGAAAGTGGCGTGACAGCTTCTATTTATCTGAAATGAGTATGTTTGAATGTCACTTTTCTGCTGTCTACAGAATACAGACCTCCAATCATACTGTAAGCAGCTATAAAAGTGATCGTAATGAGATAGAAACCGTATTAACCAATTTGTTAATTGGAAGAACCAGGGCCATGTTGTTCAGCACCATTGAGAATTTGCTGAAAAATAAGTATGGCGATAAAATACCGGTAATCTATGGAATGCCCATTGTAAATATGGATGTCAAACATTCTAAGAAATTTAAAAAAGTGATTAGCGTTTAAGCGCTAAGCCAATCAGCATATGCCATGAGGTATGTAAATAGGGGCATTTTGAATTTAAGTTGTGAATAGTGAAATTTTTAAAAATTATAGCAGAGACTTGATTATTTCTGCTCATGTTTATTGATTAAAATTGAATGTTAAAATGGAAACTCTTGATATAATAGTACTATTTATATTACTCTCGTCCATATTCATATTTATTAATGTAAACCATCTAAAACTCCCATCGCCTGTGGGATTAATAATTTTATCACTCGCCCTTTCTTTAGGGTTACTTATTTATAGCATAATTGAACCGGAATTTAAGGAAGATGTACTTCTTGTAATGAATGGAGTAGAATATGAAAGCGTTCTTTTTGAAATTGTATTGAGTTTTATGCTTTTTGCAGGGGCTATCAATGTTGACTTCAATAAATTGGGCCATTCAAAAGCACCAACCATTATTCTGGCTCTGATTGGGGTAATTATATCGATTGTCTTAATTGGATATTCCATTCAATATATTTTACTTTGGTTAGGTGTAGAACTATACATTCTCCATTGTTTTGTATTTGGAGCTTTGATATCACCTACCGATCCGATAGCAGTGATTTCTACTATACGGAAGTATAAATTGTCAGAGAATTTAGCGGAGAAAATTGAAGGAGAATCTTTATTAAATAATGGTGTTTGTTGTGTTGGCTGTATTACTCCATCGTTTGGCATTGGCGAATGAAACAGAATCCTTATCTATCATAGATTATTTTTCAGTATCGACTATTTTTATCTTAGGAGGGGCTTTAATTGGAATTGTACTGGGATTGGTTGGTCACAAATCTCTATTGATTATAGATAATGACGATGTGGAAGTAGAAATTTTGGTGACTATCGCCTTAGTTATGGTTGCAACTCAAGTTGCAAATTTCTTTGATGTATCTGCTGTTCAAGCCATTGTATTAATGGGTTTAATTATTGCAAATAAAGGAAGAAAAGAAAATAGCGAAAGTGTTGCTGGAGATTATGTGTTCAGATTTTGGCGCTTGATAGAGGAGTCATTTAATGTTGTGCTTTTTGTTTTCATTGGATTAGTAATGATTGTGTAAGTTCAAGTAATAAGTGCAATTTTCCTTTGTAGCACTTGCTTTGCGTTTAGGTAATTAAATTTTCTAACAGGGCGTTCATTGATTTTGTTTTCAACAACTTTGATTTGCTCCTCTGTAACAAATCTAATATCTGTTTTCTTAGGATAAAACCTTCTGATTACCCCAATCCTATTTTCAACTGTCCCTTTATCCTGACTAGTATAGGGACGAGTGAAATAGGCATCCACATCAAGGGATTGAGCAATCAACTCATGTTTAGAAAATGCCATATCATTATCAAAAGTGAGTGTTTCCAGTTTGTGTTTATCCTGAGAGAGTTCCTCCACAATAGCTTCGGCCATTTGATCGGCATTTTTACTGTGCATCTTTCTGATTCTGGTAAAAAGACTTGCTCGGTCTGTCATCACCAACAAAGAGCCTTTGTGGTTTTTACCCATCATTAAATCGACTTCTATATCTCCCAATCGTTCCCTTTTGTTAATGATCTGGGGTCGCTGTTCAATTGATACCCTATTCGGGATAATACCTCTACGATCTTTTCTGTTTCCTCGTTTGCGCCTTCGTTTGCCATGTTTTAGATATGTGTATAGTTGTTTGTATTCTTGGTTCTCCTGGCGGTTGGTGTGCTTACATTCCCATATCCATTGGTAAATCCATTCATGGCTAAGTGGACATTCTCTCGTTTTCTTTCCCTGATGGCTGATCAATTCAGGACTCCATCTATCTTCTTGGAGCCGGTTAACTATCCAGTCTTTCATGGGTTTGGTGAAAATCACTCTTTTTGGCTTTTCTTGATGACGAAGATTGGTCCTCCTTTGTGCATTTGCTGTTCGATAGACACCAGCTCCCCTACCTCTTGAACCCACATTTCGCTTAAGCTCACGTGAGATCGTAGACGGGTGAAAATGAACGATACAGGCAATCTCCTTTTGAGTAGCTCCTGTTTTCAATAATGCTTCAATTTGATACCTTTGATCAATACTGAGATGTGTGTAGTTTTTTGACATTTTGCAATCCAAAGATTGCACTGCTCAGGCAATTGAAGGATGAAAAAGCCCTTAAAAGCTTTTTCATCCTTCAATTGCACTTATTAGTTGATCTCAGCTTGTACTTGAATTAAGATTTGAAATATTATCAGCAGGTTTTTTTGCTATAATTGTGGTAATTGTTTCAAGATGGTTAAGTATTATATTACCTATAAAGGCATCCAGCTTGAGAAAGTCATATGATTCTAAAACAATAAATGTCTTGGCATGGGGTGGTTTAAGGAGTGGATTATCTGTAGCACTTTCATTATCTCTTCCAGACTTTGATGGTAAGGCAATAATCATAACCTTAACTTATATTGTAGTAATATGCTCCGTTCTATTTCAAGGTCTGACAATTTCCAGACTTCTCAGAAGTTCTTTTAAAAAAGAATTTTATATCAATAGTTAAATGCTTGCATAAGTTCGAAAACATCGAGGAGCCTCAAGTTAAGCACTTAGTTGAAGAAACGACCTCTTCTACCTTTTCAAACTTTTAGCCGGCACCCTAATCGTTTTTTGGTACACCCTGATAAGGATTGATGGAGGGGTAAGGAAAGGTTTTAAAGGGGTGGTGCGACTTTCTCTATGGTTATACTATTTACCGTCGGTTTCAATGTAAATGGCTTGACACTCCAAATACCCTCTATTTCATAGAACAGTACTACCCATTTCAACGATCTCTTGGTTAGTGATTAAATGCTCCAGGATAAGCATTTACTAAAAGAAATAAGGTGTAACTGTTTCAAATGATGGTGATATCTTGATTTCCTATGTTGGGAATTAAAACAATGTGACTTCTTTCTCATAAATTGTGTAAGATAAAAAAATATGAGTCATGACCCGCTTGAATTTAATTGCAGTGACCATACTCATTGCATGCAGCAATCCTGATCGAAACAATTTCGAAAACAATCCAGTCTTACCTTCCGGATCCGGAGATTTGTAAACCAGATGGAATGGGATTTAGTTGATTCCATTGACATTGAGCAGATTAACAGCGATTTAAAACCGGAAATGCTGACTATGGATCTGGGTATATATTTTCCATCTAATCTTGATACAGCATTTAGAAAAGTCACCATGTCTCAAATAATGGTGAGTTTTCTGTCAGCCAAGGAAATATATGCCGTAGCAGATGTTCAACTCAATTTATTATGGGTTAAGAGCAGAGAAGTTGATCCCCGCTTTTTTTCCCTCCAAGCCAATGAATTACCGGAAGTTCCGAGTACCGAATACGTCAACACATATCAGCATTTTCTCCGCCACCCCTATATACCAACCGAAAAAGTCAAACAGGCTTTTGGATCGATTATTGAACCAGACGAGAACAATTACCGGACATTTTACCTAATCGTACTTCAGGAGGTTTTTTTACCATATTTAGATGTATCCGAGGGTCGTAATTGGATGATTAAATCCGTTCGAACCGCTGGATTATCGTTTCCGCCATATTCATACTCTGGAACCCTCCCGGTTCCGTTTAGAGGAGTTTTACTATTACCAATTTAGAACGACCAGATAGACTAAAGTGGATTATTGGCCACGAAATTGGCCATAAGGTGATCAACGTTGGCCACGAATACCGGGAAATAGACCCACAGAATGAGGTATATGGCGAAGGCGGTTTAATGGTGTATGGCGATGGCATGGAAATTCCATCAGGGGCAGATGGAAGGTGGCATTTGGAACGCCTGCATCTATCTCCGTTTTTGTATCGACTAAAGGAAGATGGCACAAAAATGTGGAACCCTGATTACCAAGAAGGCGGCCACTATTATGACCCCATTTACGGCGAGAATGTAGTTGTTTTCAAGGGTAAGGCAGTTATCCCGGAAGATTGGTAGGATGGTGACTATTAAAACCTTATCTTTCTAAGATTACTTTGAAACTGTAACCATGACTACTCTGGAAGAAAAACAACGTAAGAACCTGTGACCTTCGGGCTATGAGCCTATTGAATTCAAAAGAGGTTTCCGAAATCAATCCATATCAACCCATAAAAAGCACGGCAATAGTACGGCATGAGGCAATAAAAAGGTAGCTACTACGTAACTACCTGATTATCAAGAGCCTCCTGGAGGGATCGAACCCGCGACCTACTGATTACAAGTCAGTTTTTTATACTATTTTGATAGTTATGCTTATTGCTTAAAAGTGCCATTAATTGCATTTAAATGAACTTTTAGTGATCTTTGATTATATTTGTTTATCGATATTTATCAAAAAATCGGGCAAATTTCGGGCAAATTTTGAGAAAAGTAAGATATAAAATTTATCATGACACCAGGCATCTTCTCAAGAATGGGAAGTATCCAGTCAAGCTGAGAGTTTACTTTAATGGCCGAGATAAAAGGTATCCCCTACCCGTTACCTTGACCGCAAACGAGTTTGAAAATTGCTATCTCGTTCCGAATCCAAAAGAGAAGTATAGGAAGCAGCACTTAAAGCTCAAGGGAATTGAGGGCAAAGCCGATAAGGTTCTTGAGAACCTGGAGCATTTCACATTTAGTCAGTTTGAAAGAAAGATGTTTGCTGATCCTGTAAAGAAGAGAGATGTGGAATCACGGTACCTTGAAATTATTGACCAAATGAACAAGAATGATCGCATTGGTACAGCCATAAATTTCAAAGACAGCTTGAAATCAATTCAAAATTATGCTCGCGAAAACAAGAGAATTAAGATCTTGACTTTTGAGATGATTGATCAGGATTTTTTGGAAGATTATGAACGGTGGATGCTATACCGAGGTCGGAAATTAACAACGGTGGGAATATATCTACGCCCACTGAGGACATTATTTAACCAGGTAATAAGTGAGGGTGTTATTAATCGAGATCTCTATCCATTCGGAAAGAGGAAATATGTCATTCCATCATCCTCTCAAACCAAACAAGCATTGACCAGCGATCAATTGATGAAATTCTACCAGTATGAATCTGATGACTATAATTTCAATTTTGCCAGGGACTTCTGGTTTATCAGTTATCTCTGTAATGGAGCCAACATAACAGATTTATTGAATCTGAAGAACAATGATATTAAGAACAGTACTATTGAGTTCCTGAGATCAAAAACCCGAAGAACAACAAAAGGCCATCAAAAGAAAGTTGTTGTACCATTGACGGATTCACTTTTAAGATTGATTAAAAAATACAGCGACTCAGCAGGGCTTGACAAATATGTTTTTCCGATTTTAAGTTCAGAAATGGATGCCGTTGAAAAGAACAAGAAATCAAAGAATTTTATTCGATTCATCAACCAACATCTTCAAAGGAAAGTCAAGGATATAGATCTACCTTCAAATATCAGCACCATGTGGGCCAGGCATACCCATGCCACACAACTTATCAGGTTAGGGGGTTCGATGGAATTAGCCCAGGAAAGTTTAGGGCATCAAAACATAACAACTACTAAACACTACTTCGCCGGATTTGAGAGTGATGTAAAGAGAGAGTTTGCCGAAAGACTATTGGATTTTCGGAAGTATAAAGTTTTTTGATTCCGATTGGCCTGATTTCAATACATGTAAGGCTAATTATAGTGATACACGCTAAGCTAATTTAACGAAACATGATAGGCTAACTTACGTAATACACTTTAGGCTAATTATCATTAAGTTATTAAGGATAATTATTAGTTCAATCGATATATGACAAAGCCAAGCGAAAAATTAGCAGAATCTCTACACGTCCTTAGAGAACTACAAAAAGAACAAGGAATCACTGCAATCAAAACCACCGAGATTTCAAGAGTGCATAGAGAACGCTTGATGAAAAATGGCTTTATTAAGCAAGTGGCAAAAGGGTGGTACATTTCAGCTAACCCGAACGACCAAGCAGGAAATAGTACTGCATGGTATACCTCTTACTGGCAGTTCTGTTCACGATATTTAAGAGAAAAATACGGAAATGATTATACCGTCTCGGCTGAACAATCAATACTTTTGCATTCGGGTAACAATACGGTTCAAAATCAAATGATAATAAGGGCTCCTGATGCCCCAAATAAGAAGATAGAGTTGCTCTTTGGTACGTCTTTGTTTATAATGAAGTCTCCTCTACCTAATATTGCTGAGATCATTAAAATTGATGATGTGCAATGTTTATCACTTGCCTCAGCTCTAATTCACTGCACACAATCAATGTATAAAGAGAATGCCACTGATATGAGAGCTGCGTTGTCTCAAATATCAGATTCATCAGAACTCACTAGGCTCCTACTTGAAGGTTCACATTCAGCAATTGCCGGGCGGTTGGTGGGAGCTTTCAGAAACATAGGGCAGGATCGGATAGCAAATGAGATTATTAAGACCATGGAATCTGCTGATTATAAGATTAAAGAATCAGATCCATTTGATGATAAATCCAAAACAACACTTTCTTTTAGAGAAAGATCACCCTACGTGAATCGAATCAAATTAATGTGGAGCGAAATGAGAGAAGTGATAATTAAACACTTCCCGGAAATACCTGGCATCCCCCAAGATCATCAAAAGTACCTTAAATCGATTGACAACATCTATGTTACTGATGCATATCATTCCTTATCTATTGAGCAATATGTTGTACCTCTCGAATTAATCGAAAAGGTAAAAAATGGAGATTGGAATCTTGAAAATGAGGAAGATGGAAAACATCGAGACGCTATGGCTGCAAGAGGTTATTATTTGGCAACTCAAGCCGTAAAGGAGAGTATTGAAAAAATCCTCAATGGAGAAGTTCCAGGTAAAGTTTTGGATTACGATCACGGCGATTGGTATAGGGAACTTTTTGCTCCAAGTATAACAGCTGGAATCGTAGGCGCAGGAGATTTGGCAGGTTACCGCAATCGACCTGTTTACATTTCAAATTCTCAGCATGTTCCTATGAATAAGGATGCGGTTCATGATGCAATGCCAACATTATTTAAACTGTTGGAAGAGGAAGAACACGCTGGAGTACGAGCAGTTCTTGGCCACTTTATCTTTGTATATATTCATCCGTATATCGACGGCAATGGTCGAATGGGAAGATTCTTTATGAATACAATGTTGGCGTCAGGCGGCTATCCCTGGACGGTAATTCCTGTTGATGAAAGAGACCAATATATGAATGCTCTTGAAGTAGCAAGTGGGACCGGGAATATTGAACCATTTTCAGCGTATATTTCTTATTTAGTCAAAGAAAGTTTGAAAGGTACGCCAGTGGCTAAATGAATACCCAATAATTCTTGTCTACCAATTGATTTGCAATCAGTAGGTCTTTCCTACTACACCTTCAAATCTATCGTATAATGTAATCTTTCGAAGAAGTGCAAAATTGACTTGCCCGATATTTGCCCAAAATTGAGTATGAAATCCGGGTCCATTGAGATGGAAGGTAGAGATACTCCATATCTGTGACCTATAGAATTATTAGTCAACAGAATCTCTTAGAAAAGAGGTATTAATTAACCTGTTCAGAAGCAAACTTCTCAAGTAATGCTGAACTTGGATGGTCAGCTAGGGACACTAGCTTATTAACTAATGCAACAGGTAACAATGCATTATCATACATCATAGTACTCCCCCAATCATAGGACCACCCATTCAGGTTTTTAAGTTAATAATATTATGTAAGTTCAAGTAATAAGTGCAATTTTCCTTTGTAGCACTTGCTTTGCGTTTAGGTAATTAAATTTTCTAACAGGGCGTTCATTGATTTTGTTTTCAACAACTTTGATTTGCTCCTCTGTAACAAATCTAATATCTGTTTTCTTAGGATAAAACCTTCTGATTACCCCAATCCTATTTTCAACTGTCCCTTTATCCTGACTAGTATAGGGACGAGTGAAATAGGCATCCACATCAAGGGATTGAGCAATCAACTCATGTTTAGAAAATGCCATATCATTATCAAAAGTGAGTGTTTCCAGTTTGTGTTTATCCTGAGAGAGTTCCTCCACAATAGCTTCGGCCATTTGATCGGCATTTTTACTGTGCATCTTTCTGATTCTGGTAAAAAGACTTGCTCGGTCTGTCATCACCAACAAAGAGCCTTTGTGGTTTTTACCCATCATTAAATCGACTTCTATATCTCCCAATCGTTCCCTTTTGTTAATGATCTGGGGTCGCTGTTCAATTGATACCCTATTCGGGATAATGCCTCTACGATCTTTTCTGTTTCCTCGTTTGCGCCTTCGTTTGCCATGTTTTAGATATGTGTATAGTTGTTTGTATTCTTGGTTCTCCTGGTGGTTGGTGTGCTTACATTCCCATATCCATTGGTAAATCCATTCATGGCTAAGTGGACATTCTCTCGTTTTCTTTCCCCGATGGCTGATCAATTCAGGACTCCATCTATCTTCTTGGAGCCGGTTAACTATCCAGTCTTTCATGGGTTTGGTGAAAATCACTCTTTTTGGCTTTTCTTGATGACGAAGATTGGTCCTCCTTTGTGCATTTGCTGTTCGATAGACACCAGCTCCCCTACCTCTTGAACCCACATTTCGCTTAAGCTCACGTGAGATCGTAGACGGGTGAAAATGAACGATACAGGCAATCTCCTTTTGAGTAGCTCCTGTTTTCAATAATGCTTCAATTTGATACCTTTGATCAATACTGAGATGTGTGTAGTTTTTTGACATTTTGCAATCCAAAGATTGCACTGCTCAGGCTTTTGAAGGATGAAAAAGCCCTTAAAAGCTTTTTCATCCTTCAATTGCACTTATTAGTTGATCTCAGCTTAGGCTGTAGTTGCATATTTTTTATTAGGTGCTATTCTTCCAATTCCCTGATGCCTTCTTTGATTGTATTTCTCCATAAACTCTTCGATCCCCAACCTGAAAAATAGCCGCAATACGCTCTTCATCATTACATCATCTGACCTAAAATGGTCCGGGAAAACCGAAAAGTGGCCAACCAACTACTTTTCTGTTGCCTTTAGGGTGATGGAAAGGGTAATCGAAACTTTATTGAAATTACACAGTACAAAGCTCAGTCACCTGCCAGTTTAGGGTTGGTCAACACCAGCCGAAAACACAGTGGCCACATGCTGACCCACTGAATATCTGCTAGTGACTCCACTGTGTTTGTCACCTAATTGTTAGCCAGCGATTTTAATTATTTACATGTTTTCATCACTAACGAGCTTCTTTATCAACCACATACAACATTTCTGCTTTTTCATTATAATATCTGAAAGTGGCTGTTGGGATTCCATTTTTCCTCTCCACCTCGACGGATAAAAACCCTCCACTTGAGGACTCCACATCCCCTTGAATATAGAATTGTTTAATCAATCCATCCGGATCAGTCGAATTGGGATCTCCTGCTAGGCGCCCAGGGCGTGAGTTATTATCAACCAAGGCACCTGTAGAGAATTCTTCGATTCCACTTGGGTGCATTGCATGATATTGCCAATGCCTGTCGCCACATATGATATAAAGATTTTTGTTAAGGAAACCATTATCAACTAACCATTTGAAAATTTCTTCTCCCTCGTATCTGAAACCTTCGTGATTTACATGATTATCTCTTTTATATGCATCATCAGGTCCAACCATTGGAGTTGGAGAAATTATGAGCTTAAAACTGGCATCACTCTCTACTAATGTCTCCTTAAGCCAATTTAATTGCTCAATTCCCAAAAGAGTTTTATCCGGTCCATCTTCTATTTGATTTGAACTTCTAAAGTCTCTGCCTTCCAGCATCCAAATCTGAAGATCTCTACTCATGCGATGCGTACGATACGTTTTAGCATTGATGTCATCTGGACTTACTACAGGTAATTGCTCTTTAAAATTCTTAATCCCCAATTCATGTGATATAGGAAATTCCTGATATGGATCGGCGTCGTTGAATCTATAATCATGATCATCCTTTTCCCAGTAGGTTCCGACGTCGTTAAAAAGCTCTCGAAACCTTGGTTGAACAAATTGTTCATGGTATTTCCTACGCATCCCTTCTTCATCCACAACCTCCATTCCTTTATATCTTCCAGGGTTCGGATTCCTCCCAGCATTAACTGCTCTGTCGAAGTTTGCCTTGTTGGGATGGTCAAAGTAAACGTTATCACCTGTACCAATGAAGTAATCCGGGTTCAGATTGTGGATAGCCCTCAATGCTGGATACCCCCGAAGCTTGTCAGCTTCTGAATATGCTGTACCTTCCTCATAATTTCCGAAATGGAATTTATAGTAGTTCATACCAGTTACTACAACCAACGATAATTTTGTATTGCTATTCGGTCCGGGCAAGGTTTTAAAAGTTGCTACTTCACTTTCAAAAAGAGAATTTTTGTCTTTTCCAAATTGAAGACGATAGAAATATTTATTTCCTGGTTCCAGACCTTCAACTTTCCTTTTAATAATAAAGTCATTTTCTGACCGAGACTCAGTAAAGTATGAATACAAAGGATTGTTAAAAGTTGAATCCTTATCAATTTCAAATCTCGCGATCCCTTCTTTACCGGTTAAATCACCGTTAGTCAAGGTGTCAGAAACTGTTAATCTCGATTGTAAGATTACTGATGTTGAAGTCGCTTCACCAGCCATAATTCCTTGTCCAAGATAAATGTCCTGAATCACAGGTTTGCATGAGACAATTACTGTGGCTATCAGAAGAGTTCTTAGAATTGAATTTATCATGCTGTGGTTATTGCTGGCTAACGGTTTTGATAAAATGTGTTTAATGCATTTTTATCTGTTGTTGCTTGTTCTTTTCCAATTCTGGCTTCCAATATTAGCTTAATCAGTTTACCCATTGTCTTTCTGTCATTCTCGTCAGTTTCACGATTTGGAACTTCGGATTTAGGCAGTTTTGATGCACGATCTGGCCATTCTGCCGTTTGAAGATGTGCAATGACCAAATCATATTCAGGTATAATAACCAGATACTTTCCCATAGCTCCAAAGGCTGAATACGAATTTTCGGGAAGCAGGACATCCTCAAATAAAACACCATTGTTAGCTGTCCACCACATATATCCATAGCCTGTACCTAGATGTGTATCCGAATAAGATTTAGTGCTTTCTTCGATCCATTCCAAAGGAATAATTTGCGTACCATTCCATTGGCCATTTTGGAGCATCAATTGGCCAACTTTTGCTATATCCCTCACTGTCATTCGAAAATGATATTGCCGATGTACTGACAGTTCATCCTCTAAATAATAGACATCATTTGCTGCAAAATCGGACAAACCAATCTTCTCCCCAATCTGCTCCTCGAAGGCTACACCTATAGCGGTCTTTGTTTCTTGTTCAAAAATGACCCCCAGTGTATTAAAATCCCAATTGTTGTAATACCAAAAACTGCCAGGATCATGACTGTATCTTTCAGGTTGACTTTTCTTCATCCAAGGTGTACCGCCAACATATGAATGATAAATGCCTGAACGGGCCTGCATCAACATACGCAACGTTGCGCTTTGTTCCATTTCAGACAAAGAATCGGGAGAATCATTAATACTAAGCTCTTTCAATGTTTTATCGAGATCGATAATGTCTTGCTCGACATAGATTCCATAGAGAGCGCTGATCAAGCTTTTTCTTATTGAGCTTACTTTAATTTTTTTATCTGTAAGCCCCCAATTGGCTATTTCCTTTCCATTAGCCAGTATGACTACACTACTTTCGTGCATGGTTGTCCAGTAATTTTTGGCTTTGGATAGTAGCTCATTAGACCAACCTTCCGTTTGCATTCTTTCCGCATTCTTAGTGCCATTGGTACAAGAAAACAAAGTCAAAAGGAGGACATGTGTTATTATCTTTTGCATAATGTTTTTATAAGAATTGGCTACAACGACCTTAATAATCGGTCGTTTTAATGCCGTTTATTTTTTGTTACCATTCGTATAAGTATCATTATCAATTTCATCTTTTTTCTTTTTAGCGGCTGATAAAATATGGTATTTTATATCTGAAATGTCCTGATCAGATAATCGATCGCTAAATTTCGGCATCCCTTTTTCGAGAAATATTCCATCTCTTACGATTTCATGAAAAATCTGAAATATTTCGACAGAAGAATAGGTCAGGTCGGGAATGTTACCACCATCATTAAATCGATGGCATGCATTACAAAATCGATTGTAAAGTGATTCTCCCCTGGTGATTTCATCCTCAGTTGCTTCAATTGGAATATCAATCAATCTCTTTGTTTCCTTGATTGGATAGGAAGGAATTTGCTCCTTTTTGCCAATGGCAAAGGTGTACAATGTACCTGGGTTAATTTGATCGGTGAACTTCCACCATAATCCAAAAAAACCTCCCCAGCCAACTGCTATCGAAATATATTGGATGTCATCTACCATATATGTTATTGGGGAAGCGGTAATTCCTGTCTCAAGTCTGAAATCCCACACTTTTTCACCAGTTTTAGCATCATAAGCAACAAGTATACCTTCAGCCGTTCCCTGAAAGACTAAATCATCTGTAGTTAGTACGCCTGCATTCCATGAAGTAGCATGTTTAACACTCCATATCTCTTTTTGATTGATCGGATCCCAGGAAATCAACCAGCCACCAGCATAGCGAAAATCTTTGTTATCAAAATCAACGCCCAAATTCATACTTCTACCATCATCATTAAATTGCCATTCTTTAGGTTGATCATACATCAGGGCTTCTGAACGTGTAGGTATGTATACTAATCCTGTAGTTGGATTGAAAGCCATCGGTTGCCAGTTGTGTCCTCCACCAGGGCCGGGTATAATCTGTGCATTAACTTCAGTATACCGGGCAAAATCAGTTTCTACTGGCCGTCCGGATTCTTGATCCACCTGTTTTGCCCAGTTTATATATGTGTATTTCTCTGATGAGATTAACGCCCCGTTGGTTCGGTCAATGACATAGAAAAAACCATTCTTAGGTGCTTGCATTAATACTTTTCTCATCCCGCCGTCTATCTGAAGATCCGCCAAAATTATTGGTTGCGTGGCAGTATAATCCCAGGCGTCGCCAGGTGTAGTTTGATAATGCCATACCAATTCACCATTATCTGGATTCAACGCAACAATAGATGATAGATAGAGGTTATCACCTCCTCCGGGGCTTCTGATTTCCCTGTTCCATGGTGATCCATTACCTACGCCGATGTATAACAATTTTAACTCAGGATCATAAACTAGGGCATCCCAGACAGTCCCACCTCCACCATATTTCCACCATTCACCATTCCAGGTTTTAGCTGCTCTTTCCATTGCCTTTGATTCAAATGGTAAGGAAGGATTACCAGGGACAGTGTAAAAACGCCATTTCTCTTCTCCTGTTAACCAGTCATATGCTGTCACATATCCTCTGACTCCATATTCGGCTCCGCCATTGCCTATAACTACCTTCCCATCAAAGACTCTTGGCGCACCTGTAATAGTATAGGCCTTGGTTTGATCTACCGTCAGAACTTCCCATTTCATTTCTCCTGACGCAGCATCAATGGCAATCAGTCTGCCATCTAAAGCACCCACGTAAATTAGACCTTTATATAATAATGCAACACCTCGATTCACTACATCGCAACAAGCCTTTTCACCATATTCGCGGGGTACTTCCGGATCATATGTCCATATGAGTTCACCTTTTCTTGCATCTACTGCATATACCAAACTCCATGGTCCACTTAAATACATTATGCCGTCCACCACCAACGGAGTTGCCTCAATACCACGTGTAGTTCCAAGATTCAGGCTCCAAGCTAGTCCAAGATCGTCAATATTATCTTTGGTAATCTGGTTTAAGGAACTGTACCGATCTTCTTTATAGTTTCTTCCATAAGACAGCCAATCTCCAGGTGTTTCATCTGCCTTCAATAGACGATTTTCATCGACTTCACTGGTCACAGATTTCATGTGTTCAATTGTTCCCGGTTCAATACTTTGTTTGCAGCTCCCACTGATCAAAAAAGTACTGACTGCAAGGAAGTAGACTCTGGAACGAATATGCATGGTATGGTTGTTTAACCCGAAAAATTCATAGTAGACAATAAAAAACAGGCATAAATTGCTTATATTGAGATAGTTAGACAACAAAATAAGCAATTAATTTATGCCTGAATATAAGGAAAAAGATACCGTATTTTATCGAGGAAAACAAGCTTTTAAATTTGATTTTTCAGCATCAGCGATTAGCTCAGACGGAGCGATATTGTTAAGTGAAAAAGTAGAGAGAAAGACTGGTCTATTAAAAAGCTTCGCCGCACTGATTCCTGACTATCGAAACCCCTTTTTTATCGAATACACTTATGAAGAAATGCTTCGCCAACGGGTGTTTTTAATGATGCAGGGCTATCAGGATTGCAATGACGAACAAAAACTCCGAGAGGATCCGGTGATCCGTAAAGTACTAGATAGCGGATTATGTTCCCAGCCTACTTTAAGTCGATTTGAAAACAAGGCCGATCGGAGTCTGATCTACCAGATGAGTCAATGGTTTGTAGACCGTTATGTAGAGGAGTTGAAAGAGAAGACTGGTCAAATCATCATTGATGTAGATGGTACCGATGACCCTACTCATGGATCCCAACAACTCAGTTTGTATAATGGCTATTATGGACAGACTATGTACCATGAGTTGTTCTTTAAGGACGGGAACACCGGTCAGGTCATTTTACCAGTACTACGTCCGGGCAATTGTCACTCCAACAAATGGTTTGTGGCCTTATTGAAAAGGATTGTCATTAAAATCAGAAAAAAACTGCCCTCAGTAAAGATCCTTATTCGAGCGGATAGTGGCTTTTCAGGAGCATCTTTTTATCGGATAGCTAAGCAGTTTGACCTTCAATTTTGTTTAGGTATTAGTAGTAATGAAGTTTTAAAGACTTTTACCAAACAGACTATCATTGAAGTAAAAAAGGAATATGCTTCAAAAATCATCAAACATCAAGAGTTTGTTGGCCCGTTTACTTACCAGGCCAAAAGCTGGGATCGTTCTGAAAAGCTGTACGCCAAAGTGGAGTCTACCGGAAAAGGAATGAATGTCCGTTACTTTGTGAGCAACTTTGAAGCGATGACCGCTCAACAGATTTACTTTGATTTTTATGTCAAGCGAGGTGATGCCAGTGAAAATCGAATAAAGGAACTCAAAAACATGACTTATTCCGACCGGCTTTCCTGTCATCGCTACTGGGCCAATTTCATGCGTTTAATCATCGCTACCCTCTGTTATGAAATGTTCCGGCAGATTAAATTATTAATTGCCAAAACAAAACACCACTTTGCTAAACGATGGCAAGTGGACAATATCCGGCTTTACCTGATGAAGGTTGGGGCGTGCCTGAAAGAAAGGAAAAGATCATTGACAATACAATTCTCAAGAGCCTTTAGATATCAATACCTGCTGGGCGATTTGCTTACGGTGAACTGACCGATCAGTTAAACAGTTTGGTTTAATCAAAAAAATGTTCTTCCATAAGAACACAATAGAGCTTTGACTGAAAATTGAAAAATTCTAACAAAAAAACGCTCTAATGTCCTTTGAAATCCAGAAACCTGGTTGATCTTCAAATTAATACATACACTCCAATCAAAAATAGTTAGCAACCCATTATTAATCCCAAAATTGGTGGCCTATGAATAATGCGGGTTAATGAATGGTAACGGACCAGATATGGCATGTGCCTCTGGTCGATTTAATTAGTGTCTCTAAGAAAACAGCGAGTTTTAGGTCGTATTAAAATATTGCTTAAAATGGAACAATGAAAAAATCACTCACCTTGCTGACTAATAAAGGGTGACTTTGCTTTTATTCATTGTTTTTGATGGTTTTTGATAAAAATAGCCGGGTTTTAGCCTGGCCAGGACGCACTTCTGCCAGTGCCTAATCCTTATTAAACAGCTAAAAGGTGATTAAGCTGCTTGTTTCTGGCAATTGGCTTGCTGCTGGGCGGCCAGACGGTCAGCCTGGAGTTTACGCCCGATCTTGTGAAGGTTGTAGGCAGTAATGGCCAACCCGATGTAGCTATTGAAAGTTTTGCGGGTACGGTTCGGGCATCGGTCCAATCCCCGGTGTTCCAGCTCATTAATGTTGGATTCGATAGCAGAATGCTTGTTTTTCAACCTTTTGAAGGCTGGCGCTGATTCGATGGCTTTTTCTTCTTTGTTTAACCTACCCTTTTTAGGCATGATCACTTCTGGGATGAAGGTTTGCAGAGTTGCTTTATCCTCTTTATCGGAAAACCCCTTGTCGGTGCTCAGGCTTTGGATGGGGTATTTCTCAGCGATACGCCGGGCAATTGATAGGGTAAGTTGGTTGTCGGTTTGTTTTTCAGCTATTTGCCAGTCTATGAGTAAATGGTATTGATCCGAAGTGATGGCCAGATTCTTACCGATCTCCACATTGGGGTGCAGTTTGCCTTTTTTGATCATTTCGGCATAAGGTTGAAAGATGGAAAAGACTTTTTCGGCATGGGGAATGGTCTCTGCTCTGATCAACCGCCTGTCGAGCAACTCGATGTGCTTTTCCAACATCTCAAGATAATAGGTCAATGCCATCAGGGCTGCGAACTCCTCGATAGAGTTTCCCTGATGTTTTTCCAAATTTGGCCCACTTTCTTGCTCAAAGCACGGGCTTTAGTCAGATAGGAAGTGGCAGCCTGCTCTACCCGCTCCTCTTTGTTTTTTCCTCCAGCCGGTGGTCCTGCCCACGCTGCGCAAGCCTTTTGAGGGATCTGCGCCAATCCCCGGACTTACGCCAGCCAGTAAAATACCTTTTTGAGACCAATAAATCAGCTACATCTATACACTTTCTGGCACTGTCCCATAGCAGGTTGTAGTCGGTAGGAAAGTGGGTGTCGGTTTCTACCACGAAACTATCGGTCTTGCAACGCAAGGCAACTTCCTCCCCTCCGGTTTTTCCTTTTTTTTTTAAACACCTGGTGACCTGCTGCTACGATTACATCATTGATGCCGATGAGCAGTTCATCGTCCAGCAAGGTCACATTGTCATAAATGTTCTGGTACTTATACTGTTTGCCCACAGAGTAGTCGGTAGGTAGCACCCCCATAATGCCCCGTACCAACGTGTCGTAATTGGAGATATGGTGTACTCATCGTAAGAGATGTTCATGCACAGGCGCACCTGGGCCAATACGAAGACCTCCCACAGACTCATACCCTCACGGCCCGTCTTTTTCTTTCCCTCAATGAGTTTGGAAGAAAGTAATTCAAAAATACGCTGGTTCCATTCAGGTTGGACATAGATATATTGAAGGGCGGCTGCCAGGGCAGCTAAGTGGCTTTTAGTTTTCACCGGAGCCTCTACTTGCTCGATGGGTGTGCATCTCAGGGTAAGTTGGGGCTGGAAGGATTTCCTCATGGTTTGTATTTATATCGGTTATATGCAATATAATGATTAATCCTGATAAACCAACCGAAAAAATCGTTTCTTTTCTACACTGAATGAACAAAAAAAGGACAGGGATTTTACTCCCCGACAGACCAAAAAGCCTGCGAATCTCAAAGTGAATTCTTTGGGGTTTTTGAATGGAAAACCTTCAAATGGCCAATTAACAGGCTACAACGCAATGTTCTTGATAATATTTGTGAATCTGAAATTCTATGAATCAGATTCGAGAATAATTCAGCGCTGATTTGATGGAAAAATACGAATATGATGGATAATCAGCATATTAGCCTGTTTTCATACAGACACTAATTAGTACTAAAATACAGTTTTTTGCACATCAGTTTCAAGTAACTCAGTAGTGGCATGTGCAATATCATCTGTTGTATGCCGTGTTATTGTCCAATCTTTTGATTTAAGTTGTGTAATATCCTATTTTCACTAAGTCACATCTCTACGTCTGGGATACTATCATGACGTCTAGAATCATTGGTATAGTGAGCCTTAACGAAAACGTAAACATCAAAGCTGTTACATACATTTATCTGTGAGTTCAAACAAATGGTACGATCAGCTTCTTTGATCCTTGATGCATGGGTGGTCCTACTTCTGGATTAGCGCTTCAAAAAGTTTTCAACTTAATTGGTTAACTTTAGAAATGATCAATTCCTGCACATTATGAAGACCAATTTTATTCTCAATGGGGAAAATGTGTCGGTGGAGGCACCAGCTGATGCCGCCCTGCTCTGGACCCTTCGTGAGCGTTTACAACTTACAGGCACCAAGTTTGGCTGTGGTGTTTCAGCATGCGGTGCATGTACAGTGCATTTGGATGGGATGGCTATGCGCTCTTGCACTACCCCCCTCTTTCCGTGGTAGCTGGACGTAAGGTGACTACCATTGAAGGTCCTCACTGAAAACAACGATCATCCGTTACAAATGGCATTTCAGGAGGTGCAGGTACCACAGTGTGGATACTGCCAGTCTGGTCAGATCATGCAAGCAGCCTCGCTCCTCAATGCAAATCCAAACCCAACAGAGGAGCAAATCATTGCGCAGATGAATGGGATTTTGTGTCGATGTGGTACTTATACCAGGATAATGAAAGCAATCGAAAGAGTAGCAGAGGAGGGCCAGATGTGATGGGAAAGATTAATGGAGGTATTACCAGGCGTCAGTTCCTTGCCACAACAGGTGGAGCAACCATATTTGTTTCCGGATATTATTTACTGCCCATTACACGACAGGAAGATGAACATGCATATGACGGTAAAGAGCTGATAGAAAAAAAGTTGACGTTTGGGTGCGATTGATGTCCGACGATCGAGTGATTATCTATACACCTGCAGCCGAAATGGGACAGGGATCAATGACATCAGTACCTGTGATATTGGCTGAAGAAATGGATGCCGACTGGAGTAAGGTGACCATCTTGAGCTGTCCGGTCGAAGCGGAAATTTATGGCGTCGGTTGGCGTCCCGGAGGGAGAAAAAACATGACCACTGCAGGCAGTCGAACTATTAGAAGTTTTTATCAGCCGATGAGAGAAGCCGGAGCGCAGATCAGAGGTGCCTTGCTTCAAAATGCGGCTGAAAAGTGGCAAGTGAGTATTCAGGAATTGACAACTCAACAAGGAATTGTGGTGCATGCGAAATCCAATCGCAAAATGAGTTTTGGCGAAATTGCCGAATTCGAGAATTTTGAAAGTCTACCGGATTTATCCACTGTTGAACTAAAAAATCCTAAAGATTTCAGACTCATAGGTAAGGTGATGCCGCGTTATGATATTCCTTCGAAAACCAATGGTACGGCTACTTACGGTATAGATGTCCAATTGCCTGGTATGATGTATGGATTTATCAACCGATCACCTGTAAATGGTTCGAAACCTGAGATTACCAATGAGGCACAAATAACGGCGATGGAGGAGGTGCAGGCCATAGTGAAACTCGATCATGGTGTCGGCGTGGTTGCATCGTCTTTCGAATCCGGATTGAAAGCCAAACGTCAGATGCGAATTGATTGGAGCGACGCATCTGCAAATTCTCATAACAGTGCTGAAGACATGTCTGGATATTCGCCGAAGGGTGCAACTGAAGAAATGCAGGAAGGAGATGTCAGCGGTGCGATGGGAATTGCCGATAAAATACATGAAGCCACATTTACTAATGCATATGTATATCATGCACAAATGGAACCGCTCAATGCTGTTGTTTCCATTTCTTCAGATAGAAAAAACGCAGAGCTTTGGATTGGCTCCCAGGCACCAGACGGAGCAAAAGCGGCGGTGGCCAGAACCGTGGGAATTGACCAGAAAAATGTTAAGGTGAATCAGCTTTATCTGGGAGGCGGATTTGGACGCAGAACATTGCCGGGCTATGCTGCTGAATGTGCCGCCCTTGCGATGAGCGTTGATGTACCTGTAAAATTGATTTGGACACGTGAGAATGACGTGGGCTACGGCGCTTTTAGACCGCAGGTCAAGCAGTTTTTGAAAGCAGGAGTAGACAAGGACGGAAAAATCACAACATGGGATCATACATCGGTGGGCCCAGGAGGGGGATTGCTCGGAGGCACGAGCGTGGCACATTACGACATTCCCAATCTACGATTTGCCAGGAAGAATATGGATCATGGTATTCGAACCAAGCATTGGCGAGCCGTGGGCCATAGTCCTAGTAAGTATGCCATTGAGACATTCATAGATCAGATAGCGCGGTTTCACAAAAAGGATCCATTTGTGTACAGACGGGAGATGATGCAGCAGAATCTAAGAGCGCGGAGGGTACTTGAGAAAGCTGCCGAGATATCTAATTGGGACAACAATCCAAAGGATGGTAAGGCAATGGGCATGGCTTTTGCCGATCGTGATTCATTTACTTGCGGGGTAGCCCAAATATCCCTCAACCGGGATACGGGTGTGATTCGCGTACACAAATATTGGTGTGCCGTGGGCGGCGGCGGGTGTGGTAGTGCAGCCGGACAACGCTGTGGCACAGGTAGAAGGGGCTGTAACGATGGGCATTTCCAGTGTGTTAAAAGAGCAAATTGACTTCAAGGCCGGTGTGGTGGCGCAAACCAATTTCCACGATTATCCAATACTGCGAATGTCTGAAGCACCTAAATCAATTGAGGTGCTCTTTATTGACTCTGCACACGTTCCGGAAGGAGTAGGTGAAGCCGGACTTCCTGCGGTAGGTGGAGCCATCGCTTCGGCATTTGCTGCACTTACGGGTAAGTATCTCTATGACATGCCATTTACCCCTGAGCGTGTGTTAGGGCTGCTAAGAACCTGACCACCGTGTCTGACTAATTGACAGGATTGGCCAATGTGGGTGTGGGTACATCTCATGCCATGAAGTCATGGCATACAATGACGAGTATAAAAATAGTAGCCAATTTCAGTGCTCAAATTTTTCAACTTACAATGAAGTTGAAACGGCCTACAATCCTTGAATTTACTATTATCGCGACTATTATTTTTATACATTGTGTGTGCCGTTTTATCTTTTATTATTATAAATGTCGATATACTTTCTATCTAATTCTGGCGAGTCCTTGTATTTTATTCTCAATTCTTTTAACTCCTTTTGCAATTTAGTAACTACAGATGCATAAGCGGGGTCGTTATATACATTTTTCATTTCTTGCAGGTCTTTTTTACGATCATATAACTCCCATTCGTCTATATCATAATAAAAGTGAACCAGCTTATACTCCTTTGTTACAATACCATAGTGTCGTTTGACCATATGAACTGCCGGGTATTCATAGTAATGATAGTAAACAGATTCACGATTCCATTGTGCAGTATCACCTTTTAAAAGTGGAATCAAACTCTCCCCTTGCATGTCGTTTGGAATTTCAATTTTTGCCGCTTCCAAAAAGGTTTGAGCGAAATCCAGATTTTGAACCATCTCATCACTCGTTGTACCCGGTGTGATTTCATTTGGCCATCGAACCATCAATGGTGTTTTGAAAGACTCATCATATATAAATCGTTTATCAAACCAACCATGCTCTCCAAGGTAAAACCCCTGATCTGAAGTATATATTACAATCGTATTTTGAGCTAATCCACTTTCATCAAGATAATCTAACACTCTACCTATATTATCATCTACCGAAGAGATACAACCAAGATAATCTTGCATATATCTTTGGTATTTCCATTTCATTTTTTCTTCATCAGTCATTTTCGGCCAATTCGTTTTGAAGAAATTATTTATAGAATCTAAAACCGGTTCGTACTGTGCTTTTTGTTCCGCATTAGCACGTCCATAAGGGCCATAAAAGCCATTTTCAGATTCTTTAACATTAGGAGTTACTGACCCCATTTCGGCCAATGTTTCTGGTTTTATTTTACTGTCATGGCTGTACATCATGTGATGCAATAAATTCATTTCTGCTGTTTTGGCTGCAGTACCTCTATTTTCATAATCATCAAAAAGAGATGCAGGTTCTGGAAATGTCTTCTTTGTAAACTCTTTGAACTTTTCAGGGCTTGGCCACCAAGGTCTATGAGGAGCTTTATGTAAATACATCATCATAAAAGGTTTCTCTTTATCTCTCTTTTGATCCAACCAATTGATTGTTAAATCAGTAATAATATCGGTCACATAACCTGTGATGGTTGTGTCTCCTTTTGTAGTGATAAACTTAGGATTGATATAAGAACCCTGTCCAGGTAAAATCATAAAGTCATCAACACCTTTCGGATTATTACCAAAATGCAGTTTGCCATACATCGCAGTTGCATAACCTGCATTTTGAAATAACTGGGGAAACGTAACTTGGGTAGTATCAAATGGCATCCTATTGTCAATTTTTCCATTGATGTGTGTGTGCTTTCCCGTGAGTATAGTAGCCCTCGATGGTGCACAAATTGAATTGGTGACACAAGCATTTGTAAACAATATCCCTTCGTCAGCAATTCGATCAATATTTGGTGTTTTTAGCAACTTATCCGAGTATGCACTTATCGCCTGATAAGCATGATCATCAGCCATTATAAAAAGTATATTTGGTCTTTCCATTGACCTTTTCTGACTCGCTTCTTTAGGGTTTTCACAAGAAACAAAGACAAAAATCAAGATCGAAATGGCTAGTAGGTTGCTAAGATTGATTTTTTTTAACATGTTTAATTTCTCTATTTTAATGGCATACAACCTCTAGTATATAGTTTCCTATATAGTATATCAATAATAAAAGTTCTATCTTAGCAGTTGGACCAAAAATAGTGAACCCTATGCCATTTGAGAGTAAAAGAGCGAAAATATCATTTACGACAAAGGAACAGCAAACATTGGAGGTTATAAGTAAATCACGGGTTGAGGCCAAATCACGGGTTGAAAGGGCGAAAATGCTTCTTGGTTATTGGAAAGGGCAAAGCATCAATTCGATAGCAAAACAACTTGGCACGAATCGGCCAAAGGTTGAAAGGACTGTTGATAGGGCAATAGGATACGGTATACTGACCTCTCTGAACGACCTTCCCAGAAAAGGGGCAACCCCAAAGATCACCAATGAGGCCAGGGCATGGTTTTTATCGATAGCTTGCACAAAACCAAAAGACTTGGGCATGGCCTCAGAATTTTGGACCTATAATGCATTGGCCAAGTATGTAAGGGGCAATTGCAAACAGGCGGGCCATCTTTCGTTAGGCGAAATACAGAAAGGGACCGTTTCAAAGATACTGTCGAAAAGTGATGTAAAGCCCCACAAACTATCTTATTACCTAGAAAAGAAAGACCCTAACTTTGACCGAAAGATGTCCCAGGTATTGCATGTTTATAAAGAAGTGGCACTTTACAAAGCTAACAAACCGGAAGGATCAATGATTGCCATCTTGTCCTACGATGAAAAACCTGGAATGCAGGCGATAGAAAATACCGCCACTGACCTAAGCCCCATAGCAGGCAAGCACCCAAATTGGGGCAGGGACCATGAATATAAAAGACACGGTACAGTTTCGTTGTTGGCATCAATCGACTTGATTACCGGCAAGATATATGCACGGGTCGAGGATAGACATAGAAGTAGGGAATTTGTGGAATATTTGAAAGGGCTTGATGAACTCTACCCAGTCAGCTTTAAGATCAAGATAATCTTAGATAATCATTCGGCCCATATTTCAAAAGAGACAAAAGCATTCCTGAAAACAGTGCCTAATAGGTTTGAATTTGTATTTACACCTGTACATGCTTCCTGGCTAAATCTTATTGAAGTCTTCTTTAGCAAAATGACCAGGAGCTTTTTAAGGGGGATCCGTGTAAAATCAAAGAAAGAGCTCAAAGACCGGATATTGAAATACATTAATGAAATCAATGAAATGCCAACAATCTTTAAATGGAAGTGGAAAATGGAAGATTTAACTATCGCGTAATCATTGATATGTTAATTAAGAAACTTAATACTAGTATTGAAGACATTTCTTTTAAGTCAACTCCGACCTTGTCAATAATATCTCGAGCGATTAAACTCAATTTCACTTTTACATAATAGACCTTCACAGCACATTCACATCAATTTCATAATTCCGGCTACGAAATTTGGTAATTAGTGATTAAAGGATCAAATGGGCTAAGTTCGTCTGACGAACCTGGGTCTTTTAGCATAATTTCTTATCGCGGAGCGGTATCGTTAGTAGCCTCAACAGAATCGAACCTACTTTAGCCGAGAACATTCTAAGGAACTCTAAAAATTACTTCCCGTTTCCGAGTAGTTTCCGAGCTAAAAAGAAAAACCCCTCTGATTGGCCTTCCTGGAGTTTTCTGAGGGGTTGTCGTAGCGGGGGGCAGGACTTGAACCTGCGACCTTCGGGTTATGAGCTTAATGATTATCAAAGTTTATGGAGTAAATCGAACCATTTCAGTGTAGATAAAGCACGGTAATAGCACGGCAGTGGGCAACAAAAAGGCAGTTATATTTCTGTAACTACCTGATTATCAAGAGCCTCCTGCAGGGATCGAACCCGCGACCTACTGATTACAAGTCAGTTGCTCTACCAGCTGAGCTAAGGAGGCAATATCCATTATATCAATCTTAGTTATTTCAAATGCCAAATCATTTATCAGCATTAATCGTCCAACTCATCTGGCGCTTGCCCTACAAGATGGCTGCTCACTAAAATCATCAACCGGATGATTTCTTAACGCTCACCCCTCAGCTGAGCAAATGAGCTTGGGTGTGGGTTTCGGTTTGTATGTGGGTGTGATCCCAAATAAAAACTCAAACCCTCACCGAGTTTGAGAGCGCAAATTTAGTTCAACTTTTAGGATTGCAAAATGAAAATGTAAGAACTCTGGTACTAAGCATTGATCAAATAAGACACTCTCCCATTTTCAAAGAATTCAATAATATTCTCGGCTGCTAATCGTGACATTTCATCCCTGGCAGTAATGGAGGCGGAACCAATATGTGGAGTTATGGCAACATTCTCCATGGATAAAAGCGGATTATCAGGTGTCATGGGTTCGGGATTGGTGACATCCAAACCCGCACCCCAGATCTCACCATTGTTTAGCGCTTCAATCAGGTCTTTTTCATTATGTACAGGCCCACGCGAGGTGTTGATGAAGAGGGCGGAACTTTTTATTTTTTTGAAGGCTTCATTGTTAAACAATCCTTCGGTTTCCGAATTCAAAGCGCAGTGAACTGACAATACATCACATTGTGCTAACAGTTCGTCAAAAGTCACATAGCTGGCCTGAAGTTTTTCCTCCGCTACATTGTTCCGGGTACGATTACAATAGATGATTTTCATATCGTAGGCGCCCTTACACTTCTTGGCCATTTCGAAACCGATCCTCCCCAATCCAAACACACCAAGTGTTTTGCCCTTGAGTTCAAGACCCAGGTTAGCTTTGGGTACAAAGTGCCCCCAATTGCCCGATATGATAGACTTATGAAGGAAACAAAGTTTTCTAGACACCGCTAGCATCAGCGCAAATGCGATATCAGCTGTGGCATTACTCATGGCATCGGGAGTATTGGCAACCGGGATACCAAGCCTGGTAGCCTCAGCAATATCGATATTGTCATAGCCGGCTGCAAACTGAGAGATTACTTTTAAGTGGCTGCATTGATTGAGAAAATGACTGTCGATCTTGTCAACGCTGGTACATAACAACGCATCGACCTCTTTTGTCCGGTTGATTAGTTCTTTTTGGTCCATGGGTGCTACTTCCTTCCATATACTCACCTCAAAATCAGCGTCCTTTAACAGGTTGACACCTATATCCGGTATATCCAAGGTTACCAAAACTTTCATCCCAGCTTATTTTTCCAAAATAACCTTTAAGCTTCTCGGTCCGTGTGCCCCAATTACCAATGTTTGTTCAATATCACCCGTTTTTGAAGGTCCGGAGATAAAAACGCCAAATCCTGTTTTTACAAGTTCAACCGACTGATAGGCCTGATTCATATTTGACACTAATGAATCTGCTTTCAAAACAATGATTAAATGTTCTACGATAAACGGCAACACCCGTTGGTGACAGTTCTCTTCTGGTACCCAGATTGCTCCATTCTCAGCAACTCCAAACATTCCTCTTATAACCCCCAGGTTTATATCCTTCAGTTCCCGAGGATCACTCACTTCCCTGGCATAAGTGCAATCAAGGTCTTTGATTGGAAAAGCAGAACAGATACGATTATAATCTGCTGACAGCACTTTTAATTGAGCCACTGTTTCTTCCTCTCCCACTGTTTCAATCACTTCCGCGTGATTGATTTTCATTGCCTTTTTGAACGCGTCCACAAGATTATGCTCGAATTCAAATTCGGGAATAATTGGCGAATCAACCTTTTTGAGGTCAACTTCTTCTATAGTCTTTAGCATCTTCTCCTTGCTACTCATTTCTTTCTATTTCGATACCACTGATTAAAGCTCTCATTAGGCGCTTCTGGCAACTCCCGGTGCTTACCCCACTTGTTGAAGCCATTGTAAGTGATAAAACGAGGCATTGAAGCCATGACAAACCTTGCAAATCCTCCAGCCAGCCGATAAAGGCGAGGCCTTTTCAATATGCTACCGGCAATTGACATTTGCAGATTTTTCATATTAAATCCAGTTTGCGATTTAATTATTTCCTGGCGCCATTCATAGAGCTGCTCATGGATATTGATCTTAACCGGGCAGACGTCACTGCATGATCCACATAGTGTCGAAGCAAAGGGTAAACTGCTGTATTTTTTTAAATCTAATCCAGGAGATAAGATTGAGCCAATCGGACCCGGAACTGTGGCATTATAACTATAGCCTCCACTCCTTCTATAAATGGGACAGGTATTCATGCATGCACCACACCTAATACACTTCAAACTATTGCGGAACTTATCCCTTTTTAATTGTTCTGTTCTTCCATTGTCGACCAAAACAATGTGCATCTCCTGGCCAGGCCTGGGCTTGATATAATGTGAGGTGTAAATACTAATCAGTTGACCAATGGCACTCCTTGCCAAAAGCCTGGTAAACACCCCCAAATGCTCTGCTTTGGGAATCAGTTTCTCAATGCCCATACAGGCAATATGAATTTTCGACAAATGACAACCCATATCGGCATTACCCTCATTTGTTACCACCACAAATCCACCAGTATCAGCTACTCCAAAGTTCACGCCTGTAATGGCCACCTCAACCTGGAGAAATTTTTCCCGTAAATGTTGCCGGGCAACTTCGGTTAAGAATTGCGCATCCTCAATGCCTTTTTCAGTTCCCAGGTGCTTGTGGAAGATATCGCCAATTTCCTTTTTCCTTAAATGGATCGCAGGCATTACAATGTGACTGGGCGGCTGATTATCTAACTGGATAATCCGTTCGCCAAGATCGGTGTCAACTACTTCATAGCCCTTATGTTTAAGGAACCCGTTGAGCCCACATTCTTCAGTAAGGATGGACTTGCTCTTGACAATGTTTTTGTAGCCAGAACGCTTGATAATTGAATGGACAATTTCATTATGCTCTTTACCGTCAATTGCCCAATGAACATTGATCCCATTATTAGCTGCATTTTTTTCAAATTCAAGGAGATATTCTCCCAGATGGGATAACACATTGTCCTTGATATCTGACGCCAGTTGCCGAAGTTCCTCCCACTCGGGCACCTCCTTTGAAGCTACGTCCCTCTTTTGTCTAGCCTGCCAGAGGTTCTCATCGTGCCAATCTACCCGCTCCTCATTTCGCAGGAATTTCGTTGCCTCAACTGAATGTGTCATGAATTCTGTTGGGTTAAGATTTCAGAAAATGCATAACCTCTATAGGCAGCTTCTCTCTGCGGATCAGTCCTTCCAAATGCATAAGGCAGGACATATCTGTGCTGGTAATAACATCTACATCATGGTCAAGATGATCTCTTAACCGGTCCCGACCCATCTTTACCGAAACAGCTTCTTCGGTCACAGAGAATGTTCCACCTAATCCACAGCATTCATCTTTTCTGTTCAATTCAACCAATTCAATTCCATCAACTTTTTCCAGTAATTGTTTTGCCTTATTGAAAGGTTTTATGCTCAACTCGCTGGAAGTTCCCAATCTTAAACCTCTCAAACCGTGACAACTTTCATGGATGCCCACTTTTCTTTGGAAAATCGAGTTAACCTGATCCTTTTCCAAGATATCTATAATGAACTCCGATAATTCATATATTTTATTGCGGATGCTGTCAGAATCTGTCTGTGTCAACCAATGATGTTTCACATGATAAATACAACTTCCTGAAGGAGCTACAACGTAATCAAAGTCCTTAAACAGGTGAATGAAATTGGGGCAGCTATCAACCGCTTTGGCCTCGTATCCTGCATTGGCCAACGGTTGACCGCAACAGGTCTGATCCAGGGGGTACTCCACTTCACAACCTAGCTGTTCAAGTAGCTTTAGCGTTGCTACTCCCACTTGTGGATAGAATTGATCAATATAACAGGGTATGAATAAGCCGACTCTCATGAAATGTCTTTCTAATGTCCAATCAATCTCGCAATATCTCCTGCACTCTTATTTTTAAATATGGAATCACCTCTTTTTCGAACCAGGGATTCTTAAACAACCAAAACCGATTTCTCGGTGAAGGATGAGGCAAGGGAATAATATCAGGGCAATATTCTTTAAATGACTGCACAGTCTCAGTGAGTGTATTCTTCATGACCTCCTTTAGGTAATAAGCTTGAGCATATTGACCAATCAAGACACGTAGTTGAATGTCCGGCATTTGATCCAACAATAGGTTATGCCACTTGGGGCACACTCAGGGCGAGGTGGCAGATCCCCTGACTTTCCTTTTCCGGGATAGCAAAAACCCATTGGCATTAGTGCAATTTGTTCACTATAAAAGGTCTCGTCACTCACTCCCAGCCATTTTCTCAGGTTTCTACCGCTGGGGTCGTCCCAGGGAATACCTGTTTCATGGACCTTCTTACCCGGGGCCTGGCCAATGATCACAATGCAGGCATTAGCGCTCACCTGAAAGATTGGATTTGGACCAAGAGGAAGGTGAGCCTGGCATTCTACACATTTCTTTACATCCTGAAGAAGATCAAAATCCATGAGAGTCCGAATAAACATAAAAGTACATACTGATTAGCTACTTATAGAAAGTTATATTAGTGAATACGAAAGTAAAAAAATTATGAGCTACATACCTTCTGATGGCCGATATAATCAAATGAGGTATAAGCGCTGTGGTCAAAGTGGAATTAAGTTACCCATCATTTCACTTGGTTTGTGGCACAACTTCGGGGGTGTGGATATTTTCGAAAATGGTCGTGAAATTGTCCATAAAGCGTTTGATGCAGGAATAACCCATTTTGACCTGGCTAACAACTACGGACCCCCACCCGGTTCTGCTGAAAAGTTTTTTGGTCAACTGTTAAGTAAAGACCTGAAATCATATCGTGACGAATTGATCGTTTCCACAAAAGCCGGTTACCTGATGTGGCCAGGCCCTTACGGAGAGTGGGGGTCAAAAAAATACCTGATTGCGAGTCTGGATCAGAGCCTGAAGCGAATGGGTCTTGATTATGTAGACATATTTTACTCTCATCGCCCTGATCCCGACACTCCAATGGAAGAGACCATGGAAGCGCTCTACCAGGCCGTTAAACAGGGTAAAGCTTTGTATGTTGGTCTTTCGAATTACAATGCCGAACAGACCAGGGAAGCCACCCGGATCCTGAAGGGTATGGGAATCATCTGTCTAATCCATCAGCCGAAGTATTCCATGTTTGTACGTTGGACGGAAGAAGAAAAGCTTTTTGATGTGCTGGATGACGAAGGGATGGGATCGATAGCCTTCTCACCTCTGGCGCAGGGGCTGCTTACCGATCGATATCTGCAAGGTATTCCTGAAGATTCAAGGGCAGCAAAATCACACGGATTTTTACAGAAAGATGAAGTATCGCCGGAACGAATAGAAAAGGTTAAGAAGTTGAATGAAATAGCCATCAATCGTGGACAAACACTGGCGCAATTGGCATTGGTTTGGGTGTTGAGAGACCGGGTCACCACGGTGTTGATTGGGGTAAGTAAGCTTGAGCAACTAAACGCGAACCTGGAGATCATAAACAACATTGAACTATCAGGTGATGAATTAGATCGTATTGAAAAAATTCTTTCCAAGTGATACTATACTAAGAAAATTATGAAACACTGTGGTTTGCTCCGAAAAGATAGAATGACTGGTAAATGCTTTCTTTACAAAGTCGATATTATTAAAAGTCGCCATGTAGGAACACAGGTCTGTGATTCCATTAAAATCTGATCGGTTATGAAAGTTCTATTCATCGGTGGTACGGGAAACATCAGCACTGCTTCCAGTAGACTGGCAGTTGAGAAGGGAATCGATCTTTACTTGCTTAATAGAGGTACAAGGCCAGTGTCTATTGAGGGTGCTACGGTCATCACTGGCGATATTAATAAGCCTGATGATACTAAAAAATTACTTGGTAATGAAAGATGGGATGTAGTAGTAAATTGGATAGCATTCACTAATAAAGAGGTAAAACGGGATATTGATCTTTTTCAAGGCAAAACCAAACAATACATTTTTATCAGCTCTGCTTCCGCTCATCAAAAACCTGTATCGCACCCTGTAATTACGGAGTCAACCCCTCTTACTAATCCATTTTGGAAGTATTCAAGGGATAAGATCGCTTGTGAAGAAATGTTAAATCAGGCCTATAGGAAAACGGGGTTTCCCGTTACCATAGTGCGACCCTCCCTAACCTACCAGACTGTAATCCCCGTCACCATTGGAGGATGGACTGAATACAATGTGGTAGACCGCATCAAAAAAGGCAAAAAGATCATTATTCAGGGAGATGGCAATTCGCTATGGACGATAACTCATGCTGAAGATTTTGCCAAAGGGTTTGTGGGACTACTGGGACATCAACAAGCTATCGGGCACGCCTTTCACATTACTTCTGATGAAAT
>CAXXNX010000058.1:0-17135 GCA_963664285.2 Cyclobacteriaceae bacterium
CACCGGATCCTCTCGGAGTTTTTGTTCGTCATTGCAATCCTGATAGCCCTGCATCATTAAAAACACCCGTTGGCGAAGCATTTCTTCATAAGTGTATTCGATAAAAAAGGGGTTTCGATAGTCAGGAATCAGTGCGGCGAAGCTTTTTAATAGACCAGTCTTTCTCTCTACTTTTTCACTTAACAATATCGCTCCGTCTGAGCTAATCGCTGATGCTGAAAAATCAAATTTAAAAGCTTGTTTTCCTCGATAAAATACGGTATCTTTTTCCTTATATTCAGGCATAAATTAATTGCTTATTTTGTTGTCTAACTATCTCAATATAAGCAATTTATGCCTGTTTTTTATTGTCTACTATGAATTTTTCGGGTTAAATCCCCTTTATGAAAAAAGCTCCTCGTTCTCTGTTAATTCAACTGATATCAATGCATGGGCAATAACATTCAGTATGTTTGTATCAATGTGTGAGAAAATGATAACTTCTTTAAGGAGTGAAACCCTAAATGCAATTTCCTGGTCATTTGGTTCTCTTTTTACCGGTGACATGCCAATTGCTTGATACTATTGGCTTCAAATCTACCAAATTTAACCATTTGAAAACGCACTGGAATTATCTACCCTGAAATTGTATAGGGCACTCTAAAATCCTATACTAGTATATAGTTTCCTATATAGTATATCAATAATAAAAGTTCTATCTTAGCAGTTGGACCAAAAATAGTGAACCCTATGCCATTTGAGAGTAAAAGAGCGAAAATATCATTTACGACAAAGGAACAGCAAACATTGGAGGTTATAAGTAAATCACGGGTTGAGGCCAAATCACGGGTTGAAAGGGCGAAAATGCTTCTTGGTTATTGGAAAGGGCAAAGCATCAATTCGATAGCAAAACAACTTGGCACGAATCGGCCAAAGGTTGAAAGGACTGTTGATAGGGCAATAGGATACGGTATACTGACCTCTCTGAACGACCTTCCCAGAAAAGGGGCAACCCCAAAGATCACCAATGAGGCCAGGGCATGGTTTTTATCGATAGCTTGCACAAAACCAAAAGACTTGGGCATAGCCTCAGAATTTTGGACCTATAATGCATTGGCCAAGTATGTAAGGGGCAATTGCAAACAGGCGGGCCATCTTTCATTAGGCGAAATACAGAAAGGGACCGTTTCAAAGATACTGTCGAAAAGTGATGTAAAGCCCCACAAACTATCTTATTACCTAGAAAAGAAAGACCCTGACTTTGACCGAAAGATGTCCCAGGTATTGCATGTTTATAAAGAAGTGGCACTTTACAAAGCTAACAAACCGGAAGGATCAATGATTGCCATCTTGTCCTACGATGAAAAACCTGGAATGCAGGCGATAGAAAATACCGCCACTGACCTAAGCCCCATAGCAGGCAAGCACCCAAATTGGGGCAGGGACCATGAATATAAAAGACACGGTACAGTTTCGTTGTTGGCATCAATCGACTTGATTACCGGCAAGATATATGCACGGGTCGAGGATAGACATAGAAGTAGGGAATTTGTGGAATATTTGAAAGGGCTTGATGAACTCTACCCAGTCAGCTTTAAGATCAAGATAATCTTAGATAATCATTCGGCCCATATTTCAAAAGAGACAAAAGCATTCCTGAAAACAGTGCCTAATAGGTTTGAATTTGTATTTACACCTGTACATGCTTCCTGGCTAAATCTTATTGAAGTCTTCTTTAGCAAAATGACCAGGAGCTTTTTAAGGGGGATCCGTGTAAAATCAAAGAAAGAGCTCAAAGACCGGATATTGAAATACATTAATGAAATCAATGAAATGCCAACAATCTTTAAATGGAAGATTTAACTATCGCGTAATCATTGATATGTTAATTAAGAAACTTAATACTAGTCCCTGTAGGTTGTCCGAAGTTGCTAGATAAAAACCTCCGGGCAGTTTCTCAAAGTGAATATTCACTTGCCGTTCCATAGTGTAAAGTTCGGTAATTCCGTTATAACAGTCAATGCACCACAATGATCTTGATAATCACCGAATCCTCCAGTGGCCAGGAGTAACTATTTTTTGATTAGCTTCCTGGTTATCTGCCGTTCACCTTGTGTAACAATTACAAAAATTAGTCCCCTTGCCATTTGCCCGGGCAACGTGATTTGATAGACATCTTTGGTCGTGTCTGGTTCCATCCGCCCCGTAATGATTTGCCTACCAACGGCATCAAGAATCGTGATGTCATCACTGGCGGAAGGCGGAGTGCAACTCATTCAAGCTGGCGAGGGAGTTCAGCATGCTGAAAAATACATCTGCACCCGTGGCAAAGGCTGTTTGAAGGTAGAAAGCGCACTCATTGTACCTACAATTTGTTGGGGGCCACCCCGGGTGGTGATATACACAAATGCGCAGGTACTTGGGCGCACTATCAAATACAATAGATACTTTTTAAATGTGCCTTTTGTGTGCGGGAAAGTATTTTACAATATTTTTGCGCCTCGGTTAGAGGGAGCCCCTCTCTCCGCCTTTGGGTGTGGGTGTGGGTGTGACTGCGAATAGAAAGTTATGTTTGATTTTGAGAAGCTTGATGTTTACGAAATTGCTAATGAGGTTGGAGTCAAGGTTTACAGGCTGATCAAAGAAAACCCGGACATAGATGAGGTGTTGGCCAAGCAATTGAAAGGGTCATCAACCATGTTTTGTTCAATCTGGCAGAGGGGACAGGAAGGATGACAAGTAAAGACGAGCAATATTTCTACACGATTGCAAGAGGTTCGGTTTTTGAAAGTGTAGCTGTTATTAATTTATTGAAGAAACTTAAATTGACTGGGAAGGAATACCATCGATATACGATGATTTTGAGAGTTGTTCAAAGATGCTTCTGGCCATGTACCGCTCCCAAAATCGAAAATTGCAACCCAAACCCAATTCGCACCCAATTGGTTCCGTAGCTCAACCGGATAGAGCAACTGCCTTCTAAGCAGTAGGTTCCGCGTTCGAGTCGCGGCGGAATCACAAAGAAGAGGTTGGATCTGACAAGTCCGACCTCTTTCATTTGTATCCCGGTAAAATCAATCCAGAGGACAATTTCAATGGTATTGAACCCAAACCATTAAATTGCTTCACCCCAATTAACAGTGAAAAGAAAATAACATCTTAAAATACCATTGGATGCTGCAGATTATCCAAAAAGCCCGTAGGTATAATCAGAGAACGGCCATTATCTCCAAAGGAGACGGTTATACCTATGATCAACTTCTCATTAGTTCTGAGAAATTTGCCTTAAAACTACTACAGGGACTAAAGGATCTAAATGAAGCACGGGTTGCTTTTATGGTAGAACCGGGATTTGATTATGTTTACGTTCAATGGGGCATCTGGCGGGCAGGCGGAATTGCGGTTCCCCTTTGCGTTAGTCATCCCATGGCCTCCTTGCAATATACTATTGAAGATTCCCGGGCTTCAATAATTGTAGCCTCAGATCAATTTGAATCACTGCTTGCACCCCTTGCTAAAGAAAAAGCTCTGAGTCTTATCACTCCGGATTGTCAAGATAATCTTACAGGTACTTTGCCTGAGATAAGCTCTGAAGGACACGCCATGATCCTTTATACCAGTGGGACTACCGGCTTACCCAAAGGTGTTGTCACATCCCACGCGAATATCGAGGCTCAGATCATCGCTCTTATTGTAGCCTGGGAATGGCAACCTGATGATCACATCCTTAACGTGCTCCCACTGCATCATGTGCATGGAATCATTAACGTGATAAGTTGTGCACTATGGTCTGGAGCATGTTGTCAGTTTGTTGAAAAGTTCAGTCCGCAAGAGGTATTCAATATCTTCCAGCAGAGACAGGTTAATTTATTTATGTCGGTTCCAACCATATATTTTAAACTCATTACATATTGGGAGAATTTAACAGATGACCAGCAGGATGCCATTACAGTTTGCATGCAAGATTTTAGATTAATGGTTTCAGGGTCTGCCGCACTTCCTTCGTCAGTAATGAATAAGTGGTCCAAAATTAGTGGTCAAATCCTCCTTGAGCGGTACGGAATGACTGAAATGGGCATGGCTATTAGCAATCCGTTAAATGGTGAAAGAAAGGCTAGGTTTATAGGACAGCCTTTACCTGATGTTCAAATAAGGTTAGTTGATGAATACAATAATATTGTAGCTGAAGGAAAACCCGGGGAGATTCAAGTGAAGGGACCCAGTGTTTTTAAAGAATATTGGAATAAACCGGAAGCCACAAAAGAATCCTTCTCTGAGGACGGATGGTTTCTCACCGGTGATATTGCAGTTTTTGAAAATGGAAGTTATAAAATCCTAGGGAGGAGTTCAGTCGATATTATTAAATCCGGCGGCTATAAAATTTCCGCTTTAGAAATCGAAGAGGTCCTGCGCACCCATCCTCACATCAAAGATTGTGGTGTAGTTGGAATCCCGGATGACGAATGGGGAGAAATAGTAGTCGCATGTCTTGTACTGGACACCAAAGAGATCAATATCTCCCATTTAAAGGATTGGCAAAAAGAAAGACTACCGGGTTATAAAATTCCTCGTCACTATATTATCCGTGATGACTTACCCAGAAATACCATGGGAAAGATGACCAAAAATAAACTGAAGGCTATGTTTGTTAATCATATTGATTCAAGGAAATTAACCTGATCAATTATTGAGAAGAATACTCGTTAATTTCTAAGTAGAGATTCCTCCATAAGTCTAGGAGGCATATTGCCAATTTTTAGTAACCGCTCATGAAAATCAGATAAAGTGAATTGATCTCCCATTTTTTCCTGATAGATGCCACGCATTTTTAGAATTTCACTCATACCCAGAAAATAGCCAAGAACCCTGCCCGGTCGACCGGTAGATGAATCTATTTCAAGTTGGGCAGCCCAGCGCAGAAAACCGACCTTATCGGTCATCAGTTTGATTGCATCTTCGTAGGTCATTCTACCGGTGTGCATGCCAACATCATAAACAACCCTTGCGTTTCTCCAAAGTCTAAGTTGTAATTGTCGCAGTTCAATTCTTTTGTTTGGAAAAAAGCCGGTTTCCCTCATTAATTGTTCGTTATATAGCCCCCAGCCTTCACTGAACATCGAAAGACCATTTTCTCGTCTGATCTTACTTGGATTGTGCAACTGGTAAAGGCCCTGAATGTGATGTCTTCCATAAGCTTCATGCGGAGCGGTCACCATTATCACACTCCAATCATGTTCGACAAGATATTCTTGTTTAGTCCGAACATCCCACTGATCTTCGAAGGGGTTTATCATCCATTGGGCAGTGAAAACACTGTCTGCATCCTTGCCTCGGGCTCTTGAAAAATTGCCATAATAAGATGTTTTTCTCAAGTATTCAGCCCTGGGAACAACCTTTACCTGTTCGTTCCATGGTTTGGGAATTAAATTATTCGACAAAATATGTGATTTGGCGCTGTCTACCCAGATGTGCCTCAATCATTTCGTCAGGTTTTGGGTAATCGTTCTTAATCTCAAGGGCCAGTTCCTGCCAGGTTTTGGAAGGGTCTATTTCTTTGGCCAGCGATTCAAGTTCGGCGACAGTCTCGTTTAATTTTATATTGCCAAATTCCCACAAGGTCTCATCATTGTAGCTAAGTTCTAATTATAACAGCATTTTGTTTAAATAGCTCATACAGATGATAGGCTTGATCCGTTAATAGCATAGTCAGAAACCATTGTTTCAAAGTTGTTTTACTCTCTCTTATTCGGTCAGCATAAGCATACCAATTCAGGTAGTTTTGCGAATATTTGGAACTGACACCATTGAATGGGCGTAAGAATGTCCTAAGTTGAGTGTGAACATTGTTTACTTTTTGCAGATGGATTGTTTTATCATCTCTATCCACATGATCTTTGGCCAATAGCGCTTTGTGCTTTATGGAGGGGTTGTCTTTGGCAAAAGCCTTATAAGAAGGGTGCTTATCTGTAATCAAGGTTGCACCGTAGGCCAACTTCCCATCCAATGCCTTTGAAATTTCTTCTTTGCTCAGCCGTTTTGATGCAACAGCTTTAAGGTACTTCTCCCCCTTGCGTTCAACCGCTGTTACTACCTGGACAACTGTGACCTCTTCCTTTCCCATATTCCGTATGAAATCGTTTCCCCTCTTTCTTGCTGCCCTATCTAAATTTCGACTGCCCTTGTTGTTAAGTGCCAGTTCCAATTCATCACATTCTACTTCCGAGGATAACTGTTCGGGAACAAACTCATTTAGTGAACTCAATATCTTATGCCGCCAGTCGAAGCTTGTCTGGATGCTTATTCCGATTTGTTTTGCTATCTTTTTTATCGGCATGCCCTGCTCCATACAGCGCAGATAAGATTGCCATTTTGATTTAAGCTTGATGTCATACAAAGGTGTCCCTGTTGTTTCACTGTACCATCTTTTACATTCATTGCACTGATACATCTGCACACCTTTTTGTCTGCCCCTCTTATATACCTTCTCGCTTGTGCAATTTGGACAGGGTTTCTTCTTTCTTTTCTCTGCTATTTGTTGTTGAGCGGCAATCAATACTTTGCCTTGTAATTCCTGCTCCTGGAGCAACTCATCCAACAATTCGGTTTGGGAACTTATCGGCAATTGTGCAAATAAATTTTTGATCTCTTGACTTGATATCATATAGCGAAGATAATAATAATTACTGTGTTATTTAGAACTTAGCCATCATTGTAATCCAATAAGAACTCATACTAACTATGGCTAGTAAGAGTTGTTGGTTAAGAACACCAACAAAGAAGTGACAGCGTGAAATCCCGAAGGGATAATAATATTATAAAAAAATTTATGTATGTTATGTATGTAATGATAAACCCCAAAGGGGAGAAATAGACGATATGAACACCCTGTCGAGGTTAGTCCTTCCCTGTCGTGGTGGTTGCCTATGACCAGTCTTGCTTGACGTGAAACCCTGCTATTTTATTAACATTCGTTGAGTTAGTCGTTGACTGAATTCCTGGTTTTTAACTTCCAATTTTATCACATAAATCCCTCTAGAAGCAGCTACCCCTTTCAAGGTCTTGACATCCCACGGAATCTGATAAAAGCCTCCGGTCAATTTTCCATCAACCAAGGTTTGGATTTTTTGACCGCTAATATGATAAATAGATAGATTAATTTGATAATCACTTTCTGCATGTGGAAGCGTTATGGGAATGATAGTATGATCTGAAAAGGGGTTGGGGAAATTTGTACCCAGCGTCACCCATTGTGGCTTTAATGCTCGATCAATAAAGTCCTCATTACCAAAGTAAATATTAAATAATCGCGAATCAGAGCCGTGGAACGAATACGTCGTTTGATCCCTCATATTAATGATTTTCTGCTCTTTTCGGTCCAACAACATCAGTTCCAAGGTATTATCACCCCAATAGTGATTTTCCCAGCTTAGGGTGATGGTTTCTTTAAGATTGGTGGCTGTTTCGAATGCCCAAACGTACTCTTCGTTCAGGGGAATTATATCCTTGCTAAACTTGGGTGCTTTATATTCGGGATGACTAAAATTGACCTCCAAATAATTAAAAAGCCTTGGTACCACAATATCGTCATATCGATCTTTTGATAGATTAGCTTCAGAATGCATTCCAAAACCAGACATTTCATTTTTTAAACTATTCGAAGAAAGAAAAAGTTGAACTTCCCAATCCGCTTCATCCAGGGAATTGGTATTGACTTTATTGACTAGCCTTCTATTCGGAGCCCCGGCATCAACAGGAATTCTAAGCTCGAAGTTGCTTTCCCCTTCCCACCTGACAAATCCTCCACCGTAAGATTTAAGTGTTGACCCATTGTCAAAATCTCCATTGTTAAAGATTTTAAATATTCCTAACTCATCCGGGGACTGGTTAAAGTCTACAATGGTACTCCATGGTACATCAAAAGGATATGGGTTTCCAATTTGATTCCATCCCGGGACTAGTGGAATGGCAAACGGATCATCTTGGGTGTTACGAACTGCGTTCCTCTGGCCAATCTCGATAGTTGTCTGCTCCTTGATATTTAACCAATATCCAAAACCGGGTTCAATGCGAGTTAACCCTTGTGTAAACTCATCAAGGGAGACTCCATCACTTCTGTGTCTCAACAAACGCCACCTGGTTTTATCGAACCCACCCAACTCGTCAAAAATGGAGCCAATAGTATTATCAGTTACATTGTAGGGCAGCGAAATAACCTGGTAAGAATTTTGTGTGCCTCCGAAAATCAAATTGGGAATGCTCTCAATATCGTCAGCTGGAAATCTCAGGTGGATCTGTCCCTCCAATTGGGTCGAGTTTCCTGAAAGATCTATAGCATCTCAACTGTACTCGAGACCCAAATTGTCGAATATTACTTCAGCAAGTTCCACACTGAAATTGTTTTCAGAATTATCCGGTGTCTGTTCCTCAAAATCGGTGATGGGTTCGGTAATTCCCCGGGATGTAAATAGCACTTCTCCTAAACCCACATTATCGGTGATAGAAACAGTGAGAGTTACCTTACCGGCCCCTACTTCGAAGAAATCTGGCAGGTTCACAGCAGAAATAACCGGTGATTCTATGTCGGTACCCTCACTAACGGAAATCACAAAATCTTTTTCTAAGCTTCCACCATTGCCATCGTCACTTTGGATGGTAATATTGATGGAAGTAACACTAGCAACAGAAAATACCTTATTGGTTAATAGTTGATCTCCGTCAATGGAAAAATCCTCTCCACCGGTCATGAGTGTGTAAGTATGAGAATCTTCATTCTGATCTACGGTACTAAGAGCGCCAACCACTGTGCCTATCGGTTGGTTCTCTTCAATTGTATTGTTACTTAAAATAATGTCAGTGGGCGGAATATTCCCATCACTAACTGTGATCGTAAAGATTTTCGGAAGAGTACTTCCCATTTGGTCGTCTGCCAACAATCGAATGGAATATGAATCTTTCACATCAATATCAAAAATCTCACCTGTAATCAATTGGGGACCGTCGATACTAAAGGAAACATTATCGGTGTCCCCAACTCCTACTATGAGGGTGAAGATATGAAAATCCGTTTGATCTTGATCCTCAGCGCTCAATATTCCCACTGTATGGCCCACGTCCTGACCTTCAAGAACCAAGGATGGATTTAAAAAGACTTCCGTGATTTCATCATTCTCGTCAGTAATTAAAATCGAAAATTCTTCGGGTAAAACGTTTGAATTTCCATCATTGGTTTCAATTCGGATGGAATATGTGCTTTTTTCCTCAAAGTCAAATTGAGCCGCGGACATTAATTGATCAAGCTAAGTTCTAATTATAACAGCATTTTGTTTAAATAGCTCATACAGATGATAGGCTTGATCCGTTAATAGCATAGTCAGAAACCATTGTTTCAAAGTTGTTTTACTCTCTTATTCGGTCAGCATAAGCATACCAATTCAGGTAGTTTTGCAAATATTTGGAACTGACACCATTGAATGGGCGTAAGAATGTCCTAAGTTGAGTGTGAACATTGTTTACTTTTTGCAGATGGATTGTTTTATCATCTCTATCCACATGATCTTTGGCCAATAGCGCTTTGTGCTTTATGGAGGGGTTGTCTTTGGCAAAAGCCTTATAAGAAGGGTGCTTATCTGTAATCAAGGTTGCACCGTAGGCCAACTTCCCATCCAATGCCTTTGAAATTTCTTCTTTGCTCAGCCGTTTTGATGCAACAGCTTTAACCCGCATTATTCATAGGCCACCAATTTTGGGATTAATAATGGGTTGCTAACTATTTTTGATTGGAGTGTATGTATTAATTTGAAGATCAACCAGGTTTCTGGATTTCAAAGGACATTAGAGCGTTTTTTTGTTAGAATTTTTCAATTTTCAGTCAAAGCTCTATTGTGTTCTTATGGAAGAACATTTTTTTGATTAAACCAAACTGTTTAACTGATCGGTCAGTTCACCGTAAGCAAATCGCCCAGCAGGTATTGATATCTAAAGGCTCTTGAGAATTGTATTGTCAATGATCTTTTCCTTTCTTTCAGGCACGCCCCAACCTTCATCAGGTAAAGCCGGATATTGTCCACTTGCCATCGTTTAGCAAAGTGGTGTTTTGTTTTGGCAATTAATAATTTAATCTGCCGGAACATTTCATAACAGAGGGTAGCGATGATTAAACGCATGAAATTGGCCCAGTAGCGATGACAGGAAAGCCGGTCGGAATAAGTCATGTTTTTGAGTTCCTTTATTCGATTTTCACTGGCATCACCTCGCTTGACATAAAAATCAAAGTAAATCTGTTGAGCGGTCATCGCTTCAAAGTTGCTCACAAAGTAACGGACATTCATTCCTTTTCCGGTAGACTCCACTTTGGCGTACAGCTTTTCAGAACGATCCCAGCTTTTGGCCTGGTAAGTAAACGGGCCAACAAACTCTTGATGTTTGATGATTTTTGAAGCATATTCCTTTTTTACTTCAATGATAGTCTGTTTGGTAAAAGTCTTTAAAACTTCATTACTACTAATACCTAAACAAAATTGAAGGTCAAACTGCTTAGCTATCCGATAAAAAGATGCTCCTGAAAAGCCACTATCCGCTCGAATAAGGATCTTTACTGAGGGCAGTTTTTTTCTGATTTTAATGACAATCCTTTTCAATAAGGCCACAAACCATTTGTTGGAGTGACAATTGCCCGGACGTAGTACTGGTAAAATGACCTGACCGGTGTTCCCGTCCTTAAAGAACAACTCATGGTACATAGTCTGTCCATAATAGCCATTATACAAACTGAGTTGTTGGGATCCATGAGTAGGGTCATCGGTACCATCTACATCAATGATGATTTGACCAGTCTTCTCTTTCAACTCCTCTACATAACGGTCTACAAACCATTGACTCATCTGGTAGATCAGACTCCGATCGGCCTTGTTTTCAAATCGACTTAAAGTAGGCTGGGAACATAATCCGCTATCTAGTACTTTACGGATCACCGGATCCTCTCGGAGTTTTTGTTCGTCATTGCAATCCTGATAGCCCTGCATCATTAAAAACACCCGTTGGCGAAGCATTTCTTCATAAGTGTATTCGATAAAAAAGGGGTTTCGATAGTCAGGAATCAGTGCGGCGAAGCTTTTTAATAGACCAGTCTTTCTCTCTACTTTTTCACTTAACAATATCGCTCCGTCTGAGCTAATCGCTGATGCTGAAAAATCAAATTTAAAAGCTTGTTTTCCTCGATAAAATACGGTATCTTTTTCCTTATATTCAGGCATAAATTAATTGCTTATTTTGTTGTCTAACTATCTCAATATAAGCAATTTATGCCTGTTTTTTATTGTCTACTATGAATTTTTCGGGTTAAATCCGTTTGAGAGAATGTGGCTGCGTAAGTCCCATCATTTGCAACTCCGTCCCCATTGTTCCCATCATCCAACAAGGAAATTGCTCTACTGGCACCATCGGGCAATGTAATGGAAGCTTGAACGTTTGCATTTTTTACAGGTATCCCTTTTTCAACCAGGGTAGTGGATAAATTCAACGGATTACCTGTAGATGTTTCAGTCTGTACAAAACCTGGAAAAGTTTGGAACTCGGACTTGACTGAAGTAGTAAAGTCCATAAAATGAATTCCATTGGCGTTTTTAATTTTGACGTCTTTTAAACGGGCCCTAAATTTCCATTGACCAGCATAATTTTCTACAGTGGCATTTTGAAATCCCATAAGACCCAGTACCCATTTGCTATCTCTTCGAAATTCAATAGTGATTCCATCCAAAGTAGCAGGGTTAGAGATTGTGTCTCCTTTAGGGCTAATGAGACTGATGTCGTATAGTCGTTCCGAATACTGCCCCATGAAATAGAGAAGAGCATCATTATCCGAGGATACAATTTCAAAGGGAACTTATAGAACTTCACTGTAAGGCTTCGTGTAGACTGTCCCGGTATTTCGCTGTCTACCAGTCGCTTTCTCAAAAACCCGTCTGTAGAAATTGTTTAGATGAGAAAAATTTTCTCCGTCCATTGATGGAATAAATTCTTTCATCTCATCCGGATTACAGCCGAGAGCAGCCGGATTACCATATTCAACAATATCATCAATGGTTCCCGTATTGATTAAACTAGGAGTACCGCTACCAATTCCTACTCCAAAGTAAATGATGCCCCTATCCGGATGAGGTTCAGTGAAACTTGCATCAGTCATTTCGGGTAAGATTAGATTATTATAACGGTTTGGTGTTTCCAAGCCATCGGTTAACACTACCATCGCTTTGTTCCGGTCTTCTGTGCTCTTATATCCGATTAGTTCTTCACTTCCTGCCACCATGGCTTGAGCGATGCAGGTACTCCCACCTTCGCTTAGTCCACCCAAATAATTTACAACGTCACCAACAAAATTGGTGGAGCGAGCGTCCGCTCCTTCCGTTCCGATATCGAAGATTCCGGATATGTTGTGATTGAAAGGAACCATTCCTAGGGAAAATTCATAATCAGTATTGAGAGGAGATGATGCATAGAAATTAAGAAGATTGGCGAAAATTTGTCCCGCTTCCTTCAGGGCGTCAATTTTTTTAATGTCTACGTTATTTACATCTACTGCTCCTGAATTGCCACCCATTGAACCCGATTTATCCAATACCAGCATAAAATCTGTGGGTTTTAATACAGATTTACCGTGCAGCACTATATCTGTTGGATTAAAATTAGGATCGTTGTTGTTTATGTCTATTACTCTTAAGGTAACAGTATGATCTCCATCTGATATGGGTTTATAAGTTACAAGCATGCTTGGTGGAGCTCCTGGAAGGCATGCCGGTGGAGGGGGTTGATTAGGTAAAGGAAATTCGATAAAGACATTCGCGTTTTCTAATGGTACGCTACCATCAACTGCGATTACAAAATTTTCCCAAGCTGCGGAATTGTCACTTTCTATGCGTATTGTCGCTGAAGTTGTTCCAAGATTGGAAATACCTAAATCTATTGGCATTGAAGCAGTCTGATTGGGCAGAGTTAGGAGCCCTGTTGAGGTGAGATCAATGTAATTGTCATTGATGTCAATGTTGGCGAAACTTTTTCCAGTAGCATTAACGGTTAAATTATTCAATTGACCGGTTGCTGAGGAAGAATGTCGCATTCTTACATCAAGTACTAATTGATAAGGATCATCATTCGGAATGCATTCACCAACATTCAATGTTGCGGTGAAACCAAAAATCACGCTCGGCGGTACGACAATTTCTTGATCAAAGGGAGCAACCATAGTGCTTAATGTCCAATCTCCTTGTGTTGATATTGGATTCAATCTTGATATTCTCAGATCCCAACCTGCATCAGCGCAATTGCCATAAACTTTAAAATTTAGGAATATGGTTGACCCTGCTTGAACATCGCCAGGATAAACCAACCCGACAGGAAAACCATTGGTAATCTCATGCTCTATCCCAAGGTTGTCAACTAGGAATAAACACCCTGATTGAATTTGAGCTTTTGAAGTAAGGCTCAGCATTAATATCAGGAGCGTTGTCAATACATCATTTAGTAGTCTTTTCATGGTCCATGGTTTTTAGTTAAGATTTGGTGGGTCTACTATTTCCTTATCTCCGGCGCTTGAATCAAGATTGGTCACTGCAAATGCAATCCCTCCACCAACCACCAGTCCAAAGGCTGATTTTAAGCTCAAGGGAAATTTTCTTTTCAATTCGAAGGTCCCGGTGTAAACTACTTCATCCCGGTTTCGAATGTCACTGATCTTTAATCGATATTCTTTGTCCGGTCTTACATCGGTAGGAACAGTTAGGATGGTGTTGGCCACATTGGGCCGCTCTTCAAATACTTTGACCTTGGTATCTCCCCGATACAATTCAAAAAGGAGAACATTGTCTTCTCTGCCACCTGACCAGGTCAATCTATAAGGCTTTCCCCGTTTAAGCACCCCGATAGTCCTCAAAACCATCCATGGCTATGAAAGGAATGTAGATAGTCCCTTGCAGTTCCAGGCTCACACCGCCATTAAAGTCCTGTCCCAATTCTTCTTCAGCCCACCATATCGCTTTTTTATTAGCCCCTACCGCAATATCAATCCCAATGTCGCCATCCACCAATTTCAACGGCTGCACATAATTATCAAGAGAACTGTAAAGGTGAAGAGAATACCGGCGATCGCGGTCCTCGTCAATTAGCTCATAATGGACAATTACATTACTTCCATTTCGTTCCAATTTGGTAATGTTAACCTCCTGGGCGAAGGCTTCAGTGAACAAGAAACTCAGACAGCATATGGAAATATTTCTAATATATGGATTCATGTCAGCTGGACATTTTCAGGAATTATTTGAATTTTAAAGGCTTCCATCGCTCAGAATAATTAACTTAAATTAAGAGTATCATTAAACTGTATTACCGAAAAAGCCAAATACAGTAATGTATCGGCTTATTTCGTAGATAATAATCCATCTACAATTAAAAATTCACTATATTTCGAATAATGGTACAATTTAAATATAATAACTATTTGACAATTAAATACCTTACAGAGTTGCTTTTTTAGGGTATCAAGGGAATGAAAGGTGGATGAACCCGAAGCCTAAAGAGAATAATATTATTGAGAATGACTATCTTTAAATAGCCCCAGTAGAATGAGAACCTTGGCCATAATAACAATCTTTTGCTTACTGCATTCGGCAGTTTCTTTAGCTCAAATAGTGGCTGACCGCACCAATAGCATTATTCTCGATTTCAATCAGACGGTGAATACCGTTTTACCGGAAATCAGTTGGGAGCACCCCAGACAGGAGTACACAAACAGTGAAGAGGGACAGGTCGAAGTAAAAGCGACTATTAAGAGTGTAGTTCCCCTGAAAAGTGTAAAGATTGCCATAAAAAAAACTTTAGAAGAAGCGACAAAGGCGAGAGCAGTCGAGTTAGCTAATAACGCTTTATCTGCAAAAGTAGAGATGACTGTCTTCCTGACGGAGGGACAGAACTATTTGGAGATTATCGCGGAAAACGATAAGGGTGGAATTGTAACAGACTCACGCTCCGTATTAATTGGTATGGATGCGCTGAAAGATGCAATCTCAATCGATAGACAGGACTATGCCCTCTTATTTGCAACTGACCGCTATGATAACTGGAGTGATCTTGTCAACCCTATCAATGATGCCGAAGCCGTAGGCAAAGAGTTGACCGAACGCTATGGCTTTGAAGTGGAGGTAGTAAAAGATGCCAATCAAGACGATGTGTTTAACAAATTGTGAGAGTACGCATTAAGAAACTATAAACCGCAGGATCAACTTTTTATTTTTTTTTGCCGGTCATGGCCAATATGATGAAACTTTCGGAGAAGGCTACGTTGTTGCTAAAAACTCGCAGCAGAATGACGCGGCTAAAACGTCTTACATCTCTCACAACCGCTTAAGGAATAACATCAATAATATTCCCGCCGAACACATTTTCCTGGCTATGGACGTTTGTTTTGGTGGTACTTTTGATGAGGTACTGGCAAGGAGCAGATCTACCTATGAAGAAACTGATGACGAGACTTTTATCGTAACGAAATTGTCTCTCAAGACCCGTAAATACCTCACCAGTGGGAGTAAAGAATACGTGTCAGATGGCGTGGCTGGTCAGCATTCACCCTTTGCCAGAAAATTCCTGGAAGCCTTGAAAAGCAATGGAGGAGGCGATAGGATTTTAACCCTTGCTGAAATAAATATCTTCATGGAAAGATTGAAAACTACACCACGATATGGTGAATTTGGAAATAACGATGAAGGCAGTGAGTTTCTTTTCCTGGCGAGATGATATCGACGATATAGATTATTCGATATTTAAGTAGTTTGTAAGTTCAAGTAATAAGTGCAATTTTCCTTTGTAGCACTTGCTTTGCGTTTAGGTAATTAAATTTTCTAACAGGGCGTTCATTGATTTTGTTTTCAACAACTTTGATTTGCTCCTCTGTAACAAATCTAATATCTGTTTTCTTAGGATAAAACCTTCTGATTACCCCAATCCTATTTTCAACTGTCCCTTTATCCTGACTAGTATAGGGACGAGTGAAATAGGCATCCACATCAAGGGATTGAGCAATCAACTCATGTTTAGAAAATGCCATATCATTATCAAAAGTGAGTGTTTCCAGTTTGTGTTTATCCTGAGAGAGTTCCTCCACAATAGCTTCGGCCATTTGATCGGCATTTTTACTGTGCATCTTTCTGATTCTGGTAAAAAGACTTGCTCGGTCTGTCATCACCAACAAAGAGCCTTTGTGGTTTTTACCCATCATTAAATCGACTTCTATATCTCCCAATCGTTCCCTTTTGTTAATGATCTGGGGTCGCTGTTCAATTGATACCCTATTCGGGATAATACCTCTACGATCTTTTCTGTTTCCTCGTTTGCGCCTTCGTTTGCCATGTTTTAGATATGTGTATAGTTGTTTGTATTCTTGGTTCTCCTGGCGGTTGGTGTGCTTACATTCCCATATCCATTGGTAAATCCATTCATGGCTAAGTGGACATTCTCTCGTTTTCTTTCCCTGATGGCTGATCAATTCAGGACTCCATCTATCTTCTTGGAGCCGGTTAACTATCCAGTCTTTCATGGGTTTGGTGAAAATCACTCTTTTTGGCTTTTCTTGATGACGAAGATTGGTCCTCCTTTGTGCATTTGCTGTTCGATAGACACCAGCTCCCCTACCTCTTGAACCCACATTTCGCTTAAGCTCACGTGAGATCGTAGACGGGTGAAAATGAACGATACAGGCAATCTCCTTTTGAGTAGCTCCTGTTTTCAATAATGCTTCAATTTGATACCTTTGATCAATACTGAGATGTGTGTAGTTTTTTGACATTTTGCAATCCAAAGATTGCACTGCTCAGGCTTTTGAAGGATGAAAAAGCCCTTAAAAGCTTTTTCATCCTTCAATTGCACTTATTAGTTGATCTCAGCGTTCTATTTTTTTTGTTAAAGGGCTATTATGAAAAGTGGATTCATTATTACTGTCTTATTTTTATCTGTTTCAACCGTCTGTTCAGCTCAAGGTTTCGTCTTTAAAGTTCTTGCGAGTAAAGGTAAGGTTGAGATAGGAACGACTGGTTCAACAACTCTCCAGCGGCTCAAAATAGGTGCTGAGTTATTTGACGATGATCAGATCATCGCCGGAAAAGGCGCTTATTTAG
>CAXXNX010000059.1:0-24285 GCA_963664285.2 Cyclobacteriaceae bacterium
ATAGCATCCATGGCAGGGCGCCGGGTTTTGCCAGTGGTTTGAAATCAGTCCGCCCCGAATTAAGTGTCTGGGTTGTATCTGGTGATGGAGATTGTCTTTCCATTGGTGGCAACCACCTGATCCATGCTTTGCGTCGTAATTTCAATCTAAATTTACTCCTCTTCAATAATGAGATTTATGGATTAACCAAGGGTCAGTACTCTCCTACTTCACCTACCGGTACGATAACAAGTTCTACTCCTTACGGATCTCTTGATACACCTTTCAATCCGTTGGCATTAAGTCTTGGAGCTGGCGGTTCATTCATTGCCCGATCCATGGATCGCGATCCAAAACATCTTAGGGAATCGGTACTAAAAGCAAATGCTCATGGAGGCACCTCTTTATTAGAAATCTATCAAAACTGTAACGTTTTCAATGATGGCGCCTTCTTTACTTATACAGATAAAACCACTAAAGCGCTATCAGCATTGTTTTTAGAACACGGTGAACCTTTGATTTATGGTGAAAACAACAACAAAGGCATTAAACTCGATGGTTTTAAGCCCGTCATTATCAACCTTGAAGAGGGTGCTTCAAAAGACGACCTTTGGGTACACGATGAGAATGACAAAGTAAAAGCCAGTATCCTCGCCGGCTTCTTTGAGCACTACCAGGATGAAAACTCCCTACCTCGTCCCTTCGGAATCATTTACCAGGAAGACCGTCCACAATACCAGGATTTGATGGCAGCGCAAATCGAAAAAAGAAGGGAAGTTAAAGGTGAGGGTGATCTGAATGCTTTATTAAGTGGCAGCAGCACCTGGCAGATTGAATAACAATCAGCTTGATTGGAGTCGGTAACTCATGATCTCGCATCCGGGGTTCATTAAGCCTGGAAAACCAGGCGTCTCCAGGCTTCAATTCACATTAGACCAGTTCCATTGTTTTTAAGGCGTTGTTTACCATCACCGGATCAGCGCCCACTTGTTCACCTGCAAATCCGTGATTTACCCTTCCCAATCTTGCGGGAACCGGGGCCTTAATATCAAATAGGGTGATGCCATGCTAATCATCTTTTCTGAACGAATGATGAACCTAATCCAATTTTATTCGACTTACACTTAAATTCTTGAAACCAAATAATATCTGAGTACGTTAGGGAAACTTAGGAAACTCTAAATAATCTTAAAGTTTCCGCAGTTTATTTGACATCAGACAACCAAGAATTGGAGAATAAAGAAAAAATAATTGCTAAATCAGATGAGCTATTTCGTCTCTATGGTGTGAAAAGTGTTACCATGGATGAAATAGCCCGTGAGTTGGGGATATCAAAGAAAACTATATACCAATTTTTTAAAGACAAAGATGAACTCGTATGCCAGGCTACTTATTATCTCCTGGAGTGTGATAGAAAGGAATTTGAAGAGATACAAACGCAAGCTGATAATTCTATTGAAGAGCTATTTCTCATTTCTAAGTGTCTAAGACGAATTTTCGAAAATCTTAACCCATCCATTCTGTTCGATCTCAAAAGATATCACCCAAAAGCATGGGACATATACATTGATTTCAAAGAAAACTTCTTTATGGGAACCGTAAGAAAATCCCTGTATAGGGGTATCGAAGAAGGTTACTTCAGGCCAGAAATAGATGTTGAAATTCTAATTGTGTTGAGGTTGGAACAGGTGCAAATGTCTTTCGATCCACGAATTTTCCCAAGAAATCAGTTCGATTTCAAAGAGGTACAAATGCAATTCTTCGATCATTTCGTTAATGGGATTTTCACAGACAAAGGACGCATTTATTATAAAGAACTATTTCAACTGGAAAATGTCAAAGGAGCTCAAACCAAAACGTCAATTAATAAATAACCTCACATGAAAATAAAAAGGACTATCGGCATAATTATTCTTTCTGCCTTTTTACTTCAAAGTGCATTTGCACAGGAAGTGGGGCAATTTTCATTGGAAGAAGCCATCAGTTACGCACTTGAACATAATATAGATGTTAAAAATGCACAACTGGCACATAAATCTTCTGATCATGAAATAAGTGAGATCTTATCCATCGGGTTGCCCCAGATAAGCGCTTCAGCAGGACTTACAGATAATGTTATCCTTCCGAAAACTATTATCGATATAAGCAGTTTTCCAGGTTCGACAGTGCCAGAGGGTACAACTCAGGAAGTGACTTTTGCTACAAAATACAGCGCTTTTATGGATGTCACTCTTGAGCAAATGGTCTTTGATGCCAGTTATTTCATTGGTCTAAAAGCTGCAAGGGTCTTCAAGGAACTTACCTATAAAGATTTGATGATGTCGGAAATAGACACCCGCGAAGCGGTCACCAAAGCATACTACTCGGCACTTGTCCAGAGAGAAAGGTTTCAGCTTTTTGAGAGACAACTGGCAACTATTGATACCCTGCTACAAGAAACACAGGTGATGTTCGACAATGGATTCGCTGAAAAAATTGATGTCAGTAGAATTCAGGTACAATACAACAACCTATTGACAGAGAAAAATAAGTTCGAACGATTGTCCTATTTAGTGTCTCTAAGAAAACAGCGAGTTTTAGGTCGTATTAAAATATTGCTTAAAATGGAACAATGAAAAAATCACTCACCTTGCTGACTAATAAAGGGTGACTTTGCTTTTATTCATTGTTTTTGATGGTTTTTGATAAAAATAGCCGGGTTTTAGCCTGGCCAGGACGCACTTCTGCCAGTGCCTAATCCTTATTAAACAGCTAAAAGGTGATTAAGCTGCTTGTTTCTGGCAATTGGCTTGCTGCTGGGCGGCCAGACGGTCAGCCTGGAGTTTACGCCCGATCTTGTGAAGGTTGTAGGCAGTAATGGCCAACCCGATGTAGCTATTGAAAGTTTTGCGGGTACGGTTCGGGCATCGGTCCAATCCCCGGTGTTCCAGCTCATTAATGTTGGATTCGATAGCAGAATGCTTGTTTTTCAACCTTTTGAAGGCTGGCGCTGATTCGATGGCTTTTTCTTCTTTGTTTAACCTACCCTTTTTAGGCATGATCACTTCTGGGATGAAGGTTTGCAGAGTTGCTTTATCCTCTTTATCGGAAAACCCCTTGTCGGTGCTCAGGCTTTGGATGGGGTATTTCTCAGCGATACGCCGGGCAATTGATAGGGTAAGTTGGTTGTCGGTTTGTTTTTCAGCTATTTGCCAGTCTATGAGTAAATGGTATTGATCCGAAGTGATGGCCAGATTCTTACCGATCTCCACATTGGGGTGCAGTTTGCCTTTTTTGATCATTTCGGCATAAGGTTGAAAGATGGAAAAGACTTTTTCGGCATGGGGAATGGTCTCTGCTCTGATCAACCGCCTGTCGAGCAACTCGATGTGCTTTTCCAACATCTCAAGATAATAGGTCAATGCCATCAGGGCTGCGAACTCCTCGATAGAGTTTCCCTGATGTTTTTCCAACATTTGGCCCACTTTCTTGCTCAAAGCACGGGCTTTAGTCAGATAGGAAGTGGCAGCCTGCTCTACCCGCTCCTCTTTGTTTTTTCCTCCTGAGCCGGTGGTCCTGCCCACGCTGCGCATCAGCCTTTTGAGGGATCTGCGCCAATCCCCGGACTTACGCCAGCCAGTAAAATACCTTTTTGAGACCAATAAATCAGCTACATCTATACACTTTCTGGCACTGTCCCATAGCAGGTTGTAGTCGGTAGGAAAGTGGGTGTCGGTTTCTACCACGAAACTATCGGTCTTGCAACGCAAGGCAACTTCCTCCCCTCCGGTTTTTCCTTTTTTTTTTTAAACACCTGGTGACCTGCTGCTACGATTACATCATTGATGCCGATGAGCAGTTCATCGTCCAGCAAGGTCACATTGTCATAAATGTTCTGGTACTTATACTGTTTGCCCACAGAGTAGTCGGTAGGTAGCACCCCCATAATGCCCCGTACCAACGTGTCGTAATTGGAGATATGGTGTAACTCATCGTAAGAGATGTTCATGCACAGGCGCACCTGGGCCAATACGAAGACCTCCCACAGACTCATACCCTCACGGCCCGTCTTTTTCTTTCCCTCAATGAGTTTGGAAGAAAGTAATTCAAAAATACGCTGGTTCCATTCAGGTTGGACATAGATATATTGAAGGGCGGCTGCCAGGGCAGCTAAGTGGCTTTTAGTTTTCACCGGAGCCTCTACTTGCTCGATGGGTGTGCATCCCAGGGTAAGTTGGGGCTGGAAGGATTTTCTCATGGTTTGTATTTATATCGGTTATATGCAATATAATGATTAATCCTGATAAACCAACCGAAAAAATCGTTTCTTTTCTACACTGAATGAACAAAAAAAGGACAGGGATTTTACTCCCCGACAGACCAAAAAGCCTGCGAATCTCAAAGTGAATTCTTTGGGGTTTTTGAATGGAAAACCTTCAAATGGCCAATTAACAGGCTACAACGCAACTGTTCTTGATAATATTTGTGAATTTGATAATTCTACTGAATCAGATTCGAGAATAATTCAGCGCTGATTTGATGGAAAAAATACGAATATGATGGATAATCAGCATATTAGCCTGTTTTCATACAGACACTAATTAGGAGTTGACTTATTGAAGTTTCAGATGGGATTGCCTATTTCCCAAGCCATTGAGCTAACCGACGATCTTTCTTCAATTAATTTCACAGAACCAGTTTATGATCTCGCCAATTTTAATTATTCGGATCGGATGGAGTTCTCTCGACTCCAAACGAACCAGGCATTACAAGAGATCAACATACAGAATATAAGGTCAGGCTATTACCCAAACCTCAATGCTTTTGCCTCTCTTGGAGCCAATGCTGGTTCTTCACAATTCCGCAGGACAACTAGTCTGGACTTTAGCAGATCTAACAGGGCTTGGTTCGAAAGTGCTGCAATTGGATTGAAATTTGACATTCCAATCTTTGATTCTTTCAAGAAGCATCACCAAATTCAAAAGGTCAAGATCAAACTGATGCAAATTGACAATCAATCCGAACAGATGAGGAGTAACATTGATCTTGAAATCACGCAAGCCAGAAGTGATTTACAATCAGCGGTGGAAAATTTGCAGGCACAAGATGACAACCTGGAGTTGGCCAAAGAAATCTATGATGTCTCAAAAATAAAATACCAGGAAGGCATTGGGTCGAACATCGAAGTAATTAATGCAACTACCACTTACAAGGAGGCAGAAATTAATTATTACAATGCCTTATATGATGCATTAATAGCTAAGGTAGATCTGCAAAAATCACTGGGAACATTAAATAAACAATAACCTTGAAATGAGCATGATCAGATTAACACCAACCAAATTTAATAGTGTCCTCATGCGAATTCCATGGTTCACTTGAAAATGATTATATACATGAAACTCAACATAAAGATGAAATCAATTAAAAAGTTAATGTTTATAGCACTGGGCGTAATTGTGCTTAGCTCATGTGGTGGAGAATCGAATGATCTTGATTCAAAGAAGGCGAAGCTATCGGAACTAAGAGCACAGGCTTCAACGCTAAGTGGTGAGATTAGCAAGCTGGAACAGGAGATCACTCAATTGGATCCTGAGTTTGGCAAAAATGGCAATAATTTTATTCTGGTAACAACAACCAGCATTAAGCCACGGGCCTTCGAACATAAAATTGAGGTTCGGGGAACTGTAGAATCAAGGAAAAATGTGATGGTCGGCGCTGAGATCGGTGGAAGAATAGAGTCCATCAAAGTGAAGGAGGGTCAAACAGTATTCAAAGGTCAAATACTAATCACCCTTGATGCTGATATTGTTCGCAACAATATCGCAGAGCTCAAGACTTCACACGAGTTGGCCAAGATTATCCATGAGCGCCAATCCAATCTTTGGGAGAAAAAAATAGGCACTGAAATCCAGTATCTTGAAGCAAAAAATACTAAAGAGTCGCTGGAGCGTAGACTTGCTACTACACAAAGTCAATTGGCTCAAGCGACTGTGAGGGCTCCATTCGCCGGTTCAGTGGATGAGATTCCCATTAAGATTGGAGAAATGGCCACTCCTGGATTGCCTTTGATTCGCATCGTAAATCCTAATGACATGTATATCAAAGCTGATGTCTCTGAAACTTACATTGGCAAATTCAAAAAAAGAGAAGAAGTGGATATCCATTTCCCGTCCCAAAACAAGAACCTGATATCCATGATTTCTTCCGTCGGCCAGGTGATCAACAAGGATAACAGAACATTCGCTATAGAAATTGAACTGCCCAATGTCGACTTTGTTCTTAAGCCTAATCAGGTTTCTATTTTAAAGATGAGAGATTATGTCAATGAAACTGCATATGTAGTTCCCACAAAACTCATCCAGAAAGATGATAAAGGAACTTTTATTTACGGCGCCACAAAGGATGGCAATAATCTTGTAGCCAAAAAACTTCACGTTGAAACAGGATTGTCATATAATAGCCAAACCGAAGTCGTGACAGGCCTTGAAGGTAGTGAGATGGTGATTGACAGAGGTTTTAGAGATGTTACTGAAGGTGTTGAAAGCTGAGATCAACTAATAAGTGCAATTGAAGGATGAAAAAGCTTTTAAGGGCTTTTTCATCCTTCAAAAGCCTGAGCAGTGCAATCTTTGGATTGCAAAATGTCAAAAAACTACACACATCTCAGTATTGATCAAAGGTATCAAATTGAAGCATTATTGAAAACAGGAGCTACTCAAAAGGAGATTGCCTGTATCGTTCATTTTCACCCGTCTACGATCTCACGTGAGCTTAAGCGAAATGTGGGTTCAAGAGGTAGGGGAGCTGGTGTCTATCGAACAGCAAATGCACAAAGGAGGACCAATCTTCGTCATCAAGAAAAGCCAAAAAGAGTGATTTTCACCAAACCCATGAAAGACTGGATAGTTAACCGGCTCCAAGAAGATAGATGGAGTCCTGAATTGATCAGCCATCAGGGAAAGAAAACGAGAGAATGTCCACTTAGCCATGAATGGATTTACCAATGGATATGGGAATGTAAGCACACCAACCGCCAGGAGAACCAAGAATACAAACAACTATACACATATCTAAAACATGGCAAACGAAGGCGCAAACGAGGAAACAGAAAAGATCGTAGAGGTATTATCCCGAATAGGGTATCAATTGAACAGCGACCCCAGATCATTAACAAAAGGGAACGATTGGGAGATATAGAAGTCGATTTAATGATGGGTAAAAACCACAAAGGCTCTTTGTTGGTGATGACAGACCGAGCAAGTCTTTTTACCAGAATCAGAAAGATGCACAGTAAAAATGCCGATCAAATGGCCGAAGCTATTGTGGAGGAACTCTCTCAGGATAAACACAAACTGGAAACACTCACTTTTGATAATGATATGGCATTTTCTAAACATGAGTTGATTGCTCAATCCCTTGATGTGGATGCCTATTTCACTCGTCCCTATACTAGTCAGGATAAAGGGACAGTTGAAAATAGGATTGGGGTAATCAGAAGGTTTTATCCTAAGAAAACAGATATTAGATTTGTTACAGAGGAGCAAATCAAAGTTGTTGAAAACAAAATCAATGAACGCCCTGTTAGAAAATTTAATTACCTAAACGCAAAGCAAGTGCTACAAAGGAAAATTGCACTTATTACTTGAACTTACAAAATAAAAGTTGCTACCGCTCAAAAATAAGGATCAAAAAATCGAAATTATGGCACAGGAAAATAAACCCAGCATTCCAGGTAAAGGTAAGATTGACAAGGAGTTTGCGCTGACCAACTTTGCGTTGAAGAACAAGACAACCGTATTCTTTCTTACTTTTCTGCTGGTTGTGATGGGAATCCAAACCTATCTGAGTCTGCCCAAAGATTCATACCCTGAAATCAATCAACCAATTGTCTACGTGGGCACTTCTCACCCCGGTAATACCCCACTGGACATGGAGAATCTCATTACCAGACCACTTGAAAAGGAAATCAATTCCATTGCAGAGGTGGTTGAAATCAAATCGACTTCAGTGCAGGACTATTCCACGATAATTGTGGAATTCAGCCCGGATACGGATATCGAAGATGCGCTTATTAAGGTGAAAGATGCGGTTGATCGGGCTGATCCTGAATTACCAACGGATCTTGAGAACGATCCCAACGTCTTTGAAATGAACTTCTCCGAACTACCCATTTTGAACATCAACCTCTCCGGTGATTACAGCCTGGAAGAACTGAACGAATATGCCGAATACCTGGAAGATGAGATTGAAAAGATCACCGAGGTTTCTAAAGTAGAAATCAGGGGTGTGGACGAGAGAGAGGTCAAGATTAAGGTCAACCCTTACGAGATGGAAGCCCGAAGTATCAATTTTGGGGATATCGAAAATGCAATCCAGGCAGAAAATGTGACCCTTTCAGGAGGAAATATCCTGGATGATGGAATAAGAAGATCGTTACGTGTCCTGGGTGAATTTGACAGGCCTGAGCAAATGTATGACATCGTAATCAAGTTTGAAAAAGGCAATATCGTTTACCTCAGGGACATTGCAGAAATTGAATTTGACTACAAGGAGAAAGAAAGCTTTGCCCGGGAGGAATTACAGCCGGTAGTAATGGTAGACGTTGTTAAACGTAGTGGAGAGAATTTGCTGATTGCTACAGACAAAATTTATGAGGTGATTGAAAAAGCGAAGCTCACTACATTCCCGGAAGATGTGACAATTTCCATCACCAATGATCAATCGGATATCACTCGAAATATGGTGACCAACCTGGAAAATAATATCATCTCCGGGGTGATCCTGGTGGTGCTGGTTCTGCTGTTTTTCCTTGGAACCAGAAATGCCCTGTTCGTAGGTGTAGCGATCCCATTATCCATGTTTATGTCATTCCTGATATTGGGAGCATTTGATATTACAATCAACATGATGGTGCTTTTTTCACTGATCATGGCATTGGGCATGCTGGTTGACAATGGGATTGTGGTCGTGGAAAACGTATATCGCCTGATGGAAGAAGGTTATTCTCACTGGGACGCGACTAAAAAAGGAGTGGGTGAAGTTGCGCTGCCCATCATCTCCTCCACATCAACTACACTAGCCGCCTTTTTACCACTGGCATTTTGGCTTGGTTTAATAGGAGAGTTTATGAAATTTTTACCTATCACTTTAATAATCACTTTAAGCTCTTCATTATTTGTTGCATTGGTTATCAACCCGGTTCTTATTTCAACTTTTATGAGGGTCGATGACGGTGGCAGCATTGATCAGAAAAAAATGCTGAGAAATGTGGCTATTACCATTGGTTTAGGTGCAATCCTGCTTGTAATAGAGGCTACTGCATTGGGTAATCTTGCAATAGTTTTAGGACTTTTAATCTTGCTCAATGTGTATGTTTTTGTTCCTCTATCCCGACGATTTCGAGGGGTTTTTCTGCCCTTCATTGAAAGCATTTATTCAAAGACGCTCAACTTCGCATTACGAGGCAAGAATCCTATATTTTTCTTCGGAGGAACAGTTGGAACACTGATCCTCTCATTTATGTTGATGGCTATAGTACCTCCCAATGTTATTTTCTTCCCGGAAAATATGCCCAAATATGTGAATGTATTTATCGAATTCCCTATAGGCACTGATATTGAAACAACAAATGAATTTTCCAAGAGAATTGAAGTTAAGGTACTCGAACTGATAGAGCCCCATAAAGATATCGTTGAATCTGTCATCGGTAAAGTAGGTCAGGATACTTCAGATCCAAATGACCTCAACTCTTTCGGTTCAAGTGACACACCTAATAAAGCAAGAATTACGGTGAATTTTGTCGAATACCAATACCGCAACGGTAAGAACACCACCACAATCATGGAGGAGATCCGAAGCGAACTGACGGGCTATCCAGGTGTAACGGTGACCGTAGACAAAAACTCTGACGGGCCTCCAGTCGGCAAACCAATAAATATCGAAGTTTCGGGGAAAGACTTTGCTACACTCATCAGTATCACTGAAAGCATGAAGAACTATATTAATGAATCAGGTATTGCCGGAATAGAAAAGCTTAAAACCGACCTTGAAACCGGAAAGCCAGAATTGATAATAGACATTGATCGGGAGAAAGCCAGAAGATTCGGTTTATCTACATACACCGTGGCAAATGAAATAAGAACATCCCTGTTCGGAAAAGAAATCTCGAAATTCAAACAAGGGGAAGATGACTATGAGATCCAATTGCGGCTTATGGACCAGTATCGCTATGATATTGACGCCCTGATGAACAAGAGTATTACTTTCAAAAACCAGGACAATGGTAACATCCACCAGGTACCGATATCAGCTGTAGCTAAAGCAGAATTGAGTTCTACCTACGGTTCTGTAAAGCGAAAGGACCTTAAGGATTGGGTTAGTGAACATTAGCTCCAATGTCATCGGTGGATACAACCCTACTGAAATAAACAATCAGATCAGGACCGCACTCCTGGCAGAGTTTTCAAGGCCGATGCCTCCGGGACCTATGAAATATAAATGTTTGGTGGGGAACAGGAAGAATGTACAGTTGCTAAAGAACATGGCATTACCGTGAGCAAGGCTTTAGTGATGAAAAAACTGCTTTTACCAAACAGACTATCATTGAAGTAAAAAAGGAATATGCTTCAAAAATCATCAAACATCAAGAGTTTGTTGGCCCGTTTACTTACCAGGCCAAAAGCTGGGATCGTTCTGAAAAGCTGTACGCCAAAGTGGAGTCTACCGGAAAAGGAATGAATGTCCGTTACTTTGTGAGCAACTTTGAAGCGATGACCGCTCAACAGATTTACTTTGATTTTTATGTCAAGCGAGGTGATGCCAGTGAAAATCGAATAAAGGAACTCAAAAACATGACTTATTCCGACCGGCTTTCCTGTCATCGCTACTGGGCCAATTTCATGCGTTTAATCATCGCTACCCTCTGTTATGAAATGTTCCGGCAGATTAAATTATTAATTGCCAAAACAAAACACCACTTTGCTAAACGATGGCAAGTGGACAATATCCGGCTTTACCTGATGAAGGTTGGGGCGTGCCTGAAAGAAAGGAAAAGATCATTGACAATACAATTCTCAAGAGCCTTTAGATATCAATACCTGCTGGGCGATTTGCTTACGGTGAACTGACCGATCAGTTAAACAGTTTGGTTTAATCAAAAAAATGTTCTTCCATAAGAACACAATAGAGCTTTGACTGAAAATTGAAAAATTCTAACAAAAAAACGCTCTAATGTCCTTTGAAATCCAGAAACCTGGTTGATCTTCAAATTAATACATACACTCCAATCAAAAATAGTTAGCAACCCATTATTAATCCCAAAATTGGTGGCCTATGAATAATGCGGGTTAAGGAGGGTAGTGAACATTAGCTCCAATGTCATCGGTGGATACAACCCTACTGAAATAAACAATCAGATCACCGCACTCCTGGCAGATTTTCAAATGCCTCCGGGCTATGAATATAAATTTGGTGGGGAACAGGAAAAACAGGCTAAAGAAATGGCATTCCTGAGCAAGGCTGCTGTTTTCCTTATATTTCTGATCATCGTTTCGCAGTTCAACAAGATGTCTGCCCCATTCATTATCATGACAACAGTGCTCTTTAGTACCATTGGTGTGTTTCTGGGGCTCATAGTTTTCAGAATGGAATTTGTGATTATCATGACCATGATCGGAATAATTTCCTTAGCGGGTATTGTGGTTAACAATGCAATTGTTTTGATTGACTTCATTGAGTTGAGTAGAAAACGACGGCGTAAAGAACTTGACCTAGATAGGTTGCCTTTTAATGAGATTGTAGCTGGCCATAGTGCAAGCGGGTAAAACAAGACTAAGGCCCGTTCTTTTGACCGCGATTACTACTGTGCTCGGTCTGATCCCACTCGCGGTTGGCATCAATATAAATTTCTTTGGTCTGTTTACACCATACGATCCTAACTTTTATTTGGGCGGTGATAACGTTGCCTTCTGGGGGCCAATGTCATGGACGATAATTTTTGGATTGACATTTGCAACATTCCTGACGCTGGTAATTGTTCCGGTGATGTATCTTGGATTTGCAAGGGTTAACCGATACCTCGGTGTAGCATAAGTTGAGATCAGCACCTCGGAATTAACGAGGTGCTGATTTTAAACCCGGATTCTAAGACATAAAAAATGATGTAACATTAGTTGGGCTAACTCGCGAGTTAGATGGAAATTGTCATTAGAAATTTATTACACAGCCTAATTTACTGCAATTCGGGACTATCCTGCCCGACTGCAAGGCAGGCTCGAATTTCGACGCTCACAATAATGATACTATGCCTCCAAGTCGAAATCCTGTGCGAGTACCTGTCTAACAGCAACTTAGACTGCTCGCTACAAAGTCCAATGACAAATTCGGGTTAAAAAGTCGCCAATATTACTTCTCTGCAGCACTTTTGGATATACGGATAGTTCTAGGCTGGGCTATACCAAAAGTTAATGCACCAAGCAGTAGATCACCGAAAGTTAAGGTTTCTCTGGCAGTGTAATTTTTCGCTCCTCCGGCAACATTATCGGCAGTAACATCATCCAAGGGAATTCCCGCAAACAGATACCATTTCTTTTTCTTTACATCATATTCGGGAATACTTTTCCCGTCATATGTGCCTCCTTCGCCAACAACATGCATGGTAACAAAGCATCCGGATAGACTGGTACAAATCAAAACAAGGATGACGCTCTTTGTGAATAATTTAATAGTCGATTTCATTTAATAGATTTTTTAATTTCAAACTAAAAGTAGTATATAATGTCAAATAGGTATAGAGTGAGCGGTTATTCAATTAATTGAACCAAAAAAGCCATCACATCGTGATGGCTCCCTTATAAGTTTATGGGAATTAAATTACTACACCGATGAAAGATTTGAAAGCTAGTCCCATCAAACCGGTGATTATCATGGTGAGTCCAAGACCTCTCAGACCATCAGGTACGTTCGAGTATTTTATCTTCTCTCGAATCGCGGCCAGTGCAATGATGGCTAAAAAGAAGCCAGAGCCTGATCCGAAACCATACGCAGTTGCCTCAACCAGTGTATAATCCCTTTGGACCATAAAAAGTGATGATCCCAGGATAGCACAATTTACCGCTATAAGAGGCAAGAAGATTCCGAGAGAACCATAAAGAGCCGGAGACGCTTTTTCAATCACCATTTCAACTAATTGAACCACTGCCGCAATAACCGCAATAAATATGATGAATTGCATAAAAGTGAGGTCGATGGTCTCATAAGTTCCTCCAATCCATGCCAATGATCCTTCTCTGAGAATATTCTCCTGGATTATCCAGTTAATAGGCACGGTTATAGTTAACACGAAGATCACTGCTAATCCTAAACCAAGTGCGGTACTGACCTTCTTGGAGACTGCAAGAAATGAGCACATACCAAGGAAGTATGTGAAAATCATGTTATCTATAAAGATTCCTCTGATAATAATATTAAGCGCTTCCATTTAGTCAGTATTAGTGTGCTTCAACATATCCGGTTTTATAACGCTGTACCCAAATAAGGATACCCAGGATCATAAAGGCACCTATAGAATCTACCATTAAACCATTCGTCGGGAAACTGGTCCAGCCAATGGCTTCAAATATTTTGAAGTCAAATAATGAACCTGACCCAAAGAGCTCACGGAAAAAAGCCACCACCAGGATAATCCAGGCATAACCAAAACCACTGCCTAAACCATCAAGAATTGAATCATAGGGCTTGTTTGCCATTGCGTAGGCCTCTAAACGCCCCATCACAATGCAGTTGGTAATGATCAGTCCGACATATGCACCTAGTACCTTGAACATGTCGTAGTAGTAGGCTTTCAATATTTCACTCACTAGTGTTACAAGTGTGGCTATTATCGCTAGTTGCACAATTATTCTTATTCTGTTAGGCACAAAATTTCTGATTAGTGAGACCGTGAGATTAGAAAAAACGATCACAAAAGTCACTGCAATTGCCATAGTAAGTGTAGGTTCCACCTTAATGGTGACAGCCAGCGCAGAACAAATGCCCAGAACCTGAACAGTAATAGGATTGTCACCCACTAATGGGTCTGCAACTACTCTTTTTCTCCTTTTGGACAGTAAGGGTTCACTTGGTAGTTTGACCTCTACTACACTCTGATCTTTTTCTAAAGTTTCAGTACTCATCTCATAATTTCTTTACAATATTCAATTAAATTGAGGCCACCCCATTGCCTGATTTTGCCTTGGCAATGAAATTTGAATATCCGTCTAAATATTTGATTAACATAGCATTAAGTCCATTTCCGGTCATCGTTGCTCCTGACATTCCATCTATGTGATGGTCATCCAGCGGGAGCCCCTTCTCTCCCTTAATCATTTGTACAGACACAAGGTTCCCGGAAACATCGTAAATTTTTTTACCAATATATCTGTTCTGAACCAATGCATCGGTTATTCTAGCGCCCAAACCGGGTGTTTCCTGCTTGTGAGAAAATGAAACACCCCTGATCGTATTCAAATCACTATCCAGGGCTATAAATCCAGCGATCCAATCCCAGAGGCCTTGCCCATGCATCGGAAAAATATATGCATCTGGTTTATCGTCTTTCATGGCCTGAAAAACCGGATACTGGCGCTCTTCTTTCGGCAATTTTGAATTTTTAGCCACATTAACTTTTTCAGCAATTATATCGTTACCCTTAGCATCCTTCTCTACAATATTGCCTTCGTAATCAACAACAAACGAATTAATGCGCTCTCTATATACCTGTAGGATTTGATCAGGGTCCTGAATGGTAGAGACATCCATCACCGCGCTAAGGATACTTTTCTTAGTATCCAGTTCCACCTGTTTGTCCTGAAGTGGCTTAAGGGTCACCGAGGTAATTGATAACAGACCACCGATAACTACTGTTAATCCGATGGCAAATAATATTACATATGTGTTAGACTGTTGCACGTTTTAATCTCCTTTTTTTGTTTGCATTAACAACATTATAATCAATTAGTGGGGCAAATACATTCATGAAAAGGATAGCCAGCATAATACCCTCAGGATAAGCCGGATTGAATATCCTGATAACCACTGTAATCATCCCAATAAGGAAGCCATAGATCCATTTTCCCCGCTCTGTCTGTGCCGCTGTCACCGGATCAGTAGCCATAAATACTGCCCCAAAGGCTAAACCTCCAAGGACCCAGTGGTAATGTGGAGGCAGATTCATGAAATCATTTGCACCAATTAAATTGAATATGAGCCCCATAAAGTAGGCGCCTCCAAATACGCTCACTATGATTTTCCAGCTACCGACTCCTGTACCAACCAAAATCAAAGCGCCAATAAGGCACATAATTGTCGAAGTTTCTCCAATCGAACCAGGGATATATCCCATCATCATATCAAAGAAGCTGTATCCCCCCTGGTTTAATTGAGACAATAATGGTTCGGCAGAATCACCGGTAGTTGTAACCGCGCCCAGTGCAAGTGGGGTAGCGCCGGAAAAACCGTCAGTTGCAGTATTGTCTCCAAAATATGTCCAGACATCTCCTGAAATGTCAGTAGGATAAGCAAAATATAAAAAAGCTCTTGCTGTCAGGGCCACATTAAGAACGTTCATTCCCGTACCGCCAAATGCTTCCTTGGCAATAATGACAGCAAAGATGGTCGCTAAAGCTACTTGCCACAAGGGAATAGTCGGTGGCATTACCAGAGGAATCAACATACCGGTCACCAGGAAGCCTTCATTTATCGGATGTTTGCGAATAACCGCAAAAATTGCCTCCACCAAACCACCTGTTGCGTAGGCAACCAGGACAATTGGTAAAACAATGATCAAACCAGTAATAATTTGATCCGTAGTTTCCATATTCTGCCCTGTGGCTAATGAATGCTGGTAACCAACATTCCATATCCCGAAGAGAAGGCAGGGCAACAACGCCACCACCACGGTGATCATCATCCGCTTAAGATCAATTGCATCCCGAACCTGCACTCCCTTGGCTCCTGCAATTGTGTTCGGACTAAAGAGAAAGGTATCCTGCGCCTCAAAAAGGTAAAAGAGTTTTTCAAACTTCCCTCCCTTCTCAAAAAGTGGTTTTTGCTTGTCAAGGATATCTCGAAGAAACTTCATTCTTATGGCAGGTGGTTATGCGGTCCTTAATAAATCAATTCCTGTTCTTACAATTGCCTGGATATAATGCTTGGATACATCAACAAATTCACAAAGCGCCAGATCTTCTTCCACTACCTCAAGCAATCCCAGGCTTTCCATCTCATCATAATCCTCTGCCATAATGGCTTTAATTAAATATGTGGGAAGAATATCCATTGGTGTTACATCCTCAAATACACCGGTTTGAACTAAAGCCCTTGGCTCTCCTCTTGTGTTTGAATCTAAAACATATTCTTTCTTAGAACTATTCAGGAAGGATAGCAAACCAATAGCCCGATGATAACTCAACTTTTTTGTCCTTGGCTTCATCCAACCAATAAATTCGTAATAATCGCCTTCAGGTATTACTGTAACCTGGTTATCATAGAATCCCATATAGCCATCTGGTGCAATTCGCTCTCCTGTCAACACATTACCTGAAATAAACCTCACATGGTCTGATTTCATATTACCATCGATCATTTTGTTGATTGAAGCGCCACCATAAGTCTTATAGTATTGAGGATTAGTCACTTCTGATCCTGTTAAAGCAATAATCTTTGAAGCATCATATTTTCCCAAAAGGAAGAGTTTCCCGATTTGAATGACACCGAAAGGGTTAACTGTCCAAACAATATCACCTTTACTCACAGGATCAATATGATGAATTTGAACCCCGACATTACCCACCGGATGCTTCCCACTAAATTTGTTGATTTCAACATCTCTGACATGAGAAAAAATAGGTGAAACCTCTGCATCATTGTTTATATTCACATGAATCTGACCCGATGTAAATTTGGAAAGAATGTCCAGACCGGCCTGGAAGTTTTGTTCCTGCCCTGCAAAAATGAAATCATAATCAGGAGCTAACGGATGCATATCAAAAGCAGAAATAAATATCGATTTTGGGGTATCCTCCGGGTCTGCTACGATTCCAAATGGTCGTTGGACAATATTAGGCCAAACACCACTCTTCAACATATTGTTTTGCATTTCTTCCCTACTCACTTTGGCAATATCGGATACCGTATAAGATTTAAAGCCCTCGCTTTTAATTTCCTTGTCGGCCAGCACTCGGATTTCTAAAATTTTTCTCTTTTCTCCCCGGACCACCGTTGCCACTTCACCACTAACCGGAGCCACATACATGGTATCAGGATGAACCTTGTCATAGAAAATCGGAGTACCAGATTTAACATTATCGCCCTCACTCACCAATAACTTGGGCCGCGAAATCGCCGGGAAGTCAGTTGGTTTTATAGCAAATGTATCGGGTTGAGGACAGTCGGCTATTTTTTTTTCAGCTTTGCCCGCCAAATTGATCGTAAAGCCCTTCTTCAGTTTAATTGTTTGCGACATATTTACCTAATAAAGGAGGTCGTGATACTCTTTAGGGTTGAGCAAAATTAATAAAATCGGCTTAAAATGTACCGAAATGGGATTTTTTTATGAACCCAATACCCGTTTTTTAGGCGCAAATTAAGAACTCATTCAGGTAAATTAACACGCTTATGCGGAAGTTGTTTGATCCGCCAGTTTCACTATTTTGTTTACTTGTTCTTCAAATGTGAGATTGGTGGTATCAATTTCAATGGCATCATCAGCTTTTCTTAATGGACTGGCATCACGAGAGGTATCAATTCTATCCCTTTCAGCCAGGTTGCCAATTACTTCATCCAGAGGAATAACCAACCCTTTTTCCTCGAGTTCTTTTTGCCGTCGTTTTGCTCTTACTTCGGTGTTGGAAATAATGAAAAGTTTTAATTCCGCTGAGGGAAAAACGACTGTCCCAATATCCCGGCCATCCATAACTACTCCTTTGTCCTTTCCTAACTTCCGCTGAATCTTTACCAGCCGTTCCCTTACTTCTTTTATTGCGCTGACCTGGCTTACATATTCGGAAACTGTCATGCCGCGAATCTCCTGCTCCACATTTTTACCATTGAGGCAGGTATCAAAGCGCCTCGTTTCAGCATTGAAGGAAAAAGTGATCGAGATATCATCCAATGCTTTAACGACCTTTTCGGATTCATTCCAATTGATTTTATTGTTTAAGAAATACAAGGTCACTGCCCGATACATTGCGCCGGAATCCAGGTAGGTGTAACCCAATCTCGAAGCTACTTCCTTAGCTGTACTGCTTTTTCCAGTACCTGAGTAGCCATCTATGGCAATGTTGATCTTTTTCACCACAATGCGAGCAAAGATATAATAAGAGAATTACCGGTTCCGGAAGTCTGACTTTACTGGAGGTGCCCGTTATTGTTTTTTTCGATTATCTTTTTGCCCGGATGCCCAAACGCCAACAATTCAGCTCCCATCTAACCACTATTTTAACTATGATAGGAGTATCCGTTGGTTTGGGTAACGTCTGGCGATTCCCTTACATGATGGGATTGTATGGAGGCAGCGCTTTTTTATTTATTTACCTGATCTTTACTTTCTTTCTTGCCATACCGACAGTAATGGCCGAATGGGCTCTTGGTCGAGCTACGCGGAGTGGTCCGATTGGTGCTTTTTCACAGGCCTTTAACCCGGTAGTAGGTCATATTATTGGCTTTGCACTACTGATCACGGTCACCATTGCAGATTCCTACTATATAGTAGTCATATCCAATGTGATCACAACTACAGGATTTTCCATGTTCGTTGGTTTCGATGATTCAACAATCAATTCATTTAACCCGAAAAATTCATAGTAGACAATAAAAAACAGGCATAAATTGCTTATATTGAGATAGTTAGACAACAAAATAAGCAATTAATTTATGCCTGAATATAAGGAAAAAGATACCGTATTTTATCGAGGAAAACAAGCTTTTAAATTTGATTTTTCAGCATCAGCGATTAGCTCAGACGGAGCGATATTGTTAAGTGAAAAAGTAGAGAGAAAGACTGGTCTATTAAAAAGCTTCGCCGCACTGATTCCTGACTATCGAAACCCCTTTTTTATCGAATACACTTATGAAGAAATGCTTCGCCAACGGGTGTTTTTAATGATGCAGGGCTATCAGGATTGCAATGACGAACAAAAACTCCGAGAGGATCCGGTGATCCGTAAAGTACTAGATAGCGGATTATGTTCCCAGCCTACTTTAAGTCGATTTGAAAACAAGGCCGATCGGAGTCTGATCTACCAGATGAGTCAATGGTTTGTAGACCGTTATGTAGAGGAGTTGAAAGAGAAGACTGGTCAAATCATCATTGATGTAGATGGTACCGATGACCCTACTCATGGATCCCAACAACTCAGTTTGTATAATGGCTATTATGGACAGACTATGTACCATGAGTTGTTCTTTAAGGACGGGAACACCGGTCAGGTCATTTTACCAGTACTACGTCCGGGCAATTGTCACTCCAACAAATGGTTTGTGGCCTTATTGAAAAGGATTGTCATTAAAATCAGAAAAAAACTGCCCTCAGTAAAGATCCTTATTCGAGCGGATAGTGGCTTTTCAGGAGCATCTTTTTATCGGATAGCTAAGCAGTTTGACCTTCAATTTTGTTTAGGTATTAGTAGTAATGAAGTTTTAAAGACTTTTACCAAACAGACTATCATTGAAGTAAAAAAGGAATATGCTTCAAAAATCATCAAACATCAAGAGTTTGTTGGCCCGTTTACTTACCAGGCCAAAAGCTGGGATCGTTCTGAAAAGCTGTACGCCAAAGTGGAGTCTACCGGAAAAGGAATGAATGTCCGTTACTTTGTGAGCAACTTTGAAGCGATGACCGCTCAACAGATTTACTTTGATTTTTATGTCAAGCGAGGTGATGCCAGTGAAAATCGAATAAAGGAACTCAAAAACATGACTTATTCCGACCGGCTTTCCTGTCATCGCTACTGGGCCAATTTCATGCGTTTAATCATCGCTACCCTCTGTTATGAAATGTTCCGGCAGATTAAATTATTAATTGCCAAAACAAAACACCACTTTGCTAAACGATGGCAAGTGGACAATATCCGGCTTTACCTGATGAAGGTTGGGGCGTGCCTGAAAGAAAGGAAAAGATCATTGACAATACAATTCTCAAGAGCCTTTAGATATCAATACCTGCTGGGCGATTTGCTTACGGTGAACTGACCGATCAGTTAAACAGTTTGATTTAATCAAAAAAATGTTCTTCCATAAGAACACAATAGAGCTTTGACTGAAAATTGAAAAATTCTAACAAAAAAACGCTCTAATGTCCTTTGAAATCCAGAAACCTGGTTGATCTTCAAATTAATACATACACTCCAATCAAAAATAGTTAGCAACCCATTATTAATCCCAAAATTGGTGGCCTATGAATAATGCGGGTTAATTCTCTGCTAAGCAACGGCTCACTTCAATACATAATATCACTTATTGTATTAGGCATAAGTATTTATGTGATCTATCTCGGTCTTAATAAAGGAATTGAATGGATCAGCAAGTACATTGTTCCATTCTTCCTTGTTCTGATGCTTTATCTAATTGGACACGCCCTTTTTTATGGCAATGCGATTGAGCATCTTTTTACGTTTCTCCAACCTGATTTTTCAAAACTATCCCCTGAAATAGCATTTGCCGCTATGGGGCAGGCTTTCTTTTCTTTAGGCCTTGGTGGGACTTTTATGCTGATTTACGGTAGCTATATGAAGAATGATCAGAATATTGTTAAAGGGGCAATTTTGACCGGTCTCGGCGATGTAGGGGCAGCAATACTGGCAGGTATCTTTATTGTACCAACAATTTTGGCTTTTAATCTGGATTTAGCCTCCGGTCCAGGTTTATTATTTAATACTCTACCGCAACTCTTTGCCCATATGCCGCTAGGGAGAATTGTCGGTACACTTTTTCTGTTAGGACTTGTCCTGGTAGCCTTTTTATCCAATATTGTCGCCCTGGAAGTAGTGGCCGGAGGTTTAAGTGACAGCAAGTTTTTTAAATTCACAAGGAATCAAATCATTATTGGTTTAGGGGTTGTTGAAACGGTGATTATTCTTCCCAGCGCATTATATCCTAATCTCATAGGAACACTGGATCTAATATTTGGATCCGGAATGCAAACCTTGGGAAGTGGCCTGTCTGTTTTGGCCATTTGCTGGGGCATCGGAAGAATCAAGACGCTGCAAGAAATTCTTCCTGGCGCCCTTGGTCAGAAATGGGGTACATTCTTGTTTATCTGGCTTAACCCGAAAAATTCATAGTAGACAATAAAAAACAGGCATAAATTGCTTATATTGAGATAGTTAGACAACAAAATAAGCAATTAATTTATGCCTAAATATAAGGAAAAAGATACCGTATTTTATCGAGGAAAACAAGCTTTTAAATTTGATTTTTCAGCATCAGCGATTAGCTCAGACGGAGCGATATTGTTAAGTGAAAAAGTAGAGAGAAAGACTGGTCTATTAAAAAGCTTCGCCGCACTGATTCCTGACTATCGAAACCCCTTTTTTATCGAATACACTTATGAAGAAATGCTTCGCCAACGGGTGTTTTTAATGATGCAGGGCTATCAGGATTGCAATGACGAACAAAAACTCCGAGAGGATCCGGTGATCCGTAAAGTACTAGATAGCGGATTATGTTCCCAGCCTACTTTAAGTCGATTTGAAAACAAGGCCGATCGGAGTCTGATCTACCAGATGAGTCAATGGTTTGTAGACCGTTATGTAGAGGAGTTGAAAGAGAAGACTGGTCAAATCATCATTGATGTAGATGGTACCGATGACCCTACTCATGGATCCCAACAACTCAGTTTGTATAATGGCTATTATGGACAGACTATGTACCATGAGTTGTTCTTTAAGGACGGGAACACCGGTCAGGTCATTTTACCAGTACTACGTCCGGGCAATTGTCACTCCAACAAATGGTTTGTGGCCTTATTGAAAAGGATTGTCATTAAAATCAGAAAAAAACTGCCCTCAGTAAAAATCCTTATTCGAGCGGATAGTGGCTTTTCAGGAGCATCTTTTTATCGGATAGCTAAGCAGTTTGACCTTCAATTTTGTTTAGGTATTAGTAGTAATGAAGTTTTAAAGACTTTTACCAAACAGACTATCATTGAAGTAAAAAAGGAATATGCTTCAAAAATCATCAAACATCAAGAGTTTGTTGGCCCGTTTACTTACCAGGCCAAAAGCTGGGATCGTTCTGAAAAGCTGTACGCCAAAGTGGAGTCTACCGGAAAAGGAATGAATGTCCGTTACTTTGTGAGCAACTTTGAAGCGATGACCGCTCAACAGATTTACTTTGATTTTTATGTCAAGCGAGGTGATGCCAGTGAAAATCGAATAAAGGAACTCAAAAACATGACTTATTCCGACCGGCTTTCCTGTCATCGCTACTGGGCCAATTTCATGCGTTTAATCATCGCTACCCTCTGTTATGAAATGTTCCGGCAGATTAAATTATTAATTGCCAAAACAAAACACCACTTTGCTAAACGATGGCAAGTGGACAATATCCGGCTTTACCTGATGAAGGTTGGGGCGTGCCTGAAAGAAAGGAAAAGATCATTGACAATACAATTCTCAAGAGCCTTTAGATATCAATACCTGCTGGGCGATTTGCTTACGGTGAACTGACCGATCAGTTAAACAGTTTGGTTTAATCAAAAAAATGTTCTTCCATAAGAACACAATAGAGCTTTGACTGAAAATTGAAAAATTCTAACAAAAAAACGCTCTAATGTCCTTTGAAATCCAGAAACCTGGTTGATCTTCAAATTAATACATACACTCCAATCAAAAATAGTTAGCAACCCATTATTAATCCCAAAATTGGTGGCCTATGAATAATGCGGGTTAAATGGGTAATTCCATCAGCCTTACTAATTACATTATTACTCTATATCATGGATAGCTTTTGAACTGTCTATTCTCAATTTATGGTGATTGGTTCCTGATAAAAGGTAATTGAGTATTAATTAAAAGTTAAGAATAGTTCTTCATTCTTTGCGGGTCGGAATTTTCATTAAGTTTGCGGACTAAACCAAAATGATAATCACAATGAAAAGAGTTGGATACTTACTATTAGCATTAATCACAACCATGATAGGTGCGGAGTCATTCGCACAGGTAAATACTCCGGCACCAAGCCCGGGAGCACGAGTTGAACAGGCTGTGGGTTTAAATAATTTCAGCATCGACTACTCAAGACCAGGCGTGAAAGGACGTGAGTTATTTGTTGAAGTTGAGAATTGGGGCCAAAGATGGAGAACCGGGGCCAATGCTGGTACATTCATTGAATTTGATACCGACGCCTCGTTTGAAGGTCAAAAGGTACCAGCAGGAAGGTATATGGTATTCTCAATTCCCGGACAGGAAGAATGGACATGGTCTCTTTATAGCGACCTTTCAATAGGTGGTAATCTAGATGGGTACGATGAAAAAAATGAGGTAGCAAAATGGACTTCCAAAACGGAGACATGGGATCAGAACGTTGAACGTATGACCTTCGTGTTTTCTGACATGACAGACAACTCGACCAACATTGGTCTGTTCTGGGGTAAGTACTACACTCGTTTCAAGGTTAGTGTTGATACCGACAGCCAGGTAATGGCCCAGATCGGAGAGGCGATGGAAAATCCCCTGGGGCGAGTAGGTGGCTTATATGCACGGTCTGCCAACTACTACTATCAGAATGATAAAGACCTGGCCAAAGCCCTGGAATGGATGAACAAAGCCATTGAAATTAATCCCAATGCTTTTTGGAACGTACACACCAAAGCACAAATCCAGGCTAAAATGGGTGATAAAAAAGGTGCTATTGCCACAGCAAAAACGTCTTTGGATAAAGCCAAAACGAACGAGGCCGGTGACTTCGGTTACGTAAAGCGTAATGAAGATGCCATAGCCATGTGGAAGAAGTAAACCGAAAGTCAGAAGCCAGGAGTTGGGAGTCAGAAGTTTAGATCTTCCGACTTCTAACTTCCGATTTCCAACCTCCAACTTAGTTATTTCTCATAGCCGGCTAACAAGTTATTAGCCGTTTCTTTCCGGCTTTCATTCGGAGCCTTTTCCACACATAGGTGGGCGTATTTGAGGGCTTCCTTTTTTTTGTCCATTGAATAATACACCTGGGCTGTTAGGTAGTGAGCAATCCAATTATCTGATGCCTTGATATTTATCTGAAAGATTTCCAATGCTTCTTCTGGTCTGTCTAAATTTTTCCAAAGTTGCCACCCGAAAAAATTCTTTTCACTGT
>CAXXNX010000060.1:0-101228 GCA_963664285.2 Cyclobacteriaceae bacterium
ATTCTCCAGCAATAATTTGACAATCTTCTCATGCCCGCTTGCCACAGCCCAAATTAGTGCAGTCTCATTTTGGTAAGGAGTAGTTGCATTAATATCCGCACCATTTTTAAGCAAAAACTCTACAATCTCAGCTTTATTGGCAGCGGCCGCATATATGAGAGGTGTGCCTCGTCCTTTTCTACCAGATACCGCGTTAGTATTTGCGCCCTGTTCAACTAAATACTTAACGATTTCCAAATTTCCGGTTTCAGCCGCATACATCAATGCTGTTTGCCCTGCGATATCTTTTTTATCAACTTTAGTTCCCTGACTGATTGCTCGTTTAACTGCTGCCAAATTTCCCTTTGATGCTGGAACATGTAATTTCTTATCCCCTTTCTGAGCATGAGCATAGTTGCATGAAAAGGCCAAAATAAGTATTATCCAAGTTTTAAATGTAGGTTTCATAACGGACGGTCATCTAAGTTAAAAAGTGGTTGGTTTTTATTTCTAATATACTAATAATTTGCTCCAATGATTTTCTTCATATTATTGCCCTACTTCCTGAAAGAAATGAAACACCACCGAAGATGAATTATTTAAAAATAGCCCTCATGTTACTAAGCATTGGGGCAAATATTAGTTGCATGGAAAAGAAATCGGTTTCTGAGCAACAATTAGCAAAGCGATGGATCAAGGGAAACCTTCACACCCATTCTTATTGGAGTGACGGGGATGAATTCCCTGAAGTGATTATGGATTGGTATAAATCAAATGATTATCAATTTATTGCATTGTCTGATCATAACATCCTTGCAGAAGGTGATAAATGGGTAGTTATTTCGGAAGATTCCATTTATCAAAATGCTTTTAGAAACTATCTCGACAATTATGGCCCTGATTGGGTTAATCACAGGATAGATTCAGGACGGATTCATGTAAAACTAAAAACCTACGAGGAATACAGGGGACGTTTTGAAGAGGAAGGGAAGTTCCTGATTATTCAATCCGAAGAGATCACCGACGGGTTTCAAAATAATCCCGTGCATATGAATGTGACCAACATTCAAGAAAAAATTAACCCCCAAGGGGGCAATAGTATATCGGAAGTTATTCAAAACAACCTCGATGAAGTGATCAGGCAAAGAGAAGAAACGGGTATACCTATGATTCCACATGTCAACCACCCAAACTATCAATATGCAGTAAGTCTTTATGATATGATCGCCCTGAGGGGTGAAAGATTTTTTGAAGTATACAATGGCCATCCTTTGGTTCATAACTTAGGGGATTCTTCCCACATGTCAACAGAAGAAATGTGGGACCTTATCAATATCTCTTATCTAGAAAACAATCAGCCATTAATATACGGTCTTGCAACTGACGATTCCCACAATTACCATGTTAAGGGTAGTAAGTGGAGTAATGCGGGTAGAGGTTGGGTCATGGTATAGACCGATTCACTTACACCGGCATCATTGATAGCTGCTATGGAGGTAGGCCAGTTTTATGCTACCAGTGGTGTCATACTCAAAGGATTGGAGTTTGATAATTTTAATCTGTCCGTGGAAGTAGTACAGGAAACCGGTATCACCTACGCAATGTCATTCATTGGATGCAGAAAAGGACAATCGGAGCCTGAAGAGTTTAAGTCCGTAGAAGGAACCAAGGCCAATTTTGAATTAACTGATGATATCCTTTTTGTGAGATGCAAAATCACTTCATCGAAACTACATAGTAACCCTATCGAAAATATATTGTATGAAATGGCGTGGACGCAGCCAGTACTCAGAAATCATTAATTACTAATAGTATTTATAAAATAATTTTTCTCTCTCTATTTGTCAATACAGATACCCCTTCACAAATTCATTTCTGAACTTTCCCTTTGGATCATACTCAGCCGCAAGCTGTTTAAAATCATTCAGCCTGGAATATCGCGATTGTAGTTTGGCAGGAGACATGGTAAACATCTTTCCCCAATGAGGTCGCACCTCATAAGGATCAAGTTCTCTCTCAATCACCGGTAGCACTTTTTGCAATGCTGCCCAATCCTGCTCGCAGGTGAAATGAAAAGTAACACAAGGTTGCCCGTTACACGGACTCATCCAAAAATCATCTGCTGCAATAGTTCGAATTTCTGAGATCATTAGTAAAGGACCCATCTGATCTTGAAGACGTCGAACTGCCTGGTAGGCTTCAACCGCATGTTTTTGTGGAACAAAATATTCTGCCTGAAGTTCAGTACCACTACTAGGAGTAAAGCCAATCTTGAAATGAGGTAGACGGTCGTACTACGGACCGGCAACTCCCATTTGTTCTGTACAATTTTCCGCCGATAATTCAAGGATGGGGTGAATGTTTCGGGTCGCCAGGCTCGCACCATAGAACTCCGATTCAGCTTCTAAATCACCTTCCACTTTTCTTTTAATCCAGACTTGATTGATCTTATCAGATTTGTAATCGGTGAACAAACTGACACTATACCCGCTTGACATGATGGCGTCAAAATTGGCCAGTAATTCTGATTCTGGTAAATCAAGGTAATTGTCCTGTCGAACATAGAAAGTTGGTTGGATGTCCAATGTTAGTTTGGTAACTACGCCTAAAGCGCCAAGGCCGACTACAGCCCCTGCAAACTTATCGTCGTCATTTTCTCGAGATAAGTTAATTAGTCCTCCCTCGGCATTCATAAATTCTATTGCTGAAACGGCACTTGGGAGATTGCCATTGGTTACACCTGAGCCATGGGTTGCTGTGGCACAAGCACCTGCGATAGAAATATGTGGTAGCGAGGCGAGATTATGAAGTGCATAACCTTGTGTATGAAGATCAGGACAAAGTTGGCCATAAGTCATGCCTGCCCCGACAGTCAGTTTTTGATTTTCTTTATCCAGATTAACAATTTTGTTAAACGCTCCGGTTGAAACCTGGTTGTCCTTACTATCTGCAATCTTATTAAAGCAGTGCCTGGTACCAAGGGTTCTAAGTCTATCACAACTTCTCACCACTTGCCGTAATTCTTCTAGGCTGCTGGGCTCATAAAAATTCTCAGCACTGTATTGTAGATTCCCTGCCCAGTTCTTTCTATTGATTTTCTCTTTCTCTTTTTCTTTCTCTTTGGGATTGCAGGAGATTACAGGTGATAGCAAGCTGCCAGTAACCAGTACAGATGATGTCTTCAGGAAGGTTCGCTTTTTCATTTTGTAATTATTGTTTGGCTCCTGTAGTCAAATTCATTCCTCATTATCTTCAACCCTAAGGCAAAGTAGCCCTGCAAGTATCAAAGAAATACCTCCTATGACAAGTGCAAAAATGGACACGTTTTTGAAAAAGGTTTTGAGAATAAAACCTAAAATCCCGGCGGCAACTATCTGAGGTATGACAATGAAGAAGTTAAATACACCCATGTAATAGCCCATTTTATTGCTGGGCAAAACACTAGACAACATGGCATAAGGCATAGAGAGAATACTGGCCCAGGCTATCCCCACGCCGATCATCGAAACCAATATATAAATGGGATCGGTAATGAAATAGATAGACAGCAAACCCCCTGCTCCACAATAGTAAACCTTCCTTATCATCTAAATATGGTTTGTAATCGTGTGAAAATACCTTTTAAAGGTAAAAATGACAGGTTAACCCGCATTATTCATAGGCCACCAATTTTGGGATTAATAATGGGTTGCTAACTATTTTTGATTGGAGTGTATGTATTAATTTGAAGATCAACCAGGTTTCTGGATTTCAAAGGACATTAGAGCGTTTTTTTGTTAGAATTTTTCAATTTTCAGTCAAAGCTCTATTGTGTTCTTATGGAAGAACATTTTTTTGATTAAATCAAACTGTTTAACTGATCGGTCAGTTCACCGTAAGCAAATCGCCCAGCAGGTATTGATATCTAAAGGCTCTTGAGAATTGTATTGTCAATGATCTTTTCCTTTCTTTCAGGCACGCCCCAACCTTCATCAGGTAAAGCCGGATATTGTCCACTTGCCATCGTTTAGCAAAGTGGTGTTTTGTTTTGGCAATTAATAATTTAATCTGCCGGAACATTTCATAACAGAGGGTAGCGATGATTAAACGCATGAAATTGGCCCAGTAGCGATGACAGGAAAGCCGGTCGGAATAAGTCATGTTTTTGAGTTCCTTTATTCGATTTTCACTGGCATCACCTCGCTTGACATAAAAATCAAAGTAAATCTGTTGAGCGGTCATCGCTTCAAAGTTGCTCACAAAGTAACGGACATTCATTCCTTTTCCGGTAGACTCCACTTTGGCGTACAGCTTTTCAGAACGATCCCAGCTTTTGGCCTGGTAAGTAAACGGGCCAACAAACTCTTGATGTTTGATGATTTTTGAAGCATATTCCTTTTTTACTTCAATGATAGTCTGTTTGGTAAAAGTCTTTAAAACTTCATTACTACTAATACCTAAACAAAATTGAAGGTCAAACTGCTTAGCTATCCGATAAAAAGATGCTCCTGAAAAGCCACTATCCACTCGAATAAGAATCTTTACTGAGGGCAGTTTTTTTCTGATTTTAATGACAATCCTTTTCAATAAGGCCACAAACCATTTGTTGGAGTGACAATTGCCCGGACGTAGTACTGGTAAAATGACCTGACCGGTGTTCCCGTCCTTAAAGAACAACCCATGGTACATAGTCTGTCCATAATAGCCATTATACAAACTGAGTTGTTGGGATCCATGAGTAGGGTCATCGGTACCATCTACATCAATGATGATTTGACCAGTCTTCTCTTTCAACTCCTCTACATAACGGTCTACAAACCATTGACTCATCTGGTAGATCAGACTCCGATCGGCCTTGTTTTCAAATCGACTTAAAGTAGGCTGGGAACATAATCCGCTATCTAGTACTTTACGGATCACCGGATCCTCTCGGAGTTTTTGTTCGTCATTGCAATCCTGATAGCCCTGCATCATTAAAAACACCCGTTGGCGAAGCATTTCTTCATAAGTGTATTCGATAAAAAAGGGGTTTCGATAGTCAGGAATCAGTGCGGCGAAGCTTTTTAATAGACCAGTCTTTCTCTCTACTTTTTCACTTAACAATATCGCTCCGTCTGAGCTAATCGCTGATGCTGAAAAATCAAATTTAAAAGCTTGTTTTCCTCGATAAAATACGGTATCTTTTTCCTTATATTCAGGCATAAATTAATTGCTTATTTTGTTGTCTAACTATCTCAATATAAGCAATTTATGCCTGTTTTTTATTGTCTACTATGAATTTTTCGGGCTATACCTCTGTTTCTGCTCCTATTCAATACGCTGCTATTGAGGCCTTCCGGCCATCGGATGTCGTGTCAGATTACTTAGAGAATGTTAAAATCGTCCTAAACACAATTGCCTCTAAAATTCGAACTAATTCTTAGCAGCATAGACCAGCTAAGGGTTTCTACTATGGAAGACGGCTTCTACTGTTTCATCGACTGGTCGCCATACAGAAGCTCTTTAGAGAAATTGGGGATAAATAATTCCAATGATCTAGCTAACTAGTGTCTCTAAGAAAACAGCCCTTTTTTTATAAAATGAATTATTATGGATGAGATTTTCATTTTCTTTCTATGAGTTAATACCTGAGTATCAATCGATTAGAAAAAATGGAAAGATCGACCATAAGAATAATTTTTAATTTAGGTGTGTTTTCTTAGAGACACTAACTATCTTTTCGAAAAGCATCTGATAGCGGCACTGCCTGGGACCAACTTTGGACGTAAACCTGAAGAACTATCATTGCGGTTTGCTTACATCGATTTTAATGGCAGCCCTTTCATTGATCAACAAAATAAACTAACAGAAGAATATGTACTAAGCAATTGTCAAAAGCTTTTAGAAGGCATAAAGAAACTCAGAAAAATCACCCTTAAATTTTAAACTAAAGTTTTATATTATGAAAGCGACCCCTATAAACCACTTCTTGCTATCAATTACAGCAATCATTTTTGCCGTTAGTTTCAGCATCAAAGCCACTGCTCAAAGTAGTATCACTGGTAAAGTTACAGACGAGAACGGCTCTGAATTAATCGGCGCCGCTGTTTTGATTTCAGGCACAACAACCGGTACCATCACTGATATCAATGGAGATTATAACCTGTCTGTCGACCCTGGAACATATACTATTGAGGCCAGATTCGTAGGATACAGACAACAAACACAGGATGTCACAGTAACAGACAATGCTTCAGTTACTGCTGACTTTAGTTTAAAAACAGGAACTGCTTTAGATGAAGTAGTAATTGTTGGAACCAGGTCCAGACCGAGAACAGTTCTTGAGTCTCCCGTGCCAATAGATGCCATTGATTTCAATGCCTTGGGAAATTCGTCTCAACCTAACGTATCCCAGATTCTGCAATATATTGCTCCTTCTTTTCACAGTACACCCCAGACCATTTCCGATGGAACAGATCATGTCGATCCTGCTTCTTTAAGAGGCCTGGGACCAGATCAAACCCTGGTTTTAGTCAACGGTAAAAGAAGACATACCTCCGCCTTACTTAATGTCAACGGAACAGTTGGTCGAGGAACCGTTGGTACGGATCTTAACTCCATTCCAGCTATGGCTATTAAAAGTATCGAAATATTGAGAGATGGAGCTGCAGCACAATATGGTTCTGATGCCATTGCCGGGGTAATTAATATAATTCTGCAAGATCGAACCGAAGACGCTTCAGTTACTTTTGAAACGGGAGTAAATATGCCTAATTTATTTGATGGAGCTTCCCGGGCGGCCGGGAATGTGCCCAGCGACCTTATTCCTGATTTCAAAAGTGATGGCAGAGTTTACCACCTGGGAACGAACTTTGGATTCAATATAGGTCAATCGGGGTTTGTTAATGTCACTGGCGATTATTTTGAAAGAAGCTCATCTAATCGATCGGGTAATTATACAGGCAGCCCATATCCGGCAGGGTATGTTGACGCTCTTAGCGACGCAGCCTTCTATGATCAGGTTCAGGATCAAAATGGGTTTGTAGAACAACAAGTAATGGAAATTGGCAACTCGGCTTTAAGAAATTCCAGTGCTGTAATCAATTCAGGATACACGCTTTCTGATCACGCGGAGCTTTATGCTACCTTCACTTTCAATTACAGGGATGGAATTGCCCGGGGCTTTTACAGGTTTCCCTCTACCCGGGATAGGGTAGTTCCTCAGATCTATCCTAACGGGTTCTCTCCCCAGATCCACAGTGATATTAATGATAATTCATTTATCATTGGCACGCGAGGTAAAATTGGCGAATGGAATGCGGATTTTAGTCAAACACGAGGTGAGAATAGATTTGATTTCACTATTCAAAATTCCAATAACGCTTCTTTGGGAACCTCGTCGCCTACATCAGCGTACGCCGGAGGGTTTTCATACGCTCAGAATACAACCAATGCTGACTTTTCCAGAGGTTTTGATGTCGGTTTTCCCATTAATGTAGCTTTTGGTGGGGAATTCAGGTTAGAAACATACAAGATATTCGCAGGTGAAGAAGCTTCTTATATAAATGGAGGTGTCGCAAATGCCTGGGAGTCTAATGACGGAACAGCCCCCGACCCCGATACTACTTTCATTAGCGGCGCTGCCGGAATCCAGGTTTTCCCCGGTTTTCAACCTCAGAATGCCCTAAATGAGAGTCGCAATAACGTCGCTCTTTACGGTGATTTCGAATTTGATTTCACTGATGCTTTTTTGGTCACACTGGCAGGGCGGTTTGAAAGCTACAGTGATTTCGGAACTGAGTTTACATGGAAGCTCGCTTCAAGGTATAGGATTAACGACGATATTACCGCAAGAGCCGCTGTAAGCACAGGTTTCAGAGCCCCTTCATTACATCAGGTGTTTTTTAATAACCTCAGCACTCAATTTGTCGATGTAGGAGGAGTACAAACTCCCGTCCAGGTAGGCACATTTAACAATTCAAGCAATGTCACTAAAGCTTTTGGCATAGACCCCTTAAAGGCTGAAACCTCCACTAATGTTAGTATTGGAGTAACCGCCAGACTGAGTGATAATTGGACGTTTTCTGTTGATGGAAATAACATCAATATCGACGATCGTATTGTAGTATCAGGAAGATTTTCACCCGGAACAACCCTATCTGATGGAAGTGATGCCGGAGACATTCTTATACCATTGGGAGCAGGGGCTGCTCAATTTTTTACCAATGCCGTATCTACAACCACACAGGGAATAGACCTGGTTTCAACCTATAGATTGCCCGTTGGTGCAAATGGCAATCTGAAATTATCATTGGCAGCAAATTTCACAGACACTGAAGTAGGTAGAGATTCTAACGGCAATGCCGACATTAATGCATCACCACTTCTGGAAGGTCTGGAAAGTACGTTGTTCAATAGGGAAGAAATCTCTCGCATTGAAGTGGCTCAACCGAAAAGTAAAATCGTTTTCTCAGCCAACTTTACAATAGGCAAATTCAATGCGCTTTTCAAAGCAACACAATTCGGCAAAATCTCCTACATCCACCCCAGCGATGGTAATCAAGCTGACTGGACAACTAATGATTTTACGAGTTCTGTAGAAAGCAGGGATCAGGAATTTGATGCCAAAATTGTATCTGACATTGAATTAGGCTACCAGTTGTCTGACGGAGTGAAAATCAATACAGGTATTCATAATTTCTTCAATGTTTATCCCGATATGCATCAACACTCCGGAAATGCAAGTTCAGGAAGGTTCATTTACAGCAGAAGAGTACAACAATTCGGTATACGGGGTGCTTATGGATACATTAAACTTGGAGTCACCTTTTAATTGATTCCAAACGTAGAAATATAATCTTTTAATGGGAGGCTGTCTCTTACCGGAAGTTGAAACCGGTCAAGCAGACAGCCTTTCATAATTAATCGTCCCTAAAAAAAGTCTTATTGTCAAGAGAAATATGTGATAACCCTAATTGGATCAGCGGGTACATAAAGATGGATGTAAATTATTTTGAAATTAAATATTAAGAAAATGAAAAAATTAACCCGAAAAATTCATAGTAGACAATAAAAAACAGGCATAAATTGCTTATATTGAGATAGTTAGACAACAAAATAAGCAATTAATTTATGCCTGAATATAAGGAAAAAGATACCGTATTTTATCGAGGAAAACAAGCTTTTAAATTTGATTTTTCAGCATCAGCGATTAGCTCAGACGGAGCGATATTGTTAAGTGAAAAAGTAGAGAGAAAGACTGGTCTATTAAAAAGCTTCGCCGCACTGATTCCTGACTATCGAAACCCCTTTTTTATCGAATACACTTATGAAGAAATGCTTCGCCAACGGGTGTTTTTAATGATGCAGGGCTATCAGGATTGCAATGACGAACAAAAACTCCGAGAGGATCCGGTGATCCGTAAAGTACTAGATAGCGGATTATGTTCCCAGCCTACTTTAAGTCGATTTGAAAACAAGGCCGATCGGAGTCTGATCTACCAGATGAGTCAATGGTTTGTAGACCGTTATGTAGAGGAGTTGAAAGAGAAGACTGGTCAAATCATCATTGATGTAGATGGTACCGATGACCCTACTCATGGATCCCAACAACTCAGTTTGTATAATGGCTATTATGGACAGACTATGTACCATGAGTTGTTCTTTAAGGACGGGAACACCGGTCAGGTCATTTTACCAGTACTACGTCCGGGCAATTGTCACTCCAACAAATGGTTTGTGGCCTTATTGAAAAGGATTGTCATTAAAATCAGAAAAAAACTGCCCTCAGTAAAGATTCTTATTCGAGCGGATAGTGGCTTTTCAGGAGCATCTTTTTATCGGATAGCTAAGCAGTTTGACCTTCAATTTTGTTTAGGTATTAGTAGTAATGAAGTTTTAAAGACTTTTACCAAACAGACTATCATTGAAGTAAAAAAGGAATATGCTTCAAAAATCATCAAACATCAAGAGTTTGTTGGCCCGTTTACTTACCAGGCCAAAAGCTGGGATCGTTCTGAAAAGCTGTACGCCAAAGTGGAGTCTACCGGAAAAGGAATGAATATCCGTTACTTTGTGAGCAACTTTGAAGCGATGACCGCTCAACAGATTTACTTTGATTTTTATGTCAAGCGAGGTGATGCCAGTGAAAATCGAATAAAGGAACTCAAAAACATGACTTATTCCGACCGGCTTTCCTGTCATCGCTACTGGGCCAATTTCATGCGTTTAATCATCGCTACCCTCTGTTATGAAATGTTCCGGCAGATTAAATTATTAATTGCCAAAACAAAACACCACTTTGCTAAACGATGGCAAGTGGACAATATCCGGCTTTACCTGATGAAGGTTGGGGCGTGCCTGAAAGAAAGGAAAAGATCATTGACAATACAATTCTCAAGAGCCTTTAGATATCAATACCTGCTGGGCGATTTGCTTACGGTGAACTGACCGATCAGTTAAACAGTTTAGTTTAATCAAAAAAATGTTCTTCCATAAGAACACAATAGAGCTTTGACTGAAAATTGAAAAATTCTAACAAAAAAACGCTCTAATGTCCTTTGAAATCCAGAAACCTGGTTGATCTTCAAATTAATACATACACTCCAATCAAAAATAGTTAGCAACCCATTATTAATCCCAAAATTGGTGGCCTATGAATAATGCGGGTTAAGTTCAGACTGCAAATAATTGGTACGCAGATTTATTTTCTCTGTTAATTCAACACTTATTTGCTCTAACTGATTTTCTTGGTTGTCCGACCATTTTTCAGCACAACCGAGAGACATTACCAGAAATAGGGTCCAGGCAGTATTATGCATTAAATGAATGTAAATTAAACCTTAGGAAAATACAACGTATTGGGGCATCCTTCAATTACCTTATTAAAATCCCAAAGGTTTCTTTTTATTAGCTCATTACGGCACCTGCAATGGCAGCAGTCATCATGGTGGCCATAGTGGCGGCCATCAATGCTGTCAGGCCAAGTTTTGAAAGGTCGGCCTGGCGGGTAGGGGCCATTCCACCAATACCCCCGAGTAAAATGCCGATAGAACTGAAATTAGCAAATCCACAAATAGCGAAGGTGCTTATTACAATGGCTTTGGTACTCAAAACACCAGCCATTTTCATTTCGGCAAGGCTTAAATAAGCTACGAACTCATTAATCACTGTTTTCTGACCTAATAAACTGCCGACAAGAATTGTTTCATTCCAATCAATGCCAATCAGAAAAGCAAAAGGGCGGAATATTTGGCCAAGCAGGTATTGTAATGAGAGGCCGTCAAATGCTCCGTTCGTTGAAGTAATGACGTAGTTATTTAAGCCCGTCCAGGATCCAATTCCGTCTACCAATATCCAGTTCAAGGCATAGATGATAGCGATAAAGGCCAGGAGCATAGCACCGATATTTAGCGCTAATTTAACACCGATCGCAGCTCCTCTTGCCAATGCATCAATCACATTGTCTCCCATGGTTTCTCTATTCACCTGGAGCTTGGAATCGATTTGATCAGGATTCAGTTCAGGTAAAAAGATTTTTGACATGACAATAGCTGCGGGTGCATTCATAACGGAAGCTATTAAAAGATAGGTGGCGAACTGGGCTTGTTGTTGAGGGTCACCTCCACCCAAAAATGCTACATAAGCGCCCAACACACTTCCCGCGATAGTGGCCATGCCTCCAGTCATGAGGCACATCAATTCGGATTGGGTCATGCCTTTAATAAAGGGGCGCACCAAAAGTGGGGCTTCGGTTTGGCCCAAGATGATGTTACCAGCAGCTGAAAGGCTTTCAGCGCCCGAAAGCCTCATTGTCCGAGTCATAATCCAGGCAAACCCAAAAACAATTTTTTGCAGCACACCCAGATAATATAGCCCTGCGGTAACTGAGGAAAAGAAAATAACCGTAGGCAAAGCCTGAAACATAAAAAGGAAACCGAGGCTGTGCCTGGCATCCGGGTTAGCATCACTGTTTTTGGCAAGGTCACCGTAAAGGAACTCTGCACCAATTAATCCAAAGTTTAAAAACTTTACCAACCCCGCACTGATAATCTCAAAGCCAGCCTTTAGAAAAGGAACCTTGGCAATCAGTAAGGCGATAATGATCTGTAGCAGGATACCGGTTACTACTAACTTCCAATCAACTGATTTTTTATAACTGCTTAAAACATAGGCTATGCCAATCAATCCAACAATTCCGATGAGCGCCCTCAGATATTCCATCGGATCAAATCTAACTAAGAAATCGATTAATCGGTGTTCTTGATTTTTTCCAATGTCCAGAGAACAGACTTCTTATTGACAGCCTCAAGGTATCTCGTCCAGTCAGCCATAAGTTAGATATGGTCTTTAGTACTGAATTTAGAGAACAGCGGTGTAACACTTCAGTTGGTGTGGTTATGGTGCAAATTTGGCTCATTTGCATGGACGTGGTGCTCACTTAACTAACGTGAACTTCAGCCTTTAATCAGATCGGACTAGCCGGGATAGGCAACATAGTACCAGTTATAGCCTATGTTAAAGTGATCAATGAAGTGGCTTCGATCAAATGTAGGCTTATTTCGAAGGTAGTATTCCATTAAAGAAACTTTATATCCCAAACTGTCAAAGAAATCAAAAACGAGCTCCGGAGTAGCACCAAAAAGATCCCGGGAGTCATATCCATACTCAAAGATAATGATTGGCTTGTGTTGCTGTAAGATCCTTTTCGACCCTTGCAATACAAGAAATTCAGCCCCCTCGACGTCAATCTTCATAAAATCAATATCAACGCTCTCAGGAATAAGATTATCTAATAATTCTAACTCTACTTCTATTTCCTTTACTTCTTCTACCTCCCTGTTAGTTTTCCTTTTCTTTAGCCCACTGTAACCTGGGTTGGATACAATATAATTGAAGGTCGTAGAACCTTTTTCATTACTTAGTGCTTGTGAAAAGACCGTCACCTCGTCGCCGAATTTTTGTGTCAATTCGTCATAAAGATGTGGTAATGGCTCCACAGCATAATGCGATCCTTCGGGGCAATTTTCAAGAAATATCTCGGTGAAAAAACCCTTGTGAGCACCAATATCAACACAATTTGCATTGGTTCCCAAGGATTTAATTATTTCTATGGCTTCAAAGTCATACTTCGCATTGATGTCCATGAGCTCCCCGAATGAAAACGCCTTCTTTTCTTCTAAGTCATTGATTCGGGATTTCATTTCCTGGTTGGAATTTTGCTGAACTACCAGCATGACGATCAAAACGAGATTTATAATGACTGAGAATATGGTTAGCCAAAAGAACTTTTTCATGATGTTCGCAGGTGTTATTGATTTGTTTTTTTCATCCAATAAAAAATGGGAATGCCCAAAGAGATTAGAGCAGTTCCTACCAAAGAAATAGTGGTTCTGGTGGCAAAGCTATTGATTAAAACGGTGAAACTGACTAAAATAAAAATCCCATAAAGCACTTGCCATATGATAGGAATCGCAGGCAGGTTGTTTTTCAGCAAGAAAACACTCATCACCGCTAATGCTGAAAATAGGATAATTGAAAAGCCTGTGTAAAGCAAGATATCTTCAAAAGATCCGGTCAAGATTAAAAGAATAGACCAGCCACTTTGTGCAATAATGGCGGTTGTTGGGGTGTCAAATTTTGGATGGACTACTGACAGTTGTTTAAAAAACAGGCCATCTCTGGCCATGGCAAAATAGACTCTGGGGCCAGCCATTATCATAGCGCTAATGCTACTGAGTAATGCGGTTATAATTACACTATTAACAATCAGTGAGCCCAGATCACCAAACAACTTGTTTCCCAGTAAGTGGCCCACCTCAATAGTTTGAGATAGCTCATTCACCGGGATGAATTTGATGTACAGGAAATTGATCAACAAATAAAGAATTACAACCACCAGCGTTCCTCCAAGGACCGCTTTGTAAATACTCTTTTCGGGGTTTTTGAATTCCTCAACTAAATAAACAGCAGCATTCCAGCCGGCAAAAGTGAATAAGATCGGGATCAGTGCAACGAAAAAATTTGGAGCCGAAACCTCATCAGCAGTAGTTGTCGATATCTCTGATGGAGTTATCAAGCCTTTTATGCAGAGTATCAGAAATGTGGTCACCAAAAGACCATTCAGGAAGTGATTTAAGGTGTTTCCTTTTTTAACACCGGTCACATGAAGGATGGTTATAATTACTACCGCACTGATCGAAATAATAAGCCCTGTTGTATTATTGATTGCAACTACTCTTCCGATATATGCAGACAGACCAACAGCAGATGCGGCAATGGCACCTGAAAAACCTGCTATGAAAGATGTCCATCCGGAGAGGAAGCCAACTAGGGCTCCCATTGATTTGTTCAAATAAAGATATTCACCTCCTGCTTGAGGATATTTTATAGCAAGCCTTGCATAAGCGTTGCCTCCAATAAGGGATAATGCACCACCCACTATCCATAATAACATAAAAAGGCCATGATCGGGAACGGATTCATAGACAAAACCCGAAACGGTAAAGATGCCAACGCCAATTACGTTGGCGATAACAACGGCTGTACCATCAAGTGTATTTAAATTTCTACTGAGCGATTTCCCCAAGAACCCTTTGAAAGAAGCGGCAATATTATCAACATACAAACGATAAAACAAAGTGACATTGAATTTTGCTTAATTTGCGGACATTTTGGTTGACTAAGCGTGGAATTTAAGATCCAACCCGAAATCTACTTTCGGTCTATACTACTGGCCTCAACAGTTGTAATACTATTTGTTTTGTATGGACCAATATTATTGGCCCCAAACAGTTTCTTTATCGGACCAGCCGATGCTGATTCCCTAAAAAACTATTTCACATTCAATTATTATTTGAAATACGACACCGGATTATGGTTTACGGGAATGAACTATCCCCATGGCGAACTAAATATTTTTACTGATAACCAGCCCATATTTTCTTTTTTGTTGAATCTCATCGATGATCATCTTTTTCCCATAGCACCTTATGGTGTGGGAATTATGAATTATTTGAACTTCATATCCATTGTTCTCGCAGCGCAGATAGTGTATGGGATATTGCGGTTTTTCAAGATTTCACCATGGGTAGCGATCATCACCGGAGTATTGGTGGTCTTTTTGTCACCTCAGTTGGAAAGGGCTGTTCCACACATTACACTGAGTTACATGGTATTAATTCCTGCAGCCTGGTTGCTTACCATTAAAATATTGGATGGTAATTTCAGCCTAAAAAACACGGTTTTGATCAACCTGGTAATTTTAGTAGCCACTTTTGTCCATATCTACTATTTCCTGATGCTGATTATACTCATCTGGTTGATGCTCTTTTTAGATACACTACATTCCAGGCAGTCCTTGAGGCGTAACCTGAATGTTTTCGGAAGTACGTTGATTGTTGCGATCGGGGTAATACTTCTGATTAAATATATTGACCCTATTCCAGACCGGCCTGAACAGCCATGGGGAGTGAGCTATTTCAGATCTTATTTCGTTACAATTTTTTTACCTCAAATACCGCCTTTACTAAATGAATTGCAATCTGTATTCAATTACCGACACCGACCATTTGAGGGTATCTCTTATGTTGGGCTACTGGGTATACCAATGTTGTTGTATTTGGGTTATTGCCTTCTTATCAACTTTAGGAAATACAGAAAGTTTCGGATATTAAACCATAAGCTTCTTGACATCAGCATAATTTCGGCATTTGTTGTTTTGCTTTTTGCAATGGGGGTCTTCCATGATAACCTTCCGAACTTCATTTTTGATTTCTTAAAACCTTTGAGGCAGATACGATCGCTTGGACGGTTCTCCTGGATTTTCTACTACATTTTCACGGTCAGTTATGGAGTGGTCATTTGGCATACATATTTAAAATACCAAGAGAAGAAAAAATCGAAATTGGCCTGGTCAATTCTAATCCTTACCCTGGTTGTATGGGCATATGATACCTATAACAACATTAAATATGTCAGCGCTTTTAGCGTTCATAGAAATACAATAATTACCGAAAATAATTCTGAAATTCTGGAAATTTTTAACAAGATGGGATATGTGCCTTCTGACTTTCAGGCCATTATGGTCTTACCCTATGTTCACGTTGGTTCGGAGAAGATATCAAAGATTCAGCATGGAGAGATAATGAATGTTGCATTTGAGTGGTCATTCAAGACAGGTCTACCCATAACAAATGTTTTAATGTCAAGAACGTCATTGAGTCAAACACTCGGAAATATTCAGCTATTGAGTTCAGATAAGATCAGGAAGAAGAACCTAAGAAAAATAAACGACAAACCCTTTTTGGTTATCACTAAGCTAAAGATCACTGAGAATTCCGAGATCAGACTATTGTCAAAAGCTCTAAAGATCCACACCTTAGGAGACACTGAAGTATGGGAGTTACCTATTGAGTCATTTATGGATAATGTAGATAATTATAAGCAGAACTTTCAACGAAATCGGGATTCCTTTCAACAGATACAATCGGGAATATATTCTGACACCATTCCGGACAACCTTGTCTATTTTTCTTTTGACGATGTGATCAATTTAAATTCGTTTTCCGGCTCTGGAGCATATACAGCAAAACCCGATATTGACACCATATCTTTCACATTGCCCAACAATTCAGAAAACCGGGATTATGAACTCGCTTTTTGGATGCGGCTTGACCATCGTGTAACGACCACCTCAGTCCCGGAATTTCAAATTCCGGGCGATCACTTTCAGGTAATAAAGTTAAATATTAAGCAGCCAAGTGAGATCTATGGTCATTGGATTCGGGTATCAACTGTTTTTCGACATCTCGTTTCAGATAAGGAATATCACTTAATCCTTACGGATCAAAAAGAGGTGATTGACGAATTAATAGTAAGACCACTTGACCAGGATATTTATATTGATAAAGGACATGAGCTATTGCTTAACAACTACATTCTGGATTAGGGTTATCGGGGTAGCAAAATACGGAGCAGGTTACCAATTTCTTTTAACAGCACCCGGGTTCCTAAACTTGAAAATTCGACACCTTCACGTAGGTAGACATTAACCGGAGTAACAATCAGATTCTTATGTATTTGGGCCTTTTGAATGAGCTCCAGATCAAATAGATAACGGTTAACTTCAGTAGAAAGTAGCATCTTCTTCCCTTCCTTACTAAAACCTTTGATCCCACACTGAGTATCTGTGACAGGCCATTGTAGTATGTACTTCAGGAATTTTCTAAAAGACTGAGAGATTAGTTTTCTGAGAAAAGGAACGTTATCGTAGTAGCTCTCGTTCCGATAGCCAAGCGCCACGTCGCAATTGGATTTGAGAGCCTGCAAGATATTATTAAAGCTCTCCATGGTGTAAGGGAAGTCAATATCCGTGAATATCAAATAGTCATTATGAGCTACCGCCGCCCCTTCTCTGATGGCATGTCCCTTGCCTGTATTGATTTCATTGTTGACGAACTTGAATGAACTGATTACTTTTTTAAGAAAAGATATTTCAGTGTTGGTTATATTTTCTGAACCGTCATTAACAAGGATTAAGTTAAAAGATATGTCATTATCTAATTGATTTACGTCACTATACCACTTGGATACTACTTTGTGCCAGTTTGGAACGGGATTATAACAAGGCAGAACGAGATCAATAATCAAAACGGAATTGTGCTAAGGGATGATAAAAAAACAGATGCAACAATAGCATAATTTCCGAAAGGAAGAAAAACAGGATTAACGATCTGCCCCTGGCTGCCAGGTCATGTCATCAAAATAGTAGACATCCTCATGCAGTCCCCCCCACATCAAAGCTTATTGCAATACGTTTGTATTTATATGGTGCTTTCTTTATCGAAACACTAAGCTCATCCCATTGATTAATTACATCAATGCCAACATATATCTCCGAAGAAGGTATTATTCCTCCTTTCACCTCAAATTTTATTTTGATCAAACCGCCTCTAGTGGGGGCCAACACTTTTAATCGTATAATTCCTCCATTACTGAAATCCAAGGTCATTGGTAAATCAGCAGCTACACCGGAATCGTCATGTGATTGACCAACATTTTTGACCACTTTGCCTACCAGTAGACTGAGGTTATCATCACTTACCATTGGATTCTCAACCAACTCGTAAGTTGTTCCGATCGACTCAAACATGGGAAGAGTATTTGCAGTCTCGAAATCAAAAACCACATACCTCTCGTGAGACTTTTCGGAGATAAAAGTCAGAGAAGAAAACAAAATAGCTATGAAGAACAGTTTCATCTCAGTTCTTTGGTACCATACAGTTCAATTAACATGCCAAGAACAAAATTAGTATTTAAAAATAAAATAAAAATAATCAGTGGTTTTTATGTCGTTGTACCAGCCTGTATCCCACTGCAGGAGCTTCCGGGATATTTCAAGTATGTCAAATTGGAGGTAAATCGCATACAAAACGCCTAATGATTCCAAGCATCAAAGTTACTTCATATTTATTTTACCTATTCTCCATGGCAATAGGGTCAGTGATAGTATATGTGCGCTTTAGATACCTGGATATTCCCTTCGAGCGTGACGAAGGGGAATACGTTTACGGTGCCCAGTTATTGCTTTCCGGTAAACCACTTTATAGCAACGTTTACAGTTTGAAATGGCCCGGTATTTTCATTGCTTTTTTTGAGAATCATCCTTTAGCCTAATCAATATGTGACGAATGGATGGACGAAATAAGAGTTGATCCTCGAGAGTAACCTAGATCAATAAGGAGAATGAGATGTTTAAAAAGATATGGGGCTTTAGTAAGATCTTCATTAACCCGCATTATTCATAGGCCACCAATTTTGGGATTAATAATGGGTTGCTAACTATTTTTGATTGGAGTGTATGTATTAATTTGAAGATCAACCAGGTTTCTGGATTTCAAAGGACATTAGAGCGTTTTTTTTGTTAGAATTTTTCAATTTTCAGTCAAAGCTCTATTGTGTTCTTATGGAAGAACATTTTTTTGATTAAATCTAAACTGTTTAACTGATCGGTCAGTTCACCGTAAGCAAATCGCCCAGCAGGTATTGATATCTAAAGGCTCTTGAGAATTGTATTGTCAATGATCTTTTCCTTTCTTTCAGGCACGCCCCAACCTTCATCCAGGTAAAGCCGGATATTGTCCACTTGCCATCGTTTAGCAAAGTGGTGTTTTGTTTTGGCAATTAATAATTTAATCTGCCGGAACATTTCATAACAGAGGGTAGCGATGATTAAACGCATGAAATTGGCCCAGTAGCGATGACAGGAAAGCCGGTCGGAATAAGTCATGTTTTTGAGTTCCTTTATTCGATTTTCACTGGCATCACCTCGCTTGACATAAAAATCAAAGTAAATCTGTTGAGCGGTCATCGCTTCAAAGTTGCTCACAAAGTAACGGACATTCATTCCTTTTCCGGTAGACTCCACTTTGGCGTACAGCTTTTCAGAACGATCCCAGCTTTTGGCCTGGTAAGTAAACGGGCCAACAAACTCTTGATGTTTGATGATTTTTGAAGCATATTCCTTTTTTACTTCAATGATAGTCTGTTTGGTAAAAGTCTTTAAAACTTCATTACTACTAATACCTAAACAAAATTGAAGGTCAAACTGCTTAGCTATCCGATAAAAAGATGCTCCTGAAAAGCCACTATCCGCTCGAATAAGGATCTTTACTGAGGGCAGTTTTTTTCTGATTTTAATGACAATCCTTTTCAATAAGGCCACAAACCATTTGTTGGAGTGACAATTGCCCGGACGTAGTACTGGTAAAATGACCTGACCGGTGTTCCCGTCCTTAAAGAACAACTCATGGTACATAGTCTGTCCATAATAGCCATTATACAAACTGAGTTGTTGGGATCCATGAGTAGGGTCATCGGTACCATCTACATCAATGATGATTTGACCAGTCTTCTCTTTCAACTCCTCTACATAACGGTCTACAAACCATTGACTCATCTGGTAGATCAGACTCCGATCGGCCTTGTTTTCAAATCGACTTAAAGTAGGCTGGGAACATAATCCGCTATCTAGTACTTTACGGATCACCGGATCCTCTCGGAGTTTTTGTTCGTCATTGCAATCCTGACAGCCCTGCATCATTAAAAACACCCGTTGGCGAAGCATTTCTTCATAAGTGTATTCGATAAAAAAGGGGTTTCGATAGTCAGGAATCAGTGCGGCGAAGCTTTTTAATAGACCAGTCTTTCTCTCTACTTTTTCACTTAACAATATCGCTCCGTCTGAGCTAATCGCTGATGCTGAAAAATCAAATTTAAAAGCTTGTTTTCCTCGATAAAATACGGTATCTTTTTCCTTATATTCAGGCATAAATTAATTGCTTATTTTGTTGTCTAACTATCTCAATATAAGCAATTTATGCCTATTTTTTATTGTCTACTATGAATTTTTCGGGTTAAGTAGCACGGCTATCAAAAAGTGGGAATAGTTGATATTCCGATTGGTAATGGTTCCGTCAGATGGGGATGGCTTGCGGGAGATGAGGCCATGACGAATAATTTCATTTACGTTTATAAAAGGAACCTTTTGGCCCTGGCATTTGGTGAAAATGTGGAGAGGACTGATAGAACGGTAGCAAGACCACCTCCCGTCCTTTATAGTCAGAATAGACCCGGTTGTTTTCAAGGTCAAGGCTCAGATATTGATCAGCTTCTTTTGTTCTCGCCAGTGTAAAATCACCTAAAAGTATGAGCTTACATTGAAAGATAATGTAAGTTCAAGTAATAAATAAATGCTAACAAAAAATCTATAATGATGAAAAGAGTAACTGGAATTGGTGGAGTGTTTTTCAAGGTCAAAGACCCCCAGGCTATGCGTGACTGGTATGGTAAACACTTGGGTATACCTCATATGAGTGATATGGAGGCAGCTTTGAATGGCGACAAAAAGAAAACCCGGATGAGTTGGGTCATACTGCATGGAGCGTAATGGACGAGAAAAGTGAGTATTACAAACCCAGTAACTCAAAATTTATGATCAATTACAGGGTCAAAGACCTTGAAGGTCTCCTAAAAGCTTTAAAAGAAGAAGGCGTAGAAACTGTGGGTGAGGTAGAATCATTCGACTATGGCAAATTTGGCTGGATCCTTGATCCAGAAGGGAATAAGATTGAGTTGTGGGAACCGAATGATGCGGTCTATAGTAAGATGCTCTAGACTTGAAGAGGCCGTCTCAAAGTTTAAAATACGATAGCTGTCATGTTGAGCCCACCTGCAGGTAGACCAAAGCTGTCCTGTTAAAAAGCATTTTGGCCATTGCGCACCCTTTTTTCCCTAAAGGGACCCCCTCTCACTTACGAGGTGCGGTGGATTGCCCCTTTAGAGGTTAGTTTGGAGTGGAAAGGAATCCTTAACCTTAAGGCTATGCTTGGCTAAGACAGGCATGTCTGAATATGGTCCGATTAATGGGTTTCGACAGGCTCGACTTCACAATCAGAGTTTTTGAGACGGTCAATTTCTTTTTATCTTGACATCCATTCTGATAATGGATGGAGAGTACTGCCATTTACGATCGTATTATAGAATACCTAACGAAGGGGGGAGAGATATTTACCCAGCCATTATTTACACTCGGCACAAGCGAAATTAGCCTAAGCACCGTACTTTATTTCTTTCTGGCTTTTATTATTTTATTTTTTGTAGCAAGTAAGATCAAGAAATTTCTTACCAGAAAAGTTCTTGTAAAAGCACAAATCATTTTAGGTCTGAGGGAATCGATCGGAATGATCACCAAGTTTGTGATCATTATAATAGGATCGACCGTCGTCATTCAATCTGCCGGGATTGATCTCAGTACACTAAGTATATTGGCAGGTGCGCTGGGTGTAGGTATTGGTTTTGGCCTTCAAAACATTACCAACAAATCTTGTTTCTGGTATTATTATTTTATTTGAAAACCCAATCAAAGTAGGAGATCGAATAGAGGTGGGCGACATCAGTGGTGATGTGGTAAACATATCGGTAAGAGCAACCACAATCCTTACTAATGATAATATTTCAATCATTGTGCCTAATTCAGAATTTATTTCCAGCACTGGAATCAACTGGAGCCACAATGATCGTAATATCCGATTTAACCCGAAAAATTCATAGTAGACAATAAAAAACAGGCATAAATTGCTTATATTGAGATAGTTAGACAACAAAATAAGCAATTAATTTATGCCTGAATATAAGGAAAAAGATACCGTATTTTATCGAGGAAAACAAGCTTTTAAATTTGATTTTTCAGCATCAGCGATTAGCTCAGACGGAGCGATATTGTTAAGTGAAAAAGTAGAGAGAAAGACTGGTCTATTAAAAAGCTTCGCCGCACTGATTCCTGACTATCGAAACCCCTTTTTTATCGAATACACTTATGAAGAAATGCTTCGCCAACGGGTGTTTTTAATGATGCAGGGCTATCAGGATTGCAATGACGAACAAAAACTCCGAGAGGATCCGGTGATCCGTAAAGTACTAGATAGCGGATTATGTTCCCAGCCTACTTTAAGTCGATTTGAAAACAAGGCCGATCGGAGTCTGATCTACCAGATGAGTTAATGGTTTGTAGACCGTTATGTAGAGGAGTTGAAAGAGAAGACTGGTCAAATCATCATTGATGTAGATGGTACCGATGACCCTACTCATGGATCCCAACAACTCAGTTTGTATAATGGCTATTATAGACAGACTATGTACCATGAGTTGTTCTTTAAGGACGGGAACACCGGTCAGGTCATTTTACCAGTACTACGTCCGGGCAATTGTCACTCCAACAAATGGTTTGTGGCCTTATTGAAAAGGATTGTCATTAAAATCAGAAAAAAACTGCCCTCAGTAAAGATCCTTATTCGAGCGGATAGTGGCTTTTCAGGAGCATCTTTTTATCGGATAGCTAAGCAGTTTGACCTTCAATTTTGTTTAGGTATTAGTAGTAATGAAGTTTTAAAGACTTTTACCAAACAGACTATCATTGAAGTAAAAAAGGAATATGCTTCAAAAATCATCAAACATCAAGAGTTTGTTGGCCCGTTTACTTACCAGGCCAAAAGCTGGGATCGTTCTGAAAAGCTGTACGCCAAAGTGGAGTCTACCGGAAAAGGAATGAATGTCCGTTACTTTGTGAGCAACTTTGAAGCGATGACCGCTCAACAGATTTACTTTGATTTTTATGTCAAGCGAGGTGATGCCAGTGAAAATCGAATAAAGGAACTCAAAAACATGACTTATTCCGACCGGCTTTCCTGTCATCGCTACTGGGCCAATTTTATGCGTTTAATCATCGCTACCCTCTGTTATGAAATGTTCCGGCAGATTAAATTATTAATTGCCAAAACAAAACACCACTTTGCTAAACGATGGCAAGTGGACAATATCCGGCTTTACCTGATGAAGGTTGGGGCGTGCCTGAAAGAAAGGAAAAGATCATTGACAATACAATTCTCAAGAGCCTTTAGATATCAATACCTGCTGGGCGATTTGCTTACGGTGAACTGACCGATCAGTTAAACAGTTTGATTTAATCAAAAAAATGTTCTTCCATAAGAACACAATAGAGCTTTGACTGAAAATTGAAAAATTCTAACAAAAAAACGCTCTAATGTCCTTTGAAATCCAGAAACCTGGTTGATCTTCAAATTAATACATACACTCCAATCAAAAATAGTTAGCAACCCATTATTAATCCCAAAATTGGTGGCCTATGAATAATGCGGGTTAACATTCTTGTAGGAGTTAGTTACGACGAGGATCCCAAACAGATAGAAGAATTACTAATTGAAGTGGCTGATGAAAATGTGAACGTTTTGGAGGATCCGGAGCCTACGGTATTCTTTGAGGAATTTGGCGACAGTTCCTTGAATTTCACCTTATTGGTATGGACAAAAACATGTACGGATCGTCCACGCAGATTGACTAGTGAATTGAATTTCGCAATTTTCGAGAAATTCAAGCAGCATAATATCGAAATTCCTTTCCCACAACGAGATTTACATATTAAGTCACAACCTGAAGTAGTAGCTGAAAAGAAGTAATCTATTCATTCAACCACCTGTTAAGTAGGGTAGGATCTAGGGAGTGTTTTCCAGGATAGAATTTAACCTCAATGCTTCGTTCAAACGTTTTTTCTAAATATTCAATGTTAATTTTGTAGTTCTTTTCATTATAGTATTGATCATTCTCTCCTAAAGCCACAATCAGCTTATAATCTTTCTTTAAAAAACTAACATCTTTACCAGGAAGCTCTGGAGGAAAACCACCAGCCCAAAGCACTAAGTTGTCGAAAGGGAGCTGAAGGTGAAACAACAGCCTGGTAATTGCCGAAACACCCTGGCTAAAACCTAATAGGTTTACTTTGACGTTGGAAAGGTCTAAATCACCATAAACGGTGTCAAAAACACGTTGATAATAAGTGAGTTGATTTTCCAGATCAACTTCGCGGTCATGTTTGGTCATCCAGGAGGCGCCTACGCGCTCGGGTGTGAAGTAAAATTTATGCAGCCCTTGTAAAACAATCCCAAAATGTCCTTGTTTTTCAAAAACATCAAACTTTCTAATAAAGTACTCCGCTAATTGACCGTAGCCGTGGCAAGCGATCCAGATAGCTGGAGTGTTCTCGGTAAGCTTCCCGAAAGTATAGTAAGGTGCTTTGAAATCAATTTGAAGATGTTTTAACATTCCCTTTGAAATAGCATGCGAAGATAGTCAAGGTGAAATACGGTCTGAATTTTTGACACAAATTATCCTGTTAGCGAAAATTGAAAATGCCACTTGTTCATTGGCAATTGGCTGGAGATCAAGATCTAAAAAGTGGTAGCCGTAATCTTTCAATGTGTTAGCTATTGAATCTGGCGTATGGCTGTACCGCTTAATCCATTCGCCATGTAATTCCAAAAAGATGATAGGATCACTTTTACTTAAAAAGTTGTGCCCACCACGGATCACGGGGCCTTCATAGCCATCTACATCTATCTTGATGATGTCTGGCTTAACCTCGTTTGACTCAACAAATTGGTCCAACGTAATCATTTCGACCTGAATGGGATGTTGTTTAGGGCTATTATGGTTAGCGATGAGGTGGATCCACTCATAGTGCATATCTAATTGGCCCTGCTCGGGTCCTAAGGCAAGATTTATCGGTATGATGTCTTTATCAGGATTGAGCTTTCGATTTAGCTCAAGCACTTTGAAACACTTGGGAGACGGTTCGATTGCAAAAGCTTTACCGTTCTGATTGAGAGCTGTAAATGTGAGTGAAAATATTCCGTACAAACTTCCAATATCGAGAAAACAATTTTTGCCTCTCACCAGCTGCACGAAACGCTCAATCTCCAATCTCATGTCAGGATCATTGTCAGTAAACATTTGAAAAGCTCGTTTTGCAGCAATGTCAATGGGAAAGGAAATGTCATTGGTAAGCTGGAAATCCTTTGAGCCTCTACCAAGTTGACGGAGGAAATTCCGTCTTTGCTCTTGTATTGAAGCGGCAATGTGATGGAGTCCGATGGTTTTTGAGATTTTTTTAAAAGATTTCCTCATATTCTGCCAATGATGGACCGCAGCGTACAGAACTGCCCGTTAACGATCAATCACGCACATTCAATTACATTTTAATTATCTGATAATCAGTTAATTATTTCTGGTATTTAAATTGATCTGTTATGAGTAACCATATTCGATTAACTGAGTCTGTAATATTAGGCGATATCTTAAAAGAAAAAGCTATGTTCCGCAATTACCTCAAGCCAATAGCATTAGCAAGCGATGCTGGGTCTGAATGGAAAAACGGATTAGCTATCGCCCTTATCGGTGGTTTAAGTAGTTCAATGTTCCTTTCGCTGATACTGGTACCTGTTGTATACTCCGCAATGGACCGACTAATGAAAAAGGGATAATTTTTTAGTCATCTTTCTGAAACCTCTTCAATATCTTCTCCATATGTTTGCCGGCCGCCTCGCGTCCTCCAAGGCCGTAAGAAAGCGCCACCGCAACAGCTAGAGCACCAAGTGTAAGACCGAAAGCCAGTTCTACTATGCTGTTTGCTATACCCATGGTGCGAAGCGAGATTGCGAGGAAAAGTCCTACGATAGCAACTCTAGCCACACCTGCCATGTATTTATTGTCATCGGTTTTGCTTAATGAATTGTAAACTAGATAGCCTATAAAGTTGCCGGCCACCATTATGATCAACCCAAACAAAATGTTACCCAAAAGGTGCAGTATAGTGTGCAATGAGTGTGTCAATCGTTCAAAGCCTAACATCTCTATGCCAGTAACTACTCCAAAAAATACTAGGAAGAAATAGGCGATTCCCCCAATGATCTTTGATAAGGACTGCCCTTCACCTATCATAGCGGTGATCCTTAATTTTGAGGCTAGAATATCAGTTCCCATATTGCTCAGCAGGTCTTTCAGGAATTCGGTGATGAACCTGCCTCCTACAGCAAATAGGGTAATAATTAATATGGCCCCAATGATATTGGGTACAGCGTCCAATAAGTTATGTAATAGATTATTGGCCGGTTGTGTTATGGCTTCAAGATGAAGGGCATTTAATGCCTGGATAAGTAAAGGAATGAAGATTATTAAGAAAACGATTTGCTGAATGAAATAAACCAGCTTATCCGTGTCTTTAAACCCGATATTGGCCGCTATTCTATCGACCACACTTCCCGCCATCTTTACCAGGTTCGATACAAACTTGGCAATAATGTATCCAATAAATCCTATCGCAACACCTGCCAATATGTTTGGAATGAAGCCCAGGAATTCATTGAGCATATTCCTGATTGGATCAAGAACATAACTCACGCCGAGCATCTCCAGTACTACTAGTAGTACTATGAGCATCAACACGTAATAGACCAGGTTAGCAATGAACTTATTGGTATCAACGATGGTGTTACCGAGTAACCTCTCGTCCCATTCGGTTCTCTTCATCAGGCCATGAACTATCCTTCTTATTAATAAGGAGATTAGCCATCCTATAATAAAAACGACAATGGCTCCGAATACGCCCGGCAGAGCAGTTCCAATGGTGTGAATTAGGCTGTCAAGATAGCTTGGTAGGCTCATAATGCTATTAATTTTTGATTTAGCACAACAATTTATTCCAGATTTTTGCCTATCACAAAGATTTTCAACTAATTGTTTGAGCATGTTCCGTATTAATTTCTGTCTGTGACATAAATATTCTCAGTTGACTAACTAACATTGCGCTTCAAATTTTAGGCTTAATGATTCATTTGGAAGCTTTGCGGGGTGATGTTATAGTACTATCCGGCGGGATTTTGGAAAGTAAAAGCGCCAAAACTACTCATGGTTTAATCAGGGGGTCCACCCGATTTAATGTTAAGGCAATCATTGACAGTAAATTTGCAGGTCAGAGATCGCCCGAAGTCATTACCAAAGCCACTATTGACATTCCGATATATTCGAGTGTTGAAGAGTATATAGCTGCCGGTGGAAAAGCTGATTACTGCATTATTGGAGTGGCGACGAAAGGTGGTATCCTACCGGATCAGATGAAAACTGATGTTATTGATGCCATCAACAATAAGATATCCATTATCAATGGTCTGCACAAATTTCTAAATGACGATGAAGAGATTTCATCAGTCGCTGGCCAAAACAACGTGGCAATCCATGATATTCGCAAACCGAGGCCAAAAGATGAACTAGCGTTTTGGACGGGAGATATTTTCCATGTAAAAACGCCAAAAATTGCCGTGATGGGCACAGATTGTGCTCTCGGAAAGAGAACAACTGCGAAGTTTATTGTCGATGCGTTGAGAGAAAGAAAACATTCAGCGGAGATGATATTCACTGGTCAGACAGGCTGGCTACAAGGATGGAGGTATGGCTTTATTCTTGATTCAACGGTGAATGATTTCGTTTCAGGGGAATTGGAAGATGCAATGTTGAGATGTCATCAGGAAATAAACCCTGATTTTATGGTCATCGAAGGGCAGGCCGCATTAAGAAATATTAGTGGGCCATGTGGGTCGGAGTTTTTAATATCAGGTAATGTTGATGGTGTAATACTCCACCATTCACCAATAAGAAAATATTATCATGGGTATGATCATCTGGGGATTGAAATTCCGCCATTGGAAAAAGAAATTGAATTGGTGAACGTCTATGGCAAGAAAGTTTTGGGTGCGACTTTGAATACTTTTGAACTTGATGTGGAGGATGCCAGGCGCTATAGGGATGAGTATGAAAACAAACTGGGGATTCCGGTTGCGTTACCAATCGAGGAAGGAGTCGATCGAATTCTTCCTGCAATCGAATCACTAAAGAATTGACAACGAACATTTGAAATCAGTACAAATGAATCTAAAGATAAAATCAATAAAGGCTGAAATTGTTAATCTCGGACTGACAAAACCTTATGCTATTGCATACAAAACAGTAGATAGTGTAGCTAATGTTGTGGTAATTGTAGAATCAGAAAGCGGGTTGATTGGATACGGGGCGGCGAATCCCAGCGAGTATGTGGTGGGGGAAGAAAATGAAGATGTAATTAAGCAACTTACAGATGAACGTCTCTCAATTTTTATAGGCAGGGATCTGATCAAATTTTATGAACTTATCGGGGATGTACATGTGCAATTTACGTCAGTGGGGGCAAGGATCGCCTCTGGAGACGGCCTTTCATGATTTGTTTACTAGCCACTTGGGAATTCCACTAGTGGATTTTTACGGAAGGAAAATTATGCAACTTCCGACATCCGTAACTATTGGAATCATGGATTTCCGGAAAACTCTGGAGGAGGCGGATCAGTACATTGCTAATGGGTTCAAAAATCTTAAAGTAAAACTCGGCAAGGCGGTAGATGAAGATATTGAAAAAATTCAGAAATTAAAGGAACATATTCCGGGCAATATCACGTTGAGAATTGATGCCAACCAGGGATGGACTGTTGATGACACTATTAAATTCTATACTGCAACATCAGGCTTAAATATTGAACTTATTGAACAGCCCCTAAAACAAGAGGCGACTGATGATATGAGGCGATTGCCAGACGAATTGAAAATGATCATTGCAGCCGATGAGTCGCTCATAACTCCCAGTGATGCATTTGATCTTGCACAAAAACCTATCGCATCAGGGATCTATAATATCAAACTGATGAAGTGCGGAGGTCTGACTAAAGCTAAGGACATTGCAGTTATTGCTGAAAACGCGGGCATTGATCTTATGTGGGGATGCAATGACGAAAGTAATATTAGTATTACTGCGGCATTACATATCGCTTTTTCGTGTGTCAACACCAAATATATTGACCTCGATGGGAGTTTAGACCTTGCTACAGATGTAGTCAAAGGTGGATTCATCCTTAAAGACGGTATGATGTCCATTGGTGACAAGCCGGGGTTAGGGTTGGAAAGAATGGGGTGACCAAGTCTCAAAGGCTACTTATCTTTACAACCAAACAACTCCTTCGCCATGAAGATTGCTATTCTTAACGGACCAAATCTAAATTTATTAGGTAAGCGGGAGCCTGAGATCTATGGAAACAGATCCTTTGAGGAATACTATGCAGAATTGGAGCAGGAATTCAAAGATCAAAACTTGCAATATTTCCAATCGAACAGTGAAAGTGAATTGATAGACAAGCTCCATGAGATCGGATTTGATTATGATGGAATTGTTTTGAACGCCGGGGCATTAACCCACACTTCTATTGCCTTAGCTGATGCTGTTGCCGGAATAAAGTCACACGTCATTGAGGTTCACATTTCCAACATCTTTGCCCGGGAAGAATTCAGACATAAAAGTTTCATTTCGAAGAATGCAGTGGGGATCATTTCCGGATTGGGCCTGAATGGCTATAAACTGGCCATTGAACATCTCATTGAGGGATGATTAATTTTTATCCGGGCCCTTCCAAAATTTACCCCCAGGTCAAAAATTACATTATTGAAGGCCTTGATAGTGGCATACTAAGTATGAATCATCGAAGTTCGGAATTCATGGAATTGATGGCTGATACAGTTCGTCTTCTTAAAGAAAAATTGAGGATTCCGAAGGACTACCAGGTGGTATTTACATCTTCTGCGACAGAATGTTGGGAGATCATCGCCCAATCTATCATCAGAAATAGGAGTAGTCATGTACATAACGGAGCTTTTGGAGCAAAATGGATGAACTATACTATTAAACTAGGTAATGAAGTTCAATCAATTCAATTTGCATTAAATGAATTACCAGAAGTTGAAGTTGAAAAGGGTACAGAAGTTATTTGTTTCACTCAAAATGAAACCTCAAATGGTACCCAAGTACCTCAACATTTGATTAGAGAAGCCAGGGTTCAATATCCTGAACTTTTAATTGCTCTAGATGCAACTTCATCCATGGCGGGAATTGAATTAGATTTTGAATTGGCTGATATCTGGTTTGCCTCGGTACAAAAATGTTTCGGCTTGCCGGCCGGTATGGCTGTATTGATTTGTTCACCAAATGCAGTAGAACGGGCTCAGGGCATTAACGAAGTTCAACACTACAACAGTCTGACTTTTCTTTTGGATAATGCCCGAAGGAATCAAACTGCTTATACACCCAACATACTGGATATTTTTCTTCTCAATAGGGTGTTGAAGGCCAGGTCAACTATTGATCTGGTTCATGAGAGAACAATTGATCGTTTCAATGAAATGGTCAGACGGATTAATCAATCAACGGCCCTGTCTTTTCTTGTGGAAAATGAGCAAGTTCGTTCTTATACCGTACTCACTATAGTTCCCATAAATTGTTCTGCTCTTGATGTTACGGAAATAGCTAGAAAGGACAAGATAGTCCTTGGAAGCGGCTACGGGCCATGGAAGGAAAACACCTTCAGGATTGCAAATTTTCCAGCCATAGAAGATGATGACTGGCAGTCATTGAAGGATTTCTTCTCTAAGCTCGAATGATAGTTTACCGGACTCAAAAAAAGAGTTAAAACCAAGCACTTTAGGGCATTTCGTTTCAGCTTCTAAAAATCACAGTTTTTTGGCCGGACAATTGCTTAAAGATCTATAAAGAAGTCGTAAATTAAAGGTATGACCACTAAGTTGAGAAAAAATGCACTTTTGTTAGCCGGGGGTTTGTTTATGGCAGTAGCTGTTTTTGGGCAGGTTGAAGAAAAAGAGAATGCCCAAAGGCAGGCGGAAAGGAGAGTAGCAAGAATGATCAAGTCTGGTTTTCAATTCAAAAATGCTGAAAACCTCGAAGCAAGGTTTGCTAATCTGATAAAGAAACGTCAGGAACTTAATGAAAACGGCGAAAATAGATATCTCATACTTGAGGTCACGACTAAACATAAGGACGAACAGATTGCCGAAGATTTGATGAAATATAAAGCGACAGTGGAATTAGCGTCGAATATCACCGTTGAAATTCAACAGATGATAGAATCAGAGCTTGTGCAATCAAATAGATATTGGGAATTAGGTGGGCATGAATATTTTCTGGAAGTACAGCAGGCAATAGACGAAGTGGCACTTTCTACTGCATTGAACCTGGCACCTCTCGAAACCATCTATGAAGCCAAACGACAGAATAATAAGAATTACGAGTATTCTATTGGCGTGATTTACGACCGTCAGAGAATGCTCGATTTCTTTATATTCGAAGCTAGCGGTTATGAGATACTGGACTCCATTTATTGGTTGACTAAGAATAACGAGCCAGAGTGATTTCATAGTCTCAACAATATTAATGTTCCAATTTTAGATTTAAGATTGGGCCATCTCATTCCCCATTCTAATTTCGGCTATATTCGCCCACTATTTTTCATGAAGGCGAATAATCTCATCCTGTTTTTAGTGCCTGCATTTATCTGGGGCTCTACCTGGCTGGTAATCAAATTTCAGCTAGGAGTGGTTGATCCTATGATGTCGGTCGGCTATCGGTTTTTATTAGCCGGTATAATTCTTCTCGGTTATTGCAAGCTTAAGGGAATCCAACTAACCTTTACTGTCAGAGAACACTTATTCATTGCTCTACAAGGATTCTTATTGTTCAGTACGAATTATTGGTTAGTCTATTTAGCAGAGCTGTACCTGACCAGTGGATTAGTGGCCGTTGGATTTTCGACGCTCATATTCTTTAACATATTTTTTGCCTCACTGTTTCTCAATCAAAGAGTGGCCGCGACGGTTATTATAGGCGCAGTTTTAGGTCTGGCTGGCACTGCTGTGATTTTTAAGCCGGAACTAGCGAGCTTCAGTTTTTCAGACGATTCATTTAAAGGATTGACATTCTGTATGATCGGAGTGTTGTTAGCTTCGCTTGGAAATGTGGCCTCCGCTTTTAATCAACAAATGAAAATACCAGTCATCCAAACCAATGCTTTTGGCATGTTCTACGGTGCCATTTATATGTTACTATTGGGATTAATAACGGGGAAGGAGCTAGTTTTCGACTGGTCTCCGGACTACGTTCTTTCAATCATATATCTCACAATATTCGGTTCAATCATAGCCTTTGGAAGTTATCTGACATTGATCGGTAATATTGGCGCTGGTAAGGCTGCTTATGCTATTTTAACTATCCCAGTGGTGGCGATCTGGCTTTCTATCATTTTCGAAGGTTACCTGTTGTCGATTTATTCAGTTGTTGGTATTCTCATGATCATTGGGGGCAATGTCCTGGCTTTAAAGATGAAGTGGCTAACCCAATACATCTGAGAGTGCCTGGACACAAAGCTCATTTTCATCGGATGTACCAATGGAAATCCTAACACAATGGCTCAGTGGGCCGCCTAAAAGTCGAACAAAGACACCTCTTTTCATCAATTCATCAAAAATGCGCCTGGCTTCTTCCGGACTTTTCTGAACGGTCATGATAAAGTTTCCGAAAGAAGGAACATAGGTCACACCTAATCGATCAAATTTTTTGTAATAGTAGGAGAGGCCGTTGCTGTTATTCTCCAGTGTAGATTTGAGAAAACTCAAGTCATCAATAGCACCCACACCAGCTGCCTGGGCTAGATTAGAGGGCTCGAAAGTAAGCCTGACTTTATAAAGCGTAGAAATAATCTCCTCGGATGCAATTCCATATCCTAAGCGAATACCCGCGATTCCATATGCTTTCGAAAATGTCCTCAGACTAATAACATTGTCAAATCCAAGAATCGTACTATCTGGATAATCATTTGACAGATCATGCGAAAATTCGTAATAGGCCTCGTCCATTATTACCAGAACCTTATCAGGAATTTTCTCCAGGAAATTAACCAGATCGGTTTTGGTTATCATTGTTCCGGTGGGATTATTGATATTAGATAGGTAGATCACTTTGGTTTGCCTATTGACTGATTTGAGAATCGCTTTCAAATCAAAAGCATAGTCAGGAGTTAACGGAAGAGCCCTGCAGAAAATATTGTTCACCTTGGCCCAATTATACACTATAACGAAAGTCCCCTGTGAAGTCAGGAACTCATCATCGCCGGTGCAGAATGCCCTAATAATGCTCATGAGCAAGCCTTCGGAGCCGTTGCTAAGGATCACATTTTCGGAATTCATATTTACTCTATTGGCGATCTTGCTACAAAGTAAGGAGGCACGAGGATCAGGATAGTAATTGGAAGACCCCAGAGATTCCTTTACTGCTTCCATTGCTTTTTCGGAAACTCCCAAAGTGTTTTCATTGTTCCACTGAACTGCGTATTGTTCCCAGTCGTTTTCTTGTACCAATTCTTCAACCGTCTTCCCCGGTTTGTAACTTTGTATGGATTTAACCCGCATTATTCATAGGCCACCAATTTTGGGATTAATAATGGGTTGCTAACTATTTTTGATTGGAGTGTATGTATTAATTTGAAGATCAACCAGGTTTCTGGATTTCAAAGGACATTAGAGCGTTTTTTTGTTAGAATTTTTCAATTTTCAGTCAAAGCTCTATTGTGTTCTTATGGAAGAACATTTTTTTGATTAAATCAAACTGTTTAACTGATCGGTCAGTTCACCGTAAGCAAATCGCCCAGCAGGTATTGATATCTAAAGGCTCTTGAGAATTGTATTGTCAATGATCTTTTCCTTTCTTTCAGGCACGCCCCAACCTTCATCAGGTAAAGCCGGATATTGTCCACTTGCCATCGTTTAGCAAAGTGGTGTTTTGTTTTGGCAATTCATAATTTAATCTGCCGGAACATTTCATAACAGAGGGTAGCGATGATTAAACGCATGAAATTGGCCCAGTAGCGATGACAGGAAAGCCGGTCGGAATAAGTCATGTTTTTGAGTTCCTTTATTCGATTTTCACTGGCATCACCTCGCTTGACATAAAAATCAAAGTAAATCTGTTGAGCGGTCATCGCTTCAAAGTTGCTCACAAAGTAACGGACATTCATTCCCTTTCCGGTAGACTCCACTTTGGCGTACAGCTTTTCAGAACGATCCCAGCTTTTGGCCTGGTAAGTAAACGGGCCAACAAACTCTTGATGTTTGATGATTTTTGAAGCATATCCCTTTTTTACTTCAATGATAGTCTGTTTGGTAAAAGTCTTTAAAACTTCATTACTACTAATACCTAAACAAAATTGAAGGTCAAACTGCTTAGCTATCCGATAAAAAGATGCTCCTGAAAAGCCACTATCCGCTCGAATAAGGATCTTTACTGAGGGCAGTTTTTTTCTGATTTTAATGACAATCCTTTTCAATAAGGCCACAAACCATTTGTTGGAGTGACAATTGCCCGGACGTAGTACTGGTAAAATGACCTGACCGGTGTTCCCGTCCTTAAAGAACAACTCATGGTACATAGTCTGTCCATAATAGCCATTATACAAACTGAGTTGTTGGGATCCATGAGTAGGGTCATCGGTACCATCTACATCAATGATGATTTGACCAGTCTTCTCTTTCAACTCCTCTACATAACGGTCTACAAGCCATTGACTCATCTGGTAGATCAGACTCCGATCGGCCTTGTTTTCAAATCGACTTAAAGTAGGCTGGGAACATAATCCGCTATCTAGTACTTTACGGATCACCGGATCCTCTCGGAGTTTTTGTTCGTCATTGCAATCCTGATAGCCCTGCATCATTAAAAACACCCGTTGGCGAAGCATTTCTTCATAAGTGTATTCGATAAAAAAGGGGTTTCGATAGTCAGGAATCAGTGCGGCGAAGCTTTTTAATAGACCAGTCTTTCTCTCTACTTTTTCACTTAACAATATCGCTCCGTCTGAGCTAATCGCTGATGCTGAAAAATCAAATTTAAAAGCTTGTTTTCCTCGATAAAATACGGTATCTTTTTCCTTATATTTAGGCATAAATTAATTGCTTATTTTGTTGTCTAACTATCTCAATATAAGCAATTTATGCCTGTTTTTTATTGTCTACTATGAATTTTCGGGTTAAGTCGATTTGAAAACAAGGCCGATCGGAGTCTGATCTACCAGATGAGTCAATGGTTTGTAGACCGTTATGTAGAGGAGTTGAAAGAGAAGACTGGTCAAATCATCATTGATGTAGATGGTACCGATGACCCTACTCATGGATCCCAACAACTCAGTTTGTATAATGGCTATTATGGACAGACTATGTACCATGAGTTGTTCTTTAAGGACGGGAACACCGGTCAGGTCATTTTACCAGTACTACGTCCGGGCAATTGTCACTCCAACAAATGGTTTGTGGCCTTATTGAAAAGGATTGTCATTAAAATCAGAAAAAAACTGCCCTCAGTAAAGATCCTTATTCGAGCGGATAGTGGCTTTTCAGGAGCATCTTTTTATCGGATAGCTAAGCAGTTTGACCTTCAATTTTGTTTAGGTATTAGTAGTAATGAAGTTTTAAAGACTTTTACCAAACAGACTATCATTGAAGTAAAAAAGGAATATGCTTCAAAAATCATCAAACATCAAGAGTTTGTTGGCCCGTTTACTTACCAGGCCAAAAGCTGGGATCGTTCTGAAAAGCTGTACGCCAAAGTGGAGTCTACCGGAAAAGGAATGAATGTCCGTTACTTTGTGAGCAACTTTGAAGCGATGACCGCTCAACAGATTTACTTTGATTTTTATGTCAAGCGAGGTGATGCCAGTGAAAATCGAATAAAGGAACTCAAAAACATGACTTATTCCGACCGGCTTTCCTGTCATCGCTACTGGGCCAATTTCATGCGTTTAATCATCGCTACCCTCTGTTATGAAATGTTCCGGCAGATTAAATTATTAATTGCCAAAACAAAACACCACTTTGCTAAACGATGGCAAGTGGACAATATCCGGCTTTACCTGATGAAGGTTGGGGCGTGCCTGAAAGAAAGGAAAAGATCATTGACAATACAATTCTCAAGAGCCTTTAGATATCAATACCTGCTGGGCGATTTGCTTACGGTGAACTGACCGATCAGTTAAACAGTTTGGTTTAATCAAAAAAATGTTCTTCCATAAGAACACAATAGAGCTTTGACTGAAAATTGAAAAATTCTAACAAAAAAACGCTCTAATGTCCTTTGAAATCCAGAAACCTGGTTGATCTTCAAATTAATACATACACTCCAATCAAAAATAGTTAGCAACCCATTATTAATCCCAAAATTGGTGGCCTATGAATAATGCGGGTTAAAATTAATCACTTCTCCCTGGTCCTTGTCTAGAGAGAACTGCCGGAATAATTGATTCTGATAGTAAAGTGATCGGCTATTATTGACCTTTGATTGCTTAGTGGTAAAATGAGTATGGAAAAACAATGTTATTTTTTCTCTGGCCGCAAAAGGCAATCTCAGCTCCTGTGATACACCGGCGCTAAGCATTTGTCTAATAAACCAGCCCTTAAAATATTCCTGCAAAGTGTCGTCTTCTTCGGCACTTTCCCGGGTAACCCATTCTTCTCCGGTACCTGGGTCCAGTGGCATAACAGGGTTTAGTACCTCACCAGGAAACAAGCGGCTGATGGCCTCACTTACCGTCAAGGAAGCGAATTGATCTATTTCCTCTTTGGTTCCCCCAAAGGTGGCTCTACGTAATAAATGAGCCGCTCTCTTGGTTCCGAGGATACCAACAAAAGGTTGCAAAGGCATGGTTGGATAATGCTCGTTTAAATGTTAAAATTATAAGATCGAATATTAATATTGTAAGCTATCAATATTAAAAGTTATTTATTTTTAAATCACGATTTTAAAACATACAGACTATCAGCAATATAGGCCTGTTAGCTTCAACTATCAGTAAAAGAGATGACTGTAATATTTCAGGGAACCGATCAGAATATATAAACCGAATTTCTTGATTACTGCCAAGCTCCCCATGAATTGAAGGCAGTTAATCCTCTTTGATGAATCTTTCGATAAAGATCTTATCCTTATAGGTTATTTTTAAGATCTAACGCCTGATTTTAAATGAGTTATATTAAAAACACTTATCTGATCTTTATCCAGAATCAATCCTGTTTCATACCAATATGTAATGCCGGCAAGATTGTATATAGAAATATTCACCTCTGATTTATGACTGTATGAATTATGAACACTAATTGAACCTTTGTCACTGTTGGAAATACCAATATTGATTCAATCATATTCTCTTCCACTCCAGTTATCAAAAATTGAAACTCAATCGATAAGTCCGATGTGCAACTATTGATTGTGGTTTGAACCTGATAAACGCTTCCTTCTACTGGTAGGATCGAATTGGGAGTTTGATTCTCAAGTGTTATACCATCCTGGATCCATGTATGAATTCCATCCAGCCCTGTAGTCAGTTCCCCACTGAGTATGGAAATTGTCGGACTTGCAGGAACCTGATCATTGTTATCATCACAATCTGTTCCATTCAATACGAAGCCCACGGGTTGAGTACAGGAAGCAGTAGGATCATTGGGATCCCCAAATCCATCACCATCAACATCACGATGCCATGTTTGTTCGATTGTGACTTCTGCATTGTTGTCATCACAATCATCGTCATTTGAAGCACTGCCAGCAATTTCGTCACAACTCATAACCGGTGTACTATTTGGGTCACCAAAACCATCTCCATCGGAATCAACATACCAAGCAACTAATTGATTGACCGTCACTGCTAAATTTACCGAACCGACACCGCCGTCGCCATTTGTTTCAGTCACGGAGACATTTCCGCTTTCTGCTCCTGACCAATTGATTGTGATACTATTTCCATTATTGTTAGAAATCATTGCTCCAGTTGGAACAGACCAGTCATACGAAGTACTGAATAAATTATTTGTACCTAAGCTTGATGTTGCTAATTTCCAATCTGTTATATTTATTCCAGAATTATCATAATTAACTGTTTCTCCTTCAGTTAATGTACCTACATCAATAAAAGCATCGTTAACCCAAATACCTTTAGCTACAGCCACTGATTCCCGGCCAATATTTGAACCTTCATATTGCATGAAATGTACCATTTTGGTTTGGTCGCCGAAATTGGAAGTGCCAGGAAGATACAGTCCCACATCAGCACTAACATCATTCAGATTCAACTCGCCGATAACCACAATCTCACCGGAAGAAAGCAACAAATCCCCTGAAACCGCATTACCTGAGCTAATTGTCGGATATATGAAACGGGTACATAGGCGATAACCAGTAAGATCCACCTCTCCTACTCCAACATTTTTTAACTCAATTTGATCTTGTCCAGAGGTACCATCAAATTTAACTTCATTAATAATTATACTAGGATCCGTGTTAACTGAGTATATCGAGTTTTCATCCTCACACACTTCCCTGGAACCAGATATTGGTGAAGTCGTGGGAACGGTTTGAGCCAACAAAGAAATTGGAACAACAACGGAGCATATAAATAAACATGATATGAAATGTCGATTACTTTTCACGTCTGTAAATACACTGGAGACAAATCCGAGGTTGCTTTCTAACCTATTAGACATAAAACTAATGAAGCTCTAAAAATTCCATTGGCTCCTGTTGGTAGATCTCAAACTTTATGTCCTCTAAGGCCAATTCGTAGTATTGCTTAGCCTTATCCTGGTCATTAAGCAATAGGGATAGTCTGGCTAATCCACAATAAGCTAAGTTTTTGAGGTTGTCAATCTCTTCATTTACTCCCAGCCTAGAGAGTTCAAGTGATTTATTGTACAATGTTTCAGCCAATTCATATTGGAATTCACTTTCGCTGATAATCGCCTTAAAGACAGTTTTCGCCATTCGATAGTAGGCATGACTACTGTACGGAAAATTATCCAGTGCCATCGCAGCTTCATCATATTGCCCAAGGAATAGCAGATTTTCAATGTAATTGGCCTTGAAAAAGAGGTTTTTAGGATATTCTTCAGCCAGTATTTTTGCGTATTTTAGCGCTTCTTCAGGCCTCATTTCATATCTCAGCAAAATGTGACCGCTATAATGAGCTGCTTCAGGTCTCGCAAAAAATGATTCCTCAACGGCTAATTTCAAAAGCCTAAGACCCTCCTCTTTATCCCCACTTTTGAAAAGCCAGATTATGGTCTTATATATGGGATAGACCTCCGGATATTTCTCCCTGTAGTAGCTATAAAGGCCGGATGAAAAGTAGAATTCCTTATAATCATCCATTAATTCAAACCCATCCCTGAAATAATTGTATGCTTTTTTTGCCGCAGCCGCAGCCCTAAAATATTGATGGTTACGTGAATAGTTCAAGGCCATCATTGCATGGGCAATCATGTCAAGATACTTTACTTCAAAATTATCTTCATTTTCATCCAACAAATCGTGGCACTTATCTATTGTTACGCTCAAAGAGGCCTTCATTCTTTCGAGATCACTCCCATTCAGATTCAAAGGATATTTAGCCCAATAAATACTTAAAGCAATTAACAGATCATTGGCCGGGTGATCAGGAATTGCTTCTTCCAATGCAGAAGCAGCCTCAGGAAAACTGATTGTATCTGAGTTATAAATATGAAAAAAGCATTCAAAAAGCTTAGACTTTACCGGCTCTTTCTGGAGAATCAATTGCTGACCAATTGCTCTTGAGAAAATGAAAATGCCAAAAACAATTAAAAGCCAACACTTCATATAAAAAGTAATGCAATAAGAGGTAAAATAGTTGAAAGGGAAAGATGAATTAAAAAAATGGGATTAACAAGAACGAGCTATAAGCAGTAGCACATAATGTCCGCAGGAGCGTCTCTGAATGGTGTAAGTTGGTAACTGTCGGGTAACAGAGATACCGGGGCGGGGAATATTATATATATCTAAAAAGATCAAACATGTGTTAATAATTTGACCAAAGATCGTAGACAAGATTCCACATATTATGAGATATATCATGCTGTCAAAATACTATCGATCAGCTCGGTACAAATGATAATCTTGAAGTGGACTACTCCCTTTCTTATCATTTTCACATAAATCTCGTTAATTGGTACATGTAAAACGTTAATTTACCCTTAAACAGTAGTCCACTATGTTTCCCTGGCAAACTATAATAGAAATTGACCGCAGTTGCAGTGTTCCTGTCTACATGCAGGTATCTAACACGATAGCTATTGAGATCCAATCAGGGCGTTTACCGGCCAAAACGAGGTTACCAAGCACCCGGGTAATGGCAGACATGCTTCGTCTTCACAGAAAAACTGTAACTGCCGCTTATGATGAGCTGTACAGCCAGGGTTGGGTTGATATCAAACCCAATAGAGGAACTTATGTTACAGACCTGAACCGTATATTTGAGTCGCAACGTATCGACAGTTTACTAACTAAACCCCACGAAACAGCCAATTTCGATTTCAATCATTTTGAGAAACTCGGCGATGCATTCTATCAAAAGCAAAAAATCCTTGAAATCAATGATGGGTTACCAGACGAACGACTTGCTCCCATAGATGAATTGGCAGCAACTTACCGAAGCATCATAAAAACCAGGGTTTATCGATCCCTATTAGGCATATCTGATGTGCAGGGTGACCTGAAATTAAGGGAAGTATTGGCCCGCTATCTTGGTGAGACCAGGGGATTGAATTGTGATCCCGACAATATACTCATCACCAGGGGCGGTCAGATGTCTATGTTTCTTATCGCCAATGTACTGCTACAACAAGGGGATAACCTGGTGGTCAGCGAGCGCAATTTCTACCTTGCTAACCAGGCATTTAAATATAATGGCGCCAATCTAATTGAAGTGCCTAGTGATGACGAGGGCATTATGGTAAATGAGGTAGAAAAAATCTGTCAAAAAAGACCCATCAGAGGAATTTTTATCACACCACATCATCATCACCCAACCACTGTTACATCTTCATTGGAAAGAAGGATGCACTTACTGGAACTGGCCAGAAAATATCATTTTTCCATTATTGAAGATGATTATGACTACGACTTTCATTACGAGAGCGGGCCCATTTTACCTCTGGCCAGTTCTGACAACGCCGGTAACGTTCTCTATTTTGGTTCCTTTTCAAAGATTCTATCCTCATTAATCAGGATTGGATACCTCATAGCCCCTAAGGAAGTAATCATAGAGCTAAAGAAGGTGAAGCGGCTTTTCGATTACCCTGGAGACACGGTCATGGAGAGAACTTTAGCCGAGTTGATTCGTGATGGGGTAATCCAGCGTTATTTAAAAAAAGCCCTGAAGGCCTACAAACTGAGGCGGGATCTCTTCTGTGAAATCCTTGACAGGGATTTTAAAGATGTTTTGAAATATCACAAACCCTCGGGTGGGATGGCAATTTGGGCAGAAATATTACCGCCACATAAGCTCAGTGAACTTTCAGATGCGGCGTTAAAAAAGCGATTGTATATAGCTAAAGGTGATAATTATTGCTTGCCCGGGCAGGAACCGAACCATCTGAGACTAGGTTTTGCAGGTTTGAACGAAAATGAGATAATAACGGCCCTGAAATTGCTAAAGGAGGCTTCCGGTACATTATCATCTAAAAAACATGCAATATTGTCCGAGTTTTCCGTTTGAGTGATAAAATTCAGGTAGGGTATCTATACCGATATCAGTTGTATAGGCAATTACATTAAACACTCAAATAAATTGAAAATGGAAGGAAGATCTATGACAGCAATGATCATAGAAGGATTAGAGAAAGAGGGATTTCAATGCACTGCAAGGGATAAACAGGTTTACCAACAAATTTTAGATAGTTCTGAAAATTGGCTGGTACCTACAAATAGATCTGAGTCTGAAATTTGGACTTCCCTTGAAGAGACGCTAGCAAAACCCAAGGCCAGAACAATAATTTTAAAACCTTGGCTAAAATGGGCCGCATCTGTAGCAATTATTGCCGCCATTGCAGCGTCATTAATACTTATTATGCCAGATACGCAATCGTTTAAGGCATATGAAATTCAGGAGATTAGCTTACCCGATGGCAGTATTGTATCTCTTAATGCCGGTAGTAGCCTGGCTTACAGTGAGAACTTTTTTGGAGCGAGAATACTCACACTTGATGGCAAAGCATTTTTTGACGTTGTAAAAGGAGATGAATTTCTGATAAATACTGCTAATGGAACGATTGCAGTTCTTGGCACCAGCTTTAATGTCAATACATTTAATAATGAACTGATCGTTGAATGTTTTACCGGTAAAGTTAAAGTTGATGTGCCCGACAAAAGTTTGTTCTTGACGCCCGGTTTGTCTGTAAAAGCTTCTAATGGTCATCTGGGAGAGGTCTCGGAATTTGATGTTACAAAATCAAAAAGTTGGATCGACGGAGAGTTTTACTTTCAAAACACTTCTCTCGCCGAGGTTTTTGTAGAAGTAGAAAGGCAATTTGGGGTTGAAATAAAACTTGAGATTGACATTAAAAATCGAACCTACACCGGTTTATTTAATAATACTGACAATGTTGTAGAGGTGTTAAAAACAATCTGTCTGCCCATGAGCCTTGTCTTCGACAAAGCCCAAAACAACACTTACGTTGTAACAGATTAGTTGAATAAAGTTTAAAGTTCCTTAAAAGGCGGCTTTTGGCCGCCTTTTTTGTGTTAGATAGGCATCAAATACCTGATTGGCATATTCTCTTTTTGTATATTGTAGCTCATGCAGGATATCATTCATGGCATTAAGCAGCTAACTGATAAGGGATCTCATTTTGTAACCGCAACTGTAATAAAAACATGGGGTTCAGGTCCAAGAAAAGTTGGTGCAGGAATGATCATTGGTCCTGAAGGTAGTATCCTGGGCTCCGTCAGTGGTGGCTGTGTGGAAGGAGACGTAATAAAAGAAGCCAATCAGGTATGGCTCAATGAAGGAAGTCAATTGCTTCACTACGGCATAACTGATGATGAGGCCTGGGAAGTTGGTCTCAGTTGTGGTGGAAAGATAGATATTCTTATAGAGAAAGTTGATCCGTCAAAATCAACGGCCTGGAAGCAATTGACTGAACTGGTTACTACCAACTCCGGCTGCGTCTTAACCTCTCCCCTGTCCGGAAGCCATAAGCAGTTGATAATTCAGTTAACCGATGATAATAATGACGCGGTAGTCAATTCCGCTTTGGAGGCTTACCGTAAACGAAAAAGTGGGATTTACGACATAGAAGGCGAGGAATACCTTCACAATGTATTTCCAATAAAATCCCAACTGATAATTGTGGGCGCTGCACACATTTCTTCACAGCTTGTAGAATTGGCCTCAATGCATGACTTTGAGACCATCGTAGTAGATCCCAGAGGTTTGTTCACTGACAAAACCAGTTTCAATGTAAAACCGGATCAGAGTCATAAGATGTGGCCGGCAGAAATACTAGAAACCATGAAGTTGAATTCCGATGTTTTTGCCGTACTGCTTACCCATGATCCCAAAATAGATGATCAGGCGCTGCATATCTTTCTACGATCGGGCGTATCATATATAGGAGCCCTAGGAAGCAGCCGTACGCATGAGAAGCGTAAAACCCGATTAGTGGATGCTGGATTCTCCGAAGATGAAATCTCCAGAATCGATGCACCTATTGGAGTGGATATTAGGGCTAAGGATCCAAAGGAAATTGCTCTAAGCATTGTTGCGGAACTGATAAAAACAAGAAACAAATTTTTATAGATGAAAAATCCATTTAAGAATATCCTTCTACTCATTGCTATAACTGTCAGTATCGAGAATAGCAATGCTCAAAACTATGCCCTTACTAATGCGAACGTCCTGGATATCGAGTCTGGTAAGATTAATGCGAACCAAACTGTACTTACCTCCGGGGGGAAAATCGAAAAGATTGATTCTGGTGTTAAAATTCCATCGGATTATGAACGGATTGATATTGGTGGAAGATACGTACTGCCTGGTCTTATTGACGCTCACACCCATATAAGTTCTATTGATGCAGCATTAAGGGCCTTAAACTCTGGTGTGACTACTGCCAGGAGTGCTAGCACACCGGCGTATCAGGATGTGGTACTTTCGAGAGATGGTAAGAAAAGGTCAATTAGCTGGTCCTGAAATATTGGCCGCCGGAGTCTTTGTTACACCAGATCTTGGTGAGTCTATTCTTGCTGATAGTCGTTTGGGAGAATTAATTGAAGGCGTTGAGTCTGAAGAAGTGCTGAGAAAAATAGTAAATATTAATGCTGATCGCGGGGCAAATGTGATAAAAACCAGGGGTACGGAAAGGGCCGGTCTACCCGACACTGATCCCAGGAAACAGACCTACACGGAGAAGCAGCTTTCAATAATCGTAGATGAAGCCACTAAACGAGGTATTCCTGTGATGGCTCATGCTCATGGTGACGAAGGAGCCTATGCTGCGGTTAAAGCTGGAGTTGTTAGCATTGAACATGGTACTTACCTCTCCATGAGAACACTGCAATTGATGAAAGAGAAAGGCACTTATTTGGTACCGACCTATACGACGGTAGTAGATCTAGCCGAGCCCGGCGGAGATTATGACAATCCCATATTGACATTCCGCGGAAAGCACATGCTACCAGCCCTTGAACAGGCTGTCCAAAACGCTAGGAAGATCGGTGTCAAAATCGTAACCGGTGCTGATACCCGTTATGGCCCGGAAAGTATTACCAGGATATCAACCGAAATCGAGAACTTAGTTAACCCGAAAAATTCATAGTAGACAATAAAAAACAGGCATAAATTGCTTATATTGAGATAGTTAGACAACAAAATAAGCAATTAATTTATGCCTGAATATAAGGAAAAAGATACCGTATTTTATCGAGGAAAACAAGCTTTTAAATTTGATTTTTCAGCATCAGCGATTAGCTCAGACGGAGCGATATTGTTAAGTGAAAAAGTAGAGAGAAAGACTGGTCTATTAAAAAGCTTCGCCGCACTGATTCCTGACTATCGAAACCCCTTTTTTATCGAATACACTTATGAAGAAATGCTTCACCAACGGGTGTTTTTAATGATGCAGGGCTATCAGGATTGCAATGACGAACAAAAACTCCGAGAGGATCCGGTGATCCGTAAAGTACTAGATAGCGGATTATGTTCCCAGCCTACTTTAAGCATTATTCATAGGCCACAATTTTGGGATTAATAATGGGTTGCTAACTATTTTTGATTGGAGTGTATGTATTAAAAATCAAAGACATTAGAGCAGAATTTTTCAATTTTCAGTCAAATCTATTGTGTTCTTATGGAAGAACATTTTTTTGATTAATGTTTAACTGATCGGTCAGTTCACCGTAAGCAAATCGCCCAGCAGGTATTGATATCTAAAGGCTCTTGAGAATTGTATTGTCAATGATCTTTTCCTTTCTTTCAGGCACGCCCCAACCTTCATCAGGTAAAAATTGTCCACTTGCCATCGTTTAGCAAAGTGGTGTTTTGTTTTGGCAATTAATAATTTAATCTGCCGGAACATTTATAACAGAGGGTAGATGAAAACGCATGAAATTGGCCCAGTAGCGATGACAGGAAAGCCGGTCGGAATAAGTCATGTTTTTGAGTTCCTTTATTGATTTTCACTGGCATCACCTCGCTTGACATAAAAATCAAAGTAAATCAGCGGTCATCGCTTCAAAGTTGCTCACAAAGTAACGGACATTCATTCCTCGGTAGACTCCACTTTGGCGTACAGCTTTTCAGAACGATCCCAGCTTTTGCCTTAAGTGAAAACGGGCCAACAAACTCTTGATGTTTGATGATTTTTGAAGCATATTCCTTTTTTACTTCAATGATAGTCTGTTTGGTAAAAGCTAATACCTAAACAAAATTGAAGGTCAAACTGCTTAGCTATCCGATAAAAAGACTGAAAAGACTATCCGCTCGAATAAGAATCTTTACTGAGGGCAGTTTTTTTCGATAAGGCCACAAACCATTTGTTGGAGTGACAATTGCCCGGACGTATACGTAAAATGACCTGACTTAAAGAACAACTATGGATAGTCTGATAATGCCATTTCTGAGTTGTTGGGATCCATGAGTAGGGTCATCGGTACCATCTACATCAATGATGATTTGACCAGTCTTCTCTTTCAACTCCTCTACATAACGGTCTTTGACTCATCTGGTAGATCAGACTCCGATAGGCCTTGTTTTCAAATCGACTTAAAGTAGGCTGGGAACATAATCCGCTATCTAGTACTTTACGGATCACCGGATCCTCTCGGAGTTTTTGTTCGTCATTGCAATCCTGAATCATTAAAAAACCCGTTGGCGAAATTTCTTCATAAGTGTATTCCGAGTCAGGAGTGCGGCGAAGCTTTTTAATGATCGTACTGAGCTAATCGCTGATGTGAAAAATCTAAAAGCTTGTTTTCCTCGATAAAATACGGTATCTTTTTCCGGCATAAATTAATTGCTTATTTTGTTGTCTAACTATCTCAATATAAGCAATTTAGCCTGTTTTTTATTGTCTACTATGAATTTTCGGGTTAAGTCGATTTGAAAACAAGGCCGATCGGAGTCTGATCTACCAGATGAGTCAATGGTTTGTAGACCGTTATGTAGAGGAGTTGAAAGAGAAGACTGGTCAAATCATCATTGATGTAGATGGTACCGATGACCCTACTCATGGATCCCAACAACTCAGTTTGTATAATGGCTATTATGGACAGACTATGTACCATGAGTTGTTCTTTAAGGACGGGAACACCGGTCAGGTCATTTTACCAGTACTACGTCCGGGCAATTGTCACTCCAACAAATGGTTTGTGGCCTTATTGAAAAGGATTGTCATTAAAATCAGAAAAAAACTGCCCTCAGTAAAGATCCTTATTCGAGCGGATAGTGGCTTTTCAGGAGCATCTTTTTATCGGATAGCTAAGCAGTTTGACCTTCAATTTTGTTTAGGTATTAGTAGTAATGAAGTTTTAAAGACTTTTACCAAACAGACTATCATTGAAGTAAAAAAGGAATATGCTTCAAAAATCATCAAACATCAAGAGTTTGTTGGCCCGTTTACTTACCAGGCCAAAAGCTGGGATCGTTCTGAAAAGCTGTACGCCAAAGTGGAGTCTACCGGAAAAGGAATGAATGTCCGTTACTTTGTGAGCAACTTTGAAGCGATGACCGCTCAACAGATTTACTTTGATTTTTATGTCAAGCGAGGTGATGCCAGTGAAAATCGAATAAAGGAACTCAAAAACATGACTTATTCCGACCGGCTTTCCTGTCATCGCTACTGGGCCAATTTCATGCGTTTAATCATCGCTACCCTCTGTTATGAAATGTTCCGGCAGATTAAATTATTAATTGCCAAAACAAAACACCACTTTGCTAAACGATGGCAAGTGGACAATATCCGGCTTTACCTGATGAAGGTTGGGGCGTGCCTGAAAGAAAGGAAAAGATCATTGACAATACAATTCTCAAGAGCCTTTAGATATCAATACCTGCTGGGCGATTTGCTTACGGTGAACTGACCGATCAGTTAAACAGTTTGGTTTAATCAAAAAAATGTTCTTCCATAAGAACACAATAGAGCTTTGACTGAAAATTGAAAAATTCTAACAAAAAAACGCTCTAATGTCCTTTGAAATCCAGAAACCTGGTTGATCTTCAAATTAATACATACACTCCAATCAAAAATAGTTAGCAACCCATTATTAATCCCAAAATTGGTGGCCTATGAATAATGCGGGATAAGGCTAGGTAGAAAAATATCATCGTCCCTTGCTGCCTGCATATTTAGCAATCCGACTCGTAATCGGTTATTGATTTTACCATTCAATCTAAAACCAGCAAAAATCCTATTCTGAACATTTGCAGTATCTATGGCAACACCTATTCGTCGAGAGAAAAAAGGCCTGGCATCTTCAGTACCAAATGAGGCAAACAAGTCGGCATTTTCCAGGAAGAACTGCCGCCGCTCCGGAAAGAATATTTCAAAACGATCTACATTGGTTACTTGGCGGTCAACTTCTACCTGTGAGAAATCCGGATTAAAAGTAAGATCTAAGTTCATAGATGGAGTTAGGGCGATTTTGACATCCCCTCCTATCTCTCTTTCAAATTGAGTAGCATCATCTTCCTCAAAATCCTTACTTGCACCACCTGCCAGGTACGGAATTACAGAAATATTAGAACCCGGTTTTGGTAGGGGTTTATCCCAAATAAGTTCACCGGTATAGGAAAGAGAATAGAGTCTAAAATTACGAGGAACCCTATTCCAGGCCGCCCGCTCATTAGTTTTACTTATCAACCCGGTAGGCGTTGAAATACCAGCGATCTGAACCTTCGGGAAATCGGATAGTTTTAAACGGAATGGCTAGCTCCGCTGACCAGGAATTGTCATTCATGCTGGACTCACCAATCCATTTGTTATCCCAGTCTAAAGAGAGGTCTTCTGGTAAACTACCACCATTGGCTATCAATCCTTCACGCTGTACCCATATGGATTGATACCGAAAGTATAAGCATTTGTCTGGTCACGAAATGTATCGAATATAAGGTTAACACTTTCAATCCCAGGACCTCGAAAATCGCGGCGTTGTGATAACATCACAAAATCACTACCCGGATCTGTGTCGTTGCATTTTATTCCCACATAGAGGTACACTTTATTGTAAGTAAGAAGTACCTCACACTGTGAAATAGAAAGTGAAGAGTCGTAAGGAAACGTTTGAATGAAATCCCTGGCCGGTTCTACATTAACCCAGGCTTCATCATCCAGAACACCATCAATATTAATAGTGGAATTAACTTCATTAATATGAACAGTCTTTTTTTTAATTTCTTGCGCATGGTTTACATGAAACAGCAAGTTTAAAAGCAATATTTGTATACCAAGAAATTTCACCCCTCCCCTAATAATGACAAATTTATTTCAAAAAAACTGGGGATTAATTTCATTCAATGCTCACTATACGATAAGAGGTATCTTATCCTTATAAATATTATATATAAGTCATAGTACTTGAACTTACAATATTATATTACTGTCAGAAAACAAGGCTTGCTAAGTACTGAAAAAGAAACAACCTTTACGAAAATGAAAAATCCAAAAATCACCACGTACTGCATTCTGTTAATAGCTATTTGTACGATTGCCTGTAGTAGATCTGTCAATGAGCATCAGGAGAGCACAGTTGTCTTCAAAGGAGGGCAAATCATTGATGGTAAAGGCAATGTCATAAATAATGGAGTGTTGGTCACCAAAAACGGTAAAATTGAATCGGTAACTGATTCCAATCAATACGAAATTTCCGAAAATGCTGAAGTGATTGACATAACAGGCAAAACAATCATGCCCGGTTTGATCAATTCTCATGGTCATATTGGCGATGTTAAGGGTCTGGAGTCAGGGAATTATTCCAGCGAAAATATTCTGGTTCAATTAAGGCTCAATGCGAGGTATGGAGTAACTACTATTCTCAGTCTCGGCGGTGATGGTAGTGAGGTGACAGATATAACTGCATCTCAGCAATCAGCCGGTCTTGACTATTCCCGGCTTTTCATCGCCGGTCAGGTTGTAACCGGAAGCACACCTGAAGAAGCGATTGCCATTGTTAATCAAAACGCTTCTCTACCAACTGATTTTATCAAGATCAGGGTGGACGATAACCTGGGGTCATCTGAAAAAATGTCTCCGGAAATATATCAGGCAGTTATAGATCGGGCACATGAACTCAATCTGCCTTTAGCCGCACATCTCTTCTATCTTAATGACGCAAAATCATTATTAGCATCCGGAGCAGATTTTATCGCTCATAGTATCAGGGATAGATCTGTTGACAACGAAGTAATTGCTCTGTTCAAAGAAAAGAATGTCTGTTACTGTCCCACCCTAACCAGAGAGATTTCTACTTTTATTTACGAATCGACTCCCGAATTTTTCAGTGACCCATTCTTTCTTAAGGAAGTGGACCCCAACATTATAAACACATTAAATGACCCTGAAAGGCAGCAAAAGATAAGAGAAAGTCGAAGCGCTCAGCTCTATAAACAAGCGCTTGATACTGCTCTTTTAAACTTAAAACTTCTGAGTGATTCAGGAGTAACAATTGCTTTCGGAACTGATTCAGGGCCTCCTGCTCGTTTTCAAGGCTACTTTGAACACCTTGAACTTGAATTGATGGTTCAAGCAGGTCTTACACCCATGCAAGCCATTGTATCAGCAACCGGTCAGGCGGCAGAGTGCTTGAAGTTAAATGACATTGGAACATTGGAAAAAGGAAAATGGGCCGATTTTATCATTCTTACTAATAGTCCGCTTGAGAATATAATCAATACACGATCTATAGAATCGGTTTGGATATCTGGTAATAAAGTCCCGGAGAAATTATAAACATTCACCTACCAGCTATCGGGATACCATTTTTGGCGACAATTCACCTTGTCGGTCGTTGAATGAAATTGTTCTGATTAATAGGTACCTACTTACCGTCTACAAAAGTTCCATCTTCTTTAGATGATCAACCCAGGGCTTATATCCATTTCTATTCAGATGCAGACCATCATCGGTCGGCTCTTCTCTAAGTCGCTGACGTGAGTCAAGAAAGAGTGGGAAGAAATTGATGAAACGTACCCCGCTGTCCGATGCTATTATGAATAAAAGCTGGTTAGTCATTAGAACGTGATATTGTTTATCGTAGCGCTGTGGAAATCCTGGATACTCCGGGTTAACAGGGAGACTAATAATCAAGTACTTCCTTAATGGCGATCACAACTTTGTCAACAGAGGGTATCATTGTTTTTTCCAATGCGGAATTCAAAGGAATAGCAGGCATGTTTTCTGAACCCATCATTTTAACCGGTGCATCAAGGTGTTCAAAACAATTTTCCTGTATTCTGGCGGCGATACTTTGAGCGAATGAGTTATCTACGGGCTCTTCTGTAATCACCAGACATCTCCCATGCTTCCTGACAGCATCGAAAATCAGGTTCGTATCAAGGGGAAAAAGTGTTCTGAGATCAATTATCTCAACGCGACCTTTGAATTTTTTCGAGGCATTCAGCGCCCAGTGAACACCCATACCATAGGTGATGACAGCCAATGTACTTTCTGACGGTGTCGTTGATTCTAAAACAATACTTCCTTTGCCAAATGGTATGACATAGTCACTGGATGGCTCTATACATTTAGCAGCCTCTGTTCCCTTCACTTTGGACCAGTAAAGTCCTTTGTGTTCAAACATCACTACAGGATTGGGATCAAGGAAGGCTGACTTCATCAGACCCTTCATGTCAGCGGCGTTACTGGGATAAGCTACTTTGATTCCCTTAATATTACAGACCACCGATTCGACACTAGTACTATGGTAAGGCCCCCCGCTACCGTATGCACCTATAGGAACTCTTATTATAGTGGTCACTGGCCATTTTCCATTGGATAAGTAATAGGAGCGACTGACTTCTGAGAACAATTGATTCAAACCGGGCCATATGTAATCAGCAAATTGTACTTCAACGATGGGCTTAAGACCAACAGCTGACATTCCTACAGTACTGCCAATAATAAAAGCCTCCTGGATGGGTGTATTAAATACCCTATTTTTCCCAAATTTCTCAGCTAAAGTCGCTGCTTCTCTAAAAACACCTCCCAATCTTAATCCAACATCCTGGCCATACAATAGACATTCAGGATATTCTTCCATTAGTTCTTCCACCGCATGCAAGGCAGCGTCTACCATCATAGTGGTTTCGCCATTTTCCGGTTTACGCACACCCTTTTCCTCCGTTACGTTTGTCGGAGCAAAATCATATGTAAACAAATCTTCTGGCTTAGGGTCGGCTGCCATCGTGGCACGTTCAAAATCTTGGTCAACCACTTTATGTGCGTCACTTTGAATTTTATTCAGTTTCTTGACCAAAATACCTTCCTCGACCAATTGATCTTTAAAAAAGGGAAAAGGATCATACTCTTTATGGTAATCAAGATCATCTCGATACCACTCTTTCCTTACCCCTGAAGTATGATGACTCAGCAATGGCACTTTGGCATGTATCAACGCTGGTTTCCTGGTATTTCTTACCGTTTCAATAACTTCCGTCACTATAGGATAGCACTTGAAAAAGTTAGTACCATTTAATTTATAAACCTCTATACCGGGAAATCCCTTCACATATTCTGATGAGTCCATAGCCCGGATCTCACTAGCATGCGCTGAAATATCCCACTCATTATCCTGCGCCAGGTATACTATAGGTAACTGTCTCAAAGCAGCCATTTGAAAAGCTTCTGCAACCTCTCCTTCTGTAACGGATGCATCACCCCAGAGAGAAAACCACTACTGGCGCTTCTCCGGTTGTCTTATACTTATTCAGTCCCTGCTGTTCGCGATATTGAATGCCGAGGGCAATACCAGTAGTTGGAGTGGCTTGCATTCCAGTTGCAGAGGATTGATGTGGTATTTTGGGCTTATCAGGATCTCTTAGGCTGGGGTGTGAATAGTATGATCGCCCTCCTGAAAAAGGGTCGTCTCGCTTGGCCATCAGTTGAAGCATTAGATCATAGGGCGTGCATCCGATGCCTAACAAAATAGCGTCATCCCGGTAATAGGGAGCTATAAAATCCTGGAGTTTTAGCTGCAATCCTACCGCGAGCTGAATGGCCTCATGCCCCCTGGAGGTGGCATGGACATATTTGGAGGTTAATTTTGCATTAGCCTCATATTTTTCAGACATGGCCTTAGCTGTGGCCATGAGTTCAAAGGCTTTCAGCAAAACATCCTCAGTTATCGCTAACTGATCCAATACTGTTTTACTCATTCTTGGGTCTTAATACAAATATAAGGCTATTCAACGCTTAGCCTCGAAATTACAGGACCATCATATTGTTCTATGAAGGGGTATGGCCCCAAGTCAAAGAAGGTCACATTGAACCGGTCGAAATGTAAGCTAAGGAGCAATAAATGAGGTTTCGACAGGCTCCTGATAACAATTGAACTTTTGAAACAGCTTCTCTAAAATTTTTTTAACCGCCTCCGGCAAATATTCCAAAGATACCGAGCATATTCAAAAGTACGGCCAGGATAACCAATGGGCATATGAATCGGATAAAGAATATAAATACCTTGGATGGCGTGCCACCCGGAGTAAATAATTCCGACCCCTCTCCAAGTTCAGTGACAATCTTATCAATAGGCATAACCCATCCCACATAGACGCAGGTTGCCAAGGCTACAACAACAATAAAGAATGTTCCCCAGAAATAGTCTAATAATGCTTGATAACCTACAATAGGTGCATCCAACCAGGGCAAACTGACACTCATCTCGGTAAAAAATGAATTGGCTCCCCATGATAAGGATGAGGGGACACCAAACAAAAAGACCAAACCTCCAACTACCCAAGCTGATTTCTTACGTGACCACTTCTTCTCATCAATAAAATAGGATGAAGGAACTTCAAGCATAGAAATTGATGAAGTGAGTGCGGCCACCATCAATAACAAGAAGAAAAAGGCACCGATGATTGAGCCACCAGGCATAGAATTAAAGATTTCAGGAAGTACAACAAATACTAGAGCTTGTCCCTCCGCAGGGTCTTTGCCAAAAGCGAAAACTGCTGGAAAGATCATAAAGCCAGCCAACAGTGCGACACTTGCGTCCATAAACCCTACCCAGACAGCACTACTGACAATGTTCGCATCTTTAGGTAAATAAGAGCCATAGGTTATCATGATGCCCCAGCCTATACTCATAGAGAAAAAAGCCTGACCAAGTGCCACTAAAAATGTATTTCCAGTTACTTTGCTGAAATCAGGATTTAGATAAAAGTCAAGACCAGCCATAGCACCATCAAGCATTAATGCTCTGATCGCGACGATCAGAATTAGCACAAACAGCAGGGGCATAAGGATTTTTGCAGCTTTCTCAATGCCGCCGGAAACTCCCAATTGAACTATGAAGATGGTAATTAGAACAAAAAGAGCCATTAGCGGTATTGTATATCCAGCATTGGCTGCAAAATCAGCAAAGCTTCCCGTTGACCCAGTTATTGATTTAAAAATGAAAGCAATGGTCCAACCAGCGATATTGGCATAGTAAGCAAGAACAAAGAAACTTACTCCTATGGCCATTACAGCACCTATACCTACCCAGAATGGAGATGCGCCGGTGCCTTTGAACGCTCCAATAGGACTCTTACTGCTTAACCTGCCTAGTCCGATCTCAGTGAAAAGGAGTGGTACTCCTATGAGGATCACACACATGACATAAATCAACACAAATGCTCCTCCACCGTTTTCACCTGTGATATAAGGGAATCTCCAAATATTACCCAAGCCAACTGCAGAACCTGCGGTGGCCATAATAAAACCAAACTTACTACTCCATTTTTCTCTAGATGCGTCCATTGTTTCCATATAAATTCTTTTAAAGCGGCTAAAATAAAACATTCCTACTGTTAGGCAGTAGTTTTAATATTTCCCATGATTTTTAATAGATTTAATGTTAGGAAATCGAGATAGTATGTGCACATTACGTTTAGATGAATATTTTCTGATCGAAATTCCCTGTCTGCAGACAGGCAAGCAACTCTGCGATGAAATCAATTGTTTACATGAAACCAAGCGCGCTACATGAAAATACTGACGCTAATATTATTATTCACAGTTTTATTTAGCGCAACGCACGCTGATAACTATGTATATAAAGTTATTCTTGTAAGAGCTGCACCCGATAAATTACAGGAGTTAATCGAGCTGCTCAAGCAAGATATGGTTAACTACCAAAAATTCGGAATGGAAAAACCCTATATGATGCGACACAGCCAGGGAGATCAATGGGATCTTTTCATTATCTGGCCGATCGAATCAATGGGTAAGTATTTTAACGAAACTAACATGCTTAAACGAGCTGAATCCGTATTACTGGATAAGCCCTATGACAATATAATTTGGGATTATATCGCACACCACGAAGAACTTTTTGTTGAAGGACCTAAGCTGACAGAATTCAAAAATATGTTTGATAGTTATGACTATTATCATGTGGAAATGTTCATAGCGCTCGCCAATAAAAGACGTGAACTACTCAATGAGCGGGTAATGGAAAACGACTATCTAATAGCAATTGGCAGAAGGCCAAATCTGATCTTCAATAAGGTCGCTGGGAGCAGATGGGATAATTTTTCCATTGGTTTTTATGAAGATATTAAAGATTATGCGGCCAGCGCAGATATTGATCCAATGCTCAAAGAGAAAGCAGCACGGGAAGCAGGGTTTAAAGGAGCAGATTTTATTGGTAGTTACTTAAGACGCTTCATCAATGAGCATCACGATACACTGGCTGGTGCTATAAAAAATTAAATTATAAACCACTATTTGTCATACCCTTCATAATTCTTCACACACCGTACACTATTTCTATTTTTGTTGCTAACAGCCGAATGAGTGATATCATCCAATTGGTAGTGAATGCTAATTACGCCACCACTAGTTTCCGATACATGGTGACTTTCAGAATCCCAGAAATTAGCCAAATGACCGGCGCTGTAAAACCGATTGTTAGTATCACCCATGCCTCCAAACTCAGCATTAAAATTGCTCATACCCTCGGGACGTAATTCTTTCCCGGCTTTTTTGATACCGCCAAACATGTTAAAAAGGGAAGCCCATTCATCAAAATTGGGCACATGCCACCCTGTTGGACAGGATTCATGGGCGTCATGCCAATCATAAAGACGACCCAAACCTTCACAATAGGCGTCTTCAAATTTGTAACATTCGGAATGTGGAGATTTATATCTCAAATTTTGTGCTAGCCATACCCTGTCAACCGTATCGCTTACCAGTTTGGTTCGTATAGTGACTATTCTGCAAACCGTGCCATCTCTCGGGTCTGTGAAAGATCCTGCTTCCTGTGAATTAGCTTGAATTGTGTTTAATACAATAAGAATGAATAATAAAGCCCGCATTTTATTTCAGTTAAAGACGTAAGATTAACGCATTCCCCGTTTTTACTATTAAAGGGTTATTCTACAGTATTTTCAAATGCAATAATATCCTATGATCATCTTAATACGCCTTAACAATTGAGCAAATGAACTAAAAATGTGTATATTGATGTTGTTACATATATGTAACCCACTGTTCAACCTAAAAATCCATAAAAAATGAACAAACTACCTCTAAGTCTTATTGGCCGTATTATGTTTGCTATTCCCATGCTTGTTTTTGGCATATTCCACTTTGGTAATGCTGATGCTATGGCTGGCATGGTTCCAATTCCAGGCGGCGTTATTTGGATATATCTGACTGGAACTGCTTTAATAGCAGCCGCTGTGTCAATGTTTATCAACAAAAAGATGAAATTGGCAACTTTTCTATTAGGAATTATGCTGTTGATCTTTGTTTTATCAATGCATTTGCCCGGAGTGATAGGCGGAAATGAATCCTCAATGCCTATGTTATTGAAAGACTTTGCATTGGCAGGCGGTGCATTTGTTATTTCAGGAAACTCAAGTGATGAGTAAAAAACCACCTTCTAAGAATGTGGCTTTGACTTGCCCCCAAAGGGGGCTTTAAAAATCAAACTTATGTTGTTGCTCCTCTGCTTGTTTTTCCCTGTTTCTCCTGATACTTCATGTATCTTTTTATTGTCTCTTCATCTATTCCAACTGTGCTAGCAATGTATCCTCTTGCCCAAAAGTGATTTCCCCAGGAGGGCTTTTGCTTCAGTTTTGGATAACTCTTAAACATCTTGATCGCCAACTTACCTTTCAATACACCCATCAAGGTCGAGACAGACACCTTTGGAGGAATCGACACCACAAGATGAATGTGATTGGTTTGTACATTCATCTCTTCAATAACACAACCCTTCCATTCACACAACATTCTTATATCTTCTTCGATCAGCGTCTTGATCTGACCTGTCAAAATCCTAAACCGATATTTAGGCGCCCACACAATGTGGTAATCGCATTTGTATACTACATGCGACAGCTTCTTATATTTACTCATGCCGCAAAGTTACGGCACAGCCTTAACAACATGACCACCGTCAAAGACGGTGGGTTTTTAAGTTAAACTAAAAATCGAGATCATAAAATGTAAAATAGAGGCTACGTTACCGTAGCCTTTTTTTATTTCCTCTGGATGACTGAAACTCATAGGGACCTTAAAACCAGCTTGGTACAACAACAAAGTAAAGCCTGACATCTTCAACATTAAGTTTGTCCCTTATTCGAAAAGACTATAACTACCACCCCGCCTGAACCTCGTCAGGTCCAGGTCAGGCAGACTCTTCCCTTTCATAAATCTTTTTTTAGATATCTCCATCATTTGTCTAATTGATTCCGCCAGATTACCATCGCCTCTCAATCTTCGTCCCCATTCCGTGTCATTTCACTTTTCCACCATGCAGCGTTGTTACCAGGTTCCAAACTTTATTGGCCCTGTCGGGAAAGTTCTTAAAAAGCCAATCTCGGAATAGAGTACTCACTGAACCGTTTAATCTTACCACATTGTATCCGGCACTAACTGCGCCATTATCTGCTGCTTTTCTAACGATATCTGATATTTCGTGATTGTTGAGACCGGGGATAATTGGAGCAACCATCACGCCTACCGGAATTCCGGCTTCCGATAACTTTTTGATCGTTTCCATTCTTTTGGATGCCGTCGCCGTTCGTGGTTCCATAATGGATCTCAGCTTTTCTTCAAAAGTTGTTACAGATATGTGAACGGTAATCAAATTTAACTTTGCTAATTCTGAGAGAATATCGATATCACGGGTGATCAGACTGTTTTTTGTGATCATCCCCACTGGGTTCCGGTAATTTCAGGAGGATCTCCAGTATTCCCCTGGTTAATCGATATTTCTTCTCCAAAGGCTGATAACAATCCGTGTTGCCAGAGAGCGTGATCACAGCCGGCTTCCAATAACTGGACAGGAGCTTTTTCTCCAGTAATTGAGGCGCTTTCGGTTTCACAACAATCTTGGTTTCAAAATCGAGGCCAGCGCTGAATCCCCAATACTGGTGTGCATTTCTGGCGTAGCAGTAGATACATCCATGCTCGTAACCTTGGTAAGGGTTAATGGAATTGACCCAACCTAAATCCGGACTATCATTCCTACTGATAATATTTTTAGGATTTTCGAAAAATAATTCGGTAGATGGCTTTTTTTCAATGAACGCCTCATCCAGGCCTTCAATATGCTCAAATACATATTCTTTCGCCGAAAATGGGTTTTTAGTGTTTATCTGCGCTCCCTTGGCCCTTTATATAGCCTCGCTCCATTCAGCTAATATAAATAGTATTACTAATATATTTAGTATAATTGAAACAAAAAACAGCCGGCTTGGGGAACCGGCTGATATTAGTGGTAGGAATGAATTTGGGTTAGCGTATTTTAAAAATACACTATTGTAAATATAGACCTTTAGGTGACTATTACAAATATGCACCTCACTCCTCTCGTAGTCCATTCACAGGATTTGAAGTAGCTGCTTTTATGGTTTGCGTACTTATGGTGGAAACAGCAATTAAGACCGAAATCACTCCGGCAGCCAGAAAGGGAACTATACCCAAATCAATCCTGTAGGAATATCCCTCTAACCAGTCAGAACAGGAAGAAGGAAAAGTTAATCTCAATGATAAAGTAAGGGATGTCGTAACTGAAATCGAATTTGAAAATCAATGGGAAGATACTGACCCTGTCCGTGTAGCCCATTTACTGGAACACACCACCGGCTGGGATGACATTCATCTGGTTGAGTATGCACATAGTAATCCGGATTCGGTCACGGTTAAAGAAGGGCTCGACTTTCATCCACACTCTCGTAAATCAGGGTGGGTTCCCGGCACCCGCATGAGTTATTGTAATGCCGGTCCACCGGTTGCTGCATACATCGTCAAGAAACTAACCGGTCAAAGCTATGAATACTCTGTGGAAGAAAACTTCTTTCAGCCCATGGGTATGGAGACCATGACTTATTTTTTTGTCCGAAGATTATAAGAAATATGGCGCAGTCCTTTACCAGGAAGGAGAGCCCCAGGATTATTGGCACATATTAATTCGCCCTTCGGGTTCCATTAATGCCTCACCCAGGGATATGGCAAAATTGGTGAAATTTTACCTTGATCGAGCTCTGATAGACAGTGTTCAAGTGATCAGTGAGGGCTTCCCTTAAAAGAATGGAGACTCCGGCTACAACCACAGGAGCTGCCCCTGGATTGGAAGCTGGTTACGGTCTAAGTAATTATTCCTCATCACACAAAGAATTTGTTTTTCGATCACACAATGGTGGGGTGAATGGAGGTATTACAGAACTGGCCTACCTTCCTGAATTCGGTTATCGGTCATGCCTTTATGATTAATGCCGGCAATGGGGATGCTTTCAATCGCATATCCATACTTATCAGGAATTTTGGGCTAAGTTCTAAATAACACAGCAATTATTATCTTCGCTATATGATATCAAGTCAAGAGATCAAAAAATTTATTTGCACAATTTGGCCGATAAGTTCCCAAACCGAATTGTTGGATGAGTTGCTCCAGGAGCAGGAATTACAAGGCAAAGTATTGATTGCCGCTCAACAACAAATAGCAGAGAAAAGAAAGAAGAAACCCTGTCCAAATTGCACAAGCGAGAAGGTATATAAGAGGGGCAGACAAAAAGGTGTGCAGATGTATCAGTGCAATGAATGTAAAAGATGGTACAGTGAAACAACAGGGGACACCTTTGTATGACATCAAGCTTAAATCAAAATGGCAATCTTATCTGCGCTGCATGGAGCAGGGCATGCCGATAAAAAAGATAGCAAAACAAATCGGAATAAGCATCCAGACAAGCTTCGACTGGCGGCATAAGATATTGAGTTCACTAAATGAGTTTGTTCCCGAACAGTTATCCTCGGAAGTAGAATGTGATGAATTGGAACTGGCACTTAACCCGAAAAATTCATAGTAGACAATAAAAAACAGGCATAAATTGCTTATATTGAGATAGTTAGACAACAAAATAAGCAATTAATTTATGCCTGAATATAAGGAAAAAGATACCGTATTTTATCGAGGAAAACAAGCTTTTAAATTTGATTTTTCAGCATCAGCGATTAGCTCAGACGGAGCGATATTGTTAAGTGAAAAAGTAGAGAGAAAGACTGGTCTATTAAAAAGCTTCGCCGCACTGATTCCTGACTATCGAAACCCCTTTTTTATCGAATACACTTATGAAGAAATGCTTCGCCAACGGGTGTTTTTAATGATGCAGGGCTATCAGGATTGCAATGACGAACAAAAACTCCGAGAGGATCCGGTGATCCGTAAAGTACTAGATAGCGGATTATGTTCCCAGCCTACTTTAAGTCGATTTGAAAACAAGGCCGATCGGAGTCTGATCTACCAGATGAGTCAATGGTTTGTAGACCGTTATGTAGAGGAGTTGAAAGAGAAGACTGGTCAAATCATCATTGATGTAGATGGTACCGATGACCCTACTCATGGATCCCAACAACTCAGTTTGTATAATGGCTATTATGGACAGACTATGTACCATGAGTTGTTCTTTAAGGACGGGAACACCGGTCAGGTCATTTTACCAGTACTACGTCCGGGCAATTGTCACTCCAACAAATGGTTTGTGGCCTTATTGAAAAGGATTGTCATTAAAATCAGAAAAAAACTGCCCTCAGTAAAGATCCTTATTCGAGCGGATAGTGGCTTTTCAGGAGCATCTTTTTATCGGATAGCTAAGCAGTTTGACCTTCAATTTTGTTTAGGTATTAGTAGTAATGAAGTTTTAAAGACTTTTACCAAACAGACTATCATTGAAGTAAAAAAGGAATATGCTTCAAAAATCATCAAACATCAAGAGTTTGTTGGCCCGTTTACTTACCAGGCCAAAAGCTGGGATCGTTCTGAAAAGCTGTACGCCAAAGTGGAGTCTACCGGAAAAGGAATGAATGTCCGTTACTTTGTGAGCAACTTTGAAGCGATGACCGCTCAACAGATTTACTTTGATTTTTATGTCAAGCGAGGTGATGCCAGTGAAAATCGAATAAAGGAACTCAAAAACATGACTTATTCCGACCGGCTTTCCTGTCATCGCTACTGGGCCAATTTCATGCGTTTAATCATCGCTACCCTCTGTTATGAAATGTTCCGGCAGATTAAATTATTAATTGCCAAAACAAAACACCACTTTGCTAAACGATGGCAAGTGGACAATATCCGGCTTTACCTGATGAAGGTTGGGGCGTGCCTGAAAGAAAGGAAAAGATCATTGACAATACAATTCTCAAGAGCCTTTAGATATCAATACCTGCTGGGCGATTTGCTTACGGTGAACTGACCGATCAGTTAAACAGTTTAGTTTAATCAAAAAAATGTTCTTCCATAAGAACACAATAGAGCTTTGACTGAAAATTGAAAAATTCTAACAAAAAAACGCTCTAATGTCCTTTGAAATCCAGAAACCTGGTTGATCTTCAAATTAATACATACACTCCAATCAAAAATAGTTAGCAACCCATTATTAATCCCAAAATTGGTGGCCTATGAATAATGCGGGTTAAATGATTCTTCTTCGATCACCTGATTGGTGAAGAATTGATCGGACTCTAATTCATATATCAATGCATCTTCATGTTTATGTCGAACTGCCTGATGCTTAAGATGATTGAGACAATTATTTCTTACAGATGTATATATGAAAGTTTTTATGGTATCTGCATGATCAAAATTTCTTCTTCTCTCCCAAAAACTTACGAAGACATCCTGAACCAAGTCTTCAACTTCGTTATGGTCATTAATGTATTTATTGCCAAATGCACACAAGGGATTAAAAAATGTTTCAAAAATTTCTTTGAATGCATTTTTATCTCCTGATTTGAATCGCTCAATAATTTCTTGTTGAAGAGTCACCCTGGAAAAATCATCAATTTATTTGCAAAATGAAATTTCGTTACGAAAAATGATTGATATTTTTCCATATACGCTAGTTTGTTATATATGCAAAATTGAATGCCCTCACCTAGCCCTTCCATCAAACCATTAAATTCAATACATTGGCTCCTTAAGGAGGGTCAAGTGCTCTCATTTTGCACACGTTCGTTACCCTTTATTGTATACTAGTATATAGTTTCCTATATAGTATATCAATAATAAAAGTTCTATCTTAGCAGTTGGACCAAAAATAGTGAACCCTATGCCATTTGAGAGTAAAAGAGCGAAAATATCATTTACGACAAAGGAACAGCAAACATTGGAGGTTATAAGTAAATCACGGGTTGAGGCCAAATCACGGGTTGAAAGGGCGAAAATGCTTCTTGGTTATTGGAAAGGGCAAAGCATCAATTCGATAGCAAAACAACTTGGCACGAATCGGCCAAAGGTTGAAAGGACTGTTGATAGGGCAATAGGATACGGTATACTGACCTCTCTGAACGACCTTCCCAGAAAAGGGGCAACCCCAAAGATCACCAATGAGGCCAGGGCATGGTTTTTATCGATAGCTTGCACAAAACCAAAAGACTTGGGCATGGCCTCAGAATTTTGGACCTATAATGCATTGGCCAAGTATGTAAGGGGCAATTGCAAACAGGCGGGCCATCTTTCATTAGGCGAAATACAGAAAGGGACCGTTTCAAAGATACTGTCGAAAAGTGATGTAAAGCCCCACAAACTATCTTATTACCTAGAAAAGAAAGACCCTGACTTTGACCGAAAGATGTCCCAGGTATTGCATGTTTATAAAGAAGTGGCACTTTACAAAGCTAACAAACCGGAAGGATCAATGATTGCCATCTTGTCCTACGATGAAAAACCTGGAATGCAGGCGATAGAAAATACCGCCACTGACCTAAGCCTCATAGCAGGCAAGCACCCAAATTGGGGCAGGGACCATGAATATAAAAGACACGGTACAGTTTCGTTGTTGGCATCAATCGACTTGATTACCGGCAAGATATATGCACGGGTCGAGGATAGACATAGAAGTAGGGAATTTGTGGAATATTTGAAAGGGCTTGATGAACTCTACCCAGTCAGCTTTAAGATCAAGATAATCTTAGATAATCATTCGGCCCATATTTCAAAAGAGACAAAAGCATTCCTGAAAACAGTGCCTAATAGGTTTGAATTTGTATTTACACCTGTACATGCTTCCTGGCTAAATCTTATTGAAGTCTTCTTTAGCAAAATGACCAGGAGCTTTTTAAGGGGGATCCGTGTAAAATCAAAGAAAGAGCTCAAAGACCGGATATTGAAATACATTAATGAAATCAATGAAATGCCAACAATCTTTAAATGGAAGTGGAAAATGGAAGATTTAACTATCGCGTAATCATTGATATGTTAATTAAGAAACTTAATACTAGTGCCATTCCCTTCCCATTTGGCTAGAATAAAAAAGAGAAATTGGAACTATTCTGCAAACCAGGATCTAAATTTCAACTCATTCTTAATCCCTTTTCACCCAGGCGGGTAAGCCGTAAAATAACGGCGGAGTCCTTCGCCAAAGGCTACAGCCGCGGGCGAGAATAAGCGACAGGGCTGTGTTGGCAGCTGATGATGGCCTTGCGGGCAGTGGGCAGTGTGCGGGCCGCGGGTTATTGATTTTCCAAAGGCTTTCCCGCCTGCCAGAGTACCTCAGTACGGCGGACAGGTTTGTTTCGTTTTTTGGCCTCAAAAAATGAAAAACAAAACAACACTAGTACTCCGTTATTTTCAATAGATTGCTACTTTTGATTAAGCCGATTTTTCATGCATGAGGCGTTATTTCTCTCCTAATCAAATTCTTACATCAGAGACAATGTCAAGAGTGTAAAATCGTAGCCACCAGATCACCTGTGTGTCTCGTACCTCTTTGCCTCAATCGAACCCTTTAAAAGTTCCACTTCTTCTTTGGTCAATTTATCCGATTGCAAAACTGCAATCGCCTCCTCCAAATGCTGCTCCGTTCTTATTCCTACAGTGATGGTAGTCACTTCAGGTCTAATCAATACGTAGTTCATGGCAATTTCTGTGAGGGTTCGGCCGGTCATGGCTTTCATTTGATCTACCAAATGCGCTATCTCCTGTTTGCTATGTTCCAAACGGTCTTCAATGGGTTTATCTGCCAATAGCCCCTTTGCTAATGCTCCACGAACAACCACCCCGATTTCCTGGTCTCCCAAATATTTAAGGCACGTTTCTTCAGGCCTCCTGTCCAGTAGACTGTACTGCATCATCACGCTAACCATATTGGATCTAGTAGCCCATTCACGAATCACATTCGGTCTGATAGAAGAAATGCCATAGTGTCTGATAACTCCTTTTTCTTTAAGCAGTTCAAAAGCTTCTATGGTTTCATCGATAGGGTCCTCAATTGTACCTCCATGTAATTGGTAGAGATCAATATAATCTGTTTGGAGGCGCTTTAGACTTTTTTCAACAGCATCTAAGATGTACTTTTTGCGAGGATTCCAGTCCCAACCGCTACCATCAGGTCTCAATTGATTACCCACTTTCGTAGCGATGATTATTTCCTTGCGATTTCCCATGAATGCTTTCCCAACCGTTACTTCATTTTCGCCGTTTTGGTAAAGGTCTGCCGTATCAAAGTAATTGATCCCCTCATCCAAGGCAGCTCTAAGTAAAATAGTATTTTCCCGATGATCTGATCCCAAAGACATGCAACCAAAGGAGATTTCACTAACTTCTAAATCAGTTTTTGGAAGACTTCTATAATTCACTTTATAACGGTCTTTTAGTGTTAAATATTTCGAAAGTTAACATCCCTTTACCTTTGCCTTGCAGGCAGGCTTTAAGGGGGGACTGATCTCGATGCAGTTGACAAAACAGTAACTGAACCACTATGCACTGAAAGTGCATAGGTTTTTAAAAATAGGCATAAGAATGAAATTCTTATTCAATTATAAAATTATCACTGCCAGGATCTGTCGGACTACGGTGATGTTCAAGGTATTCATCCACCATTTTGTCTGTTATATTTCCCGTACTCCAGGCTCCATATCCAACAGCCCAAAAATGCCGACCCCAATATTGTTTCCTAAGCGCAGGAAACTCTTCTTGAATACGACGAGAAGTTCTGCCTTTCAACCGCTTCACAACGTTACTTATAGAGATGGATGGGGATATTCAATGTGAATATGAACGCGATCTTTGCTCACTACACCTTTCAATATTTTGACATCTTCCGATTCACATATTTGGCGTACCAATTCTCTACATCTTTCTTGAATATCTCCTTTCAAAACATCATAGCGATATTTCGTAACCCATACTATATGAGCTGTCAACCACGTAACAGTATGGCTTCCAAGTCGTTGCTTTTCACTCATGAGTTAAATTTACTAAAGTGTGTAGCAACTAAAGTCTTGCACTAAAAGTGCATAGTTTTAACTAACGATTGGGACCAATAAATCGAGATCAACTCTCCCCTTGAGGGGAGATTCAGAGGGGTGTTTCTTTTACACACTCCTTATAAATCTTAACCGAACAACTATCACAAATTGAGCGGTCTAATCGCTGATAAATCTCCTGTATGGCTTTGTGCTTCGTCTCAAATATGTTTTCCTCACCAATTTCGTTTAAATATCCACCCTTCTTTAAAAATTCTCTCGCACCAATACGAATACTACTTAGATAAAATTGACCACCCATTTCCTTCCATCTCAGCGATTGATTTACCAACAATTCGGCTCCTGAAACATCGATTATATTTATTCCACTGGCAACAATTAAAATGTTCTTCACTCCACTATCTCTTAATTCTCTGAGATGAGCTCGAACATGATCAACTGCGCCGTAAAAAAGGGAACCGTCAATCCTAATCACCTTGAGTTGAGGGCATTCGTCTAAAGCAATCCTTTTAATATTAGTAAACTTCCTTTTTTCGTGATTCGGATCGGGGGAAACAGATACAATTAATGGGCGCGAAGTTCTCTGCAAATAAAAAATGAGGGAGAACAACACACCGAAATAAATGGCATACTCCAATTGAAAAAATAAGGTCGACAGGAAGGTTATGAACATCACCGTTGCTTCCTGCCAGCTTGCTTTGAGGATCTTATTAATGTGGTGAAAATCAATCAAACGATAAGCCACCAGGAATATAATTCCACCCATTACGGGCATAGGTAAATGAGCAGCATAAGGAGCGACCAATAAAACGATGGCCATCAAAGAAATTGCCGCAAAAAAAGCTGATAATGGTGTTTTAGCTCCGGATTCATAATTAATTCCTGAGCGGGAAAACGACCCTGTTCCCGCATAACAAGAAAAGAAAGAGCCAACAATATTTGACATTCCCTGACCTATAAATTCCTGATTGTTATCGATTGTCTGACCAGACTTTATGGCTATTGATTTTCCAATAGCCACCGCTTCAATCAACCCTAACATGGCTATGGCAAATGCCTTTGGGGCCAGTGATTGAATGTTTTCCAGTGAAAATTCTGGTATTGAAAAGGGAGGTAAATCATTTGGTATCAAACCAACGTATTTGACTCCATTGGTGGAGCCATCCAAGAAGTAGCTTACAAGACTCCCAGTGATCATGGCTATCAATAAATGAGGTAACCTTTTTGAGATCTTCGGAGTGACCAAAGCCATAGCAATCGTTATCGAAGCTATTGCTAATACAATAACATTTAAGTTACTTATATTCAATATGTTATGAGCAACTACTTCAATAAAAAACTTTGATGTCCCCGAATCGATTCCTGTAATATGCTTGAGTTGGCTAAAACCAATTAAAATAGCGGCTCCGGAGGTAAAACCAACCACCACACTATGTGAGATGAAATTCACCAGTGTTCCTAAACGGGTAATTCCCAGAATCCACTGAATAACTCCTGCAATAAAGGTTAGCAGTAGAGCCAACTCGATAAACTGCTGACTGAACGGTTCTGCAATTGGAGTCAGGGAAGAGTATATGACTAACGATATAGCAGTTGTTGGCCCTGAAATAAGGTGCATGGAGGAGCCGAAAAAAGCAGCCACTATTGGGGTGACCATTGCAGAATACAAACCGTATATTGGTGGTAATCCTGCGATTAAAGCAAAAGCCACACCTTGAGGCAAGACGATTACTGCATTGGTCAGGCCTGCTAATAAGTCAGGTTTAAGGGTTGAACTATTAACCTGAAGCCACCATTGCAGAAAGGGGAAAAAGCGATTCATACATTATACGATGGCGCAAATTAAAAAACAACTACCGTCTACCCTTGTAACTCTAATCAATACATTAATTCTAAATCAATCCGTTTTTATATTAATTAGGGTGTTTATACCAAACCCTGTACTTGTCGAAACCTTCGATACACTAAGTACACTTCGACAAGCTCAGTGTGACATATATTTTTGAATGAATTGGGGCGTTAATCCTTAATATAATAGGTCTCCTCCGCCGGCCTCAAAGCCCTTGAAAGATGGACTCCACCATCGCTCCAGAAAATCCTGGAGGTATCATTATCCTCGGTTTTTGAAGGATGGATGTTTTTGTGAACCCTCATCTTCCATACTCCTGGCTGGTTATTTTTGATCTCGACCAGATTAGTGGCCCAGCGATTGCCTTTTGGGTCCTGCGCCCTACGCCATCTCCCAAGGTGGTGCGAACAAGCTAGAATACCTGGCTTCATTCCTTCAGTAACCCATACCTTATCTACAAAGTAACCGATCTCAGTACTGACCCTTACCAAGTCACCTGAGACCAAATTAACCCGAAAAATTCATAGTAGACAATAAAAAACAGGCATAAATTGCTTATATTGAGATAGTTAGACAACAAAATAAGCAATTAATTTATGCCTGAATATAAGGAAAAAGATACCGTATTTTATCGAGGAAAACAAGCTTTTAAATTTGATTTTTCAGCATCAGCGATTAGCTCAGACGGAGCGATATTGTTAAGTGAAAAAGTAGAGAGAAAGACTGGTCTATTAAAAAGCTTCGCCGCACTGATTCCTGACTATCGAAACCCCTTTTTTATCGAATACACTTATGAAGAAATGCTTCGCCAACGGGTGTTTTTAATGATGCAGGGCTATCAGGATTGCAATGACGAACAAAAACTCCGAGAGGATCCGGTGATCCGTAAAGTACTAGATAGCGGATTATGTTCCCAGCCTACTTTAAGTCGATTTGAAAACAAGGCCGATCGGAGTCTGATCTACCAGATGAGTCAATGGTTTGTAGACCGTTATGTAGAGGAGTTGAAAGAGAAGACTGGTCAAATCATCATTGATGTAGATGGTACCGATGACCCTACTCATGGATCCCAACAACTCAGTTTGTATAATGGCTATTATGGACAGACTATGTACCATGAGTTGTTCTTTAAGGACGGGAACACCGGTCAGGTCATTTTACCAGTACTACGTCCGGGCAATTGTCACTCCAACAAATGGTTTGTGGCCTTATTGAAAAGGATTGTCATTAAAATCAGAAAAAAACTGCCCTCAGTAAAGATCCTTATTCGAGCGGATAGTGGCTTTTCAGGAGCATCTTTTTATCGGATAGCTAAGCAGTTTGACCTTCAATTTTGTTTAGGTATTAGTAGTAATGAAGTTTTAAAGACTTTTACCAAACAGACTATCATTGAAGTAAAAAAGGAATATGCTTCAAAAATCATCAAACATCAAGAGTTTGTTGGCCCGTTTACTTACCAGGCCAAAAGCTGGGATCGTTCTGAAAAGCTGTACGCCAAAGTGGAGTCTACCGGAAAAGGAATGAATGTCCGTTACTTTGTGAGCAACTTTGAAGCGATGACCGCTCAACAGATTTACTTTGATTTTTATGTCAAGCGAGGTGATGCCAGTGAAAATCGAATAAAGGAACTCAAAAACATGACTTATTCCGACCGGCTTTCCTGTCATCGCTACTGGGCCAATTTCATGCGTTTAATCATCGCTACCCTCTGTTATGAAATGTTCCGGCAGATTAAATTATTAATTGCCAAAACAAAACACCACTTTGCTAAACGATGGCAAGTGGACAATATCCGGCTTTACCTGATGAAGGTTGGGGCGTGCCTGAAAGAAAGGAAAAGATCATTGACAATACAATTCTCAAGAGCCTTTAGATATCAATACCTGCTGGGCGATTTGCTTACGGTGAACTGACCGATCAGTTAAACAGTTTGGTTTAATCAAAAAAATGTTCTTCCATAAGAACACAATAGAGCTTTGACTGAAAATTGAAAAATTCTAACAAAAAAACGCTCTAATGTCCTTTGAAATCCAGAAACCTGGTTGATCTTCAAATTAATACATACACTCCAATCAAAAATAGTTAGCAACCCATTATTAATCCCAAAATTGGTGGCCTATGAATAATGCGGGCTAAACCTTTGAGCATCTGAAGTATGCATCCAAATAGGATTGCGATTCGCAATTTCAGCCAACCACTTGGCATTACCCGATCTTGTATGAATGAGAACGGGGAGCCTGAAAGTTGGAACCAGTGGAAACTCCCCAGCTTCTCTATCCATATTATCCTCATGTATGTGACTCTTAATATAAGTCGGCAATCGATATTCAGGCCACTTCCAGTCCACCATGGTTTGGGAAAAAAATTCCTGCTTTTTTGAAGGTGATGCAAAACCAGTTACAGATTTGCCATCAACCTCTATCCCTACCACTTTACCTTCCTTGATCAAATGTCCTTTACCATCTGATGTTGCCTTTTGCAACGTCTCTTTGTCAAGATCTTTTAGGTGTTTGTTATAAGAGTGCTTTTCCACTTCAAAGGCACCGTACTTCCTCATATAATCCAGCGGTGACAACCCTTCACCGGATGCCTTTTCATTTAATCCCGGAGTATGCTCAAAGATGAACTGGTAGTACTCCTCAACGGTAACCTTCTCCCCTTTTCGGTAGGGAGAAATGAAGTGTTCCTTTATACCTAATTCTCCGGTGGGGTCAATCCTCCATGACAACTCGATCCAGAACTCATCTTCCTCCCATACTTCGCCTGGATTCGACTCATAATTAAATTTCACCTCCTTCCCCGACCGTCTGGCAGCTTCTCTCAGCACTGGTTGCCTGAATGCAATCCAGGTGCCACCATGGGTTTCATAGCTATTAATATCATGACGTTCACTGGCGTGACCCATTGGCAAAACATAATCAGCAAAAATAGGCAGTTTCATTCCAGGTTGGTGCAGGCTTGTAATGCCGATCAACTAAGCAGATCTCCTGTTCAGCTCCAATGTGCATTTGTCCTTCGTTAAACCAGCCATCCTCTAACATTTTCTCTAATGCATGAGTGTCCTGTAATAAATGGCGGGTAAAACTGTTAAGATCCTTTTGATTGGTGACTAGCCTGACATTTGCACTTCCCATATTCGTAATCTTTTAAAGGGCCTAAAACGGCACTAAAATAAATATAGTAAATCTACACCTATCCGCGGATGCTATTTTCTTTTTCAATATTAAATGAGATTGTGTATCCTAAAAATGGTTCATGCGTTTTATTAACTTTGCAATGATTAGGGAAGACTGAATAGGATTTTTAGAGATGCCCTATAATATTTGACTGGAATTCCGTTTTATTCATCAGATCGTTCGACAGGGTTTAACCCGCATTATTCATAGGCCACCAATTTTGGGATTAATAATGGGTTGCTAACTATTTTTGATTGGAGTGTATGTATTAATTTGAAGATCAACCAGGTTTCTGGATTTCAAAGGACATTAGAGCGTTTTTTTGTTAGAATTTTTCAATTTTCAGTCAAAGCTCTATTGTGTTCTTATGGAAGAACATTTTTTTGATTAAATCAAACTGTTTAACTGATCGGTCAGTTCACCGTAAGCAAATCGCCCAGCAGGTATTGATATCTAAAGGCTCTTGAGAATTGTATTGTCAATGATCTTTTCCTTTCTTTCAGGCACGCCCCAACCTTCATCAGGTAAAGCCGGATATTGTCCACTTGCCATCGTTTAGCAAAGTGGTGTTTTGTTTTGGCAATTAATAATTTAATCTGCCGGAACATTTCATAACAGAGGGTAGCGATGATTAAACGCATGAAATTGGCCCAGTAGCGATGACAGGAAAGCCGGTCGGAATAAGTCATGTTTTTGAGTTCCTTTATTCGATTTTCACTGGCATCACCTCGCTTGACATAAAAATCAAAGTAAATCTGTTGAGCGGTCATCGCTTCAAAGTTGCTCACAAAGTAACGGACATTCATTCCTTTTCCGGTAGACTCCACTTTGGCGTACAGCTTTTCAGAACGATCCCAGCTTTTGGCCTGGTAAGTAAACGGGCCAACAAACTCTTGATGTTTGATGATTTTTGAAGCATATTCCTTTTTTACTTCAATGATAGTCTGTTTGGTAAAAGTCTTTAAAACTTCATTACTACTAATACCTAAACAAAATTGAAGGTCAAACTGCTTAGCTATCCGATAAAAAGATGCTCCTGAAAAGCCACTATCCGCTCGAATAAGGATCTTTACTGAGGGCAGTTTTTTTCTGATTTTAATGACAATCCTTTTCAATAAGGCCACAAACCATTTGTTGGAGTGACAATTGCCCGGACGTAGTACTGGTAAAATGACCTGACCGGTGTTCCCGTCCTTAAAGAACAACTCATGGTACATAGTCTGTCCATAATAGCCATTATACAAACTGAGTTGTTGGAATCCATGAGTAGGGTCATCGGTACCATCTACATCAATGATGATTTGACCAGTCTTCTCTTTCAACTCCTCTACATAACGGTCTACAAACCATTGACTCATCTGGTAGATCAGACTCCGATCGGCCTTGTTTTCAAATCGACTTAAAGTAGGCTGGGAACATAATCCGCTATCTAGTACTTTACGGATCACCGGATCCTCTCGGAGTTTTTGTTCGTCATTGCAATCCTGATAGCTCTGCATCATTAAAAACACCCGTTGGCGAAGCATTTCTTCATAAGTGTATTCGATAAAAAAGGGGTTTCGATAGTCAGGAATCAGTGCGGCGAAGCTTTTTAATAGACCAGTCTTTCTCTCTACTTTTTCACTTAACAATATCGCTCCGTCTGAGCTAATCGCTGATGCTGAAAAATCAAATTTAAAAGCTTGTTTTCCTCGATAAAATACGGTATCTTTTTCCTTATATTCAGGCATAAATTAATTGCTTATTTTGCTGTCTAACTATCTCAATATAAGCAATTTATGCCTGTTTTTTATTGTCTACTATGAATTTTTCGGGCTAAGGAAACGATTTTGGCGACCGGTTTCAATAGAAATCATAAAATAACCCAGGAAGGTGGAATCATTCAGGAGGAATACCGCGTGGAGTACGTTACCGATCGAACCAATACACTGGGGAAAGGAATTTTGGGTGTGACGCTAGAATGTGCGAAGTGCCACGATCACAAGTTTGATCCGATCTCCCAAAAAGATTATTACAGCACCTTTGCTTTTTTTGACAAAGTCCCTGAGAAAGGTATTTACCGGACCATTGGCTATGCTTCCCTAGCTGACCCCCCCCCCCAAGATGGCCATCACTGAGGAAGATATTTCTGGTATTCTCAATTTCATTAACAAGAAAAATCCCGGAAGACTGGAGGTGATGATCATGCAGGATTCGGCTGACATAAGAGAAACCTACGTTCTGAATCGGGGAAATTACGATGCCAAAACAGATGTTGTTGATTTCGGTACACCCTCAGCCATTTTGGAATTCGATACTACCAAATTCGATCGCAACCGTTATGGTTTAGCCTAATGGCTTTTTGATGAAAGGAATCCTTTAACGGCCCGGGTTTATGTAAATAGAATATGGCAGGAATTCTTTGGTAGAGGAATCGTAAATACCGTGGGGGACTTTGGAGTTCAGGGCAACCTACCGTCACATCCCGAACTTCTCGACTGGCTCGCAGTTGATTTTATGGAAAATGGCTGGGACATCAAACGATTGGTCAAAAAGGTAGTGATGTCTTCCACTTACACTCAATCTGCCGTGGTCGAAGAAGAAGTGTTAGAAAAGGATGCAAACAATGTCTATTTGTCCCGGATGCCCAGGCTGAGATTGTTAGCAGAGCATATCCGTGATCTTATATTGGCCAGCAGTGGATTGCTTAATAGAGAGATCGGTGGGCCTAGTGTGAAACCCTATCAACCGGATGGCCTTTGGAATGCGGCAACTTCAGGCAGAAGTATTCTCCAAAAATATGTACGGGATCACGGGACTGATTTGTATCGAAGAGGGATGTATACTTTCATTAAAAGGACAGTGCCTCCTCCAGTGATGCTCACTTTTGATGCCTCTAACCGTGATCAATGTGAAGTCAATCGCTATTCTACCAATACGCTATTACAGGCATTGATCATGCTGAATGATCCTACAGTACTAGAGTCTTCGAGGGTTCTCGCCGAAAGATTAATCAAAGAAAATGAGGACTTTTCTCAACAGGTTGAACAAGCATTTAAGTTGATCCTCAATAGGAAGATTAAAGAAGACGAAAAACCACTCTTCGTTGATTTCTACCAAAAAAATCTTGATCGGTTTGAAACCAAACCGGATTTAGTAGAGGCTACTCTGAATGTTGGTGAATATCGCATGAAATCAGAAGATAAAAGAATTGAAATTGTTTCTCTAATGCAGGTTATCCATATGATTTACAATCTGGATGAAGCTATAGTAAAAAGTTAATGGACCATGGACAAGAATTTTTTAGAGTACAAACTGAATATCAACAGGCGTCATTTCTTTAGTAAGGGTTGGTGCAGGGTATCGGTGGAGCTGCTTTAGGCTCACTCTTAATACCGGATTTGTTTAAAAGTTCCGGCTCAGACCAACTACCTGCCGGTATAAAGCATTTTGCATCTAAGGCTAAGAGGGTAATTTATCTTTTTCAAAATGGAGCGCCCTCACAATTTGAAAGTTTTGATTACAAACCTTTGTTAAACAAGATGTATGGGGAGGATCCTGCCCGAATCCATACGGCAGGGTCAACGGCTGACAACCATGACTTCCGGTCAGGAACACTTTCCCCTTGTTGGGTCAAAATTTGAGTTTAAACAATATGGGAATTCAGGAACATGGGTGAGTGACCTTTTTCCAAAATATTGCCCAAATCACCGACGATATATGTGTAATCAAAACGATCCATACTGAGGCTATCAACCATGACCCCGCTCTGACATTTCTTCAAACCGGTGCTCAGGTGGGCAACCGACCGAGCCTAGGTGCCTGGTTAAGTTATGGCTTAGGTAGCGAAAACAAAAACCTGCCAGCTTTCTGTGTTCTGCTCTCAAGAAGTAGGGGAAACGGACAAGGTGTATATTCTAAATTGTGGAGCAATGGTTTTCTGGACAGTATACACCAGGGAGTTCAATTTACTGCAGGAGATGATCCAATTCTGTATCTCAACAACCCGGAAGGTATTTCCAAAGACAATCGAAGGGAAATGCTGGACTACCTGGCACAGCTCAACGAAAAGAGCTACGAGGAATTCGGTGACCCTGAGATCCAAACGCGGATACGGCAATACGAAATGGCTTTTAGGATGCAAACGGCTGTTCCGGAGCTCATGGATTTGAGTAAGGAACCTGACCATATCATTAAAATGTATGGCGCAGACTGCCTGGTACCAGGTACTTATGCGGCAAATTGTTTGCTGGCGCGGAAGTTATCGGAGTCAGGCGTGAGATTCGTACAAACTCTATCACCAGGGTTGGGATCAGCATGGAGATCTTCCTAAAGATATGCCACTACAAGCAGAAGACGTAGACCGGCCATCGGCTGCATTAATCAGGGATTTTAAAACAACGAGGGTTTCTGGATGAAACATTGGTGATTTGGGGTGGTGAATTTGGTCGCACTAATTACTGCCAGGGAAAATTGGAAAAAGGAAACTATGGGTGAGATCATCATCCTCGATGCTACAGTCTCTGGATGGCGGGAGGCGGCGTTAAAGCCGGGACAACTTACGGTGAAACGGATGAATTTGGCTACAATATTGTGCGTGATCCTGTCCACATTCATGATCTGCATGCCACAATATTGCACCTCCTTGGATTTAACCATGAAAAACTCACTTACAAATACCTCGGTCGGAGGTTTAGACTGACAGATGTGCATGGTGAAGTGGTGAAAGGACTAGTAGCTTGAGCTAGTGCAGAAATTAAAGTCACTATCGGAGAGTGTTGCGCTTTTCACTATCTCAGCACTGACAATTCTATTTATATTCGAGCAGTACATTGAAGTTCCGTCCTTAGTTCAGGTGTTTGGCAGAACGCATCCACTGCTGCTTCATTTTCCCATCGTCTTGATCACTGTTGCTGTACTGCTGGAATTAGGCAAAAATCAACTGGAATTTAAATCATACTCCAAAATCAGACTGTGGTTACTCATTCTCATTGTACTCTCCTCAGCCTTATCTGCATTAATGGGTTTAATTCTCTCGCAGGAAGGCGGTTATGACCAATCAAGCCTGAACTGGCATAAATGGACCGGTATATCCCTTGGTTACAATCATGTTCCTCGTGTACAAGTTAAGAGATACCAAAATTTATCGGATTTTAATTGCAGGCTTCATTTATGTTGACCATTGTTGTAGGACATCTAGGGGGTAACCTCACTCACGGATCCGGCTATTTGACCAACCCCATTCAAATAAAGGAAAAAATTCAATTTGATCCTCAGGCACCCATATTCGCGGGTGTGATCAACCCAATATTCGATCAGCGTTGTCAAAGCTGCCATAATCCTGACAAGTACAAAGGGGAGCTTGATCTAACCAGTTATGAAGCGATGCTGAAAGGGGGAGAAAGCGGCACTTCAATTGTACCTGGCGACCTGAATAATAGCGAAATGATCCGAAGAATCAATCTCCCGCTTGATGATGAAGACCATATGCCACCCCCTGATAAGTCTCAACTGACAATTCCAGAGATTACCTTATTGACTGCATGGGTTGCTCGCGGCGCTGACCCAGACGTTATGCTGAGTGACCTTGGAGCAACTGATACCCTGGTAGTTTTGGTCGAAGCAATTACACAAGACCTGGTTCAAGACGAAAGTTCTCATGATTTTGATTTCGCCTCTACCAAACTGGTTGCCCGATCTTAATAACGCATTTCGAAGTGTTATACAAAGCACACCTGCAACACCTGGCCTGGAAGCCAGTATTATTGTTAGAACAGCTTACGAACCAAACCAACTAACAGAACTAACCTCAGTAAAGGACCAGCTTTGGGTTTCTTTGAATTTGAGTACGCTACCCATTAAAGATGACGATCTTTCGGACCATAGCTTCATTCAAAAAACTGGAGAAACTCAATCTTAATGGGACAGATATTTTCGGTGAGCAATTGGGGGAATTAATGACCCTTAAAAAGCTGAAATCGCTAGCCCTCTCATCAACAGCAGGTAGGTTACGAATCCATCTCTCAGGCTCTCGCAAATTATGAATCGTTGGAAAATGTCTACTTGTGGAACACTTCATTAAGTGCTGAGCAAGAAGAAGCTTTGAAAACAGAATTCCCTCAGCTGGTATTTGATTTTGGATTTAGAGATGATAAGGAAGAGATGCTAAGGTTAAGCTCTCCCATATTGAAAAATGATAAGCAAGTCATTGCCTCCGGCGAGAAGATAGTCTTAGAGCATAAAATGAAAGGAGTTTCTGTCCGATACACCATGGATGATACTGAACCGGACAGCATCAATTCCCCGATTTATACAGAACCACTAATCCTGACGGAATCTGCCACACTGAAGGCCAAAGCTTACAAGCATGGATGGATGAGTAGTGGAGCAGCCACTTTTAAATTTTATATAAGGGGAATCGAACCCACCAATGTCGAATTGCTAAGCCACCCCGACCCTATGTATCCTGGAGCTGGAGTAAGATCGCTCACAGACGGTATAATAGGGAATCCCAACCTGCATGATTATCCAGTCTGGTTGGGATATATTGAACCTGCAGAATTTTTAGTTGACCTTGGGTCATCTCCTCAATCAGTCAGAGAAATTAAGGTCAATTACCTTGTCAACTTGGATAACCGGGCTTTCCCCCCTTCATCAGCTGAAATTTGGGGTGGAAATGATCCCAATCAAATGAATAAGCTCAGCAAAAAAACCTCGACCCGACCAACCGAGTACGTTGACACTCAGGTGGAAATGTTAGATTTCGATTTGGAAAATGCCTCGTATCGTTATTACAAAATCGTCCTAAATTCTTTTGGCCCACTTCCTAAGTGGATGAAACGAGAGGGTGACTCGTTTGTATTCGTTGGTGAGATATTTTTGTATTGAGTTTATATGCCTTGTCGTTTACAAACCGAACTATTTACCTAGACGATAGATGTCAGAAAAAAGTATATTGAACGTGAAAGCTCGTAGTTAAATATGGCATTGTTTTCATTCTTAGATAGAGTGCATTCTTTAGCCAAACCTGGTTACAACCGCTGGTTGGTCCCTCCTGCCGCCTTGTCCATCCATCTTTGCATCGGTCAGATTTATGCATACAGTGTATTTAACCCGAAAAATTCATAGTAGACAATAAAAAACAGGCATAAATTGCTTATATTGAGATAGTTAGACAACAAAATAAGCAATTAATTTATGCCTGAATATAAGGAAAAAGATACCGTATTTTATCGAGGAAAACAAGCTTTTAAATTTGATTTTTCAGCATCAGCGATTAGCTCAGACGGAGCGATATTGTTAAGTGAAAAAGTAGAGAGAAAGACTGGTCTATTAAAAAGCTTCGCCGCACTGATTCCTGACTATCGAAACCCCTTTTTTATCGAATACACTTATGAAGAAATGCTTCGCCAACGGGTGTTTTTAATGATGCAGGGCTATCAGGATTGCAATGACGAACAAAAACTCCGAGAGGATCCGGTGATCCGTAAAGTACTAGATAGCGGATTATGTTCCCAGCCTACTTTAAGTCGATTTGAAAACAAGGCCGATCGGAGTCTGATCTACCAGATGAGTCAATGGTTTGTAGACCGTTATGTAGAGGAGTTGAAAGAGAAGACTGGTCAAATCATCATTGATGTAGATGGTACCGATGACCCTACTCATGGATCCCAACAACTCAGTTTGTATAATGGCTATTATGGACAGACTATGTACCATGAGTTGTTCTTTAAGGACGGGAACACCGGTCAGGTCATTTTACCAGTACTACGTCCGGGCAATTGTCACTCCAACAAATGGTTTGTGGCCTTATTGAAAAGGATTGTCATTAAAATCAGAAAAAAACTGCCCTCAGTAAAGATCCTTATTCGAGCGGATAGTGGCTTTTCAGGAGCATCTTTTTATCGGATAGCTAAGCAGTTTGACCTTCAATTTTGTTTAGGTATTAGTAGTAATGAAGTTTTAAAGACTTTTACCAAACAGACTATCATTGAAGTAAAAAAGGAATATGCTTCAAAAATCATCAAACATCAAGAGTTTGTTGGCCCGTTTACTTACCAGGCCAAAAGCTGGGATCGTTCTGAAAAGCTGTACGCCAAAGTGGAGTCTACCGGAAAAGGAATGAATGTCCGTTACTTTGTGAGCAACTTTGAAGCGATGACCGCTCAACAGATTTACTTTGATTTTTATGTCAAGCGAGGTGATGCCAGTGAAAATCGAATAAAGGAACTCAAAAACATGACTTATTCCGACCGGCTTTCCTGTCATCGCTACTGGGCCAATTTTATGCGTTTAATCATCGCTACCCTCTGTTATGAAATGTTCCGGCAGATTAAATTATTAATTGCCAAAACAAAACACCACTTTGCTAAACGATGGCAAGTGGACAATATCCGGCTTTACCTGATGAAGGTTGGGGCGTGCCTGAAAGAAAGGAAAAGATCATTGACAATACAATTCTCAAGAGCCTTTAGATATCAATACCTGCTGGGCGATTTGCTTACGGTGAACTGACCGATCAGTTAAACAGTTTAGTTTAATCAAAAAAATGTTCTTCCATAAGAACACAATAGAGCTTTGACTGAAAATTGAAAAATTCTAACAAAAAAACGCTCTAATGTCCTTTGAAATCCAGAAACCTGGTTGATCTTCAAATTAATACATACACTCCAATCAAAAATAGTTAGCAACCCATTATTAATCCCAAAATTGGTGGCCTATGAATAATGCGGGTTACTGAACTTAGAAAAAAAGAGAGCCCCCAAATTATTGGGGACTCCACTCCATTTACTATTTTTTCTTAGTTTGATTTGGCCAAACTAGTTTCAGTAACTGTTACGGTAAGCATCGTTCCCTTCACCTTGGAAGCATCGTTCCCTTCACCTTGGAAGCATTCCTTCCTTCTCCCTGGATAGTTAAGGTGTACTTACCATTTACGATATCTCCAGATGTTTCAAGTTGAATATTGAATAAATCGATATTGGTTTCATCAGTATTGATTATTGCAATCAGTCCCTCGGGGGCATTGATCTTGATCGATCCAAATTTTGCTTTTTGATATGATTTGGATCTTAGCCTGGTAATATCAAGGGTTGTAGTCTGCCCCTTCTTTAGTTCAACGCTGTTTTCGGATGCTTTCAGCGCTGCACCGGTTTTTGGCAAAGTCTGTGCATTTAAATTAAGGGCAATTAGTGATACAAATATACCAATAAGGAGAATTGTGGATTTTTTCATGATCTTTTCTTTTTTGATGGTAACAAAACAAACGTGTCTTTGGGTGTAGACTCCACTATTTTCCCGCCAATCGTAATGTTGTATTGCTGAATCGTAGTCTGGTCGCTTTAAATCGTGACAAGTACTTGGGTGCAATTTTTGGTGATGCAGAATTATTTTAATCGGGCTTGCCTTTATGTATTTACTTCGAGAATGCCCATAAATTCAGCCCACATCCCCGTGGGCTTTGTCCTCTCTACCGCATTCCATCAAATCAAAAGTTTATGCGGACTCTTTGCAACATAAAACGTGGAGATTGTTAGTATTGAGATAGACTCTAAATGATTTAAAATCGTCAAAAAAACTCAATGCAAACGATTGAAAGAACTCTTTTTAATGATAAATTTGCACTCTCATTGTAGATTTACAGCAATCATATGACCGAAACCGGTTTAAAATCTTCGCATGGACTTGATAAAGTAGGAGTTAAGGAAGTTAATCATGCTTATTGGAATTTATCACCTGCACAGCTTACAGAAGAAGCCATAAGAAATGGAGAAGGTCACCTGACGGATAATGGAGCATTAATGTGCGACACCGGGAAATTTACTGGAAGATCACCCAAAGACAGGTTTGTAGTTGAGGATGCCAAAACAAAGGATACTATCTGGTGGGGCAATATAAATATTCCATTGTCCGAAGAAAACTTCGACAAAATCCATGGCCAAATGGTTAAGTATCTCGAAGACAAGAATGTATATGTTAGAGACGCTTATGCCGGGTCCGACAAAACTTATCGCATGCGTCTGAGGGTTATTAATACCATGGCATGGCACAATCTGTTTTGTTATAACATGTTTCTGAGGCCAGAGGAGTATAAACTGGAGACATTTGAACCGAATTTTACTATAATCTGTGCTCCTGGTTTTGAAGTAGATCCGAAGGAGTGCGGAACTCGTCAGAGCAATTTTGCTATTCTCAATCTCACAAAACGGATGATACTGATTGGAGGAACCGCCTATGCAGGAGAAATGAAAAAAGGCATTTTTTCCGTATTGAACTACCTTTTACCGCAGGAGCACAATGTGCTAAGCATGCATTGCTCTGCGAACATTGGTAATGAAGATCACGATACGGCTATATTTTTCGGGTTATCAGGAACCGGAAAAACAACATTATCAGCAGATCCCAATCGTGGATTGATTGGTGATGATGAACATGGATGGACGGATAACAATGTCTTCAATTTTGAGGGAGGATGCTATGCTAAGGTGATTGATCTCAGCAGGGACAAAGAGCCTGACATTTATGATGCAATAAGATTTGGGGCTATTGTAGAAAATACCAGGTTCTTACCGGGAACAACTTCGATTAATTACGAAGACAGCTCAGTCACTGAAAATACGCGCTCTTCTTATCCCCTTTATCATATTCGTAATTCTGTAGAACCTGCTGTGGGAGGGCCACCAACGAATATATTTTTCCTTACCTGTGATGCTTATGGTGTGCTACCTCCCGTTTCCAAGTTAACCAAAGGCCAGGCCATGTATCATTTTATCTCGGGTTATACGGCTAAGGTTGCTGGAACGGAGGCCGGTGTGACAGAGCCTCAGACGGTTTTTAGTGCATGTTTCGGCGCCCCATTCTTACCCTTACATCCAACTAGGTACGCAGAGATGCTTGGTAAAAAATGGAGCAATATGAAGTGAATGTATGGCTTATAAATACAGGCTGGTCTGGTGGTGTTTACGGCGTTGGCTCAAGAATGAAACTTCAGTATACCAGGGCCATGATTACGGCTGCACTCAATGGAAAACTTGACAATGTTGGATACCGTGTGCATTCAATACTCGGCGTGTCCATTCCCATAACCTGTCCTGGAGTACCGTCGGAAATCTTATCACCACGGGAAACCTGGAAGGATGATGAGGGCTACTATGCTAAAGCAAACGAATTAGCAAGCGCATTTAACGAGAACTTCAAGAAGTATGAAGAGTTTGCCAACGAAGAAATAATGGCGGGGGCTCCTAAGCTCAATATCAATTATGTTGACAACTGAAAGATAAATTTATTAACCTCCCAATTGATTAAACCCTCCGGCATTGTTGGAGGGTTTTTTTAATTATATTTTTCCGACTAAATCCAAGTATCAATGACAGTATCACCGGATAAAGTTTTATCTGATCTCAAGCAAGGTAAATATGTCCCCGTTTACTTTTTACACGGAGTGGAATCCTATTATATAGATTTAATTTCAGATTACATTGAGGAGAATGCACTGGATGATTCCGCCAAAGGATTTAACCAGGTTATTCTTTATGGTAAGGATATTGGAATTAGAGATCTACTAACTCAAGTCCGACGGTTTCCCATGATGTCTGAGCGACAAACTGTCATTGTAAAGGAAGCACAGGAAATTAATGACATCAATAAGGAGGATGGTCAGAATTTATTAGAAGAATACCTCAATCAGCCATTGGAGTCTACCATTTTAGTAATTGGTTATAAGAACAAAACCTTCGACAAACGCAAGAAGATTTGGAAAACTTTGGATAAGAAAGCAGTTGTGGTTGAGTCAAAAAGATTATATGATAATCAAATATCCGATTGGGCTAAGAAATACCTAACTCAACGTGGTCATTCCATAGATAACAAAGCAGCCTATATGCTCGCGGAATCAATAGGGAGCAACCTGCAGCGCCTTACGAATGAGATCGATAAGATTCTCATCAACTTTAGAGAAAAAGTAACTATTACACCTCAATTGGTGGATAAATATGTTGGAATTAATAAAGACTATAATTCATTTGAACTACAGAGGGCCGTAGCAACAAAAGATATTCTGAAGGCCAATCAAATTGTAAACTACTTTGGTGAAAATCCTAAAGCTAACCCTGTTTTACCGGTTATCTCCGTGTTATACTCATTCTTTAGTAAGTTGCTCATTCTTCACCATTTAAAGGACCAATCTGATAGCACAATAGCCTCCAAGCTGAGAGTCAGTCCTTATTTTGTGAGAGAATATATTCAGGCCGGTCGGCACTATTCATTGCCTAAGGTTATTGGCAATATCCATCATCTGAGAAATGCTGATCTGAGCGCTAAAGGGGTAACAACATTTAATTTGAGCGAGAAGCAATTGCTTAAAGAATTGGTTTTTAAGCTTCTGCATTAGGATTTTGGGATTTCCTCTAATTTTTGCCTAAATTATTTGATATTACGGATTAATTTTCGACCAAACTGTATATCATGACAAACCTTCGTAATCTTACTATTTTAATCTTTTGTGGTCTTCTTTTCAGTTGTGGAACGGAGAAAAAGGAAGAAGCTCTTGAGAATCAGGCTCCTGAAAGGCTAGTTGGGACATGGCAACTTAAACAACGTATTTATACGGAAGGTAGTAGTGAGCCAGAGTTGGTTATGCCATCGGATACAATGATTTATAATAAGAATTTGACCGAAACCCATTTCACATGGATCCAATATGATAAAAAGAACGATGTTCTACTAGGTACAGGAGGTGGCACCTATAACTATGATGGCAGTAGTTATGTGGAACATATTGAGTTTTTTATGCCCCTTGAGGCCGGAATTCTGGGACAAGCTATCAATTTCACAGCAGATTTTAAAGACGGTGAGTGGTACCATACTGGTTTCATCAAGGAAATTGAGTTCGATCCGGAGTTGGCCCAGATGGTTATTGTGGATTCTAACAAGATTGATGAAATATGGCAAAAAGTAGAAAAAACAGCGGATAGTGACAATTTAGTGGGCACCTGGAAACTGGTAGAGCTGAGAAATGCTCCTAATGAGCCGGCATTCAGTTATCCTGATTTTGTCAATTATTTAAAGTTAATTACGCCTAGTCATTTCATCTGGATACAGTATAATGATGAGGGTGACCAGGTAAGTGGCGTCGGCTCCGGAACCTACACATATAACGGAGACAACGACTACAGGGAACAAATACAAATGAGGTACCCAACAGGCAATCCAACAGTCGGAGGAGAATATATCTTCAAAATTGAGATCGGGGATGATGGTCTGTGGAATCACTACTGCACATCAGTTGAAAAAAACGGTTTGTCAACCGATTCCATTTATGTTGATGAAAAATGGGCAAAATTTGAAAGCATCTGAAGAGCTGTTAACTCAATCAGAGGTACCATTCTCCAGGAAGTAACCTTTACCTTTAAGGAACTTATCGACTAATGTGGGCGTCCTTGAAAATTAGTTCAGCGAGAAGAAAGAGGGGTTAAAAATGGGATCAGGATTTTCAATAGAGGAGAGATTGATCATCATACTGATTACCTGCTCTTGAAAGAGTACAATTTTTGTTACAAAATAGAGTTTGAAAGTGCGTTTTTGGTGTATAGACATAGTGCTTCCTTTGAAGTAGAAAACGAACTTTTGTTTTTTAGTTATGCGGCCTGTTGGAATGGTGGATCAACTGTATTTAGCAATAGTTTTCTTTTACTAATTTTTACTGCGTTAGCGGTCATCACAGCAAAAAAGACAAACAGTCTTTCATTTTTCTCTCCTTTAACTTTAATCCTGTTGGTCCCGTAATGAGTTTTGTGGTCACCGAAGCTGCCTTCCATCACTGTAGCCCTTTGATTGGCGATGAGTCCACTGAGCCGACTGTCTTGTTTAGTAAGAGGTTGGGGGCCTTTCTTAGGAAAGCAAGTGAAGATTTTCTTTTTGGTGCAAAATCTTCGATTGGCATTTGTGGCATAGATCAGGTCAGCTCCCAATTGATTAAGTGCTCCAAAGTGTCGTTTGTGCTTTACAGTACTAATCTTGAGCCGGGTGGATTCATTGAAAGCGTTGAAATTCATACACTCAATCATGCAGATCCCATCCACTTGCAGCATATGTACCTTCATGCCAAACTCAACTCTTTTGTTCTCTTTTCCCCTGACTATCGGCCTGACATAGGGTTTTGCCAATGATCCGATGCGGTTTTTTAACTCTTTGGCCGGGTGGGTTTGTAGGAACTGCTGTTGTTCAAGTACTTTTTTGATGGTTCTCAGGTAATCTCTTTCCTGCTCATTAAGCAGTGGCAGTTTAGCATCGTTGAGAACTTGTTGAAGTTGGATCAACCCCTTGTGTAGCAGATACAACAGGGCTTTTTTACGCTTACGTCCTTCTTTATAGGTCTTCCTGCGTCTTTTCTCATAATCGCGTTGTCTGCGCTTTTGTTCAACATATTTGGAGCGAGGCCTTTTCTTTCTCACTACTTTACACCATCGGAACAATTGCTTTTCAAACACCCAATGGCAGCATTCCCATAACAGCTTTACATCAGTAGGAAAACGGATATAACTCTCATAACAGGTAGCGTCCATTAAAAGCACATGGGTATTATTCATGTCTCTTTTCCAATGTTCGATCAATATTTGTTGGAGCTGTTGCCAGTCTGTATACTCAGCCAGATAACTGCGGATGCGGCTTACGATAGCATTGTCTCGAATCTTCTCTGTGTCTGATAACATTTTGCCACAGAACAACTGTAGGCTCCAATCGGAGTTAAAGCGTTCTATTAGTTTCTCATCACTGATACTCAGGTAGGACTTAAGAAACATCAGCGCAAACATCCCTTTTGAGGAAAACCACCGGGGAGCACCAGGTCCGTTATTTTCTTCAGGCAGGCAGTCCGCTAACTGATTCCACGGTAGACTATCATAAACTGCACCCAATTTACTGCTCTTAAACAAATACCATTTTGGAGTTAAACCATATTCGGGTTGGAAAAGCCTTTTTTGCATTCTAATTTGTGGTGTTAGATGTGTTCTACACCACAATCTAGCAAAACAAAAACCCCGAAAAAAGCCCTATTCGGCCGATTTCGGGGTTCTTTATCCTTTCAAACCTCTTTTAACTCTTTGATTATCAGAATCTTAACCCGAAAAATTCATAGTAGACAATAAAAAACAGGCATAAATTGCTTATATTGAGATAGTTAGACAACAAAATAAGCAATTAATTTATGCCTGAATATAAGGAAAAAGATACCGTATTTTATCGAGGAAAACAAGCTTTTAAATTTGATTTTTCAGCATCAGCGATTAGCTCAGACGGAGCGATATTGTTAAGTGAAAAAGTAGAGAGAAAGACTGGTCTATTAAAAAGCTTCGCCGCACTGATTCCTGACTATCGAAACCCCTTTTTTATCGAATACACTTATGAAGAAATGCTTCGCCAACGGGTGTTTTTAATGATGCAGGGCTATCAGGATTGCAATGACGAACAAAAACTCCGAGAGGATCCGGTGATCCGTAAAGTACTAGTATATAGTTTTCTATATAGTATATCAATAATAAAAGTTCTATCTTAGCAGTTGGACCAAAAATAGTGAACCCTATGCCATTTGAGAGTAAAAGAGCGAAAATATCATTTACGACAAAGGAACGGCAAACATTGGAGGTTATAAGTAAATCACGGGTTGAGGCCAAATCACGGGTTGAAAGGGCGAAAATGCTTCTTGGTTATTGGAAAGGGCAAAGCATCAATTCGATAGCAAAACAACTTGGCACGAGTCGGCCAAAGGTTGAAAGGACTGTTGATAGGGCAATAGGATACGGTATACTGACCTCTCTGAACGACCTTCCCAGAAAAGGGGCAACCCCAAAGATCACCAATGAGGCCAGGGCATGGTTTTTATCGATAGCTTGCACAAAACCAAAAGACTTGGGCATGGCCTCAGAATTTTGGACCTATAATGCATTGGCCAAGTATGTAAGGGGCAATTGCAAACAGGCGGGCCATCTTTCATTAGGCGAAATACAGAAAGGGACCGTTTCAAAGATACTGTCGAAAAGTGATGTAAAGCCCCACAAACTATCTTATTACCTAGAAAAGAAAGACCCTGACTTTGACCGAAAGATGTCCCAGGTATTGCATGTTTATAAAGAAGTGGCACTTTACAAAGCTAACAAACCGGAAGGATCAATGATTGCCATCTTGTCCTACGATGAAAAACCTGGAATGCAGGCGATAGAAAATACCGCCACTGACCTAAGCCCCATAGCAGGCAAGCACCCAAATTGGGGCAGGGACCATGAATATAAAAGACACGGTACAGTTTCGTTGTTGGCATCAATCGACTTGATTACCGGCAAGATATATGCACGGGTCGAGGATAGACATAGAAGTAGGGAATTTGTGGAATATTTGAAAGGGCTTGATGAACTCTACCCAGTCAGCTTTAAGATCAAGATAATCTTAGATAATCATTCGGCCCATATTTCAAAAGAGACAAAAGCATTCCTGAAAACAGTGCCTAATAGGTTTGAATTTGTATTTACACCTGTACATGCTTCCTGGCTAAATCTTATTGAAGTCTTCTTTAGCAAAATGACCAGGAGCTTTTTAAGGGGGATCCGTGTAAAATCAAAGAAAGAGCTCAAAGACCGGATATTGAAATACATTAATGAAATCAATGAGATGCCAACAATCTTTAAATGGAAGTGGAAAATGGAAGATTTAACTATCGCGTAATCATTGATATGTTAATTAAGAAACTTAATACTAGATAGCGGATTATGTTCCCAGCCTACTTTAAGTCGATTTGAAAACAAGGCCGATCGGAGTCTGATCTACCAGATGAGTCAATGGTTTGTAGACCGTTATGTAGAGGAGTTGAAAGAGAAGACTGGTCAAATCATCATTGATGTAGATGGTACCGATGACCCTACTCATGGATCCCAACAACTCAGTTTGTATAATGGCTATTATGGACAGACTATGTACCATGAGTTGTTCTTTAAGGACGGGAACACCGGTCAGGTCATTTTACCAGTACTACGTCCGGGCAATTGTCACTCCAACAAATGGTTTGTGGCCTTATTGAAAAGGATTGTCATTAAAATCAGAAAAAAACTGCCCTCAGTAAAGATCCTTATTCGAGCGGATAGTGGCTTTTCAGGAGCATCTTTTTATCGGATAGCTAAGCAGTTTGACCTTCAATTTTGTTTAGGTATTAGTGGTAATGAAGTTTTAAAGACTTTTACCAAACAGACTATCATTGAAGTAAAAAAGGAATATGCTTCAAAAATCATCAAACATCAAGAGTTTGTTGGCCCGTTTACTTACCAGGCCAAAAGCTGGGATCGTTCTGAAAAGCTGTACGCCAAAGTGGAGTCTACCGGAAAAGGAATGAATGTCCGTTACTTTGTGAGCAACTTTGAAGCGATGACCGCTCAACAGATTTACTTTGATTTTTATGTCAAGCGAGGTGATGCCAGTGAAAATCGAATAAAGGAACTCAAAAACATGACTTATTCCGACCGGCTTTCCTGTCATCGCTACTGGCCAATTTCATGCGTTTAATCATCGCTACCCTCTGTTATGAAATGTTCCGGCAGATTAAATTATTAATTGCCAAAACAAAACACCACTTTGCTAAACGATGGCAAGTGGACAATATCCGGCTTTACCTGATGAAGGTTGGGGCGTGCCTGAAAGAAAGGAAAAGATCATTGACAATACAATTCTCAAGAGCCTTTAGATATCAATACCTGCTGGGCGATTTGCTTACGGTGAACTGACCGATCAGTTAAACAGTTTGGTTTAATCAAAAAAATGTTCTTCCATAAGAACACAATAGAGCTTTGACTGAAAATTGAAAAATTCAGCTAAGTTCTAATTATAACAGCATTTTGTTTAAATAGCTCATACAGATGATAGGCTTGATCCGTTAATAGCATAGTCAGAAACCATTGTTTCAAAGTTGTTTTACTCTCTCTTATTCGGTCAGCATAAGCATACCAATTCAGGTAGTTTTGCAAATATTTGGAACTGACACCATTGAATGGGCGTAAGAATGTCCTAAGTTGAGTGTGAACATTGTTTACTTTTTGCAGATGGATTGTTTTATCATCTCTATCCACATGATCTTTGGCCAATAGCGCTTTGTGCTTTATGGAGGGGTTGTCTTTGGCAAAAGCCTTATAAGAAGGGTGCTTATCTGTAATCAAGGTTGCACCGTAGGCCAACTTCCCATCCAATGCCTTTGAAATTTCTTCTTTGCTCAGCCGTTTTGATGCAACAGCTTTAAGGTACTTCTCCCCCTTGCGTTCAACCGCTGTTACTACCTGGACAACTGTGACCTCTTCCTTTCCCATATTCCGTATGAAATCGTTTCCCCTCTTTCTTGCTGCCCTATCTAAATTTCGACTGCCCTTGTTGTTAAGTGCCAGTTCCAATTCATCACATTCTACTTCCGAGGATAACTGTTCGGGAACAAACTCATTTAGTGAACTCAATATCTTATGCCGCCAGTCGAAGCTTGTCTGGATGCTTATTCCGATTTGTTTTGCTATCTTTTTTATCGGCATGCCCTGCTCCATGCAGCGCAGATAAGATTGCCATTTTGATTTAAGCTTGATGTCATACAAAGGTGTCCCTGTTGTTTCACTGTACCATCTTTTACATTCATTGCACTGATACATCTGCACACCTTTTTGTCTGCCCCTCTTATATACCTTCTCGCTTGTGCAATTTGGACAGGGTTTCTTCTTTCTTTTCTCTGCTATTTGTTGTTGAGCGGCAATCAATACTTTGCCTTGTAATTCCTGCTCCTGGAGCAACTCATCCAACAATTCGGTTTGGGAACTTATCGGCAATTGTGCAAATAAATTTTTGATCTCTTGACTTGATATCATATAGCGAAGATAATAATAATTGCTGTGTTATTTAGAACTTAGCCAAAAATTCTAACAAAAAAACGCTCTAATGTCCTTTGAAATCCAGAAACCTGGTTGATCTTCAAATTAATACATACACTCCAATCAAAAATAGTTAGCAACCCATTATTAATCCCAAAATTGGTGGCCTATGAATAATGCGGGTTAATACATTCAAAGACGCCCTCTTTATGTGGTCATTAAATTCTTCCTCTTTCAACAGGTCCTCTATATTCAGATGCAAACGATATCTCCAGTAGTGAGGAATGATCTCCGGTCGATTGATATGTTCATCCTCGGGAAATACCCGGCGCAGTTCTCCATCCATAGCCAGTAAATCCTGAATAGGAAAGATAGCCCACATACTTGGAGAATAGAGGTGTTGTTTAATCACCTGGTTAGCAACCCAGGGCTCGCAATAGAATGGAGCTTCCCCCTGATTCCCTAAGATATGATTATAAAAACGTTGTACCTTTTCCCTGTCTTCTTCCCACAATTGATTTACTTTTGCCAGTGAGCTGTCGTCACCAACAATTGCATAGTTATAATTCTTCCGAATAAAGTGTAAGAAACTCAAATTACCTTCAGGTCAAGCGGCTCTGGCTTTCACAAAGTACTTTGATCCAATAAAATCTCTATCTATCTTTCGGAGGAATCCAAAATAACTGGACTAAGAACTCAAAAATTGAATCGGGTAGAGTGGGGGTAAAAATTAACAAAACCTTAAATGTATCATTCCGTACATCTTAGACTGGCAACATTTGTGCATTATTTAACGTAAATGTCGTCTATCTGACAGACGTGAGCTGTCCAAGTCTGTTTCTTTGCGGCCGATTTGAGATCAAAATATTTCCAGAAAGGTTATAACAAAAAGAAACTAACCTAGTTACAATAAAAAAAATAGAGAGAAAAGATACAATATGAGACAACTTAAGATTTCGCAAAATATTACCAACAGGGAAAGTCAATCATTAGAAAAATACTTTAATGACGTAAATAAAGTTGATCTTTTGACTGTCGATGAAGAAGTTGATTTGGCGAAAAGGATCCGTGAAGGCGACCAACTGGCCCTGGAAAAATTGGTTAAAGCCAATTTGAGGTTTGTTGTATCAGTTGCGAAACAATATCAAAACAGGAGCTTATCCCTCAATGACCTAATTAATGAAGGGAACCTTGGTTTGATAAAGGCAGCTCAAAAATTTGATCACACAAGGGGTTTTAAGTTCATCAGTTACGCAGTATGGTGGATAAGACAATCAATCATGCAAGCATTGGCAGAGCAATCCAGATTGATCAGATTACCGCTTAACAGGGTTGGATCAATTAATAAAATCAATCAAGCAGCGTCAATGTTGGAACAGGAATTGGAAAGAGTTCCAACTGAGCAAGAACTAGCCGATTATCTCGGTTTGGATGTATCAGAAGTAAAAGGCGCCCTAGATTCGGTAACAAGACAAGTTTCTGTTGACGCTCCTTTCGGTGACGATGACAGCGGGTCTCTCCTTGACGTTCTGGAGGATAAAAACGTCAAAGGCACTGATCGCGATCTTACTTACAGCGCTTCATTAAGGGTTGAAGTTGAAAGATCATTATCCAGACTTTCAGAAAGAGAGCGCCAGGTAATTAAGATGTTTTTTGGAATTGGCTGTAAAGAGGCGTTATCGCTCGAACAGATCGGTGAAATACTTGATCTAAGCACTGAAAGGGTACGGCAGATTAAAGAGAAAGCATTATCCAGGTTAAGGATGAGCTCTAGGAATAGCCTGTTGGCTGAATATCTTGGCTAGGCTTTAAAAAGTAATTACTCAAACCCCGCTATCGCGGGGTTTTTTGATGGTCAATATTTCCATCTTTGGTTCATAGATTTACTTATTAACATATTTTAACAAAGGTAAAATGTAAGTTCAAGTAATAAGTGCAATTTTCCTTTGTAGCACTTGCTTTGCGTTTAGGTAATTAAATTTTCTAACAGGGCGTTCATTGATTTTGTTTTCAACAACTTTGATTTGCTCCTCTGTAACAAATCTAATATCTGTTTTCTTAGGATAAAACCTTCTGATTACCCCAATCCTATTTTCAACTGTCCCTTTATCCTGACTAGTATAGGGACGAGTGAAATAGGCATCCACATCAAGGGATTGAGCAATCAACTCATGTTTAGAAAATGCCATATCATTATCAAAAGTGAGTGTTTCCAGTTTGTGTTTATCCTGAGAGAGTTCCTCCACAATAGCTTCGGCCATTTGATCGGCATTTTTACTGTGCATCTTTCTGATTCTGGTAAAAAGACTTGCTCGGTCTGTCATCACCAACAAAGAGCCTTTGTGGTTTTTACCCATCATTAAATCGACTTCTATATCTCCCAATCGTTCCCTTTTGTTAATGATCTGGGGTCGCTGTTCAATTGATACCCTATTCGGGATAATACCTCTACGATCTTTTCTGTTTCCTCGTTTGCGCCTTCGTTTGCCATGTTTTAGATATGTGTATAGTTGTTTGTATTCTTGGTTCTCCTGGCGGTTGGTGTGCTTACATTCCCATATCCATTGGTAAATCCATTCATGGCTAAGTGGACATTCTCTCGTTTTCTTTCCCTGATGGCTGATCAATTCAGGACTCCATCTATCTTCTTGGAGCCGGTTAACTATCCAGTCTTTCATGGGTTTGGTGAAAATCACTCTTTTTGGCTTTTCTTGATGACGAAGATTGGTCCTCCTTTGTGCATTTGCTGTTCGATAGACACCAGCTCCCCTACCTCTTGAACCCACATTTCGCTTAAGCTCACGTGAGATCGTAGATGGGTGAAAATGAACGATACAGGCAATCTCCTTTTGAGTAGCTCCTGTTTTCAATAATGCTTCAATTTGATACCTTTGATCAATACTGAGATGTGTGTAGTTTTTTGACATTTTGCAATCCAAAGATTGCACTGTTCAGGCTTTTGAAGGATGAAAAAGCCCTTAAAAGCTTTTTCATCCTTCAATTGCACTTATTAGTTGATCTCAGCAAAACTTTTGCTTGTAATTATTAATACCAGTTCTTAAAATTGCAGCCGAAATTTAGAAGCCGGCATATTAGCCTCATTCGACTATATATAACTACAAATTCTAACTCAGATCATGTCTATTTCAGTAGAAAATTTGACAAAGACCTACGGCCCACAGAAGGCAGTTAATAATATCTCATTTGAAGTAAAAACTGGCGAGGTTGTGGGGTTTTTAGGTCCAAACGGTGCCGGCAAGAGCACAACAATGAAAATAATTGCGTGCTATATGGCCCCTACTGGCGGCGATGTAAAACTTGATCAATATTCCATTCTTAGTGACTCCGGGGAGATCAAAAAACGTATTGGTTATTTACCAGAAAATAACCCATTATACACGGATATGCCTATTATTGATTACCTGCGATTCTGTGGCGAAATACAGGGTATGAGAAAATCAAGCATTTCTGAACGAATTGGTGAGATGATGAGAGCCTATATGGGGGCGATCATAGAAATGCGGAAAGACACAAAAGAATCGGAGAACTCATCAAAAGGTTATCGCCAACGAGTGGGACTTGCCCAGGCAATGATACATGACCCGGATTTAACTACATTCATTGAAGAACCATTACCATTCAGGACTAAACCTAAAGTCAGCTTTTCTGAGATCAGGACAGTGGTCAAGAAGCTCGGTCAATGAAAAGACAGTACTTCTCAGTTCACACATTCTGTCAGAAGTAGAAGCCACCTGCAGTCGAATTCTTATTATCAACCAGGGACGAATAGTTGCAGATGGCTCTTCTGAGACATTGAGACAACAAGCACAAGGACAGGAGCTTCTTACGGTTCAAATAGAATCCAAAAACGGAACTGATGTCGAAAAGGAATTACTTCTATTATCCTCAATTGCTACAGTAACCCCGGTAGAAGCTAAAGATGGGTTTTTCCAGGTCCAGAGTAAACCCGAAACTTCCTCAAGAAAATCCATCTTCGACCTTTGTGTCAAAAAAAAGTGGTACCTGATGGAAATGACAGGCATAGAAACCAGGCTTGAAGATGTCTTCAGAGAATTAACTAACTAAAATGAAGAGAGATATGAATAAGATATGGACAATATGTAAAAGGGAATTATCCTCTTATTTTGACTCATTGATTGCCTATGTAATGATCATAGTCTTTCTGGGACTCAGTGGTTTCTTTACCTGGCTTTATGGAAATACTATTTTCCTGATTAGCCAGGCCGATCTCGGCGTTTTCTTCGGTATTTCGTACTGGACGCTATTTTTCTTCATACCGGCAATTACCATGAGAAGCCTGGCGGAAGAAACACGTTCAGGTACTATAGAACTCCTTAGTACAAAAGCTGTCACTGATTGGGAAATAGTGGTAGGAAAATTTTTGGCTGCCCTTATTTTAGTGGGAATCGCTCTGGCTTGTACTGTTCCTTACTATTTGACAGTTAGTTCATTGGGTGATGTTGATCATGGTGCGGTATGGGGAGGTTATTTCGGACTTGTGTTATTATCCGCCGGTTATATCAGCATTGGTATTTTTGCCAGCAGCACCACCAATAACCAGATTGTTTCATTTCTATTGGCGCTGTTTATCGGAATGTTCTTCCAACTACTGTTCGATATACTTTCGTCCGGTTTTACCGGTACTCTGGGCAGCTTTTTTAATTTCCTGAGCATTAGAACTCATTTTGAGTCCATCTCCCGTGGTGTTTTTGACTCCCGGGATTTCATCTTCTTCTTATCTATCATATTTATCGGATTGACCCTGGCTCAAACCATGCTTTCAAGAAGAAACTGGCAATCATAATAGTTAACTCAGAAAAAAATGAAAAGAAATTCGATACTTATACAACTCTTAATATTCATTGCGATAGTGGTAGTGGTCAACCTTATTGCTGATAACCTGTTCTTCAGACTTGATTTTACAGCTGATGGAAGATATACCCTTAGTAGAGCCACTAAGGATCTGCTTAACGATTTGGACGATGTTGTTACCGTTAAAGCATATTTTTCGGAAGAGCTACCTACGCAATTACTAAGTAATCGCAAAGATTTTCAAGACCTTCTTATTGAATATGAAAACAGAAGTGATGGGAACCTGGTGTATGAGTTCATTAATCCCAATGAAAATGATCTGACTGAAACGCAGGCACAACAAGAGGGTATTAGCCCTGTAATCATTAATGTAACTGAGAGAGATCAGGTGCAGCAGATGAGAGCCTATATGGGGGCGATCATAGAAATGGGAGACCGGAAGGAGATCATCCCGGTTATTCAACCGGGCGCAGCAATGGAATACGATTTAACTACATCATTGAAGAAGATTACCATTCAGGATAAACCTAAAGTTGCTTTTCTGCAAGGACATGGTGAGCCGTCAATGAATGCCACCGTCCAACTCATACAACAGTTGATTGTACTTTATGATGTAGAACCTTTGACCCTAAGCGACTCCAGTGGGGTACCCTCCTATTACAGGGCATTGGTAATCATTGATCCCAAAGATACCATTTCTTACCGTGATTTCAGCTTAATCGATAATTACATAGACCAGGGAGGTAGCGTTTTCATATCATTCTCAGCAGTAAAAGGGGATATGAGAACCCGATATCTGCAACGAAGTGCAGATATCGGGTTAAGGAGATGGCTCCAGAATAAAGGCATTACCATTGGTGATAATTTTGTTGTAGACGCGGCAAGTGCTTCGGTTTCTGTACGACAACAACAGGGTCCATTTGTATTTAATGCCCAGGTTCAATTCCCTTACTTCCCAATAGTCCAGGAATTTCCTGAGCATCCGATTTCAGAAGGACTGGAATCGCTCTTGTTGCCCTTTGTAACCAATATTATTATCAACAATTCCGATACCTCCCTTAATGTTATACCATTAGCTCTTAGCTCGGCTAATTCTGGTCTTATATCACCAGGCAGGTCAATTGACATCAATAAAAAATGGAATGAAGGTAATTTTCCATTACAAAACAAAATTTTAGCTGTTGCGGTGGAAGGAAAAATGGGAAATAACCCCAATGCCAGATTGGTAGTGGTGCCCAATGGTCAGTTCATCGTGAATGGTGAACTCGAACAAGGTCAGCAGCAATTAAATCAGGACAATGTAAACTTTGCCTCAAATTCAATCGATTGGCTGTCGGATGATACCGGTTTGGTAGACCTTCGTACCAAGGGAGTCACATCCCGGCCATTGGAGGTAGTTGAAGAAAGTACCAGGAATATGCTAAAATACGGTAATGTATTTATTCCCATCTTACTTATCCTGATTTATGCATTCCTCAGAAAACAAGCTAATAACAAGCGCAAGCAAGATTGGATGCAGGGAAAATATTAATGGTTGATAACTAAAATCCAGGCAATGTTGAAAAGAATCTCTAATAAAAAACTCATATTAGTACTAGGTGGATTAGTAGCCCTCTATTTTGTAATTGATTATACAGGCGGGAAAAACAGAAGCAAGTCATTTCGATCAACACTGGTTGATATTGATACTGCTAAAGTATCTGCCCTGGAAATTGAAAAGCAAGGCAATTTCTTAAGAATTACTCGTACAGGTAGTAGCAACTGGGAACTGGAACTTAAAAATGGTAAAAAAGTAACCGCCAAAGCTTCAAATGTGAAAAGCGCTTTACTTAATCTTATTGGAATCAAGCCAAGTCGGCTAGCATCCAAAGATCCATCCAAATGGAAGGATTACCAGGTGGATTCGGCAGGGGAACCCGGGTCAAAGTGTTTCATGCTGATGATAAAGCCCTGGACATCATTCTCGGACGATTTGGTGTTAAAGATCAGCGCTCTTACCACACATTTGTGAGACTCGAAGAAGACAATGAGGTATATACAGTTGACAATTTCATGGGTATCGCTTTTTCGTCAGATGCCACAAGTTTTAGAGAGCAAATTTTCTTCCGAATAAAGAAAGACTCTATTCAAATCATTAATTTCGACTACCCCGACACTGCATTTACATTAACTAAGAACGCAGATATGTGGCTGGTTGATGGAGAGCCATCAGACTCTACCAACACAGCTGAATTTATTAATAAATTGTCATACACCACTAGCAAGGAATTCGTGGGCGATGTCGACGATTTTGGTCAACCGGTATTTAACATGACAATTATTGCCAATGGTGAAGATGATCTTGTACTCACAGGATATGAGGTTATTGGTAAAAATTTAATACTTAATTCTTCACTCAACCCGACTGCCTACTTCGAGGACCAAACATTAGGGCGTCTTTGAATAAATTAAGATTCTGATAATCAAAGAGTTAAAAGAGGTTTGAAAGGATAAAGAACCCCGAAATCGGCCGAATAGGGCTTTTTCCGGGGTTTTTGTTTTGCTAGATTGTGGTGTAGAACACATCTAACACCACAAATTAGAATGCAAAAAAGGCTTTTCCAACCCGAATATGGTTTAACTCCAAAATGGTATTTGTTTAAGAGCAGTAAATTGGGTGCAGTTTATGATAGTCTACCGTGGAATCAGTTAGCGGACTGCCTGCCTGAAGAAAATAACGGACCTGGTGCTCCCCGGTGGTTTTCCTCAAAAGGGATGTTTGCGCTGATGTTTCTTAAGTCCTACCTGAGTATCAGTGATGAGAAACTAATAGAACGCTTTAACTCCGATTGGAGCCTACAGTTGTTCTGTGGCAAAATATTATCAGACACAGAGAAGATTCGAGACAATGCTATCGTAAGCCGCATCCGCAGTTATCTGGCTGAGTATACAGACTGGCAACAGCTCCAACAAATATTGATCGAACATTGGAAAAGAGACATGAATAATACCCATGTGCTTTTAATGGACGCTACCTGTTATGAGAGTTATATCCGTTTTCCTACTGATGTAAAGCTGTTATGGGAATGCTGCCATTGGGTGTTTGAAAAGCAATTGTTCCGATGGTGTAAAGTAGTGAGAAAGAAAAGGCCTCGCTCCAAATATGTTGAACAAAAGCGCAGACAACGCGATTATGAGAAAAGACGCAGGAAGACCTATAAAGAAGGACGTAAGCGTAAAAAAGCCCTGTTGTATCTGCTACACAAGGGGTTGATCCAACTTCAACAAGTTCTCAACGATGCTAAACTGCCACTGCTTAATGAGCAGGAAAGAGATTACCTGAGAACCATCAAAAAAGTACTTGAACAACAGCAGTTCCTACAAACCCACCCGGCCAAAGAGTTAAAAAACCGCATCGGATCATTGGCAAAACCCTATGTCAGGCCGATAGTCAGGGGAAAAGAGAACAAAAGAGTTGAGTTTGGCATGAAGGTACATATGCTGCAAGTGGATGGGATCTGCATGATTGAGTGTATGAATTTCAACGCTTTCAATGAATCCACCCGGCTCAAGATTAGTACTGTAAAGCACAAACGACACTTTGGAGCACTTAATCAATTGGGAGCTGACCTGATCTATGCCACAAATGCCAATCGAAGATTTTGCACCAAAAAGAAAATCTTCACTTGCTTTCCTAAGAAAGGCCCCCAACCTCTTACTAAACAAGACAGTCGGCTCAGTGGACTCATCGCCAATCAAAGGGCTACAGTGATGGAAGGCAGCTTCAGTGACCACAAAACTCATTACGGGACCAACAGGATTAAAGTTAAAGGAGAGAAAAATGAAAGACTGTTTGTCTTTTTTGCTGTGATGACCGCTAACGCAGTAAAAATTAGTAAAAGAAAACTATTGCTAAATACAGTTGATCCACCATTCCAACAGGCCGCATAACTAAAAAACAAAAGTCGTTTTCTACTTCAAAGGAAGCACTATGTCTATACACCAAAAACGCACTTTCAAACTCTATTTTGTAACAAAAATTGTACTCTTTCAAGAGCAGGTAATCAGTATGATGATCAATCTCTCCTCTATTGAAAATCCTGATCCCATTTTTAACCCCTCTTTCTTCTCGCTGAACTAATTTTCAAGGACGCCCACATTAGTCGATAAGTTCCTTAAAGGTAAAGGTTACTTCCTGGAGAATGGTACCTCTGATTGAGTTAACAGCTCTTCAGATGCTTTCAAATTTTGCCCATTTTTCATCAACATAAATGGAATCGGTTGACAAACCGTTTTTTTCAACTGATGTGCAGTAGTGATTCCACAGACCATCATCCCCGATCTCAATTTTGAAGATATATTCTCCTCCGACTGTTGGATTGCCTGTTGGGTACCTCATTTGTATTTGTTCCCTGTAGTCGTTGTCTCCGTTATATGTGTAGGTTCCGGAGCCGACGCCACTTACCTGGTCACCCTCATCATTATACTGTATCCAGATGAAATGACTAGGCGTAATTAACTTTAAATAATTGACAAAATCAGGATAACTGAATGCCGGCTCATTAGGAGCATTTCTCAGCTCTACCAGTTTCCAGGTGCCCACTAAATTGTCACTATCCGCTGTTTTTTCTACTTTTTGCCATATTTCATCAATCTTGTTAGAATCCACAATAACCATCTGGGCCAACTCCGGATCGAACTCAATTTCCTTGATGAAACCAGTATGGTACCACTCACCGTCTTTAAAATCTGCTGTGAAATTGATAGCTTGTCCCAGAATTCCGGCCTCAAGGGGCATAAAAAACTCAATATGTTCCACATAACTACTGCCATCATAGTTATAGGTGCCACCTCCTGTACCTAGTAGAACATCGTTCTTTTTATCATATTGGATCCATGTGAAATGGGTTTCGGTCAAATTCTTATTATAAATCATTGTATCCGATGGCATAACCAACTCTGGCTCACTACTACCTTCCGTATAAATACGTTGTTTAAGTTGCCATGTCCCAACTAGCCTTTCAGGAGCCTGATTCTCAAGAGCTTCTTCCTTTTTCTCCGTTCCACAACTGAAAAGAAGACCACAAAAGATTAAAATAGTAAGATTACGAAGGTTTGTCATGATATACAGTTTGGTCGAAAATTAATCCGTAATATCAAATAATTTAGGCAAAAATTAGAGGAAATCCCAAAATCCTAATGCAGAAGCTTAAAAACCAATTCTTTAAGCAATTGCTTCTCGCTCAAATTAAATGTTGTTACCCCTTTAGCGCTCAGATCAGCATTTCTCAGATGATGGATATTGCCAATAACCTTAGGCAATGAATAGTGCCGACCGGCCTGAATATATTCTCTCACAAAATAAGGACTGACTCTCAGCTTGGAGGCTATTGTGCTATCAGATTGGTCCTTTAAATGGTGAAGAATGAGCAACTTACTAAAGAATGAGTATAACACGGAGATAACCGGTAAAACAGGGTTAGCTTTAGGATTTTCACCAAAGTAGTTTACAATTTGATTGGCCTTCAGAATATCTTTTGTTGCTACGGCCCTCTGTAGTTCAAATGAATTATAGTCTTTTGAAGTAGGCATTTAATAAATACAAATCATTTTATAAGGACAAGGTTTATGATTCACCATTCTGTCCAACAGATTATCAAATATTCCTTCTTTCATCTGACTGCGGTTAAACCTATAACAATATTGGTCAATGTATGCCTGAAGGTTATCTACGGAATGATGGATACCTCTAAGCCAGGCCTTGAACATCATAATTGTCCTGTGTAAGTCTGGGAAGTTCTTACCCTTCTTTCCACTATCGGTTTGAACCAGGAGGCTGTATTTATTTTTTAAGGGCATGTATCCCCTCCACTTATCGGTTTTGATGTTAGCCCGACAGGATATATGATCTTCGAAAAAAGGCTTTAGCTGCCTGGTACCTGCGTTGTCAATTATCCTGGCATACATTCGGCTAACTCCTCTGCCTTTCTTCTCAATTGCAACTAAAACCTGCCTTTTTCGGTTATTCTGACGCCCTACAACACCTTCTTCCTGTTCTCCTACTACCGTTTCATCGACTTCTACTTTGCCCATTAGCGGGTATTTGCCACTGCTGGCCATTGCTTTCATAACCTTGTGTTGGAACAGCCAGCAGGTTTTTTGGCGCAACCCCAGTTTTCGGCTCAGTTCAGTAGAAGCAATTCCTTTTTTATTTGTACTCATGTAGTAAACAATATAAAAAGCCTTTAAAAGTGGGAATTTAACCTTGTGGAATAGGGTGCTACTAGTGGGAGTAGCCTGATACTTGCATTTAGTGCATTGCCGTGTATGCTGCAGCTTCCCACCGCAATACCGGTCATGGCCACACCTCTCACATTTAAACCCTTTGGGCCATTTCAATTCGGCCAGGTATTCTTGGCAACTGTCGTTATCGGGGAATTTCTCCTGAAACTCGAAAAGTGTTAGACTTTCATACTTTTTCTCCATATCTTGAAATTTAACTTTTACTCTCAATTGATATTAATATACTGAATATCAGTGACTTAACAAAGTATTTCAAGCTGTTTTTAGAGTCAAAATCATTATTTATTATATGCCTATTTCAAATAGTCTTTATTAATTCCAACATATTTATCCACCAATTGAGGTGTAATAGTTACTTTTTCTCTAAAGTTGATGAGAATCTTATCGATCTCATTCGTAAGGCGCTGCAGGTTGCTCCCTATTGATTCCGCGAAGCATATAGGCTGCTTTGTTATCTATGGAATGACCACGTTGAGTTAGGTATTTCTTAGTCCAATCGGATATTTGATTATCATATAATCTTTTTGACTCAACCACAACTGCTTTCTTATCCAAAGTTTTCCAAATCTTCTTGCGTTTGTCGAAGGTTTTGTTCTTATAACCAATTACTAAAATGGTAGACTCCAATGGCTGATTGAGGTATTCTTCTAATAAATTCTGACCATCCTCCTTATTGATGTCATTAATTTCCTGTGCTTCCTTTACAATGACAGTTTGTCG
>CAXXNX010000061.1:0-42271 GCA_963664285.2 Cyclobacteriaceae bacterium
GTTTGTATTCTTGGTTCTCCTGGCGGTTGGTGTGCTTACATTCCCATATCCATTGGTAAATCCATTTCATGGCTAAGTGGACATTCTCTCGTTTTCTTTCCCTGATGGCTGATCAATTCAGGACTCCATCTATCTTCTTGGAGCCGGTTAACTATCCAGTCTTTCATGGGTTTGGTGAAAATCACTCTTTTTGGCTTTTCTTGATGACGAAGATTGGTCCTCCTTTGTGCATTTGCTGTTCGATAGACACCAGCTCCCCTACCTCTTGAACCCACATTTCGCTTAAGCTCACGTGAGATCGTAGACGGGTGAAAATGAACGATACAGGCAATCTCCTTTTGAGTAGCTCCTGTTTTCAATAATGCTTCAATTTGATACCTTTGATCAATACTGAGATGTGTGTAGTTTTTTGACATTTTGCAATCCAAAGATTGCACTGCTCAGGCTTTTGAAGGATGAAAAAGCCCTTAAAAGCTTTTTCATCCTTCAATTGCACTTATTAGTTGATCTCAGCATTTACTAACTCTTCCTTTTTCACCATTTAACTCTTTAATACAATCTTCGATTTCTTTTATAAAGTCTTCTTTCGTTTTTTCGGGAAAATTCTTTTGAATTAATTTCGCCCAGACCATGAACGTAAATTCTTGTATCATTTGGAATATCTAACAGTATTTTTCCCGATTCCAAATAGGTAGAGAATGAAGTTTGATCGAAGTGCTCCCAACATTCAATTACACCATCAGCATATACTTTCACTTTCACAAAAAAGTATTTATGGTTGAGTCGAATGGCATGAAATATCCGCCCTTCGATTCTTTGATCATCTACTATTCTAAAGGTTTTGGAATTCATTTATTCAATTTGATAGATCTTTTTTAGTTTAGTTGTGTGTAGTGCACCCTCTGGAATAAGTTGCTTGCGGAGAGAGTACTGCCCTGTTGTTCAGCTTGCCTATAATATTCAACTGATTTATATTTCAAATCAAGGGATTTAAGAGTAACTCCTAAATTATTTAGGGCCGAATCACTGCCATCAGGTTCGAATTGAATTTTTTTCGAATAATGGACAAGTGACATTTGTTCAAGTTCGCTTTCAGAATAGTTATATGCAGCTGAAAACAGATAATCACCATTGTTTGGCTGGTATTCAATAGCTTTTTCCAAAGCTAGGGCCATATGCAATTTCTCATTTGATTTTTCGTAAAAATCAGAAATAAATTTGTACATCTTAGATTTTTCTACATCGATTTTACATTTCACCAAATGACGCTGCCTCCATTCCAATCACTCCGTCTTTGTCAGCGCATGCCTTAATTACCTCGTCCGGCGCCAAGCGATTAGATTCCCAAAGCGCTTTGGCTCCAATATGACTTAAGACGATAGGTTTGGAACTCCATTCTATAGTATCAAGAGCTGTTTGGTCTCCCGTATGACTACAATCTATGAGCATACCTACTTTATTCATGCGCTCTACTGCCTTTCTTCCAAACATTGTCAGTCCTCCGTCACGTGGTTCTTTAAGTCCTGATACTAAAGCATTTGATTCACTGTAAGTTATGCCTAACAGACGAACTCCAAATCCATACAATAAATCGATGCGATCGACCTCATTTTCAATCATAGCGGCACCTTCCATGGCTGCAATCCAGGCCATTTTGCCTTCATGATGGGCTGTGCGAATGTCCTTGACATTTTTGCAATGAATGACAAAATCCTGATGTGCAATGTCGCATAGTCTATGTCCCAAGTCAGTAAGTACATCATCCCATTTCCACCCACTCTTGGAATGGATTTGAGCGATGCCATCCATGAGATTGTCAAAGACTGCATCCCAGCAGGAGTGGGCCAGTCCTTCAAAGGCAGTGGTCATTCTTCCTTCCTTGCAATAATCCGGAGTTTGAGTAATATCATTTGGAAAAACTCCAAGATGTTTGTGAAGAGAGATCATGATGTTATTGGCTGCCAGATGCCTGGCGCGTTCTTCCTCTTCACCATTCAAATTGATCAAATGATGTGGCACCCTTTCAACTTCACTACACATTTCGAATGGCTTATAGTCTTTTACCCGCTTCCAGGTAGTCAAATGACTTGTAATAGGTGGCTTGTTTATTTAATCCCATATTTATTAATTAGTGTCTGTATGAAAACAGGCTAATATGCTGATTATCCATCATATTCGTATTTTTTCCATCAAATCAGCGCTGAATTATTCTCGAATCTGATTCAGTAGAATTATCAAATTCACAAATATTATCAAGAACAGTTGCGTTGTAGCCTGTTAATTGGCCATTTGAAGGTTTTCCATTCAAAACCCCAAAGAATTCACTTTGAGATTCGCAGGCTTTTTGGTCTGTCGGGGAGTAAAATCCCTGTCCTTTTTTTGTTCATTCAGTGTAGAAAAGAAACGATTTTTTCGGTTGGTTTATCAGGATTAATCATTATATTGCATATAACCGATATAAATACAAACCATGAGGAAATCCTTCCAGCCCCAACTTACCCTGGGATGCACACCCATCGAGCAAGTAGAGGCTCCGGTGAAAACTAAAAGCCACTTAGCTGCCCTGGCAGCCGCCCTTCAATATATCTATGTCCAACCTGAATGGAACCAGCGTATTTTTGAATTACTTTCTTCCAAACTCATTGAGGGAAAGAAAAAGACGGGCCGTGAGGGTATGAGTCTGTGGGAGGTCTTCGTATTGGCCCAGGTGCGCCTGTGCATGAACATCTCTTACGATGAGTACACCATATCTCCAATTACGACACGTTGGTACGGGGCATTATGGGGGTGCTACCTACCGACTACTCTGTGGGCAAACAGTATAAGTACCAGAACATTTATGACAATGTGACCTTGCTGGACGATGAACTGCTCATCGGCATCAATGATGTAATCGTAGCAGCAGGTCACCAGGTGTTTAAAAAAAAAAGGAAAAACCGGAGGGGAGGAAGTTGCCTTGCGTTGCAAGACCGATAGTTTCGTGGTAGAAACCGACACCCACTTTCCTACCGACTACAACCTGCTATGGGACAGTGCCAGAAAGTGTATAGATGTAGCTGATTTATTGGTCTCAAAAAGGTATTTTACTGGCTGGCGTAAGTCCGGGGATTGGCGCAGATCCCTCAAAAGGCTGATGCGCAGCGTGGGCAGGACCACCGGCTCAGGAGGAAAAAACAAAGAGGAGCGGGTAGAGCAGGCTGCCACTTCCTATCTGACTAAAGCCCGTGCTTTGAGCAAGAAAGTGGGCCAAATGTTGGAAAAACATCAGGGAAACTCTATCGAGGAGTTCGCAGCCCTGATGGCATTGACCTATTATCTTGAGATGTTGGAAAAGCACATCGAGTTGCTCGACAGGCGGTTGATCAGAGCAGAGACCATTCCCCATGCCGAAAAAGTCTTTTCCATCTTTCAACCTTATGCCGAAATGATCAAAAAAGGCAAACTGCACCCCAATGTGGAGATCGGTAAGAATCTGGCCATCACTTCGGATCAATACCATTTACTCATAGACTGGCAAATAGCTGAAAAACAAACCGACAACCAACTTACCCTATCAATTGCCCGGCGTATCGCTGAGAAATACCCCATCCAAAGCCTGAGCACCGACAAGGGGTTTTCCGATAAAGAGGATAAAGCAACTCTGCAAACCTTCATCCCAGAAGTGATCATGCCTAAAAAGGGTAGGTTAAACAAAGAAGAAAAAGCCATCGAATCAGCGCCAGCCTTCAAAAGGTTGAAAAACAAGCATTCTGCTATCGAATCCAACATTAATGAGCTGGAACACCGGGGATTGGACCGATGCCCGAACCGTACCCGCAAAACTTTCAATAGCTACATCGGGTTGGCCATTACTGCCTACAACCTTCACAAGATCGGGCGTAAACTCCAGGCTGACCGTCTGGCCGCCCAGCAGCAAGCCAATTGCCAGAAACAAGCAGCTTAATCACCTTTTAGCTGTTTAATAAGGATTAGGCACTGGCAGAAGTGCGTCCTGGTCAGGCTAAACCCGGCTATTTTTATCAAAAACTATCAAAAACAATGAATAAAAGCAAAGTCACCCTTTATTAGTCAGCAAGGTGAGTGATTTTTTCATTGTTCCATTTTAAGCAATATTTTAATACGACCTAAAACTCGCTGTTTTCTTAGAGACACTAGTTAGTCCATCACAAATTCGCCGGGCAATTCACTTCTTTTGGCTAGCTTGGCTCAAATGTGAAGATGATGACAAACAATGATGTACAAAGAGGCTGGCATTTTCTTCAAATACCCGGACCTAGCAATACACCGGAGAGGGTTTTGAAGGCTATGAGCTTTCCGACTATTGATCATCGGGGACCGGAGTTTGGAGCGCTAACTTTAAGGGTTTTGGAAAAAGCAAAAAAAATCTTCCAAGCATCCGGAGAGATAGTGATCTATCCATCTTCTGGAACAGGTGCCTGGGAGGCTGCCCTGGTAAATTTATTCCTACCGGGCGATAAATTATTGACTTACGAAACAGGTCATTTTTCAATTTTATGGAAGAATCTTGCGGAAAAAATAGGGCTTGAAGTTCTGGTAATTCCCGGTGACTGGAAAAGAGGGGTCGAAGCGGAAAAAATAGATGATTATCTGAAGGAAGATATTGACAAGCAGATTAAAGGTATAATGGTTGTACACAATGAAACATCGACTGGAGTAACATCAAATGTTCAAGTAGTCAGAGAGGTAATAGATTCAGTACAACATCCGGCATTGCTGCTGGTTGATGTTGTGTCATCACTGGGCACTACTCCCTTTTACCAGGACAAATGGGGAGTAGATGTAGCTATTTGCGCTTCACAGAAAGGGTTTATGTTGCCCCCGGGCCTGGGATTTAATTCAGTCAACCAAAGAGCCTTGAAAACGTCAAAGGCTATTGATTCTTTGAATTCCTACTGGAAATGGGATAGGATTGTTGAAATGAGTGAAACCGGCTATTATCCTTATACCCCGGCAAGTAATCTGCTTTTTGGCCTGAATGAATCACTTGATATGTTGTTGGAGGAAGGATTAGAGGATGTGTTTAATAGATATAAACGTCACGCATTGGCTACGAGAATGGCAGCTGAAGCGTGGGGATTGGATAATCAGTGCGTTGTGGCAGAGGAATTTTCAGACTCTACTACTGCGTTGCTAGTTGATAATGGTAAGGCTGATGAACTTCGAAAGATAGTCCTCGAGAAACTTAATATGTCTCTCGGTACCGGCTTGGGAAAATTGAAGGGTAAGATATTCAGAATAGGTCACTTAGGTGATTTCAATGATCTGATGTTATGTGCTACACTCTCAGGTGTTGAAATGGGCCTTACCATGGCTGGTATAAAACATCAAAATGGTGGCGTTCAGGCAGCAATGGATTATTTGACTCTTAATTAATTACAGACGTATCTAGTAGAATCCTTAAAATGGACTTCTTAACCGCCTTTCCCTATTGGGGTATTATCTTGATCATAGTGCTCAATGCATGGCTGGTCTCCAGGATGAAAATTTCATTCAAAGACGAAGATGAAAATTCCTCTAAAGAAGATTCTAAATGAGCGATTATCTTCTCCAGTATTGGCCCATTCTATCCCTCACTCTGATATACTTATTTCTGTGCCTGGGAGTTGGATGATATTTTAAACAAAAAGCATCTCGAGGAGTCAATGAGTATTACCTCGCAAAAAGGGAGATTCCCGGATGGGTTATCTCATTAGTATTTTTTTCAACATTTGCCAGTAGCAATACTTATATTGGTCAAGCCGGTCAGGCTTTTAAATTTGGTTTGTCATGGGCTTGGGTTGGATTTTTCTGGGCTATATTTTGTGTCATATCATGGCTGATCCTGGGACCAAAAATGAGATTTCAAACTGCGGTATTGGGATCTAGTACAATCCCGGACTATTTCCAGTTTCGTTATAAAAGTGATCTGTCAAAAACCATAAGAGTACTCTCCGCATTCGTGATTCTATTTGCTACTGCATGGTACATGGTCGGCATCGCAAAAGGCAGCGCCCATGTGATGCAGTCTGTATTGGATATTCCCTATGAATGGGGAGCGGGTATAGTCATATTGGTAACTTTTTTATATACCTCATGGGGTGGGATGTACAGTGTTTTATGGACAGATGCTATTCAAGGTATCATGATGTTTGCTGTAGCCATAATAATGGCGATGCTCCCTTTTATATATGTTGGAGGTGTTGGTGAACTCTTTGAAATAATTCAGAACGTTGATCATCCTGATATTGCAGGTGAACCAATTGGAAATGGGCCTGGTCACTTTCGGTGTATTAGTTTCCTTTTTCTACATTCTTGGAATTGGACTGGCTGTGGGCATGAAGCAAATTGCCGAACCTAGGTGTCTGATCCGATTCTATTCTATTGACAACGCCAAAAGCATGCGATTCGCCATGATCTGGACGCCCGTTTTCCTGGGTATATCGTTGGTTTGCGTAATGGGACTTGGTGCACTTGTTCACGGCATGGTAACTGAAGAAGAAGCATCATATCTCATTAATAACACTGATCAAGTAGTCGGTTTTATGCTAAACAAGTTTGATAACCGTCTAATTAGCGGTTTGGTAATCGCAGGATTATTTGCAGCCGGAATGTCGTCACTCGCCTCTGTCATGTTAATTGTCGGAACGGCATTTATAAGCGATATCTGGCATGTATTTAAACCACTCCAACCAAAGCAGATTTTGAGTGGGACAAAATGGTCTATGTTTGTTTACTGCCTTATTGTCTTAATTTTCACTCTATATCCCCCGGCTGGAATTGTAGAGCTCACTGCATTTAGTGGGGCGGTCTTTGCGGCAAGTTTCTTCCCTTCAATTTTTGGAGGATTGTATTTGAAATGGGGAACAGACATGGGCGCCATTGCTTCTATGCTGACCGGTATTGTCATTACTGTTGTCTGGCGTTTCGGATTACGGTTTGAATTCGAAGAACTGAAGGATATTCATGAAGTCATGCCCGCCTTCATTATCTCATGTGTAGTTTACGCCATAGTCAGCCTTTTCACAGCCAAAAGAGTTCCTGATAATAGTCATTTGGCATCATTGTTTCAATAGTGCTTAATTTCTAAACCACACATAAAATTAACTTCCTTAGTTATTTTCCTTTTTGCCGATATTAGAGTTCTAAACAACTATACATCAATGAATCTACTCGTTAAATTACTGAGAATCAAGCTTTTATTACTCATTTGCTTAGCTATTACTACAAGTACACAGGCACAACAGATTTCAAAAGAACAAATCTCTCAACTTAAATTTCGCCATATAGGACCGGTTGGTAATCGACTGGTGGCTGCATATGGTATCCCCGGTAATGACCTGGTTTATTATGTTGGTGCGGCATCTGGCGGAATCTGGAAAACTGTGGATGGTGGCTTAAACTGGAAACCAATCTTTGACGACAAACCAGTTCATGCTATTGGCGCATTAGCCATTGCTTCATCCGACAGTGAAATTATTTATGCCGGTACTGGAGAGAGCTTTATTCGATCGAATGTATCCATTGGAAATGGCGTCTGGAAATCGACTGATGGCGGAGATAACTGGACACATATGGGATTGAAAAATACTGGCCGTATCGGAAGAATTATTGTCCACCCCACAAATCCTGATATCGTTTATGTCGCAGCATTAGGTCATGCTTATGCTCCTCAACGCGACCGGGAATCTTCAAAAGTGCAGATGGCGGCAAGACCTGGCGTCATATTCTTTTCGTCGATGAAAACACCGGTGCTTCCGACCTGGTAATGGACCCTTCCAATCCCAGAATCCTGTTTGCCGGAATGTGGCAATTGTCCCTTAGGACCTGGAACCGAACCAGTGGTGGCCCCGGTAGTGGGATTCACATGTCCCGTGATGGTGGTGAAACCTGGAAAAAACTTGAGGGTAGCGAGTTACCAAAAGGTCCGGTAGGCAAAATTGCTCTCACCATGACTCCCGCTAATCCTGACCGGGTTTATGCCCTAATTGAAATCGGAGATGGTGTAGAAACACTTGGTGACAAACCCGAGAGTGGTGAATTATGGAGATCTGAGGACAAAGGGTCGACCTGGAAGCTTATCAATCACAATCGGAACATAGGAGGTCGTCAGGCTTATTACACGAGAGGCATGGCTTCACCTGACAATCAAAACGAAATTTATTTTATAAGCGCCAGTTTTTTTACCAGCATTGATGGCGGTAAAAGTCTGAATCCAGTATCATTCCCAACTCAGCCCAATTGGGACCATCACGATATGTGGATTGATCCTACAAACGGTGATCGTATGATAGTTGCCGGAGATGGTGGTATTTCTATTTCCAAAAATCGCGGCAAGTCGTGGCATGGGTGGCAGCCATTTTCTCCGGAAAGCTAATTATTTCTGGTTTGTCATGATGTACAAACTCAATAATCCTGGTGCACAATTTGAATATATAGGAGATGAAAATGTAGGAGATACTGCTTACGATAAAGTAATGGTGACTTACTATCCGGCTGTTACCGGTAAGGAACAAAACGACACTTTTATTTTATATGTCAATCCTGAAACCAAAATGGTGGATCAATTTTACTTTTCACTTCAAGCATTTGGGGTAGATGAACCGACCATCCTGATGAAATTGGAATACGAGGAAGTCAATGGGCTGAAACTCGCTACTACCAGAAGAATCTGGCTGCCCGGTGAAAATGGCTACAGCGAGGAGCCTGATCTGGTCCAGACCTCTACCAATGTGAAGTTTAATAATGGCTTTAGTGATGATAGCTTCACTATGTAACTGAATTATTCTCTTTAGCAAAGGGAACTAACACGATAATCCACCAAAAGTTCCCTGTAGTAATAATTCAAGAACAAAGATGACCCCGATGGTCTTCACAAGGACAATTACGCATTTTCGCAAATCATTCCATTCTCGAACTCGTTAGAACTCCAAACAAAATTTTAAAATCAATGAAAAAATTGTCATTAATCGCAATATTATTTGCTTTGGTCTTTGATACGAGTGCTTCGGGCGATGGAGAAAAATCGATCTACAAAATTGAGACCGGCAGTAGCACTGTTAAATGGACCGGCTATCACCTTGGAAAATCCTATGAGCATTGGGGTACAGTTGACATCAAATCAGGTTCACTGGAATTATTAGAAGAAAAACTCACCGGCGGCATAATTGTAATTGATATGACGTCTATTACAAATAAAGATCTGAAAGATGATCCCAAAGACAAGGCTAAACTTGAAAAGCACTTAAAATCAGATGACTTTTTCGGAGTTAAAAAATTTCCAGAGGCTAGATTAAAGATTAAGTTATCTGTAAATAACGGGGACAAATATGAAATTACCGCTGATGTCACCATTCGCGGAATCACTAATGAAATAACTTTTGATGCAACTATAAATAACAAAGAGGGAGTTGTTTCCTTTGATGCATCCTTACGAATAGACAGAACCGTGCATAAAGTGATGTATGGATGGAAAATTGAAAATGCCATCTTAAGTAATGAATTTCAATTGGACATTAACCTGTTGGTAAATAATTAGATTTATCCTTTTTTAACCCAGAAATTGTCATTTAGAAATTTACTGCGCTGCCTAATTAACTGCAATTCAGGCACTTGCCTGCCTGACAACAAAGCAGGCTCGAATTTCGATGCAAAGTCCAATGACAAATCCGGGTTTAAATGAGACGCTCTACCGCGTCTTTGTTTTTTAGATTTGCATTTTATTCGAAGTTATGCTTGTCACTGAGTTCCCAAACCTGGAGTGGGTAAAAAGAGTGTCTAATTCCTTCATTAAATTTTTTAACAAGTACCACGAGACCTCTCCGGGTAGTTATCGATCGAAAATTAGCAATCCCGGATAGTTTTTGGATTAAATCTCCCCTTACCTTAGTCCAAAAATAAAGATATGGTACAGGCGGGATTTTACATACTCTCAGGATTTATGTTCCTCAGTATATTGTTTATGCTTAAAAAAGCTGCTTCTGTAGATCAGATTTATACAGACAGAGCAGCTAACACTTACCTGATTTGGTTCGTAGTGTGGATTATTTACATCTCCCTTATCTCTGCTTTTGATGTACTTCTTAACTTCGAATTGCCTCCACGTCTGCCTTTATTAATTGTTGCACCAGTTATGATCAGTATCATTCTATTTAATTGGACCGAGTTCTTTGGGAAGAAGATCATTCCGAACGTAGCCCCATCTTTTGCTATTTATATTCAATCCTTTCGCATTTTTGTCGAACTGTTGATTTATGGAGCTTTTCTTAACCCGCATTATTCATAGGCCACCAATTTTGGGATTAATAATGGGTTGCTAACTATTTTTGATTGGAGTGTATGTATTAATTTGAAGATCAACCAGGTTTCTGGATTTCAAAGGACATTAGAGCGTTTTTTTGTTAGAATTTTTCAATTTTCAGTCAAAGCTCTATTGTGTTCTTATGGAAGAACATTTTTTTGATTAAACCAAACTGTTTAACTGATCGGTCAGTTCACCGTAAGCAAATCGCCCAGCAGGTATTGATATCTAAAGGCTCTTGAGAATTGTATTGTCAATGATCTTTTCCTTTCTTTCAGGCACGCCCCAACCTTCATCAGGTAAAGCCGGATATTGTCCACTTGCCATCGTTTAGCAAAGTGGTGTTTTGTTTTGGCAATTAATAATTTAATCTGCCGGAATATTTCATAACAGAGGGTAGCGATGATTAAACGCATGAAATTGGCCCAGTAGCGATGACAGGAAAGCCGGTCGGAATAAGTCATGTTTTTGAGTTCCTTTATTCGATTTTCACTGGCATCACCTCGCTTGACATAAAAATCAAAGTAAATCTGTTGAGCGGTCATCGCTTCAAAGTTGCTCACAAAGTAACGGACATTCATTCCTTTTCCGGTAGACTCCACTTTGGCGTACAGCTTTTCAGAACGATCCCAGCTTTTGGCCTGGTAAGTAAACGGGCCAACAAACTCTTGATGTTTGATGATTTTTGAAGCATATTCCTTTTTTACTTCAATGATAGTCTGTTTGGTAAAAGTCTTTAAAACTTCATTACTACTAATACCTAAACAAAATTGAAGGTCAAACTGCTTAGCTATCCGATAAAAAGATGCTCCTGAAAAGCCACTATCCGCTCGAATAAGGATCTTTACTGAGGGCAGTTTTTTTCTGATTTTAATGACAATCCTTTTCAATAAGGCCACAAACCATTTGTTGGAGTGACAATTGCCCGGACGTAGTACTGGTAAAATGACCTGACCGGTGTTCCCGTCCTTAAAGAACAACTCATGGTACATAGTCTGTCCATAATAGCCATTATACAAACTGAGTTGTTGGGATCCATGAGTAGGGTCATCGGTACCATCTACATCAATGATGATTTGACCAGTCTTCTCTTTCAACTCCTCTACATAACGGTCTACAAACCATTGACTCATCTGGTAGATCAGACTCCGATCGGCCTTGTTTTCAAATCGACTTAAAGTAGGCTGGGAACATAATCCGCTATCTAGTACTTTACGGATCACCGGATCCTCTCGGAGTTTTTGTTCGTCATTGCAATCCTGATAGCCCTGCATCATTAAAAACACCCGTTGGCGAAGCATTTCTTCATAAGTGTATTCGATAAAAAAGGGGTTTCGATAGTCAGGAATCAGTGCGGCGAAGCTTTTTAATAGACCAGTCTTTCTCTCTACTTTTTCACTTAACAATATCGCTCCGTCTGAGCTAATCGCTGATGCTGAAAAATCAAATTTAAAAGCTTGTTTTCCTCGATAAAATACGGTATCTTTTTCCTTATATTCAGGCATAAATTAATTGCTTATTTTGTTGTCTAACTATCTCAATATAAGCAATTTATGCCTGTTTTTTATTGTCTACTATGAATTTTTCGGGTTAATAAGGTCTTACCTCAGGCAGTGACATTTGAAGGAATTAACTTCGACATATTGGTTGGTATCACTGCCCCAACTGTCGGTCTACTTTACTCCAAAGAGATTATTTCAGCTCGTGTGGTACTTATTTGGAACTTTATAGCATTATCAATTCTTAGTTTAACCGTCTATTCATTTATATCGAGCTTCTACTTCTCAGGTCCGGTAGATGAAAGTTTCAAACAATTCGGAAATATGCCCTATATATTGCTACTTGCTGTATTGCTTCCATGTGCAATCTTTTATCATATTGTATCAATCAGGCAGATGCTCAGGAGATAGTCTTTTACCGGAGTTTAAGAGGAAAGAACAATCATCTCCAGTGAAACGTTTAATTAGGGCTTCCTCAAAAAGTAGTACCCATCAAATTAGCAGCCCTAGATAGATTGAGCACGAATAGGGCTGCAGCAATCCAAGTTTGTGAAGTTGATTTAAGCTTGGCTTTGATTTCATTGAGCGAGTAAGCTTGTTTGGCATTGCCTATTCTTCCCTCAATGGCATTCCTCTCAGCATATTCCTTTTTTGATTTAGTCTTCTGGTATGCTGATTTCTTCACAGGTTTTCCTTTTGTGGCAGCTGTCATCCTTATGCTGTTTTCTTTACACCAATTGCGATTCTTATTGGTAGCATAGATTTTATCGGCCTGTATAAGTTCAGGGTAATAACCAAACAAAGCCTTGTAGGCCTCTGCCTGATTGATCAGGTCCTCACTTTCATTATAGGCATTCCAGCTTAGGTTATCCTTGGTCATGAACCCATCCATGAGTGAAAGGCCCAACTTGGCACCAAACTCTACACTCTTGCCCTGCTTGCCCCTCACTATCGGGCGTACATGGGGTTGTGAGATGCTCACTATCCGATCTTTACATTGGTGTGGGCTTTCTTGCTCATACATGCCTTGTTGCTGCTTATAAAGAGTATGGACCACCATCAGTTCCTGCTGGGTTTTGTGGGGAAAAGGAAACGGCCCTTCCAACAGGTCCAGCATTTGATCGATATGGCCAGGTTCCTTTTTACACAGTTGAGCAACACACGGATGGCCTTGCGGATCGATACAACTGATTTTTTCTTCTTTTTGGCTTCCTGCAAATAACGCTTATGGGCCATCCTGCGGTAAGTCCTGGGTTTGACCTCCATCTTGTCCCTGAGCAGGTCAAACAACCGGTCAACCATCTTTTCGGTCTTGATACGGGCTTCATTGACCAAACCAAGATCATTTGGGTAGGTGATGTATTGATCTGCCACAGTGGCATCTATCTTTAATTTACCTTTTGGCCTTTTAGATACCGCACCCTTTTGGTTTGGTTTCCGGTCAGGAAGGGACACCATCATGATGATTTTCGAGAATGCATCGAAAGTATCATCCCCTAGTTTTTTTCGCATCTCCACAAAAAGCGTAGGCGAAAACACCAAACCAGGTGTGTAATGGTCCAAACCAAGAAAGAACTGCATGTATGGGTTTTCGCTGATGGTCAGCAAGGTCTCTTCATCGGACAACCCCAGTTTATGTTTTATAATAAATGCCCCTATGATGTGCCTTGGGTTGACGCTCTTTGCCCCCATGTTGACGCTGAATTTCCTTTTGTAGATATTTACCAACTCATCCTATGGCAACAAGTTTGCAAGTGCTATCCATCTGTTGTTTGGGTTGAGTTTGATGGAGTTAATGGAGGAAAATTCTTCTATTTTGGTTTGGTACTGCGATGTGTAATCGATCATATGCAATGCTATACGTCAAATATACAAATAACCTTGCATATATAAAAATATATTTACACGTGAATCGCTTAATATGAGCAATCAAGGTCGTTTTTATCCAATCTGAGGAAGCCCTAATTAAGCCCTCTTCAAAATTTAGGCCAGAATTTTTCCGGCATGATGTGCTTGGTTTTAGCTCCATGTAAAACTGAATGCACTTACTTAACGCTGACATCAAACTGTTAAATTCAATACTTTAGCTCTTTTACAAAGGACCAGTGCAAGTATTACACAGGTTCGTTGTACGGCATAACGCGATTAATACGTATCAAAAGAGATAATATTATGAACAAATCAACATTGTCTAACTTCGGGCTCGATCAAATCGGGCAGATTGCGGTTCCTGTAAGTGACATTGAGCGTTCTATCGCCTTTTACCGTGATGTTCTTGGGATGCAATTCCTATTCCAGGCGCCACCTGGTTTGGGCTTTTTTGATTGCGCTGGGGTTCGGCTCATGCTTGATGCCCCAGCCAAGGAGAATGCAGGAAATGGTTCGGTTATTTACTATAAAGTCAGGGAATTACAGGAAACCTATGAAACTTTATCTGCTAGAGGGCTCATTTTTGAAGCCAAACCGCATCTTGTTGCTAAGATGCCTGATCACGAACTTTGGATGGCTTTTTTTCGTGACCCTGACATGAATCTTCTGGCACTGATGAGCGAAATAAAGTAAATGACGCGATACGGCGTATTGCGAATTGATGAGCCATACACTTGACGTTAGCAAAATTATAAAACAAGGTAAAGATCTATGATCTCTTCAGAAAATTCTTCCAATAATTCACTTCTCAGCATATCACTTTCTTTTGATTCAGCATTTTTCAAATGTTTTCATATTGAAAACATTATCTGCTACTTTAGCGTTGAAGTAAATGAAAAACATTATTTCTAAAAAGATATTACGGAAGTTTTCGGAGAGATACCCTGATAGCGATGAGACATTAAAGACATGGTACAAAGTAGCTATGAAAGCTAAGTGGAAAAATAGCAATGAAGTGAAGATTCAGTATAGAAATGCGAGTATACTTGGTGATGGCAGAGTAGTGTTCAATATATGTGGAAACAAATATCGATTGATTGTAAAATTCAACTATAAAATGCAATGGGGTTGGATACGTTTTGTAGGCACTCATTCAGAATATGATAAAATAGACGCTTTAACTATATAACTATGAATATTAAGCCAATCAGGACAGAAATTGATTACGAGCAAGCTCTTGAGAACCTTGAAAATATATTTGATGCTCCAAAGGGAACACCTGAAAATGATCTCGCTGAAGTGTTGGTTACACTAATCGACAAATATGAATCGGATCACTATCCAATAGAGGCTCCAGATCCAATAGAGGCTATAAAGATTAGAATGGCTGAAATGGATTTACACCAGAAAGATTTAATGGATTTTATCGGAACAAAAAGTCGCGGAACAATTTCGAATATTTTGAATAAAAGAAGACCTTTAACCCTTCCGATGATTAGGGCAATTGGACCAAAGTTGGGTTTATCATTTGATATATTAATCAAAGAATATGAAATGGGTTAGAATGATTATAAATGCCGCACACTTTCTTCATCCCCTCTTCTCCTCCCTCCTAATAAAGCTGCCCGACTGCGTCATTCAGGCGGGCGCCACAATCTTTGCGCTCTGCCGTACACCCCTGTTCCTGAGCGCCAAATAATTTTTTTGAAGTAGGCATATAATAAATAATGATTTTGACTCTAAAAACAGCTTGAAATACTTTGTTAAGTCACTGATATTCAGTATATTAATATCAATTAAGAGTAAAAGTTAAATTTCAAGATATGGAGAAAAAGTATGAAAGTCTAACACTTTTCGAGTTTCAGGAGAAATTCCCCGATAACGACAGTTGCCAAGAATACCTGGCCGAATTGAAATGGCCCAAAGGGTTTAAATGTGAGAGGTGTGGCCATGACCGGTATTGCGGTGGGAAGCTGCAGCATACACGGCAATGCACTATTGATATCTAAAGGCTCTTGAGAATTGTATTGTCAATGATCTTTTCCTTTCTTTCAGGCACGCCCCAACCTTCATCAGGTAAAGCCGGATATTGTCCACTTGCCATCGTTTAGCAAAGTGGTGTTTTGTTTTGGCAATTAATAATTTAATCTGCCGGAACATTTCATAACAGAGGGTAGCGATGATTAAACGCATGAAATTGGCCCAGTAGCGATGACAGGAAAGCCGGTCGGAATAAGTCATGTTTTTGAGTTCCTTTATTCGATTTTCACTGGCATCACCTCGCTTGACATAAAAATCAAAGTAAATCTGTTCCACAAGGTTAAATTCCCACTTTTAAAGGCTTTTTATATTGTTTACTACATGAGTACAAATAAAAAAGGAATTGCTTCTACTGAACTGAGCAGTTTTTTTCTGATTTTAATGACAATCCTTTTCAATAAGGCCACAAACCATTTGTTGGAGGTTGCGCCAAAAAACCTGCTGGCTGTTCCAACACAAGGTTATGAAAGCAATGGCCAGCAGTGGCAAATACCCGCTAATGGGCAAAGTAGAAGTCGATAAAAACACCCGTTGGCGAAACGGTAGTAGGAGAACAGGAAGAAGGTCTTTCTCTCTACTTTTTCACTTAACAATATCGCTCCGTTGTAGGGCGTCAGAATAACCGAAAAAGGCAGGTTTTAGTTGCAATTGAGAAGAAAGGCAGAGGAGTTAGCCGAATGTATGCCAGGATAATTGACAATGCAGGTACCAGGCAGCTAAAGCCTAGAAGTCGATGAAACGGTAGTAGGAGAACAGGAAGAAGGTGTTTTTCGAAGATCATATATCCTGTCGGGCTAATATCAAAACCGATAAGTGGAGGGGATACATGCCCTTAAAAAATAAATACAGCCTCCTGGTTCAAACCGACAGTGGAAAGAAGGGTAAGAACTTCCCAGACTTACACAGGACAATTATGATGTTCAAGGCCTGGCTTAGAGGTATCCATCATTCCGTAGATAACCTTCAGGCATACATTGACCAATATTGTTATAGGTTTAACCGCAGTCAGATGAAAGGTGGAATATTTGATAATCTGTTGGACAGAATGGTGAATCATAAGCCTTGTCCTTATAAAATGATTTGTATTTATTAAATGCCTACTTCAATAATTTTTTTTAAAACCAGCCAAAGAGTTTTTCTTCTACTCTCACACAAAATAAGAGATTTCCCAGGCTCTGTGATTGTTAACTTTAATGTATTCGACCTAATGTCCGGATTGATCCTGAATATTGAAATCTCAGACCTTATGATTCGCCTGCTAAAACCTGCCCAACAGGAAGCCAGCCCGACAGAATCATTCTGGCGGGTCATTCTGGCGGGCACTTGTTCTTCCTTCGCTCCACCACTTCGTCATTGTGAGGAGCTTTTGTCCTGGCATTAGCGACGTGACAATCTCATGGAGTTTGTAGACCGTATTTTTCAGCCTCACTACTTTAAATGATCAGCCTGCTGGCAACAGGTGTGATTACCTCGATCAATCAGACTTCTCCCACCCGGATATCACTCAACACTTAATTATGATTCAATTAAAACCATTCTCACTCCGCCCGGTCCGTTCAATCCATTTACCTTGAGTGGGACACCTTGCAGATCTTCCCATTATCCAATCAAATTGCTACATATTTGGGAATTGTTAAGGGTATAATTACCACAGGAATGGAAAATCCGATGCGGATAATTGAAGTGGAACGTTGATTAAAAGATCTGATGGCTGAAAACTGCTTAACCCGAAAAATTCATTAGACAATAGGCATAAATTGCTTATATTGAGATAGTTAGACAACAAAATAAGCAATTAATTTATGCCTGAATATAAGGAAAAAGGTATTTTATCAGCTTTTAAATTTGATTTTTCAGCATCAGCGATTAGCTCAGACGGAGCGATATTGTTAAGTGAAAAAGTAGAGAGAAAGACTGGTCTATTAAAAAGCTTCGCCGCACTGATTCCTGACTATCGAAACCCCTTTTTTATCGAATACACTTATGAAGAAATGCTTCGCCAACGGGTGTTTTTAATGATGCAGGGCTATCAGGATTGCAATGACGAACAAAAACTCCGAGAGGATCCGGTGATCCGTAAAGTACTAGATAGCGGATTATGTTCCCAGCCTACTTTAAGTCGATTTGAAAACAAGGCCGATCGGAGTCTGATCTACCAGATGAGTCAATGGTTTGTAGACCGTTATTTTGAAAGAGAAGACTGGTCAAATCATCCCACTACTCATGGATCCCAACAATCAGTTTGTATAATGGCTATTATCAACCATGAGTTGTTCTTACACCGGTCAGGTATGACTTCAATTGTTCCAAAAATGGTTTGTGGCCTTATTGAAAAGGATTGTTATTAAAATCTGCCCCTAAAGAAACTCCGCCCGGATAGCTAAGCAGTTTGACCTTCAATTTTGTTTAGGTATTAGTAGTAATGAAGTTTTAAAGACTTTTACCAAACAGACTATCATTGAAGTAAAAAAGGAATATGATTCAATCAAACCATTTACCTTGAAAAGTGGGACACCTGTCCGCAGATCGATTCAACCATTGATCCAATCAAACTTGCTACGATATTTGGGAATTGTTCAAGGGTATAATAATCGACACCACAGGAATGGAAAATCCGATGCAATACCTGCTGGGCGGATAATTGAGAGTAAGGAACGTTGATTAAAAGATCTGATGGCTGAAAACTGCTTAGTGGTCAATCTGCTGCACTAAATATTGATTAAGAACAATGGGAACAATATCTGGCACTTGTCTCACTGGTCGTTAAAGACTACGATTACTCCATCGACTTCTATACTGAAATGCACGGTTTTCATTCTCAAAAAAAGGATCTACTTAATGCCTATTTAACATAATTGCCAATTATATAACAAACGCATAGGAAGTGACGGTCCAGGGCCAAGACGAGAGAGGAAAAAATCGAAGACCTTAATGGTTTATCTAATAGCTTAACCCGAAAAATTCATAGTAGACAATAAAAAACAGGCATAAATTGCTTATATTGAGATAGTTAGACAACAAAATAAGCAATTAATTTATGCCTGAATATAAGGAAAAAGATACCGTATTTTATCGAGGAAAACAAGCTTTTAAATTTGATTTTTCAGCATCAGCGATTAGCTCAGACGGAGCGATATTGTTAAGTGAAAAAGTAGAGAGAAAGACTGGTCTATTAAAAAGCTTCGCCGCACTGATTCCTGACTATCGAAACCCCTTTTTTATCGAATACACTTATGAAGAAATGCTTCGCCAACGGGTGTTTTTAATGATGCAGGGCTATCAGGATTGCAATGACGAACAAAAACTCCGAGAGGATCCGGTGATCCGTAAAGTACTAGATAGCGGATTATGTTCCCAGCCTACTTTAAGTCGATTTGAAAACAAGGCCGATCGGAGTCTGATCTACCAGATGAGTCAATGGTTTGTAGACCGTTATGTAGAGGAGTTGAAAGAGAAGACTGGTCAAATCATCATTGATGTAGATGGTACCGATGACCCTACTCATGGATCCCAACAACTCAGTTTGTATAATGGCTAGGCATATAATAAATAATGGAGCTTGAAGACTATGTACCATGAGTTGTTCTTTAAGGACGGAGAACACCGGTACCTGGCCGAAGGTCATTTTACCAGTGCACTACGTCAGGCTACTCCCACGGGCATATTGTCACTCAAATAAAAAAGGAATTGCTTCTACTGAACTGAGCCAACAAATGGTTTGTGGCCTTATTGAAAAGTCGATGAAACGGTAGAGGTGTTGTTGTAGCCGAATGTTGCCAGGATAATGACAATGCAGGTACCAGGCAAAAGCCTTTTTTCGAAGATCATATATCCCGGGCTAATATCAGATAAGTGGAGGGGATACATGCCCTTTATACAGCCTCCTGGAGACAGTGGAAAGAAGGGTAAGAACTTCCCAGACTTACACAGGCTTGTTCAAGGCCTGGGAGGTATCCATCATTTTTTCAGGCATACATTGACCAATATTGTTATAGGTTTAACCGCTAATCTGTTGGACAGAAGTTTGAGCCTTGTCCATTAAATGCCTACTTCAAATGGCTATTATGGACAGACTATGTACCATGAGTTGTTCTTTAACCCGAAAAATTCATAGTAGACAATAAAAAACAGGATTCTTAGTTAGACAACAAAATAAGATGCCGATACCGTATTTTATCGAGGAAAACAAGTGATTTTTCAGCATCAGTGATTAGCTCAGAGGAGCGATATTGTTAAGTGAAAAAGTAGAGAGAAAGATCTATTAAAAAGCTTCGCCGCACTATTCCTGACTATCGAAACCCCTTTTTTATCGAATACACTTATGAAGAAAGCCAACGGGTGTTTTTAATGATGCAGGGCTATCAGGATTGCAATGACGAACAAAAACTCCGAGAGGATCCGGTGATCCGTAAAGTACTAGATAGCGGATTATGTTCCCAGCCTACTTTAAGTCGATTTGAAAACAAGGCCGATCGGAGTCTGATCTACCAGATGAGTCAATGGTTTGTAGACCGTTATGTAGAGGAGTTGAAAGAGAAGACTGGTCAAATCATTATTGATGTAGATGGTACCGATGACCCTACTCATGGATCCCAACAACTCAGTTTGTATAATGGCTATTATGGACAGACTATGTACCATGAGTTGTTCTTTAAGGACGGGAACACCGGTCAGGTCATTTTACCAGTACTATGGGCAATTGAAGTAAAAAAGGAATATGCTTCAAAAATCATCAAACATCAAGAGTTTGTTGGCCCGTTTAGGTATTAGTAGTAATGAAGTTTTAAAGACTTACCAGGCCAAAAGCTGGGATCGTTCTGAAAAGCTGTACGCCAAAGTGGAGTCTACCGGAAAAGGAATGAATGTCCGTTACTTTGTGAGCAACTTTGAAGCGATGACCGCTCAACAGATTTACTTTGATTTTTATGTCAAGCGAGGTGATGCCAGTGAAAATCGAATAAAGGAACTCAAAAACATGACTTATTCCGACCGGCTTTCCTGTCATCGCTACTGGGCCAATTTCATGCGTTTAATCATCGCTACCCTCTGTTATGAAATGTTCCGGCAGATTAAATTATTAATTGCCAAAACAAAACACCACTTTGCTAAACGATGGCAAGTGGACAATATCCGGCTTTACCTGATGAAGGTTGGGGCGTGCCTGAAAGAAAGGAAAAGATCATTGACAATACAATTCTCAAGAGCCTTTAGATATCAATACCTGCTGGGCGATTTGCTTACGGTGAACTGACCGATCAGTTAAACAGTTTGGTTTAATCAAAAAAATGTTCTTCCATAAGAACACAATAGAGCTTTGACTGAAAATTGAAAAATTCTAACAAAAAAACGCTCTAATGTCCTTTGAAATCCAGAAACCTGGTTGATCTTCAAATTAATACATACACTCCAATCAAAAATAGTTAGCAACCCATTATTAATCCCAAAATTGGCGGCCTATGAATAATGCGGGTTAATGATACTGTCACCGGAAAATAGTCTCTTATGGCTTTTCTATTTCGGCCCCCATAGAAATTAGTCTATTAATAGGTTGCCCAAAATCAGTGATTCCCTGAAGGTCAATTTGAATATTATCAGTCTCTTCAGTGTTATAAAAACAAATGGTAGCCTCTCCATTATCGTCCGTAACAATTTGAGAATCCCAATATAAGGTAACTCTTTTATCCGGTTTTTCATGTTCTGGCTCTACATACTCATATTCTGGTGAATAAAACTCGCGAGCAGGATAAAAACCTCTCACATTAACACTGACAGTTTTATTATTGATTTTATGATTAATACCGTCAATACCAGTTGTACCCTTCTTTGTAAAGATTGCAATAACACCGTTATTACCATTAACACCATAAATGGAAGCTGAACTCCCTTTCAAAACTTCAATTCTATCAACAACCTCCGGGGGAATGGATAACAAAGTTTCCAAACCTTGTCCTCCTCCGGCGTTTCTGTTGGGTAAAATAAATTGAGTGCCATCTAAAAGTACGAGAGGTGATCCCAAACTATTTCTTATCCTGATATCAGCATTAGCCCTCTTACCAAGTACTCTCACGCCCGGTACCTGACCTGCAATCATTTGAAAAATATTGGCATAACTATTTTCTCCTGATTTGATTACCGCATCAGGGGCACCATGAATACTGCTGTTAGAAAGTCGGCTATCACTGATTGTAATCTCTTTTAAAACACGAACTTTCGAATTAAAAGCTAAGTCAATAGATTTTCTTTTACGGTCATTTTCCAGGTAAGCAACTATATTTTGATTAACCGTGAGGTCCGTGAATGTTCGTCTGGTTGGATTACTGGTAACTGACACGGGTTGGCGGTCGATAACAAGTACTGCTAAATTTGATATTTTCTTATTTCTCTTATTTGGTCTGCTAAAAAATATTGTTGCAGAATCAAGATAATTAAGCCCTCCAATCTGGAATTTCCCTATCTCATCAGTTTCGACTGATGCGGATAGAGACTTAGAGCTTGATAGAAATAATGCATAAAGGTCCGTTTCAGCGAGAGGTGTTTTATCAGAAGGATCTATCGCAACTCCAATTACTGTAAGTCCATCTTTTTCAGGCGGAATTCTAATTATAGGTGCTTTATTCTCAAGTACACTACTCCAGGCAAATCTCCGCCAACCATGTGTTAACATTAGCAAGTCCAAATTCAGGGATGTCCTTTTGTCGCGATTAATAAAATAAGAACCCGGTTGTTCTACCGCACCTTTAAGATCAGAACTTAACAGCAGGTAGGAGTTAATATTATTCTCTCTTCCTCTTTTTGTTGCTTGATCAGCATCGGTAATTGCAAGTGAAAATTTCCCACTTACCGGAACACCATCCAAATCGGTAATTTTAATGTTCAGATTAATGGCGTCGCGTGACTCATAAGTCTCCTTGTCAGAGAAAACTTCCACTTCAGGCTCCTGTCTATGATCAATAAATACTAATCTTTCAGAACGCGGCTTCCCGCCTTCATCAAAAAGAGTGATTTGAAAAATACCATCTGGAAGTTTGGACTTTGGAATTTCTAACAGAATCCCTTTTTTAGTGATAACCTCCTTCGATTCATGATAAACCCTTCCCCTATTTTGACCTATCAAGTAAAAATTTCGCTCGTTATGTTCCGGACTTGCCTGTACAGTAACTATGATAGTGTTAGGCATCTGATTATTGACTTTAAGCACAAAACCACTGCTATCCATTTCAGGCAATGGGAAGGTCTTCTCCAAGCCCTGATACTTTACTTTCGCATAATAACCTTCTCCCCAGCGAGGAAGTATGTAAAAGCTACCCATACCCAAATACTTACTTTCAAAATTGGTTACAGATTTATCCACACTATTAAAAATCTCACCTTTAACGGAAATGCCTTTACCTGTTTGATCAACAACTTTAAAAGCTACCCTATTAACCATTCCAGCTACCAGATCTCCTCCCTCTGGAAAAAACCTTAAGCTGAGATGTTGTTCGCTTCTTATTTCACCATCAGGCATATCATTTGCATTATAAATGGCTATTTCTTTGTCAAAAAAATAACTGGGATCAAAATTCAACATCCAATTTGTATAGGCTCTTAGGCGATACTTTCCGGTGGTCAACTCCTCAGGTAAATGAATGTCTCCCTTTGCGTGTCCATTGGCAAGTTTTAATGCCTGATGATTGATCACATTCAGATCAGGGTCAATCAATTCAACGTATAAAACTGTGCTCTCTGCCTCGCTTTTATGACTGGAGCCATCTACCAAATAAGCGCTATACCAAATATCTTCCCCAGAAGTATAAAATGGTTTATCCAAATGTAAATAGGCCTTCTCCTGCTTCTTTGAAGTTTTTGTAAAATTAAATCTTAACTCATTGATAAAAGGATCTTCTAAAAGATCCTTTTTTTCCAGTACAATCTGCTTTTGATTATTCAGGTAAATAGTACCGAAAGCTCTTTGCGATTCGAAGGCTGCTATTACCTCCTCTTCAATCGGCGTTCTTTTGACAATGGGGTTTTCCTCCCAGAACTCCTTACTGTAGCCCATCTGGTCCAGTATTGCAGCATTACTCCATCTGAAACGCAATCTTCCGCCTAATCTTTTATTCTTTTTAGGTTTATAATACTCGTAGAACGTGAGCCACGAATTAGTTTTCACGGGAAATTGAAACTCATTTTCAACATAATAATCAAAGGATTGATCAACACGGATGTAATCTAAAAGAAGGTTAGAGTCCTCGTCTTTGAATGCTATTTCGTAATCAAGTTGATAATTTTTCCAAAACCCCTTGGTTAGTTTCACAAACTTGAGACGGTCATCTACAATCTTACCTTTAACCTTCAATACATCATAACTATTAATATCGACGTATACTTCCCCTTCAAAAGCGGGTGCTTCCAGGTACCTAAGTGGAATGAACTCCAAAATTGCCACTTCTCGATTATCCAATTTTCTGACCTCCTTAATCTCATAACTATATCTCTCTGTCAGTTCCGGATGAATTGGCATAATAACATCGTCTGTCGGGGGCAACACAGTGGTTAATAGTCTGGAAAGCAGCGTGAAATTCCTATTCACCAATTGATTTCTACTTACTTTATGCAGATTGATAGCATAACGCCCTTCCTGAACTTCCCATTCCAGCAATCCTTGACGAGAAAACTTAGCATCATAAAATATTTCATACAGCTCAGAATAGAGGGAGTCATTTTTAGATTTTTGCCGATAAAAGGCCTTCCCATATTTTATATCCTTAGATTTAAGTGCCTTGTTATAGACTTTAGACACCAGTTTTTGAATATATCCTTTTATCCTCTTTCCTCTTATTGTGATGACATCGAGTACCTTAGAAACAGGTTCAAGTTTTACCAGGATCTCCGACTCATTATACAACACGATGCCTCGTTTCTCATAATTCAAGTGAGAAAATATCAACTCTAAAGGCAAGGAATCGGCTTTTAGTTCGAATTCTCCATTTTCATTGCTTGATGTACCATATCCTGCTTTTATAACACCTATGCTAACAAAAGGGATTAATTCGTTGGATTGAGCGTCAACTACCTTCCCAGTCACCTCTACAGACTGCCCAATGACCTCATGAGATATCAAAAGAGCAATAAGGCAACATAAAAATTGACCTAAAGTCCGCATGCAATAAATTTACAAAGGCTAGATCAAAGTTTCGGAATTACCAATATTGGTATCCGTCAGATGGTTCAAATAAGATGGCATAAGGTAATTAGCCGAGTTTCAACTATTGCCACACCATTTTGCTTCATTTTCATTGCCACAGAATTGATCTTAAACAAAATCAAACGAGCTTTAGGACCAAACGGCAAACCGTAATCTATCAAGGTTCCGTCGTCCATAAGCGAAGGAACCTTGTGGGTCTGAATAATCAGCTGGGCATTGCCCTGCCTTCGCTGCCATACATTTTTATCCTTTTGGTCTCGATAAGGTAAAGAGGTCTGACAGAGTACCGAATGTTGATAAAGTATGTCAGTGTAATTGTAGGGATCAAGCTTAATATTAACGTGAGCGTGCAGTTGTTTCCTGGCTACTGATGTTGTCTCACCCCCTTTAAACAGCGCGAATTGATCTTCTTTATCAGTCATTTGTAATTGAAGAGTTTTGGAAAGTTAGCAAAAATTGCCAGCGATATACAATGGTGTATAAAAAAAACTTTTCCACGAGCATTTAGTACGTGCTATGAACTATCAATATCACGTGCATTTAGTACGATTTAGAGAGAATCACCACGAGCAATTGGTACTAATCAACACTCTTTTACGAGCATTTGGTATGACACTTCAAAAAACCACGTGCATATAGTACTAATTTTGAGTTTTCCACAAGCAATTGATACGAGTATTTCAGTATTTACGTGCATATGGTACGCCTTGTACGAGCAATTGATACGCCGCTAACGTGCATATAGTACGCTTAACCCGCATTATTCATAGGCCACCAATTTTGGGATTAATAATGGGTTGCTAACTATTTTTGATTGGAGTGTATGTATTAATTTGAAGATCAACCAGGTTTCTGGATTTCAAAGGACATTAGAGCGTTTTTTTTGTTAGAATTTTTCAATTTTCAGTCAAAGCTCTATTGTGTTCTTATGGAAGAACATTTTTTTGATTAAACCAAACTGTTTAACTGATCGGTCAGTTCACCGTAAGCAAATCGCCCAGCAGGTATTGATATCTAAAGGCTCTTGAGAATTGTATTGTCAATGATCTTTTCCTTTCTTTCAGGCACGCCCCAACCTTCATCAGGTAAAGCCGGATATTGTCCACTTGCCATCGTTTAGCAAAGTGGTGTTTTGTTTTGGCAATTAATAATTTAATCTGCCGGAACATTTCATAACAGAGGGTAGCGATGATTAAACGCATGAAATTGGCCCAGTAGCGATGACAGGAAAGCCGGTCGGAATAAGTCATGTTTTTGAGTTCCTTTATTCGATTTTCACTGGCATCACCTCGCTTGACATAAAAATCAAAGTAAATCTGTTGAGCGGTCATCGCTTCAAAGTTGCTCACAAAGTAACGGACATTCATTCCTTTTCCGGTAGACTCCACTTTGGCGTACAGCTTTTCAGAACGATCCCAGCTTTTGGCCTGGTAAGTAAACGGGCCAACAAACTCTTGATGTTTGATGATTTTTGAAGCATATTCCTTTTTTACTTCAATGATAGTCTGTTTGGTAAAAGTCTTTAAAACTTCATTACTACTAATACCTAAACAAAATTGAAGGTCAAACTGCTTAGCTATCCGATAAAAAGATGCTCCTGAAAAGCCACTATCCGCTCGAATAAGGATCTTTACTGAGGGCAGTTTTTTTCTGATTTTAATGACAATCCTTTTCAATAAGGCCACAAACCATTTGTTGGAGTGACAATTGCCCGGACGTAGTACTGGTAAAATGACCTGACCGGTGTTCCCGTCCTTAAAGAACAACTCATGGTACATAGTCTGTCCGTAATAGCCATTATACAAACTGAGTTGTTGGGATCCATGAGTAGGGTCATCGGTACCATCTACATCAATGATGATTTGACCAGTCTTCTCTTTCAACTCCTCTACATAACGGTCTACAAACCATTGACTCATCTGGTAGATCAGACTCCGATCGGCCTTGTTTTCAAATCGACTTAAAGTAGGCTGGGAACATAATCCGCTATCTAGTACTTTACGGATCACCGGATCCTCTCGGAGTTTTTGTTCGTCATTGCAATCCTGATAGCCCTGCATCATTAAAAACACCCGTTGGCGAAGCATTTCTTCATAAGTGTATTCGATAAAAAAGGGGTTTCGATAGTCAGGAATCAGTGCGGCGAAGCTTTTTAATAGACCAGTCTTTCTCTCTACTTTTTCACTTAACAATATCGCTCCGTCTGAGCTAATCGCTGATGCTGAAAAATCAAATTTAAAAGCTTGTTTTCCTCGATAAAATACGGTATCTTTTTCCTTATATTCAGGCATAAATTAATTGCTTATTTTGTTGTCTAACTATCTCAATATAAGCAATTTATGCCTGTTTTTTATTGTCTACTATGAATTTTTCGGGTTAATTGTTTATCAATTGTCCGAAAAAGGGTCGGTTCTCTGGTACGATTGATAGCGTAGTGATATGCTGATTTGCAATAATCTGAACAAAACTTTTTATCTATCCTACCCTCCAGGATTGATCCACATTCCAGACATTCTCGCTGTGACATATTCGTAGATTTAAACGGTTAATATACGTATTGCTCTACACTTTACGTTGTTTACAATTTCTTTATTGTCGTTTTTTGGCAATTAATGGAATTGACCCGGCGACAGATAACGCTTGAGCATCTCATTATCAATGATGAAAAGATGATTGGCCTGAAATTTTATCCTGATAAAGTGATTCAGGCATTGGTCAAAGAACTGCCATCTCCAAAATGGAGCAAGTGGCACAATATGGCCTTTATTGTAAATACAAGACAAAATCTGAATCTTATTTTCAATAAATTCCGTGGAGTTGCCTGGATCAATTGTAACCGATTTTTTCCAAACAGGCCCGTTAGAAATGACAATGAAGACTTAACTGTCGATAGTTTTAGGAAACGCAAACCCAAGGTTAACTGGCGGTACTGCCCTGAAGAGTTTTATCAGAAACTTGAGATCAGAAAATATGCTTTGAGCACAGCCAGATCCTATATTAGCATGTTTGAAAGGTTTATAAATTATTACTCAAATGAACCAAATTTGTTAGCCTTGTCAGAATTAGAAATCAATAAATACTTACAGTTTCTTGTTCAAGAGAAGCGATCTGACGCCTTTATTAATCAGTCAATCAACTCAATTAAGTTTTATTATGAAGTTGTCAAAAAAATGCCCAACAGGTTTTATGCAGTAGTAAGGCCCATCAAAAAAGAAACTTTGCCAAAAGTGATTAGTAATGAAGAAGTATTGAGGATAATACACCATAATAACCTAAAACATAGATGTATAATAAGTTTATTGTATTCGGCGGGCCTGAGGCGCAATGAGTTGCTTGAATTAATATTTGAAGATATTGAAAGCAAAAGAATGATGATCAAAGTAAGAAATGGTAAAGGCGGTAAGGACAGATTTACGTTGCTTAGTGAAACAATTTTGACTGAGTTGCGACAGTACTATAAGTTATATCGTCCCGAGAAATATTTATTTGAAGGAAAACAAGGAGCTAAGTACAGCGGAACAAGTGTGGAAATAATTGTAGCTCGAGCGGCTAAAAAATGTGGTATCCGGACAAGAGTAACACCACATGTGCTCAGACATTCATTTGCCACACATTTGCTGGAATCAGGTACTGATTTGAGATATATTCAGGCATTACTTGGTCACAGTTCATCAAAAACCACTGAAACCTATACACATGTTGCAAATACATGCTTCAAGAAAATCATAAATCCATTGGATATGGGTAAAAGTATAGTGTGAATAAAACACATTATTTTAGCCAATTGTTATCACCTATACCTTCCTTCTCTTAGCAATCATGCCCCTTAACTGGCTAGTATTGGTAATATATCCTCCCTCCTCCTTTTTTACTAATTCAAGTGTAATCAGTCTTTCAAGATCTCTGAGAATTGTTTTTTCAGAAATTGATGCATAAAGTTTTGCAACTGGAATTGATAACTCCGAAACCTCGTTAATTTTCACTTTTCTGTCTTTCGGAAAGTCAAGAGCCAATGTTCTTTGTCTTTTAAACACATCATCTTGAATTTGATCTCTTATTGAATCGAATTTATCGTAAATCAATTTCTGCCATGTATTTTCAAACTGACTTTTTTGTATTGTTTCCAGAATATTAACCAGACCATCACAAAATCCTAAGAGTGCATATTCGATGAATTCACTTAAATCTCTTTGGTCGTTAGCTTTCTGAATTTGCCGGTAATATTCGTTTCGGGTCAGATTGTAATAATTTGATAATATATGTGATGCTATGTCTGGATTTCCACCTCTAAGCAAAATATAAAACTCGGTTAACCTACCAGTGCGACCATTTCCATCCCCAAATGGATGGATCCACTCGATATAAATGTGAGTAACAATTGCTTGAACCACAACCTCAGAAAATGTTTGCCCCTTTTTGCCATATTTGAATTCTTCTATCAACCATTTACATAGTTTTTCAAGCAGAATTGGAATATCCTCATGTTCTGGACATTTATACTTACCAACTACCACTGAGTTTTTTCTTAATCTACCAGGGATTGCATCAAAATGCTCTCCAAGATCTTTTCCGACAATTACATGAAACCTTTTAAGCAAATCAATTGATATGTAATGATCAATATCCTCATCAACAATTTCATGAAGTAGTTCATTGAATCCATCAAGGATATTACGAACTTCTATTTCTTGGTATTCTTTACTAGGGGGCAATTTCTCCTTCTGCATTATCTTCTGAATCTCGTCATCAGATAAGGTATTTCCCTCTATTGCCGTTGTTGCTTGAGCCCCCTTCATCAACGCAATACTCATAAGTTGTTGATAATGATGAGGAAGAATTGGTGTGTTGTTAATAGCCTGAACGTATGCTTCACATTGACCAAGTAATACCAATGCATTTGTTGTCAAATTCCAATGCTTCTTAAATGGTAAATGTGGATATTCCTTTATCATGACAATTTGAAAGACAGACTTATGGACAAATAAATAGACATGATTATGGACAAATATATAGACATAAACATGAACAATGCAATTAATTTAATAAGTTTAACAGGTGATAACAGCACCTATGAATGAATGGGGTTTAATCGGTCAGGATACTTTGGTGGCTCTTGGATTGTTCGCCACTATTAATAAATTTAATCAGCCCTGGTGGCAGATCAGATCACCATTTTTTACTGCCCTATAAATCTCGGGCGGCTACGAAGAGACTTTACCAACCGTAAAATCCATAGCCGCAACTGTCGAGGTGGAAAGCGATTTTTACGGGTCAGGGCAAGAACGACTGTCAACAATCGTTTCAAAGCCTTAGGCTCAGAAGGCTGGCTAAACGTACGATGGTGGATCTTTTGAGAAAATATTGAAACACTCCATTGTCGTTTGTGAATGTCAATTCCTACATAAACCGTTTTGCTACTGAAATCAATTAATTTAGTTTCCATAATCTTATCGTTTAAGTTCCTTATTACTTACACGATTATTACATGGATACTAAAATTAATGGCAGCTACCTGAGGGACTTCTTAATCCTGCCACTAACTTTAGCTAGATCATTAGAGCCCATATAAATGACTACAAAGAAAGCAATTTATGATTTCGATATTCGAATACAAGACCCTAGTTAGATTTTAAGTCATATCACCGCTCTTACCGACCTAGCGGCTAAACACAAAAACTCATCTTTCGTTTTCTACGCTGCTCTAGAGGCCAGAAATCTACTTGAAAGAACAGAATTCGAAATCCTATTAATGGAAACCACAAAGTCAGATAATGATGAGTGGGTTAAGATTATTTAGGAGAAGAACGGCATAAGGAGATTGAACAATAAGTTTAAGACTTTGAAATATCGGTATCAGACTTTTACCGAAGCGTTTAGTAGAGCCATCATTGCAGATGTATCACTTAAACCATACAACTTTAGAAAATCAGAGGATTATCAGAATGAACTCTCAAAATATATCCATGTCTATTATCGAACCACTGAAGAGGTCGAATTCTCAACCCAATTTATTCAAGATGGATTGGCATTGATAACTAAAGTAACTGAGTTCATTAAAGCTTATTTCGTAAAGAAAGACGAAGGCTACGTTTTTGGAATCGTAAATTTCTCAACTCTGAAAGGCTCATTCAAGGATGAATTTGACAAATGGTTGGTTGAGAAATCTGAAGATACCGAATCACTTTACGAAAGATTGAATGATATTAACAATCGAGAAAATAACGGAGAAAAAATTAGTTTCTAAGACTAAGTTCTAAATAACACAGCAATTATTATTATCTTCGCTATATGATATCAAGTCAAGAGATCAAAAATTTATTTGCACAATTGCCGATAAGTTCCCAAACCGAATTGTTGGATGAGTTGCTCCAGGAGCAGGAATTACAAGGCAAAGTATTGATTGCCGCTCCAACAACAAATAGCAGAGAAAAGAAAGAAGAAACCCTGTCCAAATTGCACAAGCGAGAAGGTATATAAGAGGGGCAGACAAAAAGGTGTGCAGATGTATCAGTGCAATGAATGTAAAAGATGGTACAGTGAAACAACAGGGACACCTTTGTATGACATCAAGCTTAACCCGCATTATTCATAGGCCACCAATTTTGGGATTAATAATGGGTTGCTAACTATTTTTGATTGGAGTGTATGTATTAATTTGAAGATCAACCAGGTTTCTGGATTTCAAAGGACATTAGAGCGTTTTTTTGTTAGAATTTTTCAATTTTCAGTCAAAGCTCTATTGTGTTCTTATGGAAGAACATTTTTTTGATTAAACCAAACTGTTTAACTGATCGGTCAGTTCACCGTAAGCAAATCGCCCAGCAGGTATTGATATCTAAAGGCTCTTGAGAATTGTATTGTCAATGATCTTTTCCTTTCTTTCAGGCACGCCCCAACCTTCATCAGGTAAAGCCGGATATTGTCCACTTGCCATCGTTTAGCAAAGTGGTGTTTTGTTTTGGCAATTAATAATTTAATCTGCCGGAACATTTCATAACAGAGGGTAGCGATGATTAAACGCATGAAATTGGCCCAGTAGCGATGACAGGAAAGCCGGTCGGAATAAGTCATGTTTTTGAGTTCCTTTATTCGATTTTCACTGGCATCACCTCGCTTGACATAAAAATCAAAGTAAATCTGTTGAGCGGTCATCGCTTCAAAGTTGCTCACAAAGTAACGGACATTCATTCCTTTTCCGGTAGACTCCACTTTGGCGTACAGCTTTTCAGAACGATCCCAGCTTTTGGCCTGGTAAGTAAACGGGCCAACAAACTCTTGATGTTTGATGATTTTTGAAGCATATTCCTTTTTTACTTCAATGATAGTCTGTTTGGTAAAAGTCTTTAAAACTTCATTACTACTAATACCTAAACAAAATTGAAGGTCAAACTGCTTAGCTATCCGATAAAAAGATGCTCCTGAAAAGCCCACTATCCGCTCGAATAAGGATCTTTACTGAGGGCAGTTTTTTTCTGATTTTAATGACAATCCTTTTCAATAAGGCCACAAACCATTTGTTGGAGTGACAATTGCCCGGACGTAGTACTGGTAAAATGACCTGACCGGTGTTCCCGTCCTTAAAGAACAACTCATGGTACATAGTCTGTCCATAATAGCCATTATACAAACTGAGTTGTTGGGATCCATGAGTAGGGTCATCGGTACCATCTACATCAATGATGATTTGACCAGTCTTCTCTTTCAACTCCTCTACATAACGGTCTACAAACCATTGACTCATCTGGTAGATCAGACTCCGATCGGCCTTGTTTTCAAATCGACTTAAAGTAGGCTGGGAACATAATCCGCTATCTAGTACTTTGCGGATCACCGGATCCTCTCGGAGTTTTTGTTCGTCATTGCAATCCTGATAGCCCTGCATCATTAAAAACACCCGTTGGCGAAGCATTTCTTCATAAGTGTATTCGATAAAAAAGGGGTTTCGATAGTCAGGAATCAGTGCGGCGAAGCTTTTTAATAGACCAGTCTTTCTCTCTACTTTTTCACTTAACAATATCGCTCCGTCTGAGCTAATCGCTGATGCTGAAAAATCAAATTTAAAAGCTTGTTTTCCTCGATAAAATACGGTATCTTTTTCCTTATATTTAGGCATAAATTAATTGCTTATTTTGTTGTCTAACTATCTCAATATAAGCAATTTATGCCTATTTTTTATTGTCTACTATGAATTTTTCGGGTTAAATCAAAATGGCAATCTTATCTGCGCTGCATGGAGCAGGGCATGCCGATAAAAAAGATAGCAAAACAAATCGGAATAAGCATCCAGACAAGCTTCGACTGGCGGCATAAGATATTGAGTTCACTAAATGAGTTTGTTCCCGAACAGTTATCCTCGGAAGTAGAATATGATGAATTGGAACTGGCACTTAACAACAAGGGCAGTCGAAATTTAGATAGGGCAGCAAGAAAGAGGGGAAACGATTTCATACGGAATATGGGAAAGGAAGAGGTCACAGTTGTCCAGGTAGTAACAGCGGTTGAACGCAAGGGGGAGAAGTACCTTAAAGCTGTTGCATCAAAACGGCTGAGCAAAGAAGAAATTTCAAAGGCATTGGATGGGAAGTTGGCCTACGGTGCAACCTTGATTACAGATAAGCACCCTTCTTATAAGGCTTTTGCCAAAGACAACCCCTCCATAAAGCACAAAGCGCTATTGGCCAAAGATCATGTGGATAGAGATGATAAAACAATCCATCTGCAAAAAGTAAACAATGTTCACACTCAACTTAGGACATTCTTACGCCCATTCAATGGTGTCAGTTCCAAATATTTGCAAAACTACCTGAATTGGTATGCTTATGCTGACCGAATAAGAGAGTAAAACAACTTTGAAACAATGGTTTCTGACTATGCTATTAACGGATCAAGCCTATCATCTGTATGAGCTATTTAAACAAAATGCTGTTATAATTGGAACTTAGCTGTTTCTAATAAAGAGACTCTCGATAAACGGGCTCTATGGTGTATGAAAGCATTTGGGCAGTTCAGATCATCCGTTGCTTCAATGGATTTAGCTACATTTGAAAAGACCCAGTGAGACAGAGCAGACGTTTCATACATTGGTCGTTACCATTCATTAGGTACGTTAAAGGCACATAGTTTACACTTTTAAAGGGACATAGTTTACACATTTTAAGGAGTGATTTGTGATAAAACACAAATTGATATGCCTTGGAAAAATGTAACGACTATGGAACAAAGAGTAGAATTTATCTGCGAATGGTTAACCGGAAAGTATACCATCACCGAATTAAGTAAAGCCTTTGGAGTATCCCGTCCTACCGCCTACAGACTCATTAATTGGTATGAAACCCGAGGCATTAACGGGATTCGAGATCAATCATCAGCTCCCAGGAATCATCCCAATCGAACCAAAGAATATGTGGAAGAAAAGATACTGAAATTGAAGGGTAAATACCCTCGTTGGGGAGCCAAAAAATTACACCGACTATTGTTTAACCATTGTAACGTTGAGGACATCCCATCGGTGGTTACTGTACACAATATTCTGTCTAAGAATGGTTTGGTATGTCCACAAAAGCGACTGCGAAGGGTCAAGCCAACATATCCTATTTTCGATCCCCATCATTGCAATGAAGTCTGGTCTGCTGACTACAAGGGAAAGTTCCTAATGGGCAATAGAATCTACTGCCATCCATTGACCATAGCTGACTCTAAAAGTCGCTTCCTGTTCACTGCAAAGGCTATGTACAAAGAAGACTACAAATCAGCTAAAAATGAGTTTAAAAGGGTTTTTCGCAAATACGGACTACCCCAACAGGTCCACACCGACAATGGTGTTCCCTTTGGTTTTGTAACAGCTATTCAACGTTACTCCAGGCTTTCATACTGGTTCATTGACTTGGGAATTTTACCTGTATTTTCTGACCCTGCCCACCCTGAACAAAATGGCAGGCATGAACGCATGCATCGCGATTTAAAGGCAGCTTGTGCTGTCCCTTCAGCATTTGACCTGAAGTCCCAACAGCACAAACTCAATCAATTTGTCAAAGAGTACAATTACGAACGTCCACATGAGGCGCTCGAAATGGAGACACCTGGTAAAATACACGACTTTTCTACAAGACCATTTCCGGAAAAGATAAAGCCATATGACTATCCTTCTTACATGAAGGTGATGAATGTAACTCAAAACGGTAATGTGAGGTGGAAGTCTTATTTCTGGGTTTACATGACTAAGAGGGCTAATCGGTAGACAGGTGGCTGCTGTGGAGCTTGGTAATGGTATTTGGAAGGTGTTCTATAGGAATGTATTTTTAGGATATTTCAATGAAAAAGAATTAAGGAAGAAACAACAATCAACAAGGCTCAACTTAAATCTAGTGTAAAGCATGTGCCTTTAACTTTGTAAACTACCTCCCTTAACGAACATTAAACAACCATACTATGCATATTCGTTCCAGAGTCTACTTCCTTGCAGTCAGTACTTTTTTGATCAGTGGGAGCTGCAAACAAAGTATTGAACCGGGAACAATTGAACACATGAAATCTGTGACCAGTGAAGTCGATGAAAATCGTCTATTGAAGGCAGATGAAACACCTGGAGATTGGCTGTCTTATGGAAGAAACTATAAAGAAGATCGGTACAGTTCCTTAAACCAGATTACCAAAGATAATATTGACGATCTTGGACTAGCTTGGAGCCTGAATCTTGGAACTACACGTGGTATTGAGGCAACTCCGTTGGTGGTGGACGGCATAATGTATTTAAGTGGACCATGGAGTTTGGTATATGCAGTAGATGCAAGAAAAGGTGAACTCATATGGACATATGATCCGGAAGTACCCCGCGAATATGGTGAAAAGGCTTGTTGCGATGTAGTGAATCGAGGTGTTGCATTATATAAAGGTCTAATTTACGTGGGTGCTTTAGATGGCAGACTGATTGCCATTGATGCTGCGTCAGGAGAAATGAAATGGGAAGTTCTGACGGTAGATCAAACCAAGGCCTATACTATTACAGGTGCGCCAAGAGTCTTTGATGGGAAGGTAGTTATAGGCAATGGCGGAGCCGAATATGGAGTCAGAGGATATGTGACAGCATATGACTGGTTAACAGGAGAAGAGAAATGGCGTTTTTACACTGTCCCTGGTAATCCTTCCTTACCATTTGAATCAAAGGCAATGGAAAGAGCAGCTAAAACCTGGAATGGTGAATGGTGGAAATATGGTGGAGGTGGGACTGTCTGGGATGCCCTAGTTTATGATCCTGAGTTAAAATTGTTATACATCGGCGTAGGTAATGGATCACCATGGAACAGGGAAATCAGAAGCCCCGGAGGAGGTGATAACCTCTATCTATCATCTATTGTTGCGTTGAATCCAGATAATGGTGAATTGGTATGGCATTATCAAACTACACCTGGCGACGCCTGGGATTATACTGCCACGCAACCAATAATTTTGGCGGATCTTCAGATAGACGGCGGGATGAGAAAAGTATTAATGCAAGCACCTAAGAATGGTTTTTTCTATGTCATTGACCGAACCAACGGGGCGTTAATCTCATCAGAGAAATACACATATATAAACTGGGCAAAACAGGTGGATCAAGAATCCGGACGGCCAGTAGAAACTGATTTTGCCCGGTATACTAAAGTTAATGCACAGATTATACCCGGCCCTGGTGGAGGACACAACTGGCAACCGATGGCTTTCAATCCAACTACAGGATTAGTATACATACCTACACGTTCAGAAGCCCTGATGTATGATCAACCTAAAGAATGGCAATTTAATGATGGTGGTAGAAGTATGAATTTGGGCGTTGATTTTGATAACAAAGATTTTCGCTATGCTGGTGGCTGGTTGATTTCCTGGGATCCGATCAATCAAAAAGAGATATGGAGTGTTAAACATGCTACTTCATGGAATGCAGGCGTACTAACTACAGATGATTTAGTCTTTCAGGGAACGGCTGAAGGTATACTTGTTGCTTATGATGCTAAAACTGGTGAAAAAGTGTGGGATTTCAGACTTGAGACAGGAATTACTGCTTCCCCAATAACATATATGGTAGATGACATCCAATATATTTCGATAGCAGTTGGCTGGGGAGGTTTTTTTGGATTATGGTGGAAGTTCACCGATCAAATTAACCCAGGTACATTGTACACCTTTGCCATTGGCAAAAAGGAGCAAATTCCTTCCTATCCAATCAAGGAAACAAAGAGATTGATTGATATTCCAATTGAAGCAACTGAGGATGAAATCACCAGGGGAGAATCACTTTACAATCGATTTTGTAATGCATGCCATCGATTTAATGATGGTGGTAACATTCCCGACCTGACCTATTCTTCTGTCGAAATATTTCAGATTTTTCATGAAATCGTAAGAGATGGAATATTTCTCGAAAAAGGGATGCCGAAATTTAGCGATCGATTATCTGATCAGGACATTTCAGATATAAAATACCATATTTTATCAGCCGCTAAAAAGAAAAAAGATGAAATTGATAATGATACTTATACGAATGGTAACAAAAAATAAACGGCATTAAAACGACCGATTATTAAGGTCGTTATCATTCAATTTTAATAAGTGACAGAATTTATGAAAATCAATATCCTATCAATTGCACTATGTTCATGGGCCATATTTGGCGGATGTTCAAACGATAAAAAAGAACAAAGCAAGCCCAACATTATATACATTTTAGCAGATGATATGGGATACGGCGATGTATCGATATTAAATCCAGAAGGTAAAATCAAAACACCGCATTTAGATCAAATGGCAAATGAAGGGATGATATTTACTGATGCACATACCTCTTCCTCCGTATGCTCACCAACAAGGTATGGTATTTTAACCGGCAGGTACAACTGGCGTTCAACCCTGAAACAAGGCGTTTTGTGGGGTAGGTCTAAAGCTTTGATTTCTAAATCAAGAACTACAGTCGGTAAGATGCTTCAATCGACTGGCTATCACACCGCCTTTATAGGTAAATGGCATTTGGGATGGAATTGGAATATGGATAGTGTGGGTACCATTGATTTTTCTAAAAAAGTGGAACATTCGCCAATCGATCTTGGGTTTGATTATGCATATGGTCATGCTGCCTCGTTGGATATACCTCCTTATGTATATATTGAAAACGGTATGGCAACATCCATTCCAACTGACAGTACCATTAATAAAGGAGAATACTCTTGGTGGAGAAAGGGCCTTACTGCACCCGATTTTGTTCATGAAGAGGTCACGCCTAACTTTTTTAGGCGATCATATAAATACATTAAAGAAAGGTCTAAAGAAGAAAGTCCCTTTTTTCTTTATTTGGCACTGCCGTCTCCCCATACCCCAATTTTACCAACAGAGGAGTGGCAAAATAAGAGTGGATTGAACCCTTATGGCGATTTTGTAATGATGATAGATGCTTATATGGGGCAACTTGAAAAAGTGATAAAAGAGGCTGGAATTGAAGATAATACCATTGTGATTTTCACCAGTGATAATGGTTGTTCTCCAGAAGCAAATTTTGATGAGCTGAAGCAAAAAGGACATAGCCCAAGCTACATATACAGAGGACATAAAGCTGACATTTTTGAAGGAGGCCATAGAGTTCCTTTTATTGTTAAATGGCCAAATAAAATCAAAAAAGGGTCTGTCTCGGATGAAATAATTTGTACCACTGACTTAATGGCAACTTGTGCAGAATTAGTTGAATACAAATTGTCTGATGATGAGGCAGAAGATAGTTACAGCCTTGTTCCTTTGTTTGAAAACAAGAAATTGGAAAAGCCAATTCGAGAAGCTACGATACATCATTCTGTTAACGGGAGTTTTGCAATTAGACAAGGGAATTGGAAACTCATTATGTGTCCTGGATCTGGAGGATGGAGTTACCCGAAACCAAAGGATACGGCTATTGATTCTCTCCCAAAATATCAATTGTACGATCTAAACAATGATCCGAGTGAAGCCACCAATCTAATGACATCAAACAACAAAAAAGCAGAGGAATTAAAGTCATTGCTGGTCAAGTATATTGTTGAAGGAAGAAGTACTCCTGGAGCGATACAAAAAAATGATTCAATCAACTTTAAATGGAAGCAAATTGAATTTATTAATCAATAGAACATTCGAATGATAACAAAAAATAAACGCCATTGAAACAGGCGTTTATTAAACCGTTACCACCAATTGGGCCTTACTGCAGAAGGACACAGGAACTTTTGTACAAAACGTATTGTTTGCAGTATGCAGGCAGAACAACCTGCTTAAGCAGAAGGAAGCTTACTTTAGAGATTACAAGGAGGCTTTTCTAGCCCATGAGAATTGAAAAGCCACAGCTGCCGGGGGACTTTAATTGCAATGTTTACTATTTTCTGAGCTTAAAATAAGATGATCAATCTTTCTGGCCACAAGTGGTAACATTAAAAAAGCTACTACAATTAAAACGATACCTTTTAACCAGCCGAATCCAAATTCAGGGAATAGGACTATTCCCAATATCAATAGATAAGATATAGGGCAATACAAAAGAAAATACTGAAGAGCCTGAAAACCTGAATATTTTTTATCATTCAGTAATAATTCAACATTAGAAATAGCGGGATTTATAACCATTTTAATTATATGATATGGATCGATCCATGGATTATACTTGACCACTAGTTCTGCCGTTTTCGACCTAGGCAGAGAAATTATTATTTTGCTGGGCCAATTCAGAAATGCCAAATAGGATATTAAAACTCCCGCTACGAATGATCCAAATGAATGGTTTACTACTACTATTGAAATACTATGTAAAAGTATGCCAATCCAAATAGCTAACTTAAAGTAAGATTTTGTCGTTAAACACAACGCTATTAAGATTTCCATCAAGATGACCATCCAGGATAGAAGTTTGGCAAGAGCCATCGACGGTAACATAGAAGCCAGTTCTATATAAATTGAAAATTCAATTTTATGTGCTATCCAATTTTCTAGGTATTGCCCACTTTGCCAGTCAGGGTCGAATAACTTATTTACTCCAGATCCAAAATAGAGGATGATTACTTGCAAACGCAAGATTTTAGTTCCGGTGTCTTTTTGAAAAAGAGTATGTAAGAAGAATAAGCTAAAGAAGTAAAATCTACTATCCGCATAGCAAGGCCTGCGTGATATAATTGTTACAAGGATGGCTATGGCAATAAGTGCACTACCAATTCGAGGTACTACGTTAAGCAAAATGATCAATACTCCAATAAAAGTAATCGTTGAAGTGATCCAATTTATTTGAGTAGAATCCCCCAATTTGTTCATAAAGTCAAGAAACGGAAGTTTAATAGGGCTCCTATGTAAATAAGTCTTTAACAATACGGTAATCGCTAAAAGCTTAAAAATTAAATCGAGTTTCCATTTACAGGAAACTTAGATTTATTTAAGTCAAAAGGGGATATAATCATCAGTAGCCAATATTAATTATTGCGCCAACTCCATTTTTCCCAACCACTCCCATTCACATTGTATTTTAAAAAAACGGAATCAGTTTTGGAATATGGATGAAGTCTCCTATGATCTGTTAACCACTCAATTACATGACTAGCAGGCAGATCAACCCAACCATGTATTCTTAATTAAGCCATACATGTCCTTGAGTTGAGAATTGTCCAGTTTAATATTTTCCGTATAGACTTCTAAAAAATATTCGGTTTGAATATCATGTGGAGCCCATGTAAAATATCTATTTGAAGAGAACCGAGCCCAGATAACGAGCACTATCTGAGCGATCAAATAGCTTAGACTCAGTGCTAACTTCCAATTTAAAGTCATGCCTCCATTGTAAGATACTTGGTAAATTACCACAAACTTTTCAACTGTGGCGCACAGTTCGCTACCCCCTTACCAAGGTAAGTACACTTCGATCAATCGCTACCGAATACAACTGAGGTGAATTGGGTCCGGTTTTGACATCTAATATATCCAATATGATCTTATGCATTTTCTTGACCTCTTGTCCAACTTCTGCATTTCAGGTTCAAGATATTATATTTAATGAACGAATTCATTAATATGAAAAATCAACTAGTCCAATCAACTATCAAGCATCACAATTCCGTACAACTTGATTATTATGATGGAAAGATAAAAAAAACAATGCTCCCGGTTGATTCATATTATGTAAACAGGCACATAAACGAATTTATAAATTATTCCGGAATTTCAATAGATGATGACATCCTGGAAGTTGGCTGCGGAATGGGCAAGTTCAGCATCCCACTTCTACAGCGAGGTTACAAAATTACTGGACTTGATTTATCTCCGATTTTGCTACAGAAGCTTTTGGAATATAATAATAACAGATTTAATATTGAACTTATTGCTTCTGACATCCTTGATGTGCCTGAAGAACTTAACGGTCGATTTGATCAAGTTATCGGTTTTTTTACCCTTCACCATTTCATGCATTTGGAAACTTATTTACAGGCAATGAGCCGTGTTCTCAAGCCAAATGGTTCAATCACATTTTTAGAGCCAAATGCATATAATCCGCTTTATTATTTTCAAATTTTCTTTTCTTCAACAATGTCCTGGAAAGGAGACAAGGGTGTTGCTATGATGACCAGGAACAACTTTCATAGAGCGGCTCGGTATGCACAGCTGAGGAATGTCTCGATTCGAAAATATGGTTTCTTCCCCCCATTCATGGTGAATAATAAAGTGGGAAGATTTGCAGAGACTGTATTGGAAAAACTGAAATTATTCAAAGCCATATCTGCATTTCAGATAGTTAGAATGGACAAACCAGCGTTTCAGTGAATCTTGGTCAAATAGCAACGAATGCCAGCCTTGGGGAACATGGATTTTGGGAAACACCAATAACTGAAAAATTATCTTACACTGAAAATGGACATGAATTAATTCGGGAAAGGGAAGAAGATTCATTCTGGTTTGCTCACAGAATTAACTGCTTTTTAAAAGTTATTGGTAATTACCCTGTCAAATTGTTACTCGATATTGGAGGGGGTAATGGCCAATTTTCAAAACTGCTGCAATCCAATAATATCGATACCGTTCTTTTAGAGCCCGGGAAGAAGGGTGCAAGTAATGCAATACAAAACGGTGTTAAAAATGTCATAAATGGGTCTTTATTTGATGCAGGGTTTATTGGTTCAAGCTTCTCATCCGTAGGTTTATTGGATGTTTTAGAACATATCAAAAACGACGACAGTTTTCTTATTGAAATATATAGAATTTTGAAACCTCCGGGAAGATTGATTATTACAGTTCCGGCCTTTCAATTCTTATTTTCAAATTTCGATCGGGAAGTAGGACATTTCAGAAGGTATACACTTCCTGATTTAAAAAAGAAGCTGACTCAAAATGGTTTTCAGATTAACTATGAAACCT
>CAXXNX010000062.1:0-59683 GCA_963664285.2 Cyclobacteriaceae bacterium
CCAAAGTCAATGCATAAGAGGGTGTACAGGATATGACTTCAGACTCAAAATCTTCCAAGAGCATGATTTGACGATCGGTCATACCTCCGGAAACGGGTATGACTGACATTCCCAATTTCTCAGCCCCGTAATGCAACCCCAACCCACCAGTGAATAAGCCATAGCCATACGCATTGTGCAACTTCATGCCGGGTCTTGCGCCTGCGGCGACCAATGACCTGGCCACAACTTCAGTAAAAACGTCAATATCAGATTTTGTATATCCGACAACAGTAGGTTTTCCGGTAGTACCACTAGAGCAATAGATTCTGTTAATCTCCGCAGGTGGAACAGCAAATAACCCAAAGGGATAATTACTCCTTAAATCTTCCTTCTTTGTGAAAGGTATTTTATGAAGATCATCAACGGTTTTAATTGCGGAGCAGTCAACATCGTGGTTCTTAATTAGTGTCTGTATGAAAACAGGCTAATATGCTGATTATCCATCATATTCGTATTTTTTCCATCAAATCAGCGCTGAATTATTCTCGAATCTGATTCAGTAGAATTATCAAATTCACAAATATTATCAAGAACAGTTGCGTTGTAGCCTGTTAATTGGCCATTTGAAGGTTTTCCATTCAAAAACCCCAAAGAATTCACTTTGAGATTCGCAGGCTTTTTGGTCTGTCGGGGAGTAAAATCCCTGTCCTTTTTTTGTTCATTCAGTGTAGAAAAGAAACGATTTTTTCGGTTGGTTTATCAGGATTAATCATTATATTGCATATAACCGATATAAATACAAACCATGAGAAAATCCTTCCAGCCCCAACTTACCCTGGGATGCACACCCATCGAGCAAGTAGAGGCTCCGGTGAAAACTAAAAGCCACTTAGCTGCCCTGGCAGCCGCCCTTCAATATATCTATGTCCAACCTGAATGGAACCAGCGTATTTTTGAATTACTTTCTTCCAAACTCATTGAGGGAAAGAAAAAGACGGGCCGTGAGGGTATGAGTCTGTGGGAGGTCTTCGTATTGGCCCAGGTGCGCCTGTGCATGAACATCTCTTACGATGAGTTACACCATATCTCCAATTATGACACGTTGGTACGGGGCATTATGGGGGTGCTACCTACCGACTACTCTGTGGGCAAACAGTATAAGTACCAGAACATTTATGACAATGTGACCTTGCTGGACGATGAACTGCTCATCGGCATCAATGATGTAATCGTAGCAGCAGGTCACCAGGTGTTTAAAAAAAAAAGGAAAAACCGGAGGGGAGGAAGTTGCCTTGCGTTGCAAGACCGATAGTTTCGTGGTAGAAACCGACACCCACTTTCCTACCGACTACAACCTGCTATGGGACAGTGCCAGAAAGTGTATAGATGTAGCTGATTTATTGGTCTCAAAAAGGTATTTTACTGGCTGGCGTAAGTCCGGGGATTGGCGCAGATCCCTCAAAAGGCTGATGCGCAGCGTGGGCAGGACCACCGGCTCAGGAGGAAAAAACAAAGAGGAGCGGGTAGAGCAGGCTGCCACTTCCTATCTGACTAAAGCCCGTGCTTTGAGCAAGAAAGTGGGCCAAATGTTGGAAAAACATCAGGGAAACTCTATCGAGGAGTTCGCAGCCCTGATGGCATTGACCTATTATCTTGAGATGTTGGAAAAGCACATCGAGTTGCTCGACAGGCGGTTGATCAGAGTAGAGACCATTCCCCATGTCGAAAAAGTCTTTTCCATCTTTCAACCTTATGCCGAAATGATCAAAAAAGGCAAACTGCACCCCAATGTGGAGATCGGTAAGAATCTGGCCATCACTTCGGATCAATACCATTTACTCATAGACTGGCAAATAGCTGAAAAACAAACCGACAACCAACTTACCCTATCAATTGCCCGGCGTATCGCTGAGAAATACCCCATCCAAAGCCTGAGCACCGACAAGGGGTTTTCCGATAAAGAGGATAAAGCAACTCTGCAAACCTTCATCCCAGAAGTGATCATGCCTAAAAAGGGTAGGTTAAACAAAGAAGAAAAAGCCATCGAATCAGCGCCAGCCTTCAAAAGGTTGAAAAACAAGCATTCTGCTATCGAATCCAACATTAATGAGCTGGAACACCGGGGATTGGACCGATGCCCGAACCGTACCCGCAAAACTTTCAATAGCTACATCGGGTTGGCCATTACTGCCTACAACCTTCACAAGATCGGGCGTAAACTCCAGGCTGACCGTCTGGCCGCCCAGCAGCAAGCCAATTGCCAGAAACAAGCAGCTTAATCACCTTTTAGCTGTTTAATAAGGATTAGGCACTGGCAGAAGTGCATCCTGGCCAGGCTAAAACCCGGCTATTTTTATCAAAAACCATCAAAAACAATGAATAAAAGCAAAGTCACCCGTTATTAGTCAGCAAGGTGAGTGATTTTTTCATTGTTCCATTTTAAGCAATATTTTAATACGACCTAAAACTCACTGTTTTCTTAGAGACACTAATTATGCAAATGAAAATAACTCTGCGAACATCCGGCAGTAGCTGTGATCAATACAAATTCAGTAAACGCAGTTATCTGGAAACTGCAGAATGGCTGTCAACCCGAGGAATTCATAGTAGACAATAAAAAACAGGCATAAATTGCTTGTATTGAGATAGTTAGACAACAAAATTTGCAATTCGCTTCTGCCTGAATAGTGAAGTGAAAAAGATACCGTATCTAATTCTGTTGAAAACAAGCTTTTAAATTTGATTTATCAGCATCAGCGATTAGCTCAGACGGAGCGATTTTGTTGAGTGTTAAAGTAGAGAGTAAGACTGGTCTATTCAATAGCTTCGCCGCACTGATTCCTGACTATCGAAACCCCTTTTCTCTCGAATACACTTATGAAGAAATGCTTCGCCAACGGGTGTAATCAATGATGCAAGGCTATCAGGTTTGTAAGTGACGAAGTAATAAGTGCGAGATTTTCCGGTGATCCGTAAAGCACTAGATAGCGGATTATGCGTTCCCAGCCTACTTTAAGTCGATTTTCTAACAAGGGCGTTCGGAGTCTGATCTACCAGATGAGTCAACAACTTGTAGACCGTTATGCTAGAGGAGTCTGAAAGACAAGACTGGTCTAATCATCATTGATGTAGATCTTACCGATAAAACCTACTCATGGATTACCCAACAACTCAGTATGTATAATGGCTATTACTGGTCAGACTATGTATCCATGACTAGTTCTATAGGGACGAGTGAACACCGGTCAGGTCATTTTACCAGTACTACGTCAAGGGCAATTGTCACTCCAATCAACTGGTTTGTGGCCTTATTGAAAATGCCATTATCATTAAAATCAGAAAAAAACTGCCCTCAGTAAAGATCCTTATTCGAGCAGTTTGTGGCTTTATCCTGAGAGAGCATCTTTCCATCGGATAGCTAAGCAGTTCGACCTTCAATTTTGTTTCGGCATTAGTAGTAATGAAGTTGTAAAGCATCTTTTACCAAACTGACTATCATTGAAGTAAAAAAGGACTATGCTCGGTCAAAAATCATCACCAACATCAAGAGCCTTTGTTGGCCCGTTTACTTACCAGGCCATTAAAGCTGGGATCGTTCTGAATAGCTCTACGCCAAAGTGGAGTCTCCCTTTTGTTAATGATCTGAATGTCGCTGTTCACTTTGATGAGCAACTATTCGAAGCGATAATACGCTCTACAGATCTTACTTCTGATTTCCTCGTTTGTCAAGCCTTCGTGATGCCAGTGAAAATAGAATAATGTGAACTCAAATAGTTGTTTGTATTCCGACCGGCTTCTCCTGTCATCGCTACTGGGCCAATTTCATGCGTTTAATCATCGCTACCCTCTGTTATGAAATGTTCCGGCAGATTAAATTATTAATTGCCAAAACAAAACACCACTTTGCTAAACGATGGCAAGTGGACAATATCCGGCTTTACCTGATGAAGGTTGGGGCGTGCCTGAAAGAAAGGAAAAGATCATTGACAATACAATTCTCAAGAGCCTTTAGATATCAATACCTGCTGGGCGATTTGCTTACGGTGAACTGACCGATCAGTTAAACAGTTTGGTTTAATCAAAAAAATGTTCTTCCATAAGAACACAATAGAGCTTTGACTGAAAATTGAAAAATTCTAACAAAAAAACGCTCTAATGTCCTTTGAAATCCAGAAACCTGGTTGATCTTCAAATTAATACATACACTCCAATCAAAAATAGTTAGCAACCCATTATTAATCCCAAAATTGGTGGCCTATGAATAATGCGGGATAATTCCCCGGTCATTATTCAATTTTCAAACGGTGGGGCTGCATTTTTTGCCGGTAAAGGACTTCCTAATGACAATCAAGTAGCAGCGGTGGCAGGAGCAGTTTCTGGGGCTCAACACGTTCATTGGATGGCTGAAAAATACGGAGTTACTGTCATTCTTCACACTGACCACTGCGCTAAGAAGCTCCTCCCCTGGATGGATGGCATGATGGATGAAAATGAAAAGTATTTCGAAAAGAATGGAGTAGCTTTATACAGCTCGCACATGCTTGACTTATCAGAAGAGCCAATAGAGGAGAATATCGCCACTAGCAAGCAATACCTGGAAAGGATGGATAAAGTGGGTATCACTCTGGAAATTGAGTTGGGAGTAACCGGTGGAGAGGAAGATGGTGTGGACAACACCGAGATGGATAATTCGATGCTTTATACTCAGCCTGAAGAGGTATCCTACTCTTATGAAGAGCTTAAAAAAGTGAGTAATAGGTTTACCGTAGCTGCGGCTTTTGGTAATGTTCATGGTGTATACAAGCCAGGTAATGTAAAGCTGACACCCAAGATCCTGAAAAACTCACAGGATTACATTCAACAGAAATTCAATACTGGCCTAATCCAGTAAATTTTGTATTCCATGGCGGTTCAGGCTCATCAAGAGAAGAAATTCGAGAGGCTATCTCTTACGGCGCAGTAAAAATGAACATCGATACTGACATGCAGTGGGCCTATTGGGATGGTGTTCGAAACTACTACGAGCAAAATAAAGGTTACCTACAGGCCCAGATCGGTAACCCGGAAGGTGACGATAAGCCCAACAAGAAGTTCTACGATCCTCGTGTGTGGTTAAGAGAAGGTGAGAGATCCTTCGTTGAACGACTTAGGGGAGCGTTTGAGGATTTGAATTGTCTGGAAAGGAATAGGTAATTAGGGCTAAGTTCTAAATAACACAGCAATTATTATTATCTTCGCTATATGATATCAAGTCAAGAGATCAAAAATTTATTTGCACAATTGCCGATAAGTTCCCAAACCGAATTGTTGGATGAGTTGCTCCAGGAGCAGGAATTACAAGGCAAAGTATTGATTGCCGCTCAACAACAAATAGCAGAGAAAAGAAAGAAGAAACCCTGTCCAAATTGCACAAGCGAGAAGGTATATAAGAGGGGCAGACAAAAAGGTGTGCAGATGTATCAGTGCAATGAATGTAAAAGATGGTACAGTGAAACAACAGGGACACCTTTGTATGACATCAAGCTTAAATCAAAATGGCAATCTTATCTGCGCTGCATGGAGCAGGGCATGCCGATAAAAAAGATAGCAAAACAAATCGGAATAAGCATCCAGACAAGCTTCGACTGGCGGCATAAGATATTGAGTTCACTAAATGAGTTTGTTCCCGAACAGTTATCCTCGGAAGTAGAATGTGATGAATTGGAACTGGCACTTAACAACAAGGGCAGTCGAAATTTAGATAGGGCAGCAAGAAAGAGGGGAAACGATTTCATACGGAATATGGGAAAGGAAGAGGTCACAGTTGTCCAGGTAGTAACAGCGGTTGAACGCAAGGGGGAGAAGTACCTTAAAGCTGTTGCATCAAAACGGCTGAGCAAAGAAGAAATTTCAAAGGCATTGGATGGGAAGTTGGCCTACGGTGCAACCTTGATTACAGATAAGCACCCTTCTTATAAGGCTTTTGCCAAAGACAACCCCTCCATAAAGCACAAAGCGCTATTGGCCAAAGATCATGTGGATAGAGATGATAAAACAATCCATCTGCAAAAAGTAAACAATGTTCACACTCAACTTAGGACATTCTTACGCCCATTCAATGGTGTCAGTTCCAAATATTTGCAAAACTACCTGAATTGGTATGCTTATGCTGACCGAATAAGAGAGAGTAAAACAACTTTGAAACAATGGTTTCTGACTATGCTATTAACGGATCAAGCCTATTATCTGTATGAGCTATTTAAACAAAATACTGTTATAATTAGAACTTAGCTGTAATTAGTAATTTTAGTATCCAAGAAAAAGGGCCATAGGCATCCCTTCGGGACAAAACTTGAACCAGTTTTTCTCAAGGAAGCCATTGGAATCCCTTCCGAACAAAACTTGAAACAGTTTTCTTTGGGGAGATTGCTTCACAATCTTCGCAATGATGAGAGTTAAAGTAAATTTTGTTACAGGAATTAATGTTTTTGGCCACGCAGCACTTTATTAATTTGCGATCACTAACCCAAATCAATGGCAAAACCAACAATTTCTCCATCCGTACTGGCAGCAGACTTTGCCAATATCCAGCGAGACGTGGAAATGTTAAATAATAGCGCTGCTGACCTGATCCACATCGATATAATGGACGGTGTTTTTGTACCCAATATATCATTCGGGTTTCCGGTGTGCAGCGCTATTCACAGGCATGCAAAAAAACCTCTGGATTATCATCTTATGATCCAAAGGCCAGAGCAATATCTTATTGACTGTAGGAAAAACGGAGCAGATACTATCTCGGTTCATTATGAAGCCTGCCCACACTTGCACCGCGTAATCCAGGAGATCAAAGAACTGGATTGCAAAGCTGGTGTGGCTTTGAATCCTCATTCTCCAGTTGATCTATTGATTGATATACTACCTGACCTTGATGTTGTGCTAATAATGTCCGTCAATCCCGGATTTGGAGGGCAAAAATTTCTGAATCACACCTATGACAAGGTTAGGGCGCTGAAAAAAATGATCGGGCAACAAAACCTCACTTGTCAAATAGAAATTGACGGCGGAGTTACCAATGAGAATGCCGGACAGTTATTGGAAGCAGGCGCTGATATCCTTGTGGCCGGTAGTTTTGTCTTTAACTCCCCGGACCCTATAAGTACCATCGCCGACCTTAAGTCGTTATAGAATCGCCAAACTGATTAGTGTGAATTTGTTTCATCGGCTAAGTTCTAAATAACACAGCAATTATTATTATCTTCGCTATATGATATCAAGTCAAGAGATCAAAAATTTATTTGCACAATTGCCGATAAGTTCCCAAACCGAATTGTTGGATGAGTTGCTCCAGGAGCAGGAATTACAAGGCAAAGTATTGATTGCCGCTCAACAACAAATAGCAGAGAAAAGAAAGAAGAAACCCTGTCCAAATTGCACAAGCGAGAAGGTATATAAGAGGGGCAGACAAAAAGGTGTGCAGATGTATCAGTGCAATGAATGTAAAAGATGGTACAGTGAAACAACAGGGACACCTTTGTATGACATCAAGCTTAAATCAAAATGGCAATCTTATCTGCGCTGCATGGAGCAGGGCATGCCGATAAAAAAGATAGCAAAACAAATCGGAATAAGCATCCAGACAAGCTTCGACTGGCGGCATAAGATATTGAGTTCACTAAATGAGTTTGTTCCCGAACAGTTATCCTCGGAAGTAGAATGTGATGAATTGGAACTGGCACTTAACAACAAGGGCAGTCGAAATTTAGATAGGGCAGCAAGAAAGAGGGGAAACGATTTCATACGGAATATGGGAAAGGAAGAGGTCACAGTTGTCCAGGTAGTAACAGCGGTTGAACGCAAGGGGGAGAAGTACCTTAAAGCTGTTGCATCAAAACGGCTGAGCAAAGAAGAAATTTCAAAGGCCATTGGATGGGAAGTTGGCCTACGGTGCAACCTTGATTACAGATAAGCACCCTTCTTATAAGGCTTTTGCCAAAGACAACCCCTCCATAAAGCACAAAGCGCTATTAGCCAAAGATCATGTGGATAGAGATGATAAAACAATCCATCTGCAAAAAGTAAACAATGTTCACACTCAACTTAGGACATTCTTACGCCCATTCAATGGTGTCAGTTCCAAATATTTGCAAAACTACCTGAATTGGTATGCTTATGCTGACCGAATAAGAGAGAGTAAAACAACTTTGAAACAATGGTTTCTGACTATGCTATTAACGGATCAAGCCTATCATCTGTATGAGCTATTTAAACAAAATGCTGTTATAATTAGAACTTAGCTGTTTCATCTATCGAAGCCAGGCCAAAACAGGCGATTATCTCTATTCCTGGCTTTAATCTTAAGTATTTGGTCATCTGCGACTTTAAGTCAGGATTTAATAACCATACGTGGCCAAGTAACCAACGAATCCAATGAACCGGTTTCGGATGTCAGTATTTATGTGGAAAATGACAATCAGGGTACAACCACTAACGACAGTGGTGATTTCAGGTTAGTTATTCCTTACGCCGATACACTGATTATCATTTTTGGTCATGTGCAATATGACGATGTTAAACAGAAACTGATATCCGAAGGGAGAGCTGACATTTCAATCAATCTGTCATTAAAGACGGCAATCACTGTGTTGGAACAATTGGAGGTTACCGATACTCGTGAAGAAGAAACACGTATTCAGGCGGGTAATGTGTCAATTGATCCTAAAGCTGCAAAAAACGTCCCTACAGCTTTTGGTGATTTTTCAAAAGTATTGGCCACATTACCAGGAGTGTAAGCAACAGCGAATTGTCGTCTTCTTATTCGGTACGGGGTGGGAACTTTGACGAAAACCTGGTCTATGTCAATGACATATTGGTTTACCGACCGTTTCTTATCCGATCAGGACAACAGGAGAGTCTGAGTTTTATCAACCCCAACTTAATCCAAGGTGTGAACTTCTCTTCAGGGGGTTGGCAACCAAAATATGGTGACAAACTGAGTTCTTCTTTAAATATCGTCTATAAACAGCCCTCTGAATTTCACGGATCAGGCACAGTGGGTGCATTAGGGGGATCAGCCCACCTGGAAGGCACTTCAAAGGGTGGAAATGTTAGTTCGGTTTTCGGTGTCAGACACAAAAATTCTCGTTACTTATTAAATACGCTTGATACTGACGGAGAGTATCTGCCGAGGTTTACAGATGTTCAATCTTTTTCGACATTCAATTTGGGTAGTAAAAAGCTTTCATCTAAATCAACTAACCTTAATCTCCTATTGGCCTATTCTCAAAACAGGTATTTCGTAGAGCCGGAAGCACAGGAGACCGATTTTGGTAACTTCAACAGGTCATTCAGGTTAGTTGTAGCCTTCGAAGGACGGGAGATCTCGGAGTATGACACCTACCAGGCGGCCGTTAAACTCAATCACAATTTCAACAACAACTTCCTCACCAGCTTTATTGTTTCCGCTGTCAAAACCCAGGAAAGAGAATTATTTGAGGTTGAAGGGGGCTATCGATTGTGTGACTTGAATGCAGATCCAGGATCAAGCGGCTTTAACGAGTGTGCTGTAGTTCGCGGTGTTGGCACTGACTTTTCTTTCGGAAGAAATACCCTGGATGCCAGAATCCTTAACATTGACAACCGATCAGCCTGGCTCGTCAATGACAAAAATCGTGTCGAATTTGGGTTCGGCTATGCCAATGAGGATATCAATGACCGGGTCAACGAGTTTAGTTTCACCGGCTCCGCCAATTTCACTTCAATCGGTGAGCGAATTGAAAACTCGGTCGATCTCAACTCGAACAGAATCACAGGGTATCTTCAACATACCTTCGTCATCCATGATTCAATTCATTTCATCACCTATGGGGCGAGGTTGAATTTCTGGGATCTTAACAATGAACTTCTGATCAGTCCGAGATTGCAGTATGCCCTTCAACCAAACTGGGCACACAATACTGTTTTTCGGGCAGCAATCGGGAGATATGTTCAACCACCATTCTACCGCGAACTACGCAACCGCCAGGGAGTTGTTAATACAACAATTAAGGCACAAACATCATGGCACTTTATTGCCGGCATCGATCATATTTTCAGCATGTGGGGCCGCGATTTCACTATGATGACAGAAGCCTACTACAAAACCATCGATAACGTCATCGCTTACGACGTTGATAATGTTCGCTTGCGATATTTCGGCAACAACAATGCTAGCGCTTATGCAGTAGGGCTTGATTTCAGAATCAACGGTGAATTCATCCCTGGCGCTGAATCGTGGTTTAGTGTTGGCATACTTAAAACGGAAGAAAATCTTCAAGGTGACGGTAATGGTGATTTTCGACGACCATCTGACCAAAGGGTCAATTTGGGGATATTCTTCCAGGATCATCTGCCAAACGATCCTTCCTTCCGTGTATTTCTCAGTTTTCTTTACGGGAGCGGTCTTCCTTTTGGGCCTCCCAACAATGATAACTTTCGCAACTTCTTCAACGGCGATCAATATCTGAGAGCCGATTTAGGATTATCTAAAGTCATTAAGCTCAACAGAAGTAAAAAACTTGATTCCATTTGGATTGGCCTGGACATTTTAAATCTCTTCGGAATCAATAACACCATTTCCTACACCTGGATATCTGATCTTAACAGCAATCAATTTGCTGTACCAAATGCACTTTCTGCCAGGTTTTTTAATGACAAGGTCGTGGTTAACTTTTAAGGCACCTCTAAAACCCTATGAAAATCTTACGCCGAGTCCTTCGCCCACTTGACACAAGCCACGGCAGGCGGCAGAAGAAACACTTTATCTAAATGGTATTAATTTGTAATTCGAATTAGTCAATATTAGATTCGCATCCTTACATTGTATAACCAAAAGTAATATTTGAATTATGAGTAAAAAGTTAATGGGCAAAATTAACGCGCTTTTGATTTTAAGTTCACTTCTCCTTTCAGGAAATATTTCCGCACAAGATGATGAGATCAATCAGAATGACCTACGGAAGTATGCGCTTCTCAACGAAGTGATTGATTTAATGAAAAAGGATTTGAGTGCAGAAGTCAACAAAATGATCAAGAGTCAAGAGGGCATGACCGGTCAGCGATACAAGGAATTAGCCGCAACCAAAGGTGATGAAAGCAAACTGGCCGAAATTGGCGCCAAGGGTTTCGAAATCCAGTTTTTACAACTGATCGCTGATTTGAAAAATGAGAGAATCGGGGCGATTAAACTGGTCAACCAGGAACTGGCAACCAAAATGGTTGGTGATCGTGGAAAAACATATAAATCAATAAAGGCAGGGTTGAGCGCTAACCCAGACCTGAAGGCGCAATATGATGAGATTGTTGCATCGCTGAAAAATCGGGTTAGCTCGGATTAATCTGAAAGTATTGTCATTTCGATAGAAGTGAGAATTCCTTTGAGGCAGATCAGCCATTTAACCTGAGTTCCTTTAGGTTAGCATTCTAGAATTATTCTAAGAATCTATTATTACTATAAGATTTTCTTTTTGCTTCTTTTTCTTTTACTCTTATCCACGATTGTGGATAACTAACAATGGTAAAGGCGAATTAACCTGAGTTCCAGGTTCAAGACCTACATCTCGATCTTTTCTGTTTCCTCGTTTGCGCCTTCGTTTCATGTTTTAGATATGTGTATAATCTTGGTTCTTTACCATCTGTTTTGAACAATGCATCAAATAGAAATTCGGGTTTGTGACCCATTAGTAAGGTATTGATTGTGTTCAAAACTGTTAGTTACCTTTTGTTCAATTTTATTTTAACATCTTAAAATTATAAAATTTACTTATTACATCGGTGTTGACGTATCTAAAAACAAATTAGACGTTGCTGTTTTCAAGGGAAAGATTTTTGGTTATCATAAGGTAATAGGTAATACCAAAAATGCGATCAACAAATTTCTTAAGGAATTAAAACAGCTGGAAGGCTTTAGCCTCTCGGGTGCTGTATTTTGCATGGAACACACAGGTATCTACAACAATCCATTGCTTGTATGCTTGCATAAAAAGAAAGGCAATATTTGTTTGGAATCAGCCTCACAGATTAAAAGTTCCTTGGGCAATATCAGGGGTAAAAACGACAAAATTGATGCCAATCGAATCGGTGAATATGTCTATAAAAACCGGGGAGAAGTAAGATTATGGATTCCAAAGAGGGAAATCATTGTTAAACTTGAAGGGCTGACTGTATTGCGTGACAGGCTCATTGGAGCAAGAAAACAACTGAGCATCCCATTAAAAGAACAAGAGGGTTTTGTAAAAAAAGCTTTAAACAATTTAGAGAAAAATCTTTGCCAGCGTACCCTTAATTCGCTTCAGGCAGATTTGGGAAAAGTGGATAAACAGATAGAAAAAATCATTAAGGAAGATGGACATCTGTCCCACTTGTTTAAAATCATTACTTCGGTACAATCGGTAGGAGCCCAAACAGCTGCTCAGATCATTATTAGGACCAATGAATTTAAAGATATCGATGACCCTAAAAAGTTTGCTTGCTATAGTGGGGTTGCTCCCTTCACAAAGGAATCGGGACTGTTCAAAGGTAGAGGAAGGGTATCCCATATGGCCAATAAGAAAATGAAAACCCTCCTCCATATGTGTGCCATTGTAGCCATTGGATATAACAACGATCTAAAGGTGTATTATCAACGAAAAGTAACAGAGGGAAAAAACAAGATGAGTGTGATCAATGCAATAAGGAACAAATTGATCCACCGCATATTCACCTGCGTAAATGAAAATCGAAAATATGAAAATATTTATATCAAATCACTTGCTTGAACCATAGAAATTGGGATAAGCAAAACAACAAAAACCAATTAAACGTCACTCAGAGCAATTTTTGGAGGAAGTGTGATATGATAGGATAATTATGTGAGAGTCTCCTAAATAGGAGATTCCTACGGCTTCTTCCCTCGCAAATTAACCCTGAAGCCTCTGAATGACGGTTTCTGTGGTTTTTTATTTCATCTCTTCACGTTCTTAAACCGAACTCAGGTTTTTAGTACAATAAACTGTAATTTCTCCCTAACGGTCGAATGACGTATGGGTTTTTTATGCATCAACAACCGCAAGGCTATGAAGCTTTTCCGGTGGAAAAGCTCCGGAAAGTTTCTCGTCACTTTGAAAAGATATACCATACATACCAATACCCTTGCCACGTAATTGTTCCTGTAATTCTTTAAAATGAGATGATTTAACCAACTCAATTGCAGTATTCTTTAAGCGAAAGGTCATACTGCTGCCATTCTTGTCATCTTTTGATGTTGGCTTTTGTCCGAGAAATATTTCATACTTCGTCGTCATGTCCTTGTAATCAAGTACGACAACAGTGATTTTATTTATCCCGGTAATACTATTGGAATGATCCGTATCTTCTGTATTAAGCTCAAGTGGTGGCCTATAAGCAGAGCGAATAAAAGGAAGTTCATTGATAAAAGGCGCAGCCATTTCCCATTTAACAATCCCTGTCCTCGGCTTCTTTCTCCTGGCTTTTAAAGTTCTAGTGACGAAAATACCTTCACCATCAATTCTTTGGTGATCATCATTATAGTTATCTGATAAAAAACAGATATCAATGATCCCCGGTTTTAGCTCTATTGCCCTTGAATAAAATCGATATGCCAGGCCCCACTTTTTAGAGTACTGATATTGCTTTAAAAATTTTAGGTTCTTCAGCAACTTTATCACTCCAACCTTCCAGCTGTTAGTAAGGGAGAACAGTTCAATAAAGCTGTCATCTTTAAAATATATAAGGGCATTTTTTGATAATCCTCCACCGTGTGTCCCGCCTGCAATAACCCTAAAACCAGCTTCTTCGAAATCCTTGCAGGCATTTTCAAGGTCCTTGACATTCAGGACCACGTGATCGAAATAGAGTGCCATATTAGTTTGAGTTCTTGATTTTGACCGTATTCAAAAATCAAATTAAGCAATCGGATTGGAAATGGAAATTAGTGCAGCAATTATTTCTCGCCTAGTATTGCTTTTATGGTATGAGCAATAATATCAACCTGCTTGTCCGTCAATGCTGAGCCCGAAGGAAGGTGCAAACCAGCGGAAAACAATTTTTCTGCCGTACCTGAAATATAACTGCTGTACTTCTCATAAAACGGTTGAACATGAAGTGGCTGCCAAACCGGTCGACTTTCAATATTTCTTTGGTTTAGTTCCACGCTTAATTGGAGGTTTGTTAAACCGCAAACGTCACTATCTATCTGCAAAATCGATAACCAGCAATTAGAAATATATTGGCCAACATTATCGAAAAAGGTGAACCCTGGTAGCTTAAGTTGCTCCTTATACCTTCTAAATATGCGTTGTTTATTTTTTATGCGCTGTAGTAAGCCCGAGAACTGACCACTACCTATGGCTGCAGAAACATTACTGATCCTATAATTGAAGCCGAGTTCCTTATGGTGATAATAGGGAACTGCTTCTTTGGACTGAGTAGCCCATTTGAGCGCTTTATCATAAGATTCTTGGTCGGGTAGTATGAGTGCGCCCCCTCCGCCGGTTGTCAAAACCTTATTCCCATTGAATGACAATACCGATAGATCACCGAATGTTCCCGTGCAAGTATTTTCATAAAGAGAGCCTAGTGATTCCGCTGCATCTTCAAGTACCGGAATCCCATAATTCCTCGATAATTCCTTGATCTCATTCACTTTCGCGGGCATTCCATAAGAATGAACCATTATTATGGCCTTCGGTTCTTTCTTTTGCTTTATAAGATCCTCTATAGCCTCTTCCAATAGTTGTGGGTCCAAACCCCATACAGCCTCTTCACAATCAACAAAAACCGGAATTGCATTCAGGTAGAGCACTGGGTTTACGGCAGCACAGAATGAAAATGTCGGAACAAGCACATGGTCTCCCGGTTCGATGCCCAATAATTTTAATCCAAGATGAATTGCAGAAGTGCCAGAATTAAGAGCAAGTACAAATTCCTTTCCCAGATACTCACCAAGCATTTTTTCAAATTTTCCAATGAATGGTCCTTCAGGAGCAACCCAATTACTTTCCAATGCCTGCTTCACTAATATTTGCTCCTCCAGCCCAATATCCGGGGGAGATAAATAGATCTTTTCGCTAAGCGCATTCACCTTAACGGTAGCCGCTAAATTTTGGTGTTGAGCTGCAATTGGTTGCATTGATGTCCCTGGCGCTTATTACTTTGAACAAAGTTGTAAAAATGATCTTTACATCTAGACTCAAAGATAAATTTTCTACGTACTCAATATCCAAATCCAATTTTGTTGTCCAGGAAATGGCATTTCGACCGTTGACCTGAGTCCAACCTGTAATGCCTGGTTTCACTTCATTTCGTCTGATGTGAAATGCACTGTAGAGATTAAGGTATTCCGAAAGTAACGGTCTGGGACCAATCAAGCTCATCTCACCTCTAAGCACATTAATCAATTGTGGGAGCTCATCTAATGACGTTGATCTTAGCAATCTGCCAATCTTTGTGACCCTCTTTTCATCAGACAATAGATTACCTTTATCGTCATAGAGATCAATCATCGACCTGAATTTTATAAGAGGAAACAGTTCGCCATTTAAGCCGGGCCGGATCTGAATAAAAAAGATACGCCCCACCCTTCCATACCACAGGAGTAGAATAATCACCAACCAGACGGGAAACGATACCGTCAATAGTACTGCTGCGGCAAAATAGTCTAAAAATGGTTTAGTGTATCTAAGGTACATTCTTGGTCCAAGCTAATAAAATAGACTGTGTCTCAAAACCCCGGTAAACGATAGTTTCCAATGGAAAGACCGTTCATTCAATGGCCTGCCTTTGGGCCACCTTGCCTATGATGCGAAAAAAGGGCTCTTCGGCCCTTTAGAAATTTTAGATATAGGTCGGGCATTCCGGACTACTCTTGTGATTTTTTATGGGTATTCTGTAATTCAACATAATTTCATGTGATCCTTTCGAGAACCTAGTGAGGGGAGAAGTAATTATATCGTACCCATAACCAACGCGGAAATTATCATTCAATATCAATTGCAGTAAGAGAATAATAGAATCGCCGCTTCTCCAGGATACACCGGTATAGATTTTCTTCTCAATGATAAGAGTGGCATTTAAGTCCCAGCCAACCGGCCCTCTTTCCGGGACACGAATTAAAAAGGACGGATTCAACATGAACCTTTCGTGTTCATCTAATTTAAAAGCTGTTCCCGCATACAGGTAATAATATCTTACTTCCTTTGATTCAACCGGTGAATCAGTTTCAATATCAAAGGCCTTTGGCGACAAGATGTGAGGAACTGACAGGCTTATATATGACTTCAAGTCCTGCCAGTATATTCCAGTACCGAAGTTTGGATTGAAAGTCTTGGGTTTGCCAATCAAAAACGGATCAGCATTATCCCGTATGTTCAACTGCGTAAAATCCGATTTCCTGGAGTTAACCCCCCCCCTGCAATCCAAGGGAGAGCACACCCCTGGACATCCTGATCTTATAAGCGTATGCTCCAAATAATCCTATGTCATCATGTACCCCTACTTTATCGTGAGTTAAGATAAGACCTCCACCGATCTGGTTTTGCTTAAAGGCATTGTGGGCTATGAATGATTGGAATACAGGTGCACCATCCACATTTACCCACTGGTTCCTGTTAAGGACCGAGATACTCAATTGATTGAGACGCCCCGCAATTGCGGGATTGAGGACAATAGGATTAAAGTGATAGGTTGACATTACCGGCCTTTGTTGTGCCGATAGGTCCAACACCGTCAATTGGATCAGGATCCCAACAAAAAGTGCTAACGTCCCCGCCTTCAATTTCATTCTTTATCTCACTAATTCTAGGAATCCTTGAAGTAAATCATCATTTCCACTGAACCTATCCCTATCAATCAAATAGTAGTAAGTTCCTTCAGGCAACCTGTCTGAACCGAAAGATAAACCTTTATTGGCAATACCACGGAATGCATTGACATCATCTTCATTGACATATCCTGTGTCGTTAGTCTCCCAAACAAGTTGACCTGCCCTATTAAATATTTTAACATTATTGAGAGCAAACCTGTCAATACAGTCAATAATAAAGTAATCATTCATACCGTCTCCATTATCAGATACTCCATTATAAACGATGACATCTATTGTAATATTGAATTCAGCCTCAAATTCACATTGATTTTTATCTCTAACAAATACCCTGTATCCTGTGCCGTCAATTGCATTATTGAGTTGAAAATCATACCTTAACCCGCATTATTCATAGGCCACCAATTTTGGGATTAATAATGGGTTGCTAACTATTTTTGATTGGAGTGTATGTATTAATTTGAAGATCAACCAGGTTTCTGGATTTCAAAGGACATTAGAGCGTTTTTTTGTTAGAATTTTTCAATTTTCAGTCAAAGCTCTATTGTGTTCTTATGGAAGAACATTTTTTTGATTAAACTAAACTGTTTAACTGATCGGTCAGTTCACCGTAAGCAAATCGCCCAGCAGGTATTGATATCTAAAGGCTCTTGAGAATTGTATTGTCAATGATCTTTTCCTTTCTTTCAGGCACGCCCCAACCTTCATCAGGTAAAGCCGGATATTGTCCACTTGCCATCGTTTAGCAAAGTGGTGTTTTGTTTTGGCAATTAATAATTTAATCTGCCGGAACATTTCATAACAGAGGGTAGCGATGATTAAACGCATGAAATTGGCCCAGTAGCGATGACAGGAAAGCCGGTCGGAATAAGTCATGTTTTTGAGTTCCTTTATTCGATTTTCACTGGCATCACCTCGCTTGACATAAAAATCAAAGTAAATCTGTTGAGCGGTCATCGCTTCAAAGTTGCTCACAAAGTAACGGACATTCATTCCTTTTCCGGTAGACTCCACTTTGGCGTACAGCTTTTCAGAACGATCCCAGCTTTTGGCCTGGTAAGTAAACGGGCCAACAAACTCTTGATGTTTGATGATTTTTGAAGCATATTCCTTTTTTACTTCAATGATAGTCTGTTTGGTAAAAGTCTTTAAAACTTCATTACCACTAATACCTAAACAAAATTGAAGGTCAAACTGCTTAGCTATCCGATAAAAAGATGCTCCTGAAAAGCCACTATCCGCTCGAATAAGGATCTTTACTGAGGGCAGTTTTTTTCTGATTTTAATGACAATCCTTTTCAATAAGGCCACAAACCATTTGTTGGAGTGACAATTGCCCGGACGTAGTACTGGTAAAATGACCTGACCGGTGTTCCCGTCCTTAAAGAACAACTCATGGTACATAGTCTGTCCATAATAGCCATTATACAAACTGAGTTGTTGGGATCCATGAGTAGGGTCATCAGTACCATCTACATCAATGATGATTTGACCAGTCTTCTCTTTCAACTCCTCTACATAACGGTCTACAAACCATTGACTCATCTGGTAGATCAGACTCCGATCGGCCTTGTTTTCAAATCGACTTAAAGTAGGCTGGAACATAATCCGCTATCTAGTACTTTACGGATCACCGGATCCTCTCGGAGTTTTTGTTCGTCATTGCAATCCTGATAGCCCTGCATCATTAAAAACACCCGTTGGCGAAGCATTTCTTCATAAGTGTATTCGATAAAAAAGGGGTTTCGATAGTCAGGAATCAGTGCGGCGAAGCTTTTTAATAGACCAGTCTTTCTCTCTACTTTTTCACTTAACAATATCGCTCCGTCTGAGCTAATCGCTGATGCTGAAAAATCAAATTTAAAAGCTTGTTTTCCTCGATAAAATACGGTATCTTTTTCCTTATATTCAGGCATAAATTAATTGCTTATTTTGTTGTCTAACTATCTCAATATAAGCAATTTATGCCTGTTTTTTATTGTCTACTATGAATTTTTCGGGTTAAATATTTTAATAAATCAATATGAAGCTAGAGCATCAACTAATAAATAATGATTTTGACTCTAAAAACAGCTTGAAAGGGCTTTGTTCAGTCACTTCAATTGCCTCAGTATCTATTGGATTGCAATTAAGATGTAAAAGTTAAATTTCATCTCAGATATGGAGAAAAAGTATGAAAGTCTGAAGCACTTATTCAGGAGCTACTCAAAAGGAGAAATTCCCTGATAACGTTCAGTTGCCAAGAATACCTGGCCGAATCTGAACGTGAGCCCAAAGCGTTTAAATGTGAGAGGTGTGGCCATGACCGGTATTGCGGTGGGAAGCTGCAGTCATATCGAACGGCAAATGCACTAAATGCAAGTATCAGGCTTCGTCATCTAGTAAAAGCCTATTCCACAAGAGTTAAATTCACCAAACCTTTTAAAGGCTTTTTATATTGTTTACTACATGAGCTACAAGATAGATAGATGGAGTCCTGAATTGCTTCTAGCTGAACTGAGAAAGAAAACTGAGAGGTTGCGCCAAAAAACCTGAATGGCTTTACCAATGGATATGGGAATGTAAGCACACCAACCGCCAGGAGAACCAAGAATACAAACAACTATACACATATCTAAAACATGGCAAACGAAGGCGCAAACGAGGAAACAGAAAAGATCGTAGAGGTATTATCCCGAATAGGGTATCAATTGAACAGCGACCCCAGATCATTAACAAAAGGGAACGATTGGGAGATATAGAAGTCGATTTAATGATGGGTAAAAACCACAAAGGCTCTTTGTTGGTGATGACAGACCGAGCAAGTCTTTTTACCAGAATCAGAAAGATGCACAGTAAAAATGCCGATCAAATGGCCGAAGCTATTGTGGAGGAACTCTCTCAGGATAAACACAAACTGGAAACACTCACTTTTGATAATGATATGGCATTTTCTAAACATGAGTTGATTGCTCAATCCCTTGATGTGGATGCCTATTTCACTCGTCCCTATACTAGTCAGGATAAAGGGACAGTTGAAAATAGGATTGGGGTAATCAGAAGGTTTTATCCTAAGAAAACAGATATTAGATTTGTTACAGAGGAGCAAATCAAAGTTGTTGAAAACAAAATCAATGAACGCCCTGTTAGAAAATTTAATTACCTAAACGCAAAGCAAGTGCTACAAAGGAAAATTGCACTTATTACTTGAACTTACATATTAATAACTATCATTTTGAACCAAAAATCCTTCAGATATAGACGCACCATCAATAGCTGTTTGAGGAATTGGGAAAAGACGTTTACGAACATCACTATTGGTTTTCTCTATCAAAGGATCTTCATATTTTCCGAAACGAATCATGTCCGTTCTCCTTTGATGTTCCCAGTAAAATTCGAAACCCCGCTCACGGAAAAGAATATCATTGTCCATCTCGGTTAAAGCAGGTGGTGTTACTCCTGGTCTTGCTGTTCTTGATGCCCTTACAAAATTAACATCCGCCAAAGCGCCACCAGCATCACCTTTGCGCATTTTAGCCTCAGCGCGCATCATGTACATATCGGCCAATCGAAAGATTACAAGGTCATGTTCACCCATGTTTGTCCCATTTGTTGAGACCGAACTCCATTCGTATTTCTCCACCCTGTATCCTCTGTTATAATCACTTCCTTCAGGTGTAAAGTCAATCTCTAAAATATGATCGACTAAGGCATCAGCTTCAGCTCTTCTATAATCTCTCAACGGTCCCAGATAATATTCACCTTCGCTATCAACTTTAAATGGTTGTTTGTGTCCATCGTTTTGCAATCCGATTTGTACGCCCCGGTAAATACCGCGATTCAGTTTAAAATCTTCAGCTGCGATTGTCGAGTCTGCTGGTACAATTAATCTTCCCCACCAGAACCTGGCATCTGCATCGGCAGGATCAGCATCACCATAAGCATCTACCCAACTTTGATAAAACTCCTGAGTAATTGCTGCACCGTCTGTACCATCTCCGCCCGGGAATAATGGATTTCCATAAAAATGACCTGACATTGAAAAATAACACATACGATTGTGTGCTTCACTCATATCTGGACGTTGATCAACCGCAAGAATCAATTCTTTGTTGAAATGGTTATCATTAGCAAAGTTATCGAAATACTCCGCAGACATTCTATAATCGTAATCACTGATCACCCTGGAACTGTACTCAATTACTTTGTCCATATCAGCAGCAGTAAAGTCAAAGTTGGTTGCATAAGGATCGCGCCATACTGCCGCATTTATATGTAAGCGGGTTAGCAGCGCATACGCTCCTCCTTGAGTTAATCGTCCAGGACCAACATCCGTTTTTAAATCACCTACTACAGCTTCTAATTCAGACTTAATATATTCAACTGCTTCATTACCACGTAACACAATAGAAAGTTCGCTAGCGTCTTCTTTTTGAAAAACTACTCCCCATAAGTCCAATGTCAACATACTATAATATGCACGCATTCCTCTCACTTCTGCCAGAAATGTCTTAGCACTAGCATCAGTTTCCACCATAGGAGTTAAGGTTTCTATCGCATTCACAGATCTTGAAAGCAGAAGCGTAAGATCATCCCAGGTATTACTGATGATATGGTTTGTTGCAAGGCATTCGTGTTGGTGTAACTGGGTGAAAACTCCACCGTCAATCCAAGCAAACCCTCCTCGGCCAGGCAAAATCCCTTCATCCGTAGAAGTTTCCTGAAGGCTAAATAAATGTGTATGCAAGAAAAGTCGTGGAAGCAATGCATAAGCAGGTGAAACCACACTGGTTATAATTTCATCTTCAGACACATTCCCTGTAAGAGAATTGTCTAAAACTACCTCCTCTAAGTCTGTACAACTCCAGCAAAATAGCGCAAACGACAGTATCGCGAATTTTATATAATTTTTCATTGGATTTTCCATGTTTAATTAATTAAAAAGTTACGTTTAGTCCAATAACATATGTTCTGGCTTTAGGATATGCAAGATAATCGATTCCAAACGATTGTACTCCACCCAATGAATGATCCTGGTTCACCTCAGGATCGAAACCGCTGTAATCAGTTATTACAAATAAATTCTGTCCGGTTATAGACAAACGCAAATCTTGCATCCATCCAATTGCATCCGTGTCAAAATTATATCCCACCGTCATGTTGTTCAAACGAAAGAAAGAGCCATTTTCCAAATAACGTGTGGATAAAAGTCCTGCATTGTTAATGGATTCCTGCGGAAATTCAATGGCTTTAGCAGGCAAATTGTTTGATGTTGCCAGCTGAGCTTTATAAAATCTATTCATGGCAGTATGGTTATAAATCTCGTTGCCTGATACGCCATTAAAATTAAGGCTTAAATCAAACTTTTTATAACTCATATTCGTGTAAAAGTTATACATCACATCCGGCAATGCACTTCCAACCACCATAGGATTTTTGTCACCTCCCTCATAAGTAGAAATACCATCTTCCCCAATTCCTGTAAACTTTATCATGTGAAAAGAACCAATCGGATAACCATTTACCATTCCGTTGATCGTAGCACCTGATTGACCCCCACCAATTTCGCGCCCGGTAGTTAGCACCGTAAATGGAGAATCTTCAACCACATTATTAATAAAAGTTGCATTAGCACCAATGGAATATGAAAATCCATTCTCATTGCTGTATTGATAATCCAAGGCTATTTCCAATCCTTTATTAACGATGTTCATACCATCAACATTTGTCCAAAAAGTTGGAGATGGAGAAACCGGATCAAATGCAGTAACTTCAACCAATATGTTATCTGAAACTTTACGGAAATAATCTACAGTACCCGAAAGTGCTCCATCAAACAATCCAAAGTCCAGTCCAATATTCGTTTGGGTAGAAACCTCCCACTGAATATCCGGGTTGGCCAAACGGGTAAAAACTGTTCCTACCGGATAGGGACCAGTTTCACTTAAGGGGTAACTCACCTTGCCATCGTTAGATGATTGGAAAGACTCCTTTGAAATTTTCCCTGGTATTTCCTGATTTCCTGTTTGCCCCCAGCTCGCACGAAGTTTTAAATTAGAGAATGGTGAGGATTCCATAAAAGATTCCTCTGAAATTCTCCATCCTGCGGCAAATGACGGGAAAGTACCGTATCTGTTATTTTCACCAAACTTCGATGAGCCATCTATCCTTATGGTACCGGTAACCATATATCTACTCTTGTAGCTATATGTTGCCCTACCAAAATAAGACTGCAATTCATGCTCTTGAGCAGAGCCACTAGGCCTAGTTTCACCCAGCGTAAGCTGTTGTCCTCTAAATGGGTTCATTCTGGGCTCAACTCCATCGGGTTCAAACATGTTAATTCTCCAAGTTCTGCTTCTATTATTAAATTTCTGATAGGAATATCCACCTAACACTGTTAAATTATGATCACCAAAATTTGTCGTATAGGTCAAATAGTTTTCAACAAGCGTATTCGTGCCATTAAAAAAAACTTGCTGCAAGGTACCTTCAACAAAAGGGTCTACACTTGGCATTTCCTGATTATCAACCTCACTTGAGATGTTTTCATACCCTATGTTCATCTTGTAAACCAGTCCATCTATAATTTCAAAAGATGGGGCAATGTTTACAAAAATTCTACGTTTTTCGCTAAAATCCTTGAATAGTTCTGCCTGGTGCAATGGATTGATCAAATCCGGGTATTTGGTTGGTTCACCATTTGAATCGAACGCCTCGTAAGTTGGATTAAAAGTTAACATATTGGCAAGAAAAGGTCTTGCGGTAGTATTAGAATTGAGTCCCGTTTGAGCATTTTCACTTTTCTCAAGGGTTGAATTTAGATTGAAATCTATATTCAATCTTCCATTTATCAATTTTTGAGTTGCACCTAATCTGGCACTATATCTTGTGAAACCTGTATTCATAACTACCCCTTCCTGATCCAAATATCCCAAAGACGCTCGATAAGTAAGCTTGTCTGTACCGCCTGACATAATAAGATTTTGGTTTTGAGTAATTGCAGTACGAGTTAGTTCATCTTGCCAGTCGGTATTTCCGCCCCTGTCTTCCAATATCCCTCCAATTGCTACAACCTGCTTGCGAAATTCATCTGCACCGAATACTGGTATTCTTCTGGCCATATTAGATACACCAACGCTTGAAGATACCGACACTTGAGAAACTCCTTCTTTACCTTGTTTAGTTGTGATAATTATCACACCATTGGCACCCCGGGCACCATAAATGGCTGTTGCAGATGCATCCTTCAGTACATCTATTGATTCAATATCTTCCGGGTTGATAAAATTCAAGGGACTATCTGCTGAACCGGTACCAGCAAGACCGATAGGAAAACCATTTACAACGAATAATGGGCCAGAACCTTGACGAATAGTACCCTGTCCACGAATAATAATCCTTTGGCCGCTACCTGGAGCTCCACTTGAAGAAGTAATATTTACACCGGACACTTTACCTTGAAGCAATTGTCCCGGAGAGGTAATAATACCTTTATTGAAATCACCACTCTTTACAGATTTAACAGAACCAGTAACGTCCTTCGCCTCTTGTACGCCATACCCAACGACTACTATTTCTTTAAGTTGCTCGGCGTCAAGCTCCAATTGAACATCAATGATACTCCTTCCCCCAATTTCTATTTCCTGTGCCTTGTATCCAATATAAGAAATCGACAACGTAGCACTTTCGGGGACGCTCAATTGAAAATCTCCATTTATATCAGAAATACTACCGGTACCAGTACCTACTTCTATGATTGCAGCGCCCGAAAGACCCACTCCATTTTCATCAGTAATTGTGCCGGTAACTGTTGCCACCTGGCCATAAGCCAGAATTGGTGACAACAGTAGTAACACCGCCAAAAGAATCGGTTGGAGGTGTTTCCCATAGCGCCAGCAGGGTACTTTTGGAAGATTGGTGTGGAGTTTTTTCATGGGACTAGTTTTTAAATTTGTATTGTTATTTGTTTAATTGTTATTTGTTTAATGCTTCATCCTTATCTTCTGAGGAATAAACGGAGTAAGTTGCTATAAATATAAACATTAAATGTAGAGATAACATCATCAATTGCAAATTTGGGATTAGCTGAGATCAACTAATAAGTGCAATTGAAGGTGAAAAAGCTTTTAAGGGCTTTTTCACCTTCAAAAGCCTGAGCAGTGCAATCTTTGGATTGCAAAATGTCAAAAAACTACACACATCTCAGTATTGATCAAAGGTATCAAATTGAAGCATTATTGAAAACAGGAGCTACTCAAAAGGAGATTGCCTGTATCGTTCATTTTCACCCGTCTACGATCTCACATGAGCTTAAGCGAAATGTGGGTTCAAGAGGTAGGGGAGCTGGTGTCTATCGAACAGCAAATGCACAAAGGAGGACCAATCTTCGTCATCAAGAAAAGCCAAAAAGAGTGATTTTCACCAAACCCATGAAAGACTGGATAGTTAACCGGCTCCAAGAAGATAGATGGAGTCCTGAATTGATCAGCCATCAGGGAAAGAAAACGAGAGAATGTCCACTTAGCCATGAATGGATTTACCAATGGATATGGGAATGTAAGCACACCAACCACCAGGAGAACCAAGAATACAAACAACTATACACATATCTAAAACATGGCAAACGAAGGCGCAAACGAGGAAACAGAAAAGATCGTAGAGGTATTATCCCGAATAGGGTATCAATTGAACAGCGACCCCAGATCATTAACAAAAGGGAACGATTGGGAGATATAGAAGTCGATTTAATGATGGGTAAAAACCACAAAGGCTCTTTGTTGGTGATGACAGACCGAGCAAGTCTTTTTACCAGAATCAGAAAGATGCACAGTAAAAATGCCGATCAAATGGCCGAAGCTATTGTGGAGGAACTCTCTCAGGATAAACACAAACTGGAAACACTCACTTTTGATAATGATATGGCATTTTCTAAACATGAGTTGATTGCTCAATCCCTTGATGTGGATGCCTATTTCACTCGTCCCTATACTAGTCAGGATAAAGGGACAGTTGAAAATAGGATTGGGGTAATCAGAAGGTTTTATCCTAAGAAAACAGATATTAGATTTGTTACAGAGGAGCAAATCAAAGTTGTTGAAAACAAAATCAATGAACGCCCTGTTAGAAAATTTAATTACCTAAACGCAAAGCAAGTGCTACAAAGGAAAATTGCACTTATTACTTGAACTTACATTAGGCTAGATTATAAATCCTACTATAAAAAGGGTTTTCAATAACATGTCAAATACTTCAAATCATGTTACATTTTGAATCATGGTCTGGGGTGAAGAAAATCGGGCAAGGGGAGTTCATCCTTACTGGATCAATTGATACAAATGTACCCGCCGAAGGGTGTGGCTAAGTGGCGTCAGCATGGTAGAAACGAAAGTTATGGTGACCGATAATGATACGTTGCCCACCCTAGCAGAAACTATTACCACTATACCTTCTGCAATCTCATCATCGAACCCTTATAGACCTTGCGAAAATGAATCCTACCACAGGCATGACAATGAACCGCAATGCCATACCAATAGATACAGGCCAGGGCGACTTTGTCCGAGCAAAATATACAAGACCCAGGCTTAGTGCCTATTCCAACATGATCAACCGGGTTAGAGTTATGATGAGCAACTCCAGTTTAAAACCACCCCACCTGATGAAGACCTTGCTAAACGACGAGCACTTATGCCCGTTGAAGGTTGATTTTAGGATTTTGAGCTACTATTCATTTTTCCAGCCCCTGTACCTCGGCTCCCATCCAAAGGGCGGCGTTTTCTATGATCTTCATCACGTCGTTATCGTTAAAAACTGAATAAGTCTCATGACCAGGACGACAAATAGAAGACCTTACCCTTTCCCAGGTTCCATAAACTGCCTGATCTTTTCCTTTCTTTCGGAAACCTTCATCAGGTAAAGCCGGATATTGTCCACTTGCCATCGTTTAGCAAAGTGGTGTTTTGTTTTGGCAATTAATAATTTAATCTGCCGGAACATTTCATAACAGAGGGTAGCGATGATTAAACGCATGAAATTGGCCCAGTAGCGATGACAGGAAAGCCGGTCGGAATAAGTCATGTTTTTGAGTTCCTTTATTCGATTTTCACTGGCATCACCTCGCTTGACATAAAAATCAAAGTAAATCTGTTGAGCGGTCATCGCTTCAAAGTTGCTCACAAAGTAACGGAATACTCTCCACCCCTTTCCAGGTTTCATTGAAGAGGATCAAATCGGGATCAGGAATGCCAAAGGGTTCATCGTACATTTCGGTTTCATCAATGGTGAACTCTGCCGGGATGTCCTTCATAATGGGATGAGTTGGGTTAATGACCCGGACAACGCTCGGTTGAACTGGTGTGCAGCATCGAGCAAAGACGCAATGCGGCCGCTCAACGCTTACTTCAATCGGATTGGACTCACTTATTAGATAATTGACCTCTAAATGACTACGATCGTTGTCGCCGGGTTTCTCCCAATCAATCGATCTCTCCCATAAAGCTTACGATAGCGCTAGATCGTTGTGCAATTGGAAGGCACTCCAGGGCGTCCTGGGCGGCTTTTTCCTGCATGCAAATCATAAACGGCATTGACCAGTGAGCAGAGTGAAGGGTAATCAAGGCCAGACTGCCCGATTTCACTAAATCAGCTATCTGCTGGGCTTTAGCTTCTGAAATCTCTTTATTCCTTTTGTGGGACCAGTAGATCAAGACATCCGCTTCCTTCAAGTCAGTGCTTGATAATCCCTGCTCAGCTTGAGATAGATTATTACTTTTTACCTGGAAACCGGAGGGAGCCATGAGCTTTTCGGCGAGGAAATCTCCTATAGGTTTCAAGTAAGTCACCGCTCCCTCCGGTTGTTGCTCGTCCCAGACCAATACCTTTATTTTGGTCTCTTGCTGACCAGAACTGTCGGATGGGACCAAAAGCGCTCCCAAGAGAACGAAGAAGTTGATGGTCTTCATTGGATTTATCATTTATGACAGTTAATAAAACCTATTTTAAGTTAAACTCAAAACACACAATTACTGTTTCCTATCCAATGATGAGATCACCAGAGCTTCAGAATATTGGCTGGACTTTGCAATCCCACGGTTTTATTACAAGTCGAAATATTCTTCAGCTAACAGGTATTTTCCAGCAGATAGATCATTAAAATGGCTGGTTATAGAGACTACTCTTTTTGCCTCTAATATTTCGACCATTCACCGGATCGGATTGGCTGCTTTTACTAAAGAGTTCTATGAAAGTAAAGTAAAATAGAGAATTGTAATCTATGGCCAAACACCTTTGCTCTTACAAGATAGGTTTTGGCAACTTTGGCCAATTATGGTAAATTTTAGTAAAAATTTGGCCCAACAAGTTATTTCCATTCATCCGAGAACACTAACGATTCTAATGAAAAGTTCCTCGTCGCTACTCGTCCTTTCCATATTCATGCTGGCTTGTTCCGAGCTCAAAAAGGATGCCATCAATACAGATGAATCCATGATTGTCGCTGATTTTGATTCCGATGACTGGAATGGCTGGTCGGTGCAAGGAGACGCCTTTGGCCAAAGTCTCCATTCGATTGAAAATATGCCGGAAGCATTGAAAGAACAGGGATTAAAAGATGGATTTGCGAACAGCAACGATATCGGCCCGGCGGCTATTGGAAAGCTGATTTCACCCAAATTTACCATTCAAAAAAAGTACCTCAACTTCCTGATCTCTGGCAATGGCCATTACAATGCAGAAGATTGCAACCTGCGTCTGATGATGGGAGATAGCATTGTCAGATATGCGGCGGGCACCAGAGCCCCTCATATTGAATGGGAAAGTTTTGATCTGGCAGATTTGATTGGTCAAAAAGCACATATTGAAATAGCAGATGAATCAGACAAATTGTATCTCATGGTTGACCATATTTTTCAAAGCGATGAAATGCAACTGGGACCTTTCCGCAAGTCACTTATCGCTGAGCAGCAATATCTCTTGTTCCCGGTTAGTAAGGGAGGAAAACAATACCGTCTTCGGTTGGAAAAGGAGGGAGATGTTACGGAACAATTTGTCATTAAAATGGCAGAAGGAGAGCCGGATTTTTGGGCATTCAAGGATGTAAGCCAACATAGAGGAAAGCAATTAACTGTAAAAGGGAATAGTCCTGTAAAACCAGAAGGATTTGACAAGATCTATCAAAGCAACACTGTTCCCGGGGAAGATCTTTTTTACAAAGAAGCCAATCGACCGCAATTTCATTTTACATCCAAACAGGGCTGGATCAATGATCCTAATGGATTGGTATATCATGAAGGTGAGTGGCACTTGATGTATCAGCACAATCCTTATGGCATCATTGGAAGTGAGAAGCATTGGGGACACGCGATCAGTACCGACCTGGTGCATTGGGAAGAAAGGCCTTCATCGGTAGTGCCCGATGATTAGGGCAGTAATCATTCTGGAGGAGCAGTGGTGGATCATTTCAACCATGCAGGTCTTCAGCGGGGAACTGAGAAAACCATGATCGCTTTTTGGACCTCAGCAGGTCATTTTACTAGCCCGGTTCGACGCTTTACCCAAAGTATTTCCTATTCCAATGATCGTGGCCGGACCTAGAACAAATACTCAGGAAATCCGATCATTGGCCATCTTGAAGGAAGAAACCGTGATCCCAATGTAATCTGGCATGAAGGAGCCCAAATTTGGGTCATGTCCCTATTCCTGGATAATAATGACTATGCACTTTTCACTTCCAATGATTTGATCCAATGGGATTTAGTTGATAAGATAAAGATGCCTGCAAGCGAGTGTCCTGATCTTTTTATTTTGTCGAATCTTTTTGTGTAACGACTTGAGGATAAACAATGAACATCACTTTTTCTAATTTCTATTTTACATTTTTAAGTAGTAGTTTTATTTCAACATAGATTACTCTGTACCCGCCAAATAGTTGCCAAATCCCATAACAACAGTGGAAAACATTAATATGAGAATTCCTATAAAAATCAACTTCATTGTGCGTCTGCTGCTTCCTTTCCATTCGTGTGTAATCAATCCCCACATGGTACTGAACACGATTACAAACGCAAGATGAATACTGAAACTTACAAAGTCATTCTTCCCCATTTTAGTGGTTCCCATTCCATAGAACATAAATTCCATAAAGCCGGTAATACCCGCAATAGCACAAAAAAGATAATTAGTCGATAAAGAGGCTCCTCTCGCATTGATATAGTCGCTTAAACTGTGATTTTTAATATTCATAAAAACACATAATCCAGCATTAGTAATAAAACCTCCACTCATTATAACTACCAGTACAGCACTATTTTTCCATAATTCTGTAGCGCCATGCAAGACCGCCAGATCTGCTATTGGCTTACCAGACTGAACAGCAAAAGCAAAACATGCACTCATTATCCCTGAAAATACCGCGACCATTAATCCTTTTTTAAAGTTGAAATCTTTGATATATTTCTTCTTTTCTTCAGCTGATTGCTCTTTCTCTTTAGATACTCCTGCCCAACCAGTAAAAACAATTCCAATCAGGCATACAAATACTCCTGCAAGAGTGAACTGCCCGGAAACACTGCCCACCAAAGCATCAAATTCCCCCATAAAAATGGGTGGTACCAATGTACCGAAGGCCGTTGTTAAGCCCAACACCATAGCCATGCCCAAAGACATACCCAGATACCGCAATGAGAGACCAAAAGTCAGGTTGCCAACACCCCAACATATTCCGAAGAAAAAAGTCCAAAATAAGCTTTGAGGAGGAGCCTCTTGCAAAATTGACATGAGTTTTGGAACCGTAAAATAGGCTATTATCCATGGCATGATGACCCATGTAAAAAGGCCATTTACTAGCCAATAACTTTCCCATGACCAGTTTTTGACTTTTTTAAAAGCGATATAAAAACTACCCGCGGCAAAACCTCCAATAGCATGTAAAAGTATTCCTAAAGCTGGATTCATCTAGCTAACTTTTGATTACAACTTTACGGTCTTAAATTTCATTACCTCTGCAAATGCTTCTATTTCATTAGAGAGGTCACTAATACCTATTGCAATATGATGCGAGGGGCCCTGTTGGCACCATTTATCAAAAAACTCATGGATGGGTTGATTGATTTTCACACGACAATTTGGGTTGCCTATGTTCAATAAATCACCAGATACTATTTCACCAACAGTATAGACTAATTTAAAAGAATCACCAGCATCAAACTGGCTTAAATTTAGCAGGGTTGCAGTTCCTTTCATTACTTCAAAATCTATCCCTAATCCGTGCCCGGTTTTACCATGCTGAACTTCCAGGTGCTGCAATTTGGGACTCCCTGCGCTCATATTAATATTGCTTGGCCCGTCATGGCCTAACAAAATAAAATCCTCATCATAATCAATGGCGAAAAACTCAACGAACATTCCGCCCGCCCCTAATAAATCCAAAATCTTCATAGCCATTGCCGTGCGTAAATCCCCTTCTGTAACTCCTGGTCTTCCCATAGCAGCAAGTCTGGAGACTGCCAAAGCAGATTGTGACCGCAATTGGGTAACCAAATCCTTCTCGCCCCACCAATAATATCCGAATGCATAGATATCATGTTTTTTAATTACTTCTTCATAAGCCACTGCCAGCTGTGCTGAAACTTTCATATGCTCATCGTTTACCGATTCATCTACTTCATATAATTCGCGAAATTGTTGATACATATCTGTAATCTGCTCCGGTTTAACCCGATGGAAGGCTTCCTCAATTTCCTCCACCTCTGGTTTAATAATCAGGTTTCCTGTAGCCTTTAACCACCGGTGTTCATCTGTGGGCATATCTACCATTCCGGTATAGGTATTCCCAATGATTCCTATATTCATTGAGCGGAAAGCTCGTGCGGCAGCAGCACCGTTACAATCGGCTTTAACTTCGTTCCAAAAACGTTGCGAGCTAAAAGGACCGGTTCTAACTATAAATTTCTTATCAATACTCATTAGTCCTGCGGCATACTCTGGTATGCAACATGGGCCTTCATGATAAAGATAAACTGTAGTATCTGCTGATTTCAAATCATATGAACTATCTATATGCGTATTCAGAATGCGAATAGGCACATCAAGTTGCTTCACGCAAGGAAGTAGTACCATGCCGGTTGTATATCCAAGAGGACAAACCAAAATAATGTCGATCTCCTCTTTTCTAAAATACTTCCCAGCATTTTCTGCCTTTTCTTTTGTATCTACTAATCCTGGTGATATTACATCTCCTATTTGTTCCAGATGGTGTAAAAGTTCACCATACAATTTCATGCACATATCTTTTAATCCGGGAAATTGATCCCAGTAAATAAGGTGTCCTGTAGCCAACAGGCCGATGCGAGGTCGAGCCATTCTGGCTTTAATATCATTTTCGTAATTCATATATATATATATTATTTTTGACCCGTTGTGCTAGTTAATTGATAGCGACGTTTAAGTTATTGATTGATCTGTTGAAATCAAATTTGTTGATGAATTGAACGATAGTTAAGGCGGTAATTTTGGCCAATATTCTGGTCTTAAACCCCTGAAAGGTTTTGGCGTAATTTCTTCTAATCATAAATTGATCACAAAGTTGAGAGAAAAGTGTCTCCACCCTTTTTCTTATTTTTCTAAACACCCAAGGTTGCTTTTTATAATTTTTTTGATTGTTCCTCATCGGTGTTTCCAAACGGATATTAGCTGTGTGGAACAGGTCCAGTTGTAACGATAAGGACAGATAACCTTTATCTCCAATCAACACACAATCAGAGAGTTGAGAGTTAATTTCCTTTAAGAAGGTGGTATCATAAACGCTGGCTTTTGTTAGTTCAATGGAGTGAAAGATTCCATTTGCCGAACAGACACCCTGTAATTTGTATCCATAGAAATAGGTATCTTGAGAAGCACAGTATCCTTTGTCAGGAGCACTTTGGAATTCCTCCTGACAAATTTTAGATCGCTTTTCCCTGGAGATTTTACATACTTCCAAAGGCATTGAATCGACGATGAAATACTCCTCAAACTCAAGGAACCGGGTGGCTAATTGTTGACGGATATTTTCAATTACAGGGAACAATTGCCGTTTTCGTCTATTATACCGTGTTCGGTCTATTAGATATGGAAAATCACTTTGGTAATCAGATTTTATCTTTTTAAAAAGCCAGTTTTCACTATCCAACGACATGTATTCAGCAGTCAAGGCAAGGCTAACTACCTCTAAATCAGTAAATAAAGATGGTGTTCCTGGTTTTTGGATATTCCCACTTTCATTAATGATGCTTAATTCAAGTGATTTGATTGTTTGGAGAATCTTATCGAAATTACTTTTAATGTTGTGCATGGGCCAGTTCAGTTTATTGGTTTGTGGATACTCTAATTTACTGATAATCAGGCTTATGCACACTTTTTATTGCCCCTAATTAATTAGCACAACGGGTTATTTTTGATAAACTATTATACTTATAACCAGCAGACATCAATCTTAACCCGCATTATTCATAGGCCACCAATTTTGGGATTAATAATGGGTTGCTAACTATTTTTGATTGGAGTGTATGTATTAATTTGAAGATCAACCAGGTTTCTGGATTTCAAAGGACATTAGAGCGTTTTTTTGTTAGAATTTTTCAATTTTCAGTCAAAGCTCTATTGTGTTCTTATGGAAGAACATTTTTTTGATTAAACCAAACTGTTTAACTGATCGGTCAGTTCACCGTAAGCAAATCGCCCAGCAGGTATTGATATCTAAAGGCTCTTGAGAATTGTATTGTCAATGATCTTTTCCTTTCTTTCAGGCACGCCCCAACCTTCATCAGGTAAAGCCGGATATTGTCCACTTGCCATCGTTTAGCAAAGTGGTGTTTTGTTTTGGCAATTAATAATTTAATCTGCCGGAACATTTCATAACAGAGGGTAGCGATGATTAAACGCATGAAATTGGCCCAGTAGCGATGACAGGAAAGCCGGTCGGAATAAGTCATGTTTTTGAGTTCCTTTATTCGATTTTCACTGGCATCACCTCGCTTGACATAAAAATCAAAGTAAATCTGTTGAGCGGTCATCGCTTCAAAGTTGCTCACAAAGTAACGGACATTCATTCCTTTTCCGGTAGACTCCACTTTGGCGTACAGCTTTTCAGAACGATCCCAGCTTTTGGCCTGGTAAGTAAACGGGCCAACAAACTCTTGATGTTTGATGATTTTTGAAGCATATTCCTTTTTTACTTCAATGATAGTCTGTTTGGTAAAAGTCTTTAAAACTTCATTACTACTAATACCTAAACAAAATTGAAGGTCAAACTGCTTAGCTATCCGATAAAAAGATGCTCCTGAAAAGCCACTATCCGCTCGAATAAGGATCTTTACTGAGGGCAGTTTTTTTCTGATTTTAATGACAATCCTTTTCAATAAGGCCACAAACCATTTGTTGGAGTGACAATTGCCCGGACGTAGTACTGGTAAAATGACCTGACCGGTGTTCCCGTCCTTAAAGAACAACTCATGGTACATAGTCTGTCCATAATAGCCATTATACAAACTGAGTTGTTGGGATCCATGAGTAGGGTCATCGGTACCATCTACATCAATGATGATTTGACCAGTCTTCTCTTTCAACTCCTCTACATAACGGTCTACAAACCATTGACTCATCTGGTAGATCAGACTCCGATCGGCCTTGTTTTCAAATCGACTTAAAGTAGGCTGGGAACATAATCCGCTATCTAGTACTTTACGGATCACCGGATCCTCTCGGAGTTTTTGTTCGTCATTGCAATCCTGATAGCCCTGCATCATTAAAAACACCCGTTGGCGAAGCATTTCTTCATAAGTGTATTCGATAAAAAAGGGGTTTCGATAGTCAGGAATCAGTGCGGCGAAGCTTTTTAATAGACCAGTCTTTCTCTCTACTTTTTCACTTAACAATATCGCTCCGTCTGAGCTAATCGCTGATGCTGAAAAATCAAATTTAAAAGCTTGTTTTCCTCGATAAAATACGGTATCTTTTTCCTTATATTCAGGCATAAATTAATTGCTTATTTTGTTGTCTAACTATCTCAATATAAGCAATTTATGCCTGTTTTTTATTGTCTACTATGAATTTTTCGGGTTAAGATGTCGCGCCAGGCATTCCAATTGCTTGCCCACTTTGCCTGGAACGGCAATACAATGATGGCTGAAACCTTGGTGCATCAAATTCTCGAAATATTGTCTTACAGGCTTTTCCGCTTTCACTACCATAGTACATTCATTGATTTTCATTGGCGGTGTATCCAGCAACTCTCCTTCGCTAATCAGCAAACGCCAACCAAAAGTATCCTGGATTGCATGTGTCATTGTAATGGGGCCCGGGCGGATAAGAAGCTTCAAGGCCAAGGTAGCAGGAAGCATTGGCTTTGGCTTCAATCAGATGTTGTCCAAGCAATACCAAAGCATTGAGTTTGTAACGTTCAATCAAATCCTGTAAAGCAATACCAAAGCTTGCTGATCGCATGATATCCCCATCATTTTTTAAGCTTTTTATCCTGTTGTATTTCGCCAAACTGAGTGTAATGATCTTATAAAATATCCTCATTTTGAAACCTTTAAATATCACTGACCGACTAAATGAAAGACATAAGAGCCTGAGCCAATATCAAATGTTATGTAATCATTGGTTTCAATACCTCCAGCGATACCGATAACACCCGCTACAAATTTCGCCGACTTCCAAATATTTTTTTCACTTTCAGTAACTGTAATTTTATTAAGCCCCAATTTAGGCACCCATACTTTTACCGGTCGTGTTTACTGGAATTGTTACATAAAGTTTAAAGGATTGTTCTCCCTTTTCCCAATTTGATTCAATCAAACCATATACCGATTTAAAAGATGCCTTGGCATATGTTAAATCGTCGACAATACAGGGTTTTATTCTGATTTCTTTAAATCCCGGAGCCAAATGGGAAATCCCTGCGAGATCTTTATAAAAGAATTTTTCGACACTTCCAAACATTTTCATGTTATAGCTCAGTTGTGGTTCTGATTCACCTTCCCACGGTTCCCAGAGAGTGGTAGCACCTTTCATGACCTGCTCACCCCAACTTGGAAATGTGGTCTGCGTAGCAATTGTGTACATTACATCAGCTCTTTCATATCTTGAGAGAACCTGTGAAATAGCGTTGGTCCCCAGTATTCCCGTCGAAAGATGGCCTTCATGATTTATAATGATATCGTCAATCAGGTTCTTTAAAACAGCATCTATTCGGTCCTGTGGAACCAAGTCATAAAGAAGCGGAATTGCATTCGAAGTTTGACTGCCTGTTGCATACTGATTCGTTTCTTTGTTAAGGAATTTTTCGTTGAAGGCATCCTTGATTTGGCCGGCAAGCTTCGAATAACGCTCGTAATCATCATCTTTGCCGAGAATTTTCGCTGCCTGCGCCAGAATCCAGGTGTCAAAATAATAGTAACCGGTTGAGGTGATAGAAGCCGGTGTGCGCTTTGGTGAAGCGTTGCTTTCGCCTGCGGCTCGGTCCGGCTCCATGTGGTCGCCGAGACCCTCGGAGATGATATAATTGTCCGCCTTGGTGCTGAGAAATGCCACCAGCCCGGCGATCCCGTCATAATGCTCAACTAAAATCCGCTCGTCTCCATAATACAGATACAAATACCAGGCAACAAGCGGATAAGTACTTTTCCAACAAGGATACATTCCATAGCCATCCCATGTGCGTCTCCAATGCAGGGGACAAATAACGGGAAGGTCACCGTTTTGTTTCTGCGAATCATGCAGGTCATCTGTCCATTTAGTCCAGAACAATACCGTGTTAAAATTATACAGGTAATCTTCCAATACAAAACCTGTATCACCCAGCCAGCCTACACGCTCCGATCGATCTGCGGCATCCTGTGGGAATCCTTGCATACTGCACATGAACGTCCAAATTATGTTATGGTGAATCTTATTGATCAAATCATTGGAGCAGGTAAAATTGCCAGCAGTCTCTACGGCCGAACGCACAAAACGGCCTTCCAGAGTCTCAAGAGTTGGTGTGCCTGGAAATCCGGTTAACTCAACATAGCGGAAGCCATGTAGAGTAAACCTCGGTTCCCAAACTTCTTCCCCCACTCCTTTTAATATATAAGTATCACTTTGCCTGGCGCAATGATGAACACCTTGTCCATCTCTGGGTTTGCCTGCAAGATAATCCTCTTCTGAATCTGGACAATTATGCATATTGCTTCTTGCATCTAAAGAGCCATCCTCATATACTTTTGCGCCATGTCTTAGCGTTAATTTGTTGCCTTCTGGTCCGCTTACGCGAATTCTTGTCCAACCACTAAAGTTTTGTCCCATATCATAGACATAGACATTCTCCATCGGATTCAATATCTTCACAGGTTTGATGGTTTCGATCACTTTAATAGGTGGCATTATTTGAGAGTCCATAATGCCACTTGGAGGATCTACATATAGTACTTCGCTCCAATCGGAATCATCATACCCAGGGCTATCCCAGCCAGCCTTTTCCAGTCGAGCATCGTAAGTTTCACCGTTGCTGTAATCGTTATAAAGAATTGGACCGCTGGATGTTTTCCAAGTATTATCGGTAACTATACTTATACTTTCACCATCAGTGAACTCGATATTCATCTGCAGGATTAAAATTGGTCTGTCTCCGTATGGTTCCCGGAAGCTGGGTGCGGGTGGAATATCATCTTCAGCGCTGTACCAACCATGCCCGAGCATCACGCCTACGGTATTTTGGCCGGATTTCAGATAACCATTAATATCATGAGTCACATATAAAACCCTGGAGCCTAACTCAAATGGCTGGTCATTATTGTAATAGGTTGTCGCTGGATCCAGCACATGGTCGCTTACCTTTTTCCCGTTAATATATAATTCGTAATATCCCAGACCTGAAATATATGCTCGTGCCCGCTTGATTTTTTTGGCAAATTCAAACTCCTTGCGGAAAAGAGGAGCGGAAATATTCTGGGCAGCTTCAATCCATTGCCCTTGCCAGTCACTTTGTTTCAGCAGACCCATTTCAAATGCGGCTGGCTCGCTGAACGCACTTGCCTTGCCATCTTTGTCCCAAACGCGGACCTTCCACCAGCATTTTTCACCGCTTGCCAGATCCTTGCCCTGATAGTCCAAATTGACCGACTGGTCGGAGGATAGTTTTCCACTGTCCCACTTGCCGCCCTTATCCTTCGCAAGATCCTCCAAACTGCCTGCAACAAGGATTTGAAATGCCGTCTGCATCTGTCCGCGTTGGGAAGATGTCAGGATCCAGCTAAATCTTGGTTGTTGCGTTTCCAATCCCAGGGGATTATTGGTGTATTCACATCTGAGCTCAGATGGCAAAAGGTCCTGATTATGACGCACTACACTATTGCAATTCCAATAGAAAAGCGGGACAATCAATAATACTGTTAGAAATAGATTTATTCTCATAATTTTGACTTATTAATAGTTAATTAATTTATTGAAGGCTGAGATCAACTAATAAGTGCAATTGAAGGTGAAAAAGCTTTTAAGGGCTTTTTCACCTTCAAAAGCCTGAGCAGTGCAATCTTTGGATTGCAAAATGTCAAAAAACTACACACATCTCAGTATTGATCAAAGGTATCAAATTGAAGCATTATTGAAAACAGGAGCTACTCAAAAGGAGATTGCCTGTATCGTTCATTTTCACCCGTCTACGATCTCACGTGAGCTTAAGCGAAATGTGGGTTCAAGAGGTAGGGGAGCTGGTGTCTATCGAACAGCAAATGCACAAAGGAGGACCAATCTTCGTCATCAAGAAAAGCCAAAAAGAGTGATTTTCACCAAACCCATGAAAGACTGGATAGTTAACCGGCTCCAAGAAGATAGATGGAGTCCTGAATTGATCAGCCATCAGGGAAAGAAAACGAGAGAATGTCCACTTAGCCATGAATGGATTTACCAATGGATATGGGAATGTAAGCACACCAACCGCCAGGAGAACCAAGAATACAAACAACTATACACATATCTAAAACATGGCAAACGAAGGCGCAAACGAGGAAACAGAAAAGATCGTAGAGGTATTATCCCGAATAGGGTATCAATTGAACAGCGACCCCAGATCATTAACAAAAGGGAACGATTGGGAGATATAGAAGTCGATTTAATGATGGGTAAAAACCACAAAGGCTCTTTGTTGGTGATGACAGACCGAGCAAGTCTTTTTACCAGAATCAGAAAGATGCACAGTAAAAATGCCGATCAAATGGCCGAAGCTATTGTGGAGGAACTCTCTCAGGATAAACACAAACTGGAAACACTCACTTTTGATAATGATATGGCATTTTCTAAACATGAGTTGATTGCTCAATCCCTTGATGTGGATGCCTATTTCACTCGTCCCTATACTAGTCAGGATAAAGGGACAGTTGAAAATAGGATTGGGGTAATCAGAAGGTTTTATCCTAAGAAAACAGATATTAGATTTGTTACAGAGGAGCAAATCAAAGTTGTTGAAAACAAAATCAATGAACGCCCTGTTAGAAAATTTAATTACCTAAACGCAAAGCAAGTGCTACAAAGGAAAATTGCACTTATTACTTGAACTTACAAAGTTTAAATAAAATATTTTGTTCTTAATCATGGTTTTTAATATTTATTCTATTTTATCAGAATTAAAAGTCTTGATAAAATTCCTAAAACTTCGGCATGAGTAAAGAATTGTACTTAAGTTGTTTACCATATCCTAGGTATGCCTCTTACATAAATTATTCATTGCCATTCATTGTATCTTGAATCGATAATCCCCCGATCCTGTGTCTATGGTAACATAACCAGCTTCCTGTTTGCCACCTGTTATTCCTGCAACGCCCTCTACATAAGTACCATCTTTCCAAACGACTTTACCTCCCTCAGTAATAGTCGGGTTTTTCAACTCCATTACAGGCACGCTCACCTTGGCAGTTGCGTTTACGGGGATAGTGACGTCTTGGGTAAATGAATTTTCTGTTTTCTTCCAGCCCGATGATATGATTCCTCTGACTGTTTTTATTGAGGCATTGGCGTAGGTCAGATCTCCGAGCACATGTGGCTTGATCCTGATTTGGCTGTAACCTGGTTCGAACTCTCGTGTGCCATAGAAATTTGGGGCTCCTGTATGCCGACGATACTTTCATAAAAAAACCTGTCGACACCAGCCAGCATCATCATACTTTCTTCTGCTTCATATCCACCATTCTTTAGATTCCAGCCTTCCCACACTGTGGTCGCGCCCTGGGAAATCATATAGCCCCAGCCGGGAAATTCAGTGGTGTTTACCGCTTTATAGACCACCTCGCCAAGACCGTGGTCAACCAGCGTCTCCATAAAACCCGGCAGACCAACATGGCCAACCTTGAATTTACCACCATTTTCGCTGATAGTCCTGGCAATATTGTCGATCACTTGTTGTTGACTTCCCTGAACAACAACGCCAATCCGACGATTTTTAACAGAAATTTTATCTTCCTGATTTTTCTCTTTATCAATTTAGGTTAAAACACCTTACCAGCCATCGTTGGGTACCCCCCACTCTTTTCTTCTCTTTTCATCGAAATTTAGATTGGGAATCGGGAATTCCGCTTTCACATTCTTTTGCCAGTTTTTAAGAATCCCTTCCAATTCATTCCTTTTTTCAGGAAACAAGTCCGACAGGTTGTTGGCTTCGCTAATGTCAGACTTCAGATTGTAAAGTTCAACTTCGCCCGTAACGAAATTTTCGATGAGTTTCCAGTCGCCTTTTCTGACAGCGCCCGCCGGCACATCGTGGTGATAAACCGGATAATGCCAGAAAACGGCACGCTCGGGGTCATATTTATTTTCAGTCAGCGCCGGTAGAATCGATTTTCCGTCCAGCACCTGACCTTGGGGAGCCTGTGTCTTGGCAAGTTGCATAAAAGTAGAATAAAAATCGACACTCGAAACAATGGCTTCGCTGACACTGCCTGCCTTAATTTTTCCGGGCCAGCGTACAATAAGCGGTTCCCGTATTCCACCTTCGTAAACCGTTCCCTTTTCCGCACGCAACGGCGCATTGGACGAGGCAATGTATCGAAGAGGACTGTCTTTATAAATATCGAGCTTGTCTTTGGCCAGCAAAGGAATTCTGTCGAAACGGCTGATTAGTCCTCCGTTGTCGGAGAAAAATACAACAATTGTATTTTCTTCCAACCCAGTTTCTTTCAGTTTGCCAAGAATACGCCCCACGCTTCTGTCAAGGTGTTCAATCATTGCTGCATAAATGGCATTACCGGGATATTGATCTTTCTGTTTCTTTTTTAAATATTTATTGATTAAATCCCTGTCGGCATCCAATTGAACATGTACATCGTAGTGAGCTAGAAACAGGAAAAATGGCTGGTTTTTATTTTTTTCTATAAATTCTTCACCAAAATCGGTGAGTAGTTCCGAAAATCGTTTGGTAGAACCTTCCGCACGGGGTGGATTGAACTTAACATTATAATATTTGAACCCCACATTGGCCTCCTCATAACCTTGGTTTAGTGGATGATGTTCAGGCTTAATCTTAACATCAGGGTAGTTAAGATAGTTTCCCAAATGCCATTTTCCGAAATAACCAGTGGTATAACCGGCACCCTTCATTAGTTCTCCAATCGTTACTATCTTTTCGGGTAAATACTGAGTGCGGTTTTTAGGCACAACTACTTTCTCGTAAGGCCGCCAGTGGCCAGGGATAAAATCGACAACGCCAACTCTTGCGGGGTACTGCCCCGACTGGATACTGGCACGGGTAGGTGAACAAACCGGACTGGTGGCATAGGCATTGGTAAAACGCATGCCCTCGCTTGCCAGTTTATCAAGATTGGGTGCCTCATTGAACGGATTTCCATAAACAGGCAAATCGGCCCAACCCAAATCATCGGCCAGAATAAAAACGACATTGGGTTTTTTACTTTGTCCAGATACTAAACAAAATGTAAAAATAAATATATTAAGAAAAATATATTGAATTAATTTAATAGTTTTCATATTATTGTTATTAAAGGTTTGATTCTATATTATTAACCCGTTGTACTATTAAAAATTGTTTATAACTCGTATAAAAAAAGATTGTGCATATTACTGTATATCAGTAATTTAAAGGTAGTTATTCACCACAAATACTATCTTATCATGCACAATCTCAAAACAAATTTCGACAAGATTTTAAACATTACAAAATCCTTTTTTAATGGTTCTATTGACACTGATGGGAACTACTTCTTTTACCCTAATAAGCCTAAAATGTCTGATTGCGAGGTAATTGCACTGTCTCTGCTTGGTGAATCCATTGGTATTGACAGTGAAAACTATCTATTTGGCAAGCTCAGAGCTGATCATCTACAGGATTTTCCTAACCTTATTGACCGAAGTTGCGTATTCCTGCGATTCCGGACACCTAATCCTGATTTAACCGGACACTCAGTCCTGACTTAACCGGACACCTAATCCTGGTTTAACTGGACACCCAGTCCAGCTTTAACCGGACAGTATTTCATCACTCTTTTTTCCATTTATATCTTGCTGAGATCAACTAATAAGTGCAATTGAAGGATGAAAAAGCTTTTAAGGGCTTTTTCATCCTTCAAAAGCCTGAGCAGTGCAATCTTTGGATTGCAAAATGTCAAAAAACTACACACATCTCAGTATTGATCAAAGGTATCAAATTGAAGCATTATTGAAAACAGGAGCTACTCAAAAGGAGATTGCCTGTATCGTTCATTTTCACCCGTCTACGATCTCACGTGAGCTTAAGCGAAATAGTGGGTTCAAGAGGTAGGGGAGCTGGTGTCTATCGAACAGCAAATGCACAAAGGAGGACCAATCTTCGTCATCAAGAAAAGCCAAAAAGAGTGATTTTCACCAAACCCATGAAAGACTGGATAGTTAACCGGCTCCAAGAAGATAGATGGAGTCCTGAATTGATCAGCCATCAGGGAAAGAAAACGAGAGAATGTCCACTTAGCCATGAATGGATTTACCAATGGATATGGGAATGTAAGCACACCAACCGCCAGGAGAACCAAGAATACAAACAACTATACACATATCTAAAACATGGCAAACGAAGGCGCAAACGAGGAAACAGAAAAGATCGTAGAGGTATTATCCCGAATAGGGTATCAATTGAACAGCGACCCCAGATCATTAACAAAAGGGAACGATTGGGAGATATAGAAGTCGATTTAATGATGGGTAAAAACCACAAAGGCTCTTTGTTGGTGATGACAGACCGAGCAAGTCTTTTTACCAGAATCAGAAAGATGCACAGTAAAAATGCCGATCAAATGGCCGAAGCTATTGTGGAGGAACTCTCTCAGGATAAACACAAACTGGAAACACTCACTTTTGATAATGATATGGCATTTTCTAAACATGAGTTGATTGCTCAATCCCTTGATGTGGATGCCTATTTCACTCGTCCCTATACTAGTCAGGATAAAGGGACAGTTGAAAATAGGATTGGGGTAATCAGAAGGTTTTATCCTAAGAAAACAGATATTAGATTTGTTACAGAGGAGCAAATCAAAGTTGTTGAAAACAAAATCAATGAACGCCCTGTTAGAAAATTTAATTACCTAAACGCAAAGCAAGTGCTACAAAGGAAAATTGCACTTATTACTTGAACTTACAAATCTTTTTCATCAATTCTCTCCCATTGCGTAAAGTGTGGATCACAAACAGCAACATGTGCCTCTTTTTTTGAGTCAGCAATGTGACATAATTCATTTATTGATTCTTCATCAGAACCTGAAGGTTCAAGCAGAGTAAAATAGTCTGGAAAGTAGCCTTGATTTTTTGCCAATAATAATGGCATATACATAAAGCCGCTATATGCATATGAAATATTGAAATTTCCTTTATTCATCAGCCAAGTATGTTCAGTCTTTTGACTCCTTGGCTAATCAGTGATTTGGCTTATTATTTCAATGCTTCACATGTTTTCTACGGTAATAGCCTTTAATAATACTTGGCTATTTTTGTTATAATGCCTACCAAACCTAAACCTAACTTTTTCAAGGAACTCAAGAGACGGAATGTCTATAAGGTAGCTATCACTTATGCGATCGTAGCATGGTTGGTCATCCAGATTTCTGTAGCAACATTCCCTTTGCTGAACCTTCCTGCATGGACAAGTACCTTTATTGTAGTGCTATTCATCATTGGCTTTCCGATTGCTTTGATCTTGGCATGGGCTTTTGAGATGAGTCCGGAGGGGATGATTAGAACAACATCGGTTGAAGCAGAAGAGAACCCTTATCCTGATAGTAAAAAGAAACCACTTACAAGTAACCTTATCATTGGCATACTGCTATTGGCATTGGTTGGTCAGTTTATGTACAATAAATACTGGGGTTCTGGGGAACCTGATAGCGCTGGACAAGTTGCAGTCGCAGAGATTGGCAAGTCCATTGCTGTTCTGCCTTTTACAAATATGAGTAGTGATCCTGAGCAAGAGTATTTTAGTGATGGTATCTCCGAGGAGATTATCAATGTGCTTGCTCAAATCCCAGACTTGAAAGTTTCTTCCAGGACATCAGCATTTCAATTCAGAGGTGAAACGGATATCAAAACCATAGGAGAAACCCTGGGAGTAGCTACGGTGCTTGAAGGGAGTATTAGGAAATCACAAAATACAATAAGGGTGATGGTCCAGTTGATCAATGTGGCCGATGGGTTTCATCTCTGGTCACAAACTTATGAGCGGGAGCTGGTGGATATTTTTGCTATTCAAGATGAACTATCCAAATCCATTCTAGGGACAATTGCTATGTCCACGTCTAACCTAACAAGTACAAAACCAGCCTCCTCGATTAATGGTAGTGATTCGTTCAGGCTAACTATAGTATTCTTCAGCTTTTTCCTGCTTGCCCTTTTAACATTCGCCCATATTTCAGAACTCTTTTTTTTAGCACCTCCTAAAAAATCATCAATAATTTTTACCATAACATTAAGATTAATCTTTGAACTCCATTTTCAATTGCAAGAGGTTTATGAAATGTGATCGATTAGCCATCATTGAAAATAGCAATCTTGGCGTTATTCATTAGACTAGCAATGCTGTAATTTCCTTTCTCCCCCCTAACTTACATTCATACCACCCACCAAGAGATCGTTCAAAATAGGGGTATAGTGATTTATCAGATTAGCCTGTTCCCAAAACTTTTCGTTCCATGAGTGGATACCAGCTATCAATTCTGGCTTTCAGTCTTTCAGTAATGTCAGGATGTTTTTCGAAAAGATTAATTTTCTCATGGGGATCTTTTACAATGTTGTACAACCTGATCGGTTCGGTCCTCATTTGTTCATGAGTGGGCAAGCCCCACCCTTCCAATTGACCATCATAACATAGGATCAACTTCCAATCTCCCTGTACGCACCATCGGTAAGCAAGAGATGCTTCTGGATTGTCTTTGTCGATGATATTATGACCATATCCTTCACCAAAGATTATGTCTCGTTTGATTGGGGCATTAGCGGTTAAATCAGGCCATAGGTTAATACCCGACATGGGTTGATCAAACTCAATACCGGCAGCTCCAAGGATTGTGGGCATCAGATCCACACTGGAGATTAGATCATGCCTTGTTGTTGGATTTAAAACCCCAGGCCATGAAAAAATTATTGGCGTCCTAATACCACCGTCCATAGCACTTTGCTTGGAGCCGTTGGCAAAACCACTTCCATCCGGTTTTTGAATCCAGCCATTGTCACATAGATAGTAGATAAGTGTATTCTTCCTTAAATCATTTTCATCCAGGAAATCGATCAATTCACCGCAGGTTTCATCAAGCCATTCGATCATGGCATAGTATTTTGCAACGGGTTCACTTATTTCCAGGTCAAGGTATTTGGCTAAGAGCCTTTCTGGTGGATTATGAGGTGTGTGCGGCAGAAAAGGTGCATACCAGAGATAGAAAGGTTTTTCCTCTTCCAATGCAAACTTCACGAATTGAAAAACAGAATCCATTCCTTCCCTTCCAATAGTTAAACCGTCATCCCCATGGCGTTCACCTCGGGTCATACCGTGCGTAAACCCTCCTTTTTGATAATCTCCTTCCCACCATTTACCCGACTGATGACTCAAATATCCATGCTGACCGAGGACTTCTGGCAACGTTTCCAAACGATCAATGTGAGTGAGCAATTCCTCCCTTGGAAATCGGGGTGCCTGCCATCCACCTGCTGGATCATTACCCGTGATCTTATGCTGATGTGGATAAAGTCCTGTAACCATTGTCATCAATGAAGGTCGGCAAACGGCGGTAGGAACATATCCTCGTGGAAACACAACACCCTCTTTAGCAAGACGATCTATATTCGGAGTTTTCACAATTTGATGCCCATAAACCCGTAGTCGGTCCATGCGTGATCATCAGAAAAGATGAGTATAATATTGAGCTTTTCGGTCGGTAATGAAACTGTTTTTGGCGATTGCTGTCCACATGATAAAATGAGGAATATGATACTATAGTAAAAATAGATGTAGCTCCTCTTCATGAATTCTAATAGTATATTATAAAAACGAATATACATACAATTGGTACTATATCAAAAGTTCGAACGAATGGTAATGCGCAGTCGGTTATATCCCGTGAATTGCGCAGAAATTAAAGATAAGAAAAGCGTGAATAAAAATGGTTAAGGTTGGATGCTCTGATTTGGCCAATTGAAAAATTCTTCAATAATTTTTCTTTCCTCGAATAGTAAATATCCTTCCGTCTTCAGTATTAAAAGCTGAGATCAACTAATAAGTGCAATTGAAGGATGAAAAAGCTTTTAAGGGCTTTTTCATCCTTCAAAAGCCTGAGCAGTGCAATCTTTGGATTGCAAAATGTCAAAAAACTACACACATCTCAGTATTGATCAAAGGTATCAAATTGAAGCATTATTAAAAACAGGAGCTACTCAAAAGGAGATTGCCTGTATCGTTCATTTTCACCCGTCTACGATCTCACGTGAGCTTAAGCGAAATGTGGGTTCAAGAGGTAGGGGAGCTGGTGTCTATCGAACAGCAAATGCACAAAGGAGGACCAATCTTCGTCATCAAGAAAAGCCAAAAAGAGTGATTTTCACCAAACCCATGAAAGACTGGATAGTTAACCGGCTCCAAGAAGATAGATGGAGTCCTGAATTGATCAGCCATCAGGGAAAGAAAACGAGAGAATGTCCACTTAGCCATGAATGGATTTACCAATGGATATGGGAATGTAAGCACACCAACCGCCAGGAGAACCAAGAATACAAACAACTATACACATATCTAAAACATGGCAAACAAAGGCGCAAACGAGGAAACAGAAAAGATCGTAGAGGTATTATCCCGAATAGGGTATCAATTGAACAGCGACCCCAGATCATTAACAAAAGGGAACGATTGGGAGATATAGAAGTCGATTTAATGATGGGTAAAAACCACAAAGGCTCTTTGTTGGTGATGACAGACCGAGCAAGTCTTTTTACCAGAATCAGAAAGATGCACAGTAAAAATGCCGATCAAATGGCCGAAGCTATTGTGGAGGAACTCTCTCAGGATAAACACAAACTGGAAACACTCACTTTTGATAATGATATGGCATTTTCTAAACATGAGTTGATTGCTCAATCCCTTGATGTGGATGCCTATTTCACTCGTCCCTATACTAGTCAGGATAAAGGGACAGTTGAAAATAGGATTGGGGTAATCAGAAGGTTTTATCCTAAGAAAACAGATATTAGATTTGTTACAGAGGAGCAAATCAAAGTTGTTGAAAACAAAATCAATGAACGCCCTGTTAGAAAATTTAATTACCTAAACGCAAAGCAAGTGCTACAAAGGAAAATTGCACTTATTACTTGAACTTACAAGAATACTAATCATTTAATTGGAATTAAACTGGACAAAGGAAATGATAGTCCATCAGAACTTATTGGGGTAGGGGCTACTTGGGTTATGAGCTTTACTCGTGATGCAATAATTAAAGCTGTTGATGAAGCATACAACAAATAATGAATGAAAAAAAACTGGAAATACTTTATGATCACTACAAGGACACTTTTGAAAATCAGAAAATATATTTAAATAAAAGAAACACCTATACTCTTATATGCCTATCATTAATAGCCGCTTTCTCTTTTCAAATTGCTAGTCCTGCAGAAGTGGTTACCATATCCGACCAACTGATTAAAAAAAGTATCGGGAATGTTAAAGTCAACTTCAACTACATTAATAATATATTGACTTTTGGATTATTGTGGGTCGTTGTAATGTATTTTCAAATTAGTTTACTCATCGAAAGACAGTATAGTTATATCCAAAATATTGAAGAGAAGTTGACAAATGAGTTAAAATCATTTTCTATTTCCAGAGAAGGCAAAACATATTTGGAAAACTATCCGTGGCTTTTGTTTATTGTCCATAGAATTTACACAATAGTATTTCCTATTTCTCTGATCGCTGTTGCCATCATAAAATGGATAACAGAAAAAAAATCAATTGATGCACCCTGGAAGGATGGACATTTCTGGTTTGATACAATTTTTCTTACTGGAATCGTGTTGATAGCCTTACTATATCTATCAAATAGACACTTTAATGATTTTAGGAACAAGATCACATGAGGGGGGAAATCTCCCCTTTGGAGTATCAATCAAGAAAGTGTGATTCTATTTTAAATTCAGTGGGCCTTTTAAACATTTGTAGTTGCATCCTAGCTGTTTCTTCTGAATGATAAGGGGTTGCTAGTTTTATAGATTCCCATAGCTGTCCGGCGGAATTGCCAGTAGCGTGAGCGTAATAGTTTTTGATCCCATCTCTGTAGGTTGTAATAATGAATCTCTCTTTCATAATTAATATGAACGATAAATAAAAAGAAGTTGTTTGCCGTATTCACTTATTGATAAGTAGACTCTTAACAAGTGTTTAATACCAAGAAACTGAGTTCCTTTTTCTATGGGTAATGGAACCGGAGTTCATTTCAAAAGCTCTGAGGATAAGTATTTGAAATTCTCCCATTAAATTTGATATTAAAAGAAATTGAGATGTGCTATCGTACCAGTTATCTAACTCATAAGGCCAGGCACTATGCTGAATATTATGGGAGTAACCAGGGCAAGGTCGAGGAGTTAGAGAAACAACTTGAAATTTTCAAAAAGAAGTTGGGTAGGGCGATGTATCATGCCAATGGTTTTGATCATCCGGAGCTACCGGTAATAAGCAATGATGGTACTGGGGAATTTCAGCTTTTATCCTGGGGATTGATACCTCATAATACTAAACCCGGAGATGTCCCGCGAAAGCAAAAACAGCTATTGAATACACAAAGTGAAGATATGTTTGAAACCTGGTCTTACCGGTGGTGTGCCCGTCACCAACGATGCCTGGTAGCGGTAGATGGCTTCTTTGATTTCTATTATTTTAAGGGTAAGACCTTTCCTCATTACATTAAGCTGAAAGATAATTCTCCCATGACTTTTGCCGGTCTTTGGAGTAATTGGGTTAATCCGGAGGATGAGACAATGCAAAGGACCACTGTGACCATTGTGACGACCAGTGGAAACAAAACTTTGAAGCGTATTCATAATAATCCTAAAATGCTAGCTAGAAAGCATAGTGCGAATGGACGTATCCCTGTGATCATCCCAAAGGACCTGGAGAGCCGATGGCTGGAAGAGCGGGACTATAATGATCCCCTTGGAACAACAAGCATTAGTAGAAGAAGTATGTCAACCTTATCCTGATGAAGAGATCGAGGCTTACCCGGTTCCAAAATTAAATGAGGGTCGGGAATCCTTGAATGAAGAAGGATTATTGGAATCTCATAGTTACCCGGAACTGCAGCGGGGAGATTTGTTTTAATTGGGTTAAGGTCATTTTTAAATGACCGGTACCATTACCAGCATTTAGATCGTCAAATAGAGGTGAAGTATGAAAGCCGTTTTTGGCTGAATTTGGAAAATTCAGTTGATTTCGGTGTTTTTCATTACTTTTTGGATTTATGGCCAATTATAAAGAATCCCCCCGGAAGCCGTCTTATAAATGGATGTCATTTTTTCTTTGACATTGTACTAAGCAGATCTTTTAGATAATTTTTAAAGATCAATACTTCAGCGGAGCCAGGATCAAAAGGTTGCCATTCATCAAAATGGTAAGTTTTGATCCTTTCAACATTGATAGTAGTAGCCTGGGAAATTCTTTGCTCATTGATCGAACCCCTTGAATAAATCAGGAACACAGTTTGCATATTGGCAAATCCTGAAAGGAAATTATTCAATTTGACAGGGCCGGTTGTATCCAGACTGTCTTTTTCAAATGTGGAATAATGTATAATAACCAAAGCAGGATTGTACGGAGAAACAAGATCAAATGCTGGATATGGTTTAATTACGATATTAACGGGCCATGATTTACCAATTGAAGATAACTCGGGATCTTTTGTGATTAACCTGTTAATAAAATGGGCATTGGTTTCATTATTTTCGGCAAGTTTCGAATAATACAAATTATGATCGGAAGCTCCATCTACTGTTACAACTGTAATTGTTTCTTCTACCACTGTAATTGTTTCTTCTACCACTGTAATTGTTTCTTCTACTACTGTAATTGGTTCTTGTACCACTGTAGTTGAATCTGGTGCAGGTTCAAATAAATAGTCAATGCTGTCAAAAATTGTCTTTGAATTAGTAATAAGACCGGCTATTACAGCAATTACTGTAGCCAGTCCAGCAAATCTCTTCCAATAGGTTTTCATGATAATTTTTAATTGTTCGAAGAGGTTAAGCTTACCAATTACATTATCTCTCCATTCCTTCAGGCAGGCAAAAACTACTTTTTCTCGACTGATTAGTTTTGAAATGGGTTCTGTGATGTAGCCTGTTTTATCGCGATCGACCTTGGTGATAATAAAATTATTAGGGCCATTCATTGCAATAATAAAAAACAATTCAGGTTCATTTCTATAATGGAATTTGTAGTTACCTGGTTTATCATCATGTCCTAAGAGTTCATCATTCTCATTTTGGAAAAACAATATTGCTTTTTGAAAAGCAGCAGGGAATAGCGTTTTTTCTTCCGGAGAATTATCCTGGGATTTTAATAGAAACCTTCCATTTTCATCTAATTGTTCCCGCTTCAAAGACAATCCTTTTGTTGTTAACATCACTTCCAAAGTGCTATTAGTTTCATGGTGCAATATGCCGTCATCAAAGAGGTAAGACAGGTACTTCAGACATTCTTCAGAGTCAATTTCTCCCCATATTTCACGAATATTAGTTGGTCTGTTATCTACTTTTAGAAGATACGCTGTTGTTTTCATTACCAACTCTTGGTTGAATTCGATAGCTAAAATCGTAGGTTTAATAGGCTTTTTGGGGGATTTGATTTTATCGTCAATAGTGTGTTGGGTTTTTTGATCGGCAACAGTTAAATCCTTCTGCTCGGCAACAATCAAATCCATCCATCGCTGCAGTTTCTTGAATAGTTTGTTCAATTTAATTTTTGTTGGACTAAATTCATTAGATTTTCCATTCACATCAGTCCAGTCAATGCCATAAGTATCACTGGAAGGATCAACAGCCAAAACAGCAAAGTAGATTTTCGGATTTTTAATTAATGTAAGCGCACAACGATTATTCCCATGCTGGACATCTGACCAGGTATCGATTATATATTCATTGTATTTAGCAATAAACAGGTTAAGCTCTATCTTAACCTTTTCTGGAAATTTGACACTTTGCATTTCAGTCTCGTCCTTGGTTTTAGGAATAGATGTTGTCCAAACATCAAGTTGTTCAAAGACACCCTTTTCATTGAACTCTAAAACTAGTAAATCGCTTCGTTCTAATCTGTAGTTACTAGATCTATCATCATCTGTATGATAAATATTGAAGAATGTTTTTGTGTTCCCGGTGATATGGGCTTTACATGCTTCTCGATCGTTTATATCCGGCTCAAAGTTTTTCTCAATATATTGTTGATGAGCATCAAGAATTTCAATGAGCTTCTGTTTAAATTTAGTTGGAAATTTTTTGATCATATTTAATCGTAAAGGTTTTCAGAAATCTCCCTAATCTCTTCTTCAGACGGCTGAGTGTATCGCCAGATCTCTTTCATCGAGACATTCCCAGAAAGTTTTTGAGCAACGTGTATGCCTTCCTTATCGGCTACACGCTTTAGAAAGGTGTGGCGAAGCATATGCGGCGCCACGGTAAATTTCTCTTTCTCGGCAAGCTGTGAGGATGCCTGGCCAGACAACCGGGTCATGATGTGGTACACTCCCTTTTCACTTAGACGGTTTCCACGGCGACCGGCAAAGATGGGGTTGTCACTGGCCATGGCCATGAGCTCTGACAATCCATCAGCGGGTTTGTTCTGATCATAATCAATCAAAGCATTGAGTCCTTTGTGAAATGCCTTTAACCTAACCTCATACAAATACCGATCGAGCCAATACCTGGCTTCTTTAGGGAGAACTATTTTTTTGGTGACTTTGCTGCCTTTCCTCCGGAGGTTATGAAAACTCTTCCCATGATATTGAGCTAGATCTAGTGAGACCAATTCAAATTCTCTCATGCCGGTGGTAAGCAAGCAGTAGAATACTGCAGCTTCGAGCAAAGGATTGTCATAAACTTTTTTGCAGGTGGCCACACGGATGTCAACCGCTGACTTAAGCAAGGTGACTTGGCGGTTAGTAAGTCCGTTCCATACCGGTTCGTCAGTGGCTAGATCAGTTACCCCTTTAAAAGGGTGGCTGGCCGGAATGTGGTAACCCCTTTGCCTGGTCCAGTTGGCAAAGGTCCGGACGGTGGCCAGCATCCGGTTAATGGTAGCTGCTTCGTATTTTTCTTTCTCCAGATAGGATTTCCACCCCTTGGATACCGAAGGTGTCCAGTGGTGGGGGTGGTATGATCCGGTGAGTTTTTCAAAGTAGGACATGAAGTTTTTCAGGTCCCGGGTTTTGGCTCTCAGTGTTTCAGCAGATCCCCCAACTACTTCGGCTTTAAGATAATATTCACTCCAGGAGAGCAGGGTATTTTGATCAATTCCGGAAGGAACAATCTTACCGGACGTATTTTCTGTATTTTTTGATAGACCTTTCCCCATTTATTCTATAGCTTAGAGTATGAATTACGTCTGGTAAGGTACGTTATCAGACGAACTTTTCAAAGAACTCAAAACAGGGGAATTCTGAATAAAAAAACATGGATGATTTAAACAAGATGTTAGGGCATGATTTTAACAAATGTGCTTTGCAATTACTCGTTAATAATAGTGCCGATCTTCTGATGAATAGGAAATTGCTTATTCGCATAATAACTAATTTGGAGAAGGTAGATGAATCAACAATCAATGAGGAGATTGATAAATCAATACCGGGGCTTAGAAAACTGGTGGTTGATAATTTACCCAAAGTTTTAAAATCATAAATCAATCCTTCCCTGGGGGGAATTCTTAATTTGATCGACATGGAAAATTTGGAAAAGGCAATTAAAGAAGCATTACAATATGTAGAAAAGGCTGGCCTGCATGTTCCACTTGATGATCGTACAGGATCTGTTTAGATAGATGAAGATGAATTTAATCACGGTGATTATACCGAGATAGAAGGACGGTGTTTCTATTTAATCGTTCGGGGTTTGAGAGATGAGATTATTGATGACGATGAGTTTAGGATCAGAAATAATAAAAGGGATAAAACAACAAAAATTACAGATTACAGAGCTTTGAAAGAGCTGAAAAATGACTCCTTTTATATGGATAGAACTCTCGATGAATTCAAGAGAATTTTGGATATGCCTTCCAAAGGGGGGAATTCTTAAACCGATTTACTTATAAAATAAATTTTAACTCTATGAGAATTGAACTAACCAAAAGCAAAATTGACACAGTACATGCATACGCTGTTCAAATCAAAAATAAGACGGAAGGTGGTGGACCTTTGAATGAGGACCAGGTACAGGAAATTTTTGAGTTGGCTGGTCAAGTGGAAGATTTTACTAATGCCCTTGCGGTGGCCGCCCAATCTGGATTTGCTAAGGTTGAGGTTCAATAAGGGGGGAATTCTTAATAAATGGATTTTTCAAATCATACTATCATGCACCTGGCTCAATTCGTAGTGCATGCGGAACATGACTACGGATTGATGGTTGCCGGAGATGTGGCCACTATTGCATCTAATAAAAGAGAGAAAAATTCAAAACTCATGCGTGGTACTGAAAAAGTAAATGGGAAACTATTTTATTGGCACATAAGAACTGTCCTGGATGGGGCCGGCCATACTGAGTGTGTTTGTAAAGAGGTTGTGTAGTTTCTCGTAACAAAAAATGGATAAGGTAAATAAGATTAAGCTGAGATCAACTAATAAGTGCAATTGAAGGATGAAAAAGCCCTTAAAAGCTTTTTCATCCTTCAAAAGCCTGAGCAGTGCAATCTTTGGATTGCAAAATGTCAAAAAACTACACACATCTCAGTATTGATCAAAGGTGTCAAATTGAAGCATTATTGAAAACAGGAGCTACTCAAAAGGAGATTGCCTGTATCGTTCATTTTCACCCGTCTACGATCTCACGTGAGCTTAAGCGAAATGTGGGTTCAAGAGGTAGGGGAGCTGGTGTCTATCGAACAGCAAATGCACAAAGGAGGACCAATCTTCGTCATCAAGAAAAGCCAAAAAGAGTGATTTTCACCAAACCCATGAAAGACTGGATAGTTAACCGGCTCCAAGAAGATAGATGGAGTCCTGAATTGATCAGCCATCAGGGAAAGAAAACGAGAGAATGTCCACTTAGCCATGAATGGATTTACCAATGGATATGGGAATGTAAGCACACCAACCGCCAGGAGAACCAAGAATACAAACAACTATACACATATCTAAAACATGGCAAACGAAGGCGCAAACGAGGAAACAGAAAAGATCGTAGAGGTATTATCCCGAATAGGGTATCAATTGAACAGCGACCCCAGATCATTAACAAAAGGGAACGATTGGGAGATATAGAAGTCGATTTAATGATGGGTAAAAACCACAAAGGCTCTTTGTTGGTGATGACAGACCGAGCAAGTCTTTTTACCAGAATCAGAAAGATGCACAGTAAAAATGCCGATCAAATGGCCGAAGCTATTGTGGAGGAACTCTCTCAGGATAAACACAAACTGGAAACACTCACTTTTGATAATGATATGGCATTTTCTAAACATGAGTTGATTGCTCAATCCCTTGATGTGGATGCCTATTTCACTCGTCCCTATACTAGTCAGGATAAAGGGACAGTTGAAAATAGGATTGGGGTAATCAGAAGGTTTTATCCTAAGAAAACAGATATTAGATTTGTTACAGAGGAGCAAATCAAAGTTGTTGAAAACAAAATCAATGAACGCCCTGTTAGAAAATTTAATTACCTAAACGCAAAGCAAGTGCTACAAAGGAAAATTGCACTTATTACTTGAACTTACATAATTCTATACTATTGGATTCATTAATTGCTATGAAAAAGGGTGCTGATCAAGAAAAGAAGATCACCATTGATAGATTAATTACAGACTTTGAAAAAGGGTTATTCTCTTCGGAGGAATTTGTTAAAATGGCTTCAAAATTATGAAGAGATTCACATACATTTTGGTTGAATGTCAAAGGGACTGAAATATGGGAGTTTCGAAGTAGGTGATACTATTAGGGCGTATGATTTCCCAGGAATTGAAACATATTATATTGAAGGTGAAATTGTGGAAATAATGACTAACCTGGATCCTCAAATGTATGTTGTTATGGTTGGTGTTGATAGCACTACTGACTCTGCTAGAGTGGGTGATAGAATGTTAGTGCCTCTAGAGACTGAGTTCGACAAAATATGGAAATTCGATAGAGTTGTCGGCATTAACCCGTAATCTGTACACAGTTTTGCTTTCTCCGGAAGTGCTGCAGCTCCGGATCTTTGCCATTACTGTCTACAGTTATTGCCTGAGGCCTGGTGAGATCCGGCCGGCGCCGGGTACTCCAGCTCCTAAAACTGTAGACAAAATGGGAAATTAAAATAGGCAGCGCTGTTTTCTATCTATAAGAGGAGCAGTCTTTTCTTTACTCTGCCTATAGCTTTGTTCCAGGAACTTTTCAGCATTAGTTGCAGTGGTAGCGATAAACTGGAGCTTTTTATGATTGGTGGCCACAAAAGTGTTATCAATCTCTTCAATTAGGCCTAACAAAATATTATCGCTGTTTCTGCATTCAATAATATTGTAAGTTCAAGTAATAAGTGCAATTTTCCTTTGTAGCACTTGCTTTGCGTTTAGGTAATTAAATTTTCTAACAGGGCGTTCATTGATTTTGTTTTCAACAACTTTGATTTGCTCCTCTGTAACAAATCTAATATCTGTTTTCTTAGGATAAAACCTTCTGATTACCCCAATCCTATTTTCAACTGTCCCTTTATCCTGACTAGTATAGGGACGAGTGAAATAGGCATCCACATCAAGGGATTGAGCAATCAACTCATGTTTAGAAAATGCCATATCATTATCAAAAGTGAGTGTTTCCAGTTTGTGTTTATCCTGAGAGAGTTCCTCCACAATAGCTTCGGCCATTTGATCGGCATTTTTACTGTGCATCTTTCTGATTCTGGTAAAAAGACTTGCTCGGTCTGTCATCACCAACAAAGAGCCTTTGTGGTTTTTACCCATCATTAAATCGACTTCTATATCTCCCAATCGTTCCCTTTTGTTAATGATCTGGGGTCGCTGTTCAATTGATACCCTATTCGGGATAATACCTCTACGATCTTTTCTGTTTCCTCGTTTGCGCCTTCGTTTGCCATGTTTTAGATATGTGTATAGTTGTTTGTATTCTTGGTTCTCCTGGCGGTTGGTGTGCTTACATTCCCATATCCATTGGTAAATCCATTCATGGCTAAGTGGACATTCTCTCGTTTTCTTTCCCTGATGGCTGATCAATTCAGGACTCCATCTATCTTCTTGGAGCCGGTTAACTATCCAGTCTTTCATGGGTTTGGTGAAAATCACTCTTTTTGGCTTTTCTTGATGACGAAGATTGGTCCTCCTTTGTGCATTTGCTGTTCGATAGACACCAGCTCCCCTACCTCTTGAACCCACATTTCGCTTAAGCTCACGTGAGATCGTAGACGGGTGAAAATGAACGATACAGGCAATCTCCTTTTGAGTAGCTCCTGTTTTCAATAATGCTTCAATTTGATACCTTTGATCAATACTGAGATGTGTGTAGTTTTTTGACATTTTGCAATCCAAAGATTGCACTGCTCAGGCAATTGAAGGATGAAAAAGCCCTTAAAAGCTTTTTCATCCTTCAATTGCACTTATTAGTTGATCTCAGCTATTAACAAGCATGGCAAGCTGACATTTAATGTCCATCAGAAGTGGCATCGAGATAAACTACGCCCTCTACGAGTGCCAAGCAATCAAAAGATTCCTTAGCGTTGTTTTTTGCACAAATACTATTATGACCCCTCGTTGAAAACTGAAATTCAGCAAATGGTTTTATTTTTTACGGTAAATCAGGTGAAATATCAACTAATAATCTTGAAGATCAGGAACTGTCAGTACTATGTTTACATTTACTGCAAAACTGCTTGGTATACATAAACACATTAATGATTCAAGAGATTCTTGCAAAATCTAAATGGGAAAAGTTAATGGAGCCAGAAGACCTTAGAGCTCTATCTCCACTTATTTATAAGCATATCAACCCGTATGGCCATTTTGAGCTAAATATGGAGGAACGTATACCACTGAATGTCAATTTGTTATGACTTTCGTGGCCCCTGGTGACAGCAACCCTTCCACCGGGCCAATTAAGAAAAACCTTTGAAGAAAACATACAGAAAACACTGAAAATGGACGAATATGATTATATTTAATAACCTTCTTCTCTGCAGGGATTATTCATGGAATCTATTGTTAGGCACAATTACATTGTTCCACTTTGACTGTTATTATAAAGTACTGCAACTGATACTACTATAATTAAAATAAGCAGAGTTGATCTAACAGCAATATTTCGCCATTTTTTTTCTCTAGCTTCAACATAAATCATATATAAAAAACTAATAACGGTTAGAGGAATGATTGCTACTATCCAAATCCAGCCTACAATATTTAGAGAGTACCCTTGAACTTTGAATTCCGGAGGTAGAATAAATATCAAAAAAGTTAGAAATAATCCAAAGTAAGATATTCTGTTTACTGTTTTTTGCATGATCGTATTAATTACATCCTAAATCACTAATTGGTTTACTTCCTTGCAACACATCCCTTACTTTCCCCCAATCTGGCCTGTTTATTGTTGGAGTTTTTATTGTTGAAGAACCTCCGCTTGCGTTTATAAATGCATTTAATTTGTCTTGAAAGCTTGCCCATAAATCATCTGCACCAAAAAAAGGATTGGTTCCGAATGTAGCCATGTATAAAGAATTCTCAACTATGTTAGAGTCAAACCTATCTACCCCTCTGATAAAGAAATTATATGAATTTCCGCCTCTTGAAATGACTGGTTCAAAACCAAACTGACGAGTGCCGCTTACAGGATGGTTACCTGCTCCTGGAGCTTCGAGGGTCATAAAGTACCAAAAATCTTCCTCATATTCAGAACAGATTACGGCTCCATCATCACCAGGGATATCAATATAGATTATTGCGCCCGTAGGGTCATTTGAATTCCAGAGGTTCGTTTCTTGAGTGCATAGAAGGGGAATCTCACAATAGGGTTCAAAAGTCGAACCTTCTGCAAAATCGTTTATGTTACGCCTGAAATAATCCAAGAATCCCTCAGGCGTAAAATCTAATCCGGTTGATGGATTGGTGGGAAAATCAGTAATGTTAACGGCAAAATAATCCATGTTAACAATGGTTCCGCCAGCACCATTCAATGACTGAATGGCCCAATCATCAAACCAGCTATTGTTTGTACTCTGAAGCTCATTGATTTTATTTTTAATCTCTGTTGATGCCTCATTTTGAGCTAGTTCCTGCCAGCTAGTTATTTGATTGCAATCAATTTCTAAAAGAGCATAAGGATCTTGATCAAGGAGAAATTCAATTTGACTCAGTATATAAATAGTTTCATCAACACAGGCACCATTGGCATCTTTTATTAGTCCCTCATCGCATGTGATGTTCTTCACAACCCCTATAACCTCCCCCGTGCCGCCACCCTCATCAATCCCCCCGGGGTCAGTACTTCCACTTCCACCACTCGATCCACCACCTCCTGATCCTGGATCTTCTCCAATCGGAAAGCTAATCGGATCACCAATTCCTCCACCTGCATCTCCACCTCCACCACCACTGCCTCCATCACATTCGCATTCAATGAATATATCATGTCCTATCACTTCTCCTGTTACAGGACCATAAACTGGTTCAGATTCATACCAGCAATTGCAGTTGGTGTAGGTAGTGTTAATACGGCCATTTTCAGATTCAACTTCCTGTCCATTCTTGAATTCATTTTCAGATTCAATATTTCGTTCAAGGTCCAGCGTTCGGATAATACCATTGTAACTTTCAAAGTCAATTTCATCGTCAGGTTCAAATTGAAGGATGTAACCAATGTATCCGTCAGTTTTTGCAACTAATATCAACCATTCAATTGTACCAACAACATTGTCAGGAGGAATGAGACCAATAGAATAATTCGGTCCAGGCTGAGTTGATTCACTGATTCGTTCTATAATTTGATCAAGTTGAAGTTCGCCTATTTCTGTATTGAAACTGTTGCCTGATGATGTTCGCCCGCCTAATTGAGAATTCCCCAAAGTATTCACAAGATTAGATAGTTGGGCATCTGAGTTAATATCAGTTATTCTAAAAACCTCTTCGAATTGTGGTTCGGGTTCAAGATCATTCTGACAAGAAGATACAATAGCTAACAAAAA
>CAXXNX010000063.1:0-34771 GCA_963664285.2 Cyclobacteriaceae bacterium
CTTGGAAGAAAATGATATAGTAAAAAGAGCAATTAGATTGCATCTCTTCAATGAGGATTTCGCGGTAGTCTTTGAGAACAATCGCTTGGAAGATGAGTCCGGTTAGCGGTGATGCTAATTTTGATATTGACGATGATTCGAACAAGGGGCAAATAGATCTCTTCACGGGAAAGGAACTAACTAAAATTGAAAAGTTTAATCGAGATATTGAAGAATTAATAAGAGATTCGGGCGAGTTAACTAATGCAGAGCTGTTCCTTTGGACTCTTGAACAGGGTCATCCTCCAAAACACTCAGCTTCACACCTTCGAAAACTTAAAAAGCAAAAAAGGATCTTCTATGAGGGTAGAAGTCCGAAAATTGTTTTTGATTGCTTAAATAATGAAGGAGATTTGGTAAATATTAAATAGACGAAACAATGAGTCGATCATCTATTGAATGGACCGAAATGACCTGGAACCCAACGACGGGCTGCACCAAAATATCCCAGGGATGTAAGAATTGCTACGCTGATCGGATGTCTAAACGATTGAAAGCCATGGGGCATGAAAAGTACCTAAATGGGTTCAAGTTGACTTTACACCCGGATACGCTTAACATCCCTTATACCTGGAGAAAACCAAAAATCGTTTTCGTCAATTCCATGAGTGATCTTTTCCATGAAAAAGTTCCACTAACATATATTCAAGATGTATTCAAGGTAATGAATGACCTGCCGCAACATGTTTTTCAAGTGTTGACCAAAAGGGCCAAGAGGCTTTCTGAATTATCTAAAAATTTAAATTGGACTAGAAACATCTGGATGGGTGTATCTGTCGAAGATGAAAGAGTTATTGATCGCATCAAGTATTTGAGAAGCTCCGGTGCCCACATTAAATTTCTCTCTTTAGAACCACTAATTGGACCACTAACAAATATCGACCTTAAGAATATTGATTGGGCTATTGTTGGGGGTGAATCTGGACCAAAAGCTAGGCCAATGAAAGAGGAATGGGTTATGGATATTCATGATCAATGTATTCAACAGGAAGTGAAGTTCTTCTTCAAGCAATGGGGTGGAGTTAATAAGAAAAAAGCAGGTAGAGAAATAGAAGGAAGGACTTATGATGAGATGCCTGCAATATCTCACCTAAGAGCTACTGCTTGATAATCCCGTTTAAGTGGCGAAATTTTGATCAGTAAATGTGACCTCACTCACATCCCACCACTCCCCTCGCCGGATCAAACATATTATCTATCGCCGCAATAAACTCCATCCCCAGCCCCTGGTAAACCAGGTTTTACATCATTCATTCCGCAAGACTTTCACCGGATTAGACAGGGCAGCTTTAATAGTCTGATGACTAATAGTTAGGAGTGCTGTTACAAGCAGGACAAGTCCGGCCACTATAAACCATCCACCACTCCAATTCTATTCGATAAGCAAAGTTGTCAAGCCAAATATTGCCCAGGTAATAAGTCAGTGGCCAGGCGACTAAGTTGGCAATTAAAATGAGGAGTAGAAACTGCCTTGATAGGATGATTAAAATTTTCTCTAACGTAGCTCCAAGTACTTTTCTGATGCCCACCTCTTTAAGTCGGGCATGTACTGAAAAAGCCACCAGACCATACAGCCCAAGGCACGCCAACAGCACTGCAAGTATAGAAAACAAGTTAATAAGGCTGGAAAGTTTTTGCTCCTGTTCATACATCTTTTGAATGCCGTCATCCAGGAATGTAACATTGAAAGGAACCGAACCAACCACCTGCTTCCACTCGTCTTCCAGAATGGAGAGAGTTTCGGCAATATTTCCTGGCGCAGTTTTTATCAAGATCAATTCGATATTAGTAAATGGCATCACCAATCCCATTGGAGCAATTGATGTATGTAAAGAGGCAAAGTGGAAATCTTCCATTACACCAATCACAACTTTCTCACTATGATTGAAAAGGATCCTTTGGCCAATCGGTTCTATCAATCCAAACATATCAACTGCAGATTTATTTAGAATAAGGGATTCAGAGGTATCATTAGGAAACTCTTTCTGGAAATATCGCCCTTCAATCAGGCCAACTCCTGTCACTTCAAAAAAATCGAGACCAGACTGATAGTAAGCCAATTGGTATGCTTCATCCTCATTTGAGCCCTTCACGCTTGCCGGACCCTGAGATGCTGATCCATCAAAAGCATGATTTGATCTAGTTGCATTGACTATTTGTGAATGTTGTTCAAACCGACTTTTCAGGGTAGAATAGTGGTTTACCATATCGCCTCGTGAGACTTTTAGCTTTAAAACATTTTCCTTATTAAAACCAAGAGACTGATCCCTGATAAAATCCATTTGACTGTAAATAATGATAGTCGCAGCAATCAGTATCAGCGAAATAGCAAACTGAAAAACAATCAAACCATTTCTCAATGCGGCTCCCGATTTTCCGGTTTTTAAGGTCCCTTTTAAAGCCATTATCGGGTTGAGAGCAGAAAGTACCATGGAGGGATAGGAACCAGCCAAAATACCAATGATGACGGTTGAGAAAATAAAGAGCGGTATCAATCCGGCATAATCTAAGAGTCGATGGGGGAGTTCAATGTCCAGTTGTGCTTTGAAATAGGGCTCACTCAGCAAAATAAGCCCAAAAGCGATCACTAAACTGATCAACCCAACTATGACCGATTCTGTCAGGAACTGGGCGACAATTTTTCCCTTAACCGCCCCCATCACTTTCCTTATTCCAATTTCTTTTCCGCGGCTCAATGAAATTGCAGTCGACAGGTTCATGAAATTGAATCCTGCGACAAGCAAGATTAAAATTGCAATTACAGACAATCCGTAAATTGTTGACTTATTGCCGACCTTAATAGATTCACCAACGTTACTGTATTTATTGGACTCCAGATAAACAGAAGTCAAGGGCTGCAATTCAATATCCACTTGGATGTCTGCACGATTGAGGTTCTCTATATAAAGGTTTTTGACACTGCCTTCTAAAGAAGATAAATCTAAATTAGGGGTCGTTTGTATGTAGGTGTGAAAACCACCCCATCCCCAACTGTTCATATTCGACAGACTTCCCGGGCCCATCTGGTATGTTGAAAATGAAATAAGCATATCGAAACTGATATGAGAGTTGGTTGGAATGGGCTCTAAAACACCGGTTACCTTGAGTATTCGATCATTTTCGAAGGTAATTAACTGACCTAGGGGCTCTTCCAAGCCAAAATATTTGATAGCCATCTCCTCAGTAAGCACAATACTACCCGGTTCGCCAAGTGCAGTGTTTTGATTTCCTGATATCAATGGAAAATCAAACATTTCGAGGAATAGCGAATCAGCATAAAATACGTTGCCTTGTACAAAAACTCTATCGCCGACAGTATAAGTGCGGTCATCCGCATAACGTAAACGAGTGACATTTTCTATTCCAGGGAAATTGTCTCGAATCGCCGGAGCCAAAGCCGGAGGTGTTCTTGCCCAAAACATTCTTCCTGATGCTCTTTCAAAAGTATTGGTAACCCGAAATATTTGGTCGCTTTTTGAGTGGAACTGGTCATATGACAATTCTTTACTTACATAGTGTCTCTAAGAAAACAGCCCTTTTTTTATAAAATGAATTATTATGGATGAGATTTTCATTTTCTTTCTATGAGTTAATACCTGAGTATCAATCGATTAGAAAAAATGGAAAGATCGACCATAAGAATAATTTTTAATTTAGGTGTGTTTTCTTAGAGACACTACATAGAAAAAAATTATCATACAACTGGCTAGACCGATTGCCAGACCAAAGATGTTGATACTTGCAAAAGCCTTGTTTTTCCACAGGCTTCTTATGGTTACTAATAGATAGTTTTTAATCATGGCCGAATTATTCGAATGATAATAATTGGGGTTTTTATTTTTTCTTATGGTATATCGGTTGATGAATCGAAAGACATTGATCCAATATCTTAATCTGGCAGGAAATAATCCTTTTTTCTCTAGGTCATCCTGGAATCTTTCGTACAAATCACCCTGGATTGATTCTCTGAGGTCGTTGGAGCAATACCAATTAAAAAAGCAGCCTGCCAACCTTGGTGGTGATACGCGGTCGTTATTGCTCATAAACCTTCCATTACAAATTTTGGGATCATATTCCAGAGTTGATTTCTGGCCGCACGAGACTCCTTAAGCGCTGCTTTACCAAGAGCTGTGATTGTAAAAAACCTTTTACGTCGGCCGCCGCGTTCAGCTGTAGCGCCCCCTATTCGCGATTGCATAAAACCTTTCTCCTCCAAACGATAAAGGGCAGTATGTACGCTACTCATAGTAACTGATCGCTGGAGTTTTTCTTCGATTGCTTTTGTAATGGAAAGTCCATATGCTTCGTCATGTTGGGCTGCGACTAGCAAAAGGACAATCTCTTCAAATTCACCAAGGCTATATTTCATTCTATATTATTTACCCATTTGTAAATCAAATATAGATAAATACGACCCTGCTCCAAAAATGTTCTAAAAATGGTTAGTCCTTAAGGCTTATCGTCCAAACAGGCATGGGAGAGTGATTTACAAGGTCTTCAGCCAGGCTTCCCATAAAAAAATGAGCCAGCCCTTTTCGTCGATTACTTGCCATCGCAATCATGTCTGCACTTACTTCCTTGGCAAATTCAATAATGCCGGAGTCTCGTTGCGTGTTTTTACGGACGTTAACAATGTAATTTTCAAATTCATTCTCCTGCCCAAACGTTCTCATTCTCCTTATCGCCTCTTCTTCATTCACAAGAACGTGAGGTGTCTGAATATAAACAAAATGAATGGTTGCATTTAGGATTTCCTGAAGAGCTTTAATTTCCTTCTCAACTTTACTTTCGTTACCGCTGAGATCGAGCCCAAAAACGATTTCATTAATTTCATCGAGTGGCGTTGGACATGCTATTGTAATCACCGGGCAGGATGAATATCTGACCACTTTTTCGGCATTAGAACCTATAAATATCTCTTTCAAGCCAGTAGCTCCCTTAGTCCCCATAACAACCAAATCAATTTCATGTGCCTGAATATAATCTAATGTTGCATTTAACATAATACCCACTTCGACTCGAGAATTGAATTGTCCTTTACCGCTATATTCTTCGGAAAGTTCAGCCAATTTATCTTGGTTAATTTCCGTAATTGACTTAATAAAATTTGCCCCCCAATCGTGAATGACCGGTGCGCCCATTGGATCTGCATCAGCACTGATGGGAATCTCTACCACGTTCAAAACATGAACCATTCCATTGGTTTTCTGGGCCAATTGAAGAGCAAATTCCAGGGCATTACCAGCTTCTTTGGAAAAATCGGTGGGAACTAGTATTAAGTTTCTTAATTAACATATCAATAATTACGCGATAGTTAAATCTTCCATTTTCCACTTCCATTTAAAGATTGTTGGCATTTCATTGATTTCATTAATGTATTTCAATATCCGGTCTTTGAGCTCTTTCTTTGATTTTACACGGATCCCCCTTAAAAAGCTCCTGGTCATTTTGCTAAAGAAGACTTCAATAAGATTTAGCCAGGAAGCATGTACAGGTGTAAATACAAATTCAAACCTATTAGGCACTGTTTTCAGGAATGCTTTTGTCTCTTTTGAAATATGGGCCGAATGATTATCTAAGATTATCTTGATCTTAAAGCTGACTGGGTAGAGTTCATCAAGCCCTTTCAAATATTCCACAAATTCCCTACTTCTATGCCTATCCTCGACCCGTGCATATATCTTGCCGGTAATCAAGTCGATTGATGCCAACAACGAAACTGTACCGTGTCTTTTATATTCATGGTCCCTGCCCCAATTTGGGTGCTTGCCTGCTATGGGGCTTAGGTCAGTGGCGGTATTTTCTATCGCCTGCATTCCAGGTTTTTCATCGTAGGACAAGATGGCAATCATTGATCCTTCCGGTTTGTTAGCTTTGTAAAGTGCCACTTCTTTATAAACATGCAATACCTGGGACATCTTTCGGTCAAAGTCAGGGTCTTTCTTTTCTAGGTAATAAGATAGTTTGTGGGGCTTTACATCACTTTTCGACAGTATCTTTGAAACGGTCCCTTTCTGTATTTCGCCTAATGAAAGATGGCCCGCCTGTTTGCAATTGCCCCTTACATACTTGGCCAATGCATTATAGGTCCAAAATTCTGAGGCCATGCCCAAGTCTTTTGGTTTTGTGCAAGCTATCGATAAAAACCATGCCCTGGCCTCATTGGTGATCTTTGGGGTTGCCCCTTTTCTGGGAAGGTCGTTCAGAGAGGTCAGTATACCGTATCCTATTGCCCTATCAACAGTCCTTTCAACCTTTGGCCGATTCGTGCCAAGTTGTTTTGCTATCGAATTGATGCTTTGCCCTTTCCAATAACCAAGAAGCATTTTCGCCCTTTCAACCCGTGATTTGGCCTCAACCCGTGATTTACTTATAACCTCCAATGTTTGCTGTTCCTTTGTCGTAAATGATATTTTCGCTCTTTTACTCTCAAATGGCATAGGGTTCACTATTTTTGGTCCAACCGCTAAGATAGAACTTTTATTATTGATATACTATATAGGAAACTATATACTAGTATGTTTTTCATGGTTGGTCAATCTTAAATTATAATGCAAAATTTCTCTCAGCGACAATACTCAATCAATGAGTCTCGCTCACATAATCAATTGTGGTCATTCCATATTAGAATGATTCTCTGACGAAGATATAAAATGCTGGTTTCTGCGTTCCGATACCTGCATCAATCCGAATATTGATGCGCTCTTCGGGAAAGAGAAGAAAACGCAGTCCGACACCCCCGGTTAGTTTTAGACTACTGAAGGTTTGATTTGCAAGATCATCCAGCACGCTACCGACACCAACGAAACCAACAGCGCCAAAACGGCTCCAGAAACCGATGTCTCGATTTTCATCAATATAGCTGTCTCTACCAAATGGGACCCTGTATTCCCACTGTGTAGCCCACATTGCATTGTCCCGAAAACGACCTTCAAAATTTCCTCTCATCAGCAAAGGACCGCCCATTAAGGCAAGTGTCTCAAATGAAGGCGATCCCCAGTTTTGCTCAATGTACAACTGACCCCCCAGAATGTGTTTGGAGTTTATATCAAAAAAGATTCGGCTGTCCACTGATAATTTGGTGAATTCAAAGTCACTGTTCAAAAAATCATTGTAAATAGTAAGCGTAAATTCCGAGGGCCACCCGGTTTTGGTACACAACAAATTGTCCCTGGTATCTAAACGTCCTACCAGGCCGATCCCCCTGGGAGACACCGCCATTGTTGCCTGGCACAAGGCCAGGCTGCTCAAGTAAACCACCTTCCTCAGTTTCCTGGATCTTACTATCCTTCCGGTCAAAACGAAGTCCTATATAGGCCCCCGATTTAATCTTTCGTAAATAGTTATAACTGATATTCAATATTCGTGAAGTATAAATTTCCTTGTCGGTATTCTGGGTTTCAGCCCCAATACCGTAAAAAAATAGTGGAAAACGAAACCATTCGGTAAATCCGGAAATAATGTGTTCATTACCATTGAAAAATATGTCATTAGACAACCTGAATTTCACTTGATTGCGAAATGTATAGCTCTGGGGGGCTCTAATGGTTGAAAGTTGCGTACCCTTTCTTGCATCTTTGAATCTGAAAAAGTAAATACCAATTACCCCAACTCTTACTGAAGTTTCAGGTGCCAGAGAAAAGAGCGGAATGGGGATGAATTTGCTATATCGCGGTGCTTTATCCGATTGACTCAGAGAATCGCTCTGAGCCAGGATAGGATTCGCAACACAGATAAAAACTAAAGAAATAAGGATGTAGAGACGAAAAATGTCTGTAACGTAATTGGTCAGACTTGAATATAATGAGGAATAGTTAATCAGTGATCTCCCGTTATGTAAAATACTAACCTATGCCCTAAAAGTCGAAATTTAGCGGGTCGGGTCCGAACCTATGATTCCGGTTTAACCTGCCAATCTTTTGCAACTCTTCAGAAGTAAGTTCGAAATCGAAGATATCACAATTTTCCTCAATCCGATGTTTTTGAACAGATTTTGGAATTGTCACAACCTCATGTTGCAAGTCCCACCTTAAAGTCACCTGTGCCGGTGACTTACTGTACTTATTCCCGATCTCCACCAACAATGCAACACTCATCACTTCGCCCTGCATAATTGGGCTCCAGGCTTCCAATTGGATACTCTTTGACTTGCAATACGTTTCCAATTCCGGCAAGGTGAGATAGGGATGAAATTCGACCTGGTTAACCGCCGGAGCAATTTTACAGTGATGAAGGAATTCTTCTAATTGACTTACCATGAAATTACTAACTCCTATAGCCTTGGCGAGTCCCTTCCCATAGATCTCTTCAAATGCTTTCCACGTATCGACAGAATTTTGGCCCTTTGGCCAATGGATCAGATAAAGATCTACATAATCCATTTGCAGTTTGTTGAGACTAGTCTCAAGTGCTGAGAAAGTGGAATCATAACCCTGATCACTGTTCCAAAGTTTGGTCGTAACAAATATTTCTTTTCGGTCGATAGCTGATTGTAAGTTCAAGTAATAAGTGCAATTTTCCTTTGTAGCACTTGCTTTGCGTTTAGGTAATTAAATTTTCTAACAGGGCGTTCATTGATTTTGTTTTCAACAACTTTGATTTGCTCCTCTGTAACAAATCTAATATCTGTTTTCTTAGGATAAAACCTTCTGATTACCCCAATCCTATTTTCAACTGTCCCTTTATCCTGACTAGTATAGGGACGAGTGAAATAGGCATCCACATCAAGGGATTGAGCAATCAACTCATGTTTAGAAAATGCCATATCATTATCAAAAGTGAGTGTTTCCAGTTTGTGTTTATCCTGAGAGAGTTCCTCCACAATAGCTTCGGCCATTTGATCGGCATTTTTACTGTGCATCTTTCTGATTCTGGTAAAAAGACTTGCTCGGTCTGTCATCACCAACAAAGAGCCTTTGTGGTTTTTACCCATCATTAAATCGACTTCTATATCTCCCAATCGTTCCCTTTTGTTAATGATCTGGGGTCGCTGTTCAATTGATACCCTATTCGGGATAATACCTCTACGATCTTTTCTGTTTCCTCGTTTGCGCCTTCGTTTGCCATGTTTTAGATATGTGTATAGTTGTTTGTATTCTTGGTTCTCCTGGTGGTTGGTGTGCTTACATTCCCATATCCATTGGTAAATCCATTCATGGCTAAGTGGACATTCTCTCGTTTTCTTTCCCTGATGGCTGATCAATTCAGGACTCCATCTATCTTCTTGGAGCCGGTTAACTATCCAGTCTTTCATGGGTTTGGTGAAAATCACTCTTTTTGGCTTTTCTTGATGACGAAGATTGGTCCTCCTTTGTGCATTTGCTGTTCGATAGACACCAGCTCCCCTACCTCTTGAACCCACATTTCGCTTAAGCTCACGTGAGATCGTAGACGGGTGAAAATGAACGATACAGGCAATCTCCTTTTGAGTAGCTCCTGTTTTCAATAATGCTTCAATTTGATACCTTTGATCAATACTGAGATGTGTGTAGTTTTTTGACATTTTGCAATCCAAAGATTGCACTTATTAGTTGATCTCAGCGATTCTCTAATCGCTTTACCAACACTTTCTTCATTATTATAGAGAGCGGCGGTATCGACATGGATATAACCTGCCTCAAGTGCCCATTTTACTGCATTTTCTGTTTCTTCTCCAGATTTACTTTTCCATACGCCAAGTCCGAACCAGGGCATTTTTACACCATTATTTAGAGTTGTGGATTGTTTGATGTTATCGATCATGATATTCAATTAATATAAGAAGCCAAATAACTAAAGTGGAATTTTATTTCCAATAGGAAACCTAATCTCATTGGAAGCAATAATCCAGCTAATTCATACTTCTGTTTTTTACTGATCGTTTCAAAACTTGAAATTCTCGGCTCAATGATTCTCCGTTCTCATCAATGAGTGTCAACACATGGTTCCCCGGATCCGGACTAAGCGGCATCTGATGAATGCGCTTAGTATTACCAATAAATTGGTCATCCAAATGCCAGAAAACTTCGGTTTGCGGTATACGGTGAGCCGCTTTAAAAACAGCGCTACCGATATTGCCATTTAACTCAATGGGAATATAAATTTTGGCATTTCGTTTAGGGTATATCAAATCCAGGGTAGCTAGATTCATGGAGCCTGGCTCACAATCTGATCGAAAGGCTGGCAATAATTTATAGCCCGCATTCTTTGTTCGATAGTACCATTCCTGGATAGGAGGTAGTACAAACCACTCCTTATTTACAATCTGATTAACTGGCACACATGAACTGTTCACTCTAAATTTCTCCGTCTGATCAAGATGCACCAGTTGATGGTAATGGCAAACTCCAGTCTGCAGACCAGCAAATGGAACATCAATATTCAGAATCTCTTGACAGTATGGACCTGCTTTTTCACCGCTTTCACTGCAAATCGAAACTTCAATAAGATCGGCTTCGGGAGTTTTGAACCAAGTGGAGGTTGGGAGTTTTTTAAAAACATCGAATAAAATAGGGGCTGCCGTTTGTACTCCAACCAGCCCAGGGCGACCTTCACCATCCGCATTGCCCACCCACACACCAACTACATACTTGGGTGTGACTCCCACAGCCCAAGCGTCTCGAAATCCGAAACTTGTACCGGTTTTCCAGGCTACTTTTTGTTTTGAATTAAATAATTCCCAAGATCCCTCTGACTCGGGCCGGTTCACCCGCGACATGGCCTCAAACATGTGCCAGATGGCCGCCGGTCCTAATGGGTACTTTTCGGAATCAACTTTCTCTTCCGGATCGAGGTGATAATCAATTAGTGATTTGGCCATATCACCATAAATATGGCTGATATCCCATAATGTACATTCTGCTCCTCCAAGGATCAACGACAAGCCATAGTGTGAAGGAGAATAATTAATGGTTGTTAGTCCCAGCTTGCAAAGTTTGTGATGGAAATTAGGCACCCCGTATTTCTCTAGCATGTGAACAGCTGGAATATTTAAAGACCTAGCTAATGCCTGACTTGCATGAACTGCACCATCAAAAGTCCTGGAGTAATTCTGAGGGGCAAATCCTTTTAATATTATCGGAATATTCGGGATCAATGTCTCAGGAAGGATCAAACCTTCGTCGAGCATAGATGCATAAAGAAAGGGTTTAAGAATACTGCCTGAACTCCTTGGTGCGGTTATAATATCTACCTGACTACCATGTTCTGCTTCCGGATTGTCTGTATTACCAACATAAGAAATTACTTTTCCGGTGGAAACCTGAATGACAACAACTGCGGCGTTGTAAATCTCATTTTGTCTGAGTTGAGCATGATGTCTTTTTACTATTTGTTTCACTTTTTTCTGTAATCCCCGGTTAATATTGCTTTCAATATGCTTTCCTTTTTGTCCTTTTAGATAGGATGTTATTAAAAGGTGAGGCGCCTCATGAGGCAGGATTTCGGGTCGATCTGGCAACACTTCTGATTGAGCCAGTTGTGAAGTCAATTCATCGATTACTCCTTTTTCTTCAAGCCGGCGTAGCAATCGATTCCTTTTTTCCATTAGTCTGACGCGGTTTCTTCCTGGGTGGATTAAACTTGGTTGATTGGGTAATACCGCCAATAAAGTAGCCTCTGCCCAGGAAATCTGTTGAGGATTTCTTCCAAAATATCTCCATGCAGCCGCTTTAAGGCCCACCACATTCCCACCATATGGAGCATGTGAGGCATAAAGCCTAAAGATCTCGCGCTTGGTATATTTCAACTCAAGTTTAGTTACTAAAACCACTTCTATGATCTTTTCCCAAATAGTTCTTGCCTGACCTTTCCGGCAAAGTCTTACCACCTGCATGGTAATGGTACTTCCTCCACTAACTACCTTGGCAGCCTGCAGGTTTTGGCCAAGGACCCGAATGATTGCAAGTGGATCTACACCAGGATGGTAATAAAAATGTTTATCCTCAAAAGCTAAGACTGCTTGTTCATATTTTTCAGGAATTGAATCTATTGAAGGAAAACGCCACTGTCCATCATCCGCAATCAAGGCGCCAAGTAGCTGATCTTTTTTGTCGGTGAGAATAGTGGCATAAGGATCATCAAATGACGGCGCCGGGATAAATGCATAAAAGATGGCAAGAATGACCATCCCAACGAAAATGTATCTACTCTGTCTCGTAATAAACCTCATTTGATAGTCACTCACGTTGATCCAAAGACCTCAAAGATTATATCCCTTGCCTATTCCTTACTGTCACCCATTGACCTTTATTTCTCGCATTAATACTGAAATCATACATGGCTTCGGCGTTAACCGATGACAAATAATACCGACCTGCATAACTTGCATTAAGCAATACGATAAAGGTTTTTTTCTCATTCGCTCTTAAATTGAAATAGGTGTAAACCCGATCATCCCTGATATCAGTATACTTTGGTTGATCTTTTTGATAGTAATCACTTGTACCATCCAATCGCGTATTAATAATCTCCCATCCTGATGGAAAGATCTGACTCAATGCCATTTCCTCATAATCTCCTCTTAATCCCGGATTAGTAATGGTCACTTCCGCGATAAAACCAGTGCCTTGCTCAAGGTTTGAGGGATTCAATGATTGGCCGGATTTCGTAGAGTACCTGACAGAAATATTGAGATCACTTTGTGCCGCAGATTCATCCCCTGCAACCGGTATACCTTCAGTTATGATGCGGGCAAACAGTACGCCATCCGATTTATTGGTCAAAACCACTGTCCCTCCATCAGTTCCTGAAATTTCAAATGGTTTTTGAATAACTGCTGCACTAGTTGATCCGGTTTGCTGATTGCCATTATTGATTTTAAAATCGAAAGTCATTGTACCATCTGATGCCCCTTCGGCGAATTTGGATACGGCCATCAAAGCATACGCGGTAGTTTGTGTAGACATCCATCTTTTGTTATCACTCAACTTCGAGGAAATTTCCTTTAAAAGATCAGCTCCTTTCTCCCTTTGCTCTAATAATATGAGCGCTTCCAGGATCATAGCTTTGTCTCGTAGACTGGAACCAAACGTTCCCGAAAGTTCCCTGTAATCTTCTACATCAAGAGATAGACCATTAATCATTTGCATTGCCGCTTGTTTTTGTCCTGCTTGTGCATAAGCTGCTGCCAGGCGCCATTTAGCCTGTAGGTTGACGTCTCTCATCTCTCTCATCCGGTTCATAGACGCAGACTGGGTATTGCCGGCCAATGCCAAAGTGAACAGACGATAGGCCTGGACCAGATCGTTGTATCGGTAATCGGATTTCCTCCAATCCGAAGCTGTATTTCTCTGGAAGCGTTTCCATTGTCTCAACAAATTTCCCGGAACCAGGTATCCTTTCTTCTCTGCCTCAATCAGGAAATGTCCTGCATAGGTGGTCCCCCAATGGTGACTGTCACCAGATCCGGGCCAGTAAGAAAAGCCGCCATCCCTGGATTGGAAGGTCTCGATCCGCTGAATCGCCGCTTTCACATTTTCTTCAATACTGGATTGCACTTCCGTATCAAGCTCCATGATAACGGATAAGTAGAGCTGAGGGAAAGCGGCCGAAACAGTTTGCTCAATACAGCCATGTGGATATCGAGTGAGGAAGTTCAATCTTCGACCCAGATCTATGGGCGGAATGCTGGAAACTTCAAGAATACCTGAATTGGTACCTGCCATACCAGGAACCGTATACTCGCCGGTCCAGCCTTGTCCACTTTCAATTACCTTTTCAACCACGTTGACTACCGGGGGATTAGCGTTTCTAATATCGAGCTCAATATCATGTGTAGCTGATTTGCCACCAGAAGTAGCTACGATTTTAACAGTAGCAATTCCCAAATCAGCTTTTGTGGTTAAATCGAAAAAAACCACCTGATCGCCGGTTTGATTGAACCTCACCTTCTTCTGCTGTGCGCCATCAATAGTCAGGAGATCATTGGTTTCAACCGACACATTTACCTCCTTTACCTTGTCATCCATAGCAAACACAGTCACCGGAAGTGAGACTTGTTCTTCCGGGCCCAATACTCTGGGTAATGTTCCTAATATCATAACCGATTGCCTCACTGGCGTCGCTTTTTCAGCATTTCCATAGGCACCATTATCTCCGGCCACAACCATGGTTCTTACTGACCCGACATATTGAGGCATGGCGATTATATGCTCCCTGGTTTCTCCTTTTTCCAGGTAAAAAGGACCCAGAAATTTGACCACTGGCTTGAAACGACTGGCCTTGGTGGTTTTGCTTTCTTCTTCATCGTAACACCACCACCAATCGATATTAAACGCTCGAGGTTGCCTCCAAAAGAACCTATTACATGTTCATAGAGATCCCAGGTTTTCACGCCTAATGCTTCTCTGGCATAAAACCTACCGTGAGGATTTGGAGTCTTAAATCTGGTGAGGTCCAAAAGACCTTCGTCAACCACAGCTAGTGTATAAGCCATTGATTTGCCCTTCTTTTCGGACACTCCAATCTTTACCTCGGCTTCCGGTTCCAATACGTCCGGCATCCAAATTTCCGGGTTCAAAATTGTTCCCTGGTCTTCCACGGAAATAGGAAAGACCCCATATAATCTGATAGGCAGATCATTCGCGGTCTACCCATGTGGCTGAACCAGTGTAACATTGATGTAGACATTAGGAGCCATCTCTGGTGACGTTTGAAATCGGAAAATATTTTCACCTTGTTCTGTTTCCAACCAATTCGTTTGGATGACTTTACTGCCACCTTCAATGGAAATCAAGGCTCTCCCATTATCACTCCCCGGAATAGTCACCTTTACTTCTTCTCCTACAGCATATTTTGATTTATCTGTAGCAAATGACAACATGGAGGCCCCCCCGGGATTGTCTTTCTGAGCCCTGCCAGCCCATCCGGGCCAATCAATGTAGACAATTTTGCCAGTGCAATGATTTGATTCACTGTCACATACCCTTACATAATATCGCCCCCAATCGGGATATTTGACCTGGAATTTAAACTCACCTCGTCCATCTGTAGTATTAATGGTTTTTTTACTGACTACACGATAAGAAGAATTCCCAACATAGTTACTGATACTTTCATAAGAGCGATCCCACCACCATCGCCAATTTATTTTGTAAACCTCCATCTCTACCGTTCTTCGGCCATTAGGGTTGCCCTCCGGATCTAGGCTAACAACTTCAACGGTATGATCCACATCTGTAAGAAGCATTCCTCGGGATGCATCACCTTTCGGGGTTTTTATTCCTACAAATGAAGAGTAGGGATAAAATGGTAAAGAGAAGTTATCCACGCTAAAGTTGCCTCCCTCTTCGTACACTTTTCCGCTGAATCTAGCGGTCAACATTCCAGGAGAAGGGTAATCCGTTTCTAGCGCGTAACCAATAGTTGCTTCACCATTATTGTCAATATATCCATCAAATATTGTTTGGTAGTCATCATAAAACTCTCGCGAAGGATCATCAAACTCATAATCCGGAAACCTTGCTGAAAGTGGTATTGGCCTCATTCATATAAACTTCAAATTCAGCTTTAAGATTTCTTGCGACCGCACCATGGAGCCAGGTGACTTTAAGCTGGCCATCAACCGTATTGTCCTTCGGAGTGAGCTTATCTTTTCCAAAATCAAGATTGATTTTCAGCCTGTTGGGTTTTACCGTTTCAATTTTGACCTGTTTAGTGAACTGGGCGCCACCTACCTTCACGGAGGCAAGCCAATTTCCAGTGACATCTTCCGGATCGGTGTTGGTGCTAAAATTGTAAAAACCGTTAACTGAGCTTGACCGTACAATGCGTCTTTTCACCTGGCCCTCAGGGTTTTTTAATTCGAATATTACCGGGTGAGTTTCCGGTAATATTTTCGTTTTGTCTTCCAGGACAAAAGCCAGATGCAGTGAATCTCCGGGTCTCCATACACCACGTTCACCATAAATAAATCCTTTAAACCCTTTGCTGATCTTTTGGCCGGAAACATCAAAATTACTGAGCGACAAAGAGGATCCGTCATCTAATTTGAGATAACCCTTTTGGTTTTGATAACTGGCAATGGCTACAAAAGGTTTATCCTCTAAATTGATCTTCACTATCCCATCGATATCCGTTGTCATCATTCCCAATGACTGTTGTTGATAATTAAGGAACTCTACTTCGACATCAGCCAGCGGATCAGTAGTAATTAAATCTGTTACGGCAACAATCATTTCTCCATTGTTACCCAGCTTAGCAATCAAGGCCAAATTAGAAGCGAGGATATTACGGGTTTTTGATCTTCTTCTTCCATAATAAGAAGAATGACATGGGTTTTCCCGTTCTTGCCAGTCATAATAAGGATCGTAATAATATTGGTCAGAATAGTCCCAATAACTTTGCTCCTCTTCCTGGTAGGAATCCCATGATTCTTCTTCAATAATTAAGTCTAAACCATCATCTGCGGTTGCATTAGCACAGACATAAGTGGAATGTTGTTGCCTGAAACCCATTTGCACCTGGTAAAGGGTGCCAGGCTGGGCATTGATGATTTTGGATAAATCCAGGGTAAATCGATTCCAGCGATCAATATTGGTGATTCCAGATGTATTGAGTTTTACGGTTTTTTGAAAAACCGGATTGCCAACTCGTTTGAGTTCACTTTCACCATTTACGTCGTTTACTTGTAAGAACTGTGTTATATTATTTTCATAAATTCTAATCACCCTGACATCAACGGCATTGAGATTAACTGCTTCGAAAGGCATAACCAATCCGTCGCTAAAAGGTAAAATAGTGCCCGAACCGACCATCCTGAATGCTGGTTTTTCTTGCTCGAATGTGAGGCTCACTCTTTGGCTTTGATTCATTGCATAGCCCAATGAGTTCTTGATCCCTTGCTCTACCCGAAGGGTTTGTATACCGGCCTGCCTAACGGAAGGATAGACTTTTACTTTGTTTCCTTCAATGATATACTTCATTGAAGTGCTATTATTTAGTCTGATTAGCCCGTTAAGATTTTGATTGGCTTGCAAAGGATCAGTAAAAGTTACCAAAACGTATTGATCAGGAAATTGAATGATGCGAGCGGTTACAAAACGGAAATCACCCAATGCCGGAACATTTATTTCCTGGCTTCCTTCGTTCTTTATACCCAGAGGACCTCCAGTCCATCTTACCGTAGCTATTTTGACGGCCTCCTGACGAATAATATTTTCAGCAGTAAAGAAATGCTTTTGATTATTGTTGGTGTGCTCCCAGGTTAAAGGCAGGTTATTTCCGCTAAAATCCACAGAGATTAATTTTTTGACGGTTTCGGAATCAGTGAAATCCGCTGTAGAAATCACTCCCTTCAATTTTTGCTTCTCTAGTTCGCTGTCATTGACAGACTCCAAGCCCTCTATAGTCACTTCAAAATCAGGGTTGATAGTCTTGAAAATGTATTCGAACAAATTGAGATCCGCAGGGACGTCGATCAATTGACCTAACTTGAAAACCACCCGATATTCTGTTCCGGAATCAAGAGCCTCTTCCGGTTGGAATTCGATGGTCTTTTCATCAACCCAAACAGCTTTGCCTTTGATATTCGGTTCAAAATCAAAAACGTTGGTGTTGACCTCGCTCCCTGCAATAGGCGCCGGATCAGGAACCGAAGTTAGTTTGATCTGTATATTACTCACCTTGGAAATAATGCCCCCGGAATACGCAGAAAGGAATTCACTGAAAGCAGGATTTATTTGAGTGGTTACAGAAGAAACTTTGTGATCTCCACAAGAAGTTAATAAAACTGAAACGATACTGATAATGGTAATGAGATAAGAACGAAATACAATCATCGGCGTGATATTAAAAGATTTTACAACCTATTAATAGCTGAGATCAACTAATAAGTGCAATTGAAGGTGAAAAAGCTTTTAAGGGCTTTTTCACCTTCAAAAGCCTGAGCAGTGCAATCTTTGGATTGCAAAATGTCAAAAAACTACACACATCTCAGTATTGATCAAAGGTATCAAATTGAAGCATTATTGAAAACAGGAGCTACTCAAAAGGAGATTGCCTGTATCGTTCATTTTCACCCGTCTACGATCTCACGTGAGCTTAAGCGAAATGTGGGTTCAAGAGGTAGGGGAGCTGGTGTCTATCGAACAGCAAATGCACAAAGGAGGACCAATCTTCGTCATCAAGAAAAGCCAAAAAGAGTGATTTTCACCAAACCCATGAAAGACTGGATAGTTAACCGGCTCCAAGAAGATAGATGGAGTCCTGAATTGATCAGCCATCAGGGAAAGAAAACGAGAGAATGTCCACTTAGCCATGAATGGATTTACCAATGGATATGGGAATGTAAGCACACCAACCACCAGGAGAACCAAGAATACAAACAACTATACACATATCTAAAACATGGCAAACGAAGGCGCAAACGAGGAAACAGAAAAGATCGTAGAGGTATTATCCCGAATAGGGTATCAATTGAACAGCGACCCCAGATCATTAACAAAAGGGAACGATTGGGAGATATAGAAGTCGATTTAATGATGGGTAAAAACCACAAAGGCTCTTTGTTGGTGATGACAGACCGAGCAAGTCTTTTTACCAGAATCAGAAAGATGCACAGTAAAAATGCCGATCAAATGGCCGAAGCTATTGTGGAGGAACTCTCTCAGGATAAACACAAACTGGAAACACTCACTTTTGATAATGATATGGCATTTTCTAAACATGAGTTGATTGCTCAATCCCTTGATGTGGATGCCTATTTCACTCGTCCCTATACTAGTCAGGATAAAGGGACAGTTGAAAATAGGATTGGGGTAATCAGAAGGTTTTATCCTAAGAAAACAGATATTAGATTTGTTACAGAGGAGCAAATCAAAGTTGTTGAAAACAAAATCAATGAACGCCCTGTTAGAAAATTTAATTACCTAAACGCAAAGCAAGTGCTACAAAGGAAAATTGCACTTATTACTTGAACTTACAATATCATACCTTTTATGGGGAATTTGTAGTACCCAGTTAATATATATAGCTAAGTTCTAATTATAACAGCATTTTGTTTAAATAGCTCATACAGATGATAGGCTTGATCCGTTAATAGCATAGTCAGAAACCATTGTTTCAAAGTTGTTTTACTCTCTTATTCGGTCAGCATAAGCATACCAATTCAGGTAGTTTTGCAAATATTTGGAACTGACACCATTGAATGGGCGTAAGAATGTCCTAAGTTGAGTGTGAACATTGTTTACTTTTTGCAGATGGATTGTTTTATCATCTCTATCCACATGATCTTTGGCCAATAGCGCTTTGTGCTTTATGGAGGGGTTGTCTTTGGCAAAAGCCTTATAAGAAGGGTGCTTATCTGTAATCAAGGTTGCACCGTAGGCCAACTTCCCATCCAATGCCTTTGAAATTTCTTCTTTGCTCAGCCGTTTTGATGCAACAGCTTTAAGGTACTTCTCCCCCTTGCGTTCAACCGCTGTTACTACCTGGACAACTGTGACCTCTTCCTTTCCCATATTCCGTATGAAATCGTTTCCCCTCTTTCTTGCTGCCCTATCTAAATTTCGACTGCCCTTGTTGTTAAGTGCCAGTTCCAATTCATCACATTCTACTTCCGAGGATAACTGTTCGGGAACAAACTCATTTAGTGAACTCAATATCTTATGCCGCCAGTCGAAGCTTGTCTGGATGCTTATTCCGATTTGTTTTGCTATCTTTTTTATCGGCATGCCCTGCTCCATGCAGCGCAGATAAGATTGCCATTTTGATTTAAGCTTGATGTCATACAAAGGTGTCCCTGTTGTTTCACTGTACCATCTTTTACATTCATTGCACTGATACATCTGCACACCTTTTTGTCTGCCCCTCTTATATACCTTCTCGCTTGTGCAATTTGGACAGGGTTTCTTCTTTCTTTTCTCTGCTATTTGTTGTTGAGCGGCAATCAATACTTTGCCTTGTAATTCCTGCTCCTGGAGCAACTCATCCAACAATTCGGTTTGGGAACTTATCGGCAATTGTGCAAATAAATTTTTGATCTCTTGACTTGATATCATATAGCGAAGATAATAATAATTGCTGTGTTATTTAGAACTTAGCCAAATATATTTAACCCCGGATGGCCGCTGGAGCCTTACTGAAGACGAAGCAGGGTGATCATTGTCCTTTTTACAAATGAATCACTTCATCATAAGCAGCAGCAGTCGCCTCCATGACTGCTTCCGACATAGTAGGATGGGGGTGTACCGATTTGATGATCTCATGGTCGGTGGTCTCCAGCTTTCGGGCAGCAACTGCTTCAGCAATCAATTCTGTTACATTGGCTCCAATCATGTGGCACCCCAGCCACTCACCGTACCTGGCATCGAAGATAACTTTGACGAAGCCTTCTTTGGCGCCGGCGGCGCTAGCCTTTCCGGAAGCTGAGAACGGGAACTTTCCGACTTTGATCTCGTAGCCAGCTTCTTTGGCGGCCTTCTCAGTGTATCCTACTGAAGCCACCTCAGGAGAGCAATATGTACAACCCGGAATATTATTGTAATCTAGTGACTGTGGATTCTGACCGGCAATTTTTTCCACACAAATAATTCCTTCAGCTGATGCCACATGTGCCAATGCTTGGCCCTTCACAATATCTCCAATCGCATAAACACCAGGAATATTTGTTTGATAATAATCGTCAACCAACACCTTTCCCTTATCAGTGGTTACGCCCACATCTTCCAAACCTAAATTTTCAAGGTTGGTGGAAATTCCAACAGCTGATAACACGATATCACAATCCACCTTTTCTTCACCCTTTTTAGTCTTAATAGATACTTTACATGTTTTGCCTTTTGTGTCAACGGAAGTTACTTCTGAGTTGGTCATTACTTTAATACCGGCCTTTTTGAAGGATCTTTCCAACTGCTTCGAAACTTCTTCATCTTCCAGGGGAACTACATCAGGCAAGAATTCAACTAGGGTGACTTCCGTTCCAATTGAATTGTAGAAATAGGCGAATTCCGATCCGATGGCTCCCGATCCAACAACTACCATGCGTTTTGGCTGTTTGGACAAAGTCATGGCCTCCCTGTAACCGATAATTTTCTTTCCGTCTATGGTAAGATTTGGAAGTTCTGTTGACCTCCCACCAGTGGCCAACATAATATTAGTAGCCGTGTAGTCCGTTTTGGTACCGTTCTTGTCAGTCACTTCAACGGTCTTGTTCTTTTTCAGTTTACCAAATCCAGCGATATGATCGATCTTGTTCTTCTTGAAAAGAAACTGGATACCCTTACTCATTCCATCGGCCACAACCCGGCTTCTTTTAACCATTCCCTCGAAATTCACTTTGGCACTATTTACATCTATTCCATAGTCGGCAGCATGGGAAATGTATTCGAATACGTTAGCGCTTTTCAGTAGGGCTTTGGTCGGAATGCATCCCCAGTTAAGGCAAATCCCACCGAGTTCTGCTCTTTCAACTACCCCTACTTTCATCCCCAGTTGAGAGGCTCTAATAGCTGCGACATATCCTCCTGGTCCACTGCCAATTACGATCAAATCATATTTCGATGCCATATTTTATTCTATTTAGATATATCCAATTGAACGGGCGGCAAATTTAATTCGTTTAACCCGAGATCAAAACCAATATCTGTCCAGTCAAGGGCAACTCTAAAAATCCTATAGTATCTCAGAGGAGATTTGAAGTGTGGGATTTAGTTCTTTTTCTTTGAAGGCATAGCCGTAGCTACGTAGAGAAGAAAAAAGGGCTGAAGATTATGCTTCAAATCTTCTCCCAAAGGGCATTACATAGAAACACCCACTCTGCGTTAGATAACCTTCCCCGTAGCTACGGCTACGCCGAAGAACATCTGCCTTGATTTGGGTGTTTCTATGTAATGCTGAGACCGCATACGGTTTTTAGAGATGTCCTTAATGACTTTTGGCAAAGCTTTAAAAGAGTGTTTAATTTGGCGACTTGATTTATTAATTAAAAGCCATTTAGACCAAGCATAATTATGAAACTACTGGATGGAAAGACTGCCTTAATTACCGGAGCCTCAAAAGGAATCGGAAGAGCAATTGCCCATAAATATGCAGACCACGGCGCCAATGTGGCATTTACTTATTTGTCAAGCGTTGAAAAGGGTGAGGCTCTTGAAAAAGAGCTATCTGACCTGGGTGTTAAGGCCAAGGGATATCGATCCGATGCCTCAGACTATGGAGCGGCCAATGAGCTTGTTAATAATGTTGTGACCGATTTGGGTGGTTTGGATGTCCTGATCAATAACGCCGGCATAACTATGGACAATCTTCTGCTGCGCATGACAGAAGAGATGTGGGATAAGGTAATTAATATCAATTTAAAATCATGCTTCAATACTGTTAAAGCAACTACTCGTACATTCATGAAACAGCGGAGCGGTTCAATTATCAACATAACCTCCGTAGTTGGTTTAAGAGGTAACGCGGGTCAGGCCAACTATGCTGCCTCAAAAGCGGGTATTATCGGATTCACAAAATCTATTGCGCTCGAATTTGGATCAAGAGGAATCAGAAGCAATGCCATAGCTCCAGGTTTTATTGAAACCGAGATGACTAAGGTATTAGACCAGGCTACCGTCCAGTTATGGAGAGATGCGATCCCACTAAAGAGAGGCGGACAACCTCATGATGTGGCGGACTGCGCTGTATTTCTAGGATCAGATATGTCTGCCTACATGACAGGACAGGTACTCCAGGTAGATGGTGGAATGTTGACCTGATCTATTCTCCAAATTCCACTTTGGTCTCTATGTTACTGAAAATGGTATTGCTGTAGCTACCTTTCGCAGTAATGTTAATTTTAACTCTTTTCTTGGTGTAGACACGGACGGTTGATTTGTTGCCGTTGTCATCATCCATAATAACCGTAACCCTTACCATTTCACCCCAACTAAAGCCGGAAGCCCTGGTTTTGCCAATCATCATATAAGTTCTATCGTCTATTTTTTCCGTCGATTCCAGTTCCAAACCTGCATCTACCATGGCATCTCTTGAATAGGCCACTAACTTTTTGAAGGGAGCTTCAAAAGACCTACTGTCACCAGCGTGAAGCGGTGCATTTTTTAATTTTGCCAGACTTGCTTGTGCATGAGTTGCAAAAGAATCAGCAAGGCAAAAGACGATTGTTGCTGCTAAAATTTTCATGTTTTGGGTTTATAATCTAATTCTCCGGTTTAAAATAGAAATCACCCATCAGTGATGAGTTTGTCCAAGGAATTTGAGCATCATTAGATAGTTCGGCTACATTAATTCTGACATCCTTAAAAACCTCTTCCAAACTCAATCCCTCTTTTCTCATTGATTTGACCAACTCTTGAGTGAACAAACCATTTTTTCCCTCGCCGTCCGAAGCGGTTCGTCCGGGTGCGGTAGAAAAGGCTATTATTGATCCGGTTGGGAGTAATTGATATTGGAGCCAATCCTTGCACTGCAGACCTAAATCCCCGACTATAAGGATTATTTCGACAGGCATCCATAATGACAATGTTGACGGTATTCTTATAAAGTTCCATCATTTGCAGAACCATATCCGCGGCAATGGCCTGATCTTCAATGTCATATTCCTTCTGAATATCGGCGTCAACCGGGATGAGGTAATTTCTTCCGTTGGATTGTATCCCATGCCCTGCAAAATAAAAAAGGCCTACCCCCCTATTTTCCAGCAACTTATCACCAAAAGACCTGATTGCATCACGCATTTCACGTCTTTTCAGGTTAGTATATTTGGCTAAGTTCTAAATAACACAGCAATTATTATTATCTTCGCTATATGATATCAAGTCAAGAGATCAAAAATTTATTTGCACAATTGCCGATAAGTTCCCAAACCGAATTGTTGGATGAGTTGCTCCAGGAGCAGGAATTACAAGGCAAAGTATTGATTGCCGCTCAACAACAAATAGCAGAGAAAAGAAAGAAGAAACCCTGTCCAAATTGCACAAGCGAGAAGGTATATAAGAGGGGCAGACAAAAAGGTGTGCAGATGTATCAGTGCAATGAATGTAAAAGATGGTACAGTGAAACAACAGGGACACCTTTGTATGACATCAAGCTTAAATCAAAATGGCAATCTTATCTGCACTGCATGGAGCAGGGCATGCCGATAAAAAAGATAGCAAAACAAATCGGAATAAGCATCCAGACAAGCTTCGACTGGCGGCATAAGATATTGGAGTTCACTAAATGAGTTTGTTCCCGAACAGTTATCCTCGGAAGTAGAATGTGATGAATTGGAACTGGCACTTAACAACAAGGGCAGTCGAAATTTAGATAGGGCAGCAAGAAAGAGGGGAAACGATTTCATACGGAATATGGGAAAGGAAGAGGTCACAGTTGTCCAGGTAGTAACAGCGGTTGAACGCAAGGGGGAGAAGTACCTTAAAGCTGTTGCATCAAAACGGCTGAGCAAAGAAGAAATTTCAAAGGCATTGGATGGGAAGTTGGCCTACGGTGCAACCTTGATTACAGATAAGCACCCTTCTTATAAGGCTTTTGCCAAAGACAACCCCTCCATAAAGCACAAAGCGCTATTGGCCAAAGATCATGTGGATAGAGATGATAAAACAATCCATCTGCAAAAAGTAAACAATGTTCACACTCAACTTAGGACATTCTTACGCCCATTCAATGGTGTCAGTTCCAAATATTTGCAAAACTACCTGAATTGGTATGCTTATGCTGACCGAATAAGAGAGTAAAACAACTTTGAAACAATGGTTTCTGACTATGCTATTAACGGATCAAGCCTATCATCTGTATGAGCTATTTAAACAAAATGCTGTTATAATTAGAACTTAGCTGTATATTTTAACACTTCGAATCCTGAATTTCTTAACTCCGCTGAAATAGCGTTAGCATCATTAACTGGATTCTTGAGAGGCGCACTTCTGTAGCTGGCATTGCCAATTATCAGGGCTACTTTATTTTTAAGTGAAGACTCTTCAAATTGGCCTTCAGGAGGCACTTCAGCATCATTAGGCCCTTCATCTTTTTCTGAACGGCTGGGGGGAGGCTACAGGTCGTAAGGCCGGCTCAAAATCATCTGTGCTCAAATCGATCTTAGTTTCTATACTCGAAAAGATGGTCTGAGAGTAATCGCCTTTTGCGGTGATATTTATCTTAATTCGTTTTTTAGTATAAACCCTCACAATTGATTTTGAAGGATCTTTTTGACCAATTATTATAATCCTCACCATTTCTCCCCAGCTAAACCCGGAAGCCCTTTTCTTCCCAATTATCATATAGGTATCTCCATCAATCTTTTCGACCAATTCAAGTTCAAGGCGGGCTTCACGCATAGCCTCCTGGGAAAATTTGACCAATGATTTGTATGGAGCTTCAAAAATGCGGCTTTCTCCCGCATGCATCGGAGCATTTTTTATTTGCACTAAGCTTGCCTGCGACCACAATTGCCCACTAGTGAAGCAAATGACAGCTAATAAGAAGCATACTCTTCTCATGACCTTCCGCTAAATGAAAGTTCAAATTAGATATTTTCGACAATAATGCGAAATGTATTATGGATTCGATGGTTGAGCTCTGTCAGACATGCAAACCGCATTCCGTCTTAGAATCATTCATCCAACGTCCGGTTCTGCCCGTTCCTTTTGAGGTACAATGCGTACACCCAATAGAATCGTATCCCTGGAACACAAGATCATGTATGGGAAGATCATTCAATTGAATGTAGAATGCCGTCTCTTCCTGTGTCATGTCTAACAACGGGTGGAACTTCACAATGTCCTTCGTCTCCTCGAATAATTGAAGGTTCGTCCGGTTGGTATTCTGAAAACGTAATAATCCGGAGATCCAAATGTGGTAATCTTTTTTTATACGCTCCACCGGGTCAACCTTATTAATGAAACAGCAGAGATTTTGGTTTTGCAGATAAGTGTAGTTCTGCTCAGTGAAGTTATGTCTGTTTGGAGCAGCTTTCAGATCGGCAACATTAAGACTAAATCGCTCCTCCAGTAGTTTCCGATAAGCCAGTGTTTCTTCAAAATGATAACCTGTGTTGATGAAGTTTATCCTTTGCTCTGGCCTTACCTGACTGATCATGTGAAGCAGAATGACCGAAGTCGCCCCAAAAGACGAAGTGAAGAGAATTTTGTCATCCGGATAGTGCCTGTACAATTCTTCTAATCTCTCTTTGGGTGACAGGGACTCATAGTGGTTATTGAAAAATTCCAGGTTCATACTTTTCAGTTATTAAGTGACGTTTTATCGCTCTGGACATCCCCCTGATCCAATTTGCTTTGCATTGGATCGAACCCTTTCGAAGGGGGAGTTTTTGCTCTGGCCCCATTTGGGGTCGAACTCCTCCTTAGAGGGGGCTTAGGGGGGTGTAATAATTCGCTTGTAATCTCATTCAGCCGATTGACTTTAAACTCAAAGTCACCTTTCAGCGAGTCTCTTATCATTTTCAGATTGTCAAGCAGATCATCAAGCCCGTCTGGTAGTACTTCTTCAAAAAGTTGGCGTAATCTTTTGGAAACCGTGGGTGACTTGCCATTGGTAGAGATCCCTAATTTCAAATCTCCCTTCTTCACTGTCGAACCTAGATAGAAATCGCAAAGATCCGGAGTATCAGCAACATTTGTCAGAATTCCCTTTGACTTCGCCATTTTTCTGATTCCATAATTTGTTTCGCGGTTAGCCGTAGCTAAAATGACCAAATCAATGTTTTCTAAATCAGATGGTCGGAATTTTCGTTCGATCAGTAAAATTCCGGGGAATTGCTGGGCCATAATTCTAATCTCATCCCTGATCTCAGGGGCCACTAATTTGATGTTAGCCAGTGGATCATTTTTTAGTAAACCCGTTATTTTTTCCTGGCCAACATAACCCCCTCCTACAATCAAAGTCTCTATCTTGTCAAGTTTCAGAAAGATGGGGAATAGCCGGTTTCCTTGAATATCGCTTTTGATCAGAGTCATAGGTAATTTTCAGTCACAGCCTTTACTTTCTCATAAAAATGAGGGTGGGTACCAACAGTATTCCCGATCACAATAATTGCCGGAGAGGTGATCCCGTTCTTTTTCGAAGCTATATTTTCAACATTGCTAAAAACCACTTTCCCGTCTTCCAATGAACCCTTGGAAATTATAGCTACTGGCGTATCACTCTTACCATAACTGGCAAATAGCCTTGTAATCTGACCCAGTTTTCTCAATCCCATCAGAATGACTACTGTTGCTGAGGACTGAGCTGCGAGTTCAACATCTTTTGATAACTTACCCTCTGCAGTCGTCCCTGTTACAACCCAAAAACTCTCATTAACGCCCCTTACTGTCAAGGGAATTCCATAGTAACCCGGAAGATTAACACTTGAAATTCCGGGTATAACGGATGTCTCAATCCCGAAAGTTTCTGCAAATTCAATCTCCTCTTTACCGCGGGCAAAAATGAATGGATCACCACCTTTTAACCGGACAACAGATTTACCGGGTAATGCATATTCAATAATAAGTTGGTGGATCTCCTCTTGCTTAAAGCTGTGGTGGCCGGCTCTTTTTCCAACGTAGATTTTTTTGGCTGTCACAGCATAATTCAATAAATCAGGGTGAACCAGGGCGTCATAAAGAATAACGTTAGCTTCCTTTAAAGCCCTAACCCCTTTCAGACTAATCAATTCAGGATCACCTGGGCCTGCTCCAACTAATGTTAATTTTCCTTTCATGATTAAGCTTTATAGAAATTGTCAATAACCAACTTACTCTCAAGCGATACATCTTCACTGACTTGTTTGGATCTCACCTCATGCAGTTTTGCAAGAAAATCAGAAGCCTCATCAAAGTACTGATGGGCAAAACCCTCGCTTGGTTCATTCTTATTTATCTGGAGAACCAGTGATTCAAAGTCCTGATCCAGTTTAAACTCACCTGTTTTGTAATAATGATTATTAAAATCAGAAATGATCTTATTATGCGTATTGCAGGCAATTTCCTTGCTGAGAAGTAGGGCTTTTGCTCCAATCACCAGACCGCTGTAGCTGTTATAAATTGAATCGGCGAATTTGCCTTCTTCCAAACCTTCTTTGGCAAATGCCAGGCGTTCTTCTGCATCACCGACAATAGTACTAACCATGTCATAGGAGACTCCCGCACACTCACCTACCCCGATTTCTGGAATGAATTTATCGTTATGCCCCCAATCAATGTAATCGGTAGGATTTAATGTTGTCAGATCCGCCAGATGCTTCAACAAGTCATAGAAATAGATTTTCCCCCGACGTTGATAGAAATCATTAAAATACTCTCCCTCATTCGAGTTTTGCTCATAGTCATGAAGCAGGACCCTCACTGCTTCCGGAATTCTTTTGGTTGGAAGCTTGATCACTTTATCAGCTATGAAACCCTTGCCCGACTCATCAACACCTCCGCCAATCACTACCTGTAAAGCTGGGATGATGAACTCTCCGTTTTTGATTGAACTGCCGTGGAACCCAATGTTGGCAATCATATGCTGACCGCAGGAATTCATACAGCCGGATATTTTGATATCGATGTCAGAATCCTTTACCAAATGAGGAAACTCTGCCCTGATAAGTTTTTCCAGTTCAATGGAGATACCTGTGCTATTGGTCACACCCAGGTTACATGTATCAGTACCTGGGCAAGCTGTAATATCAGCTGTAGAACCAAAGCCAGTTTCTGCCAAACCAAGTTCATCAAGTTTTGTGAACAAATAAGCCAATACTTCCTTTCGGGCATATTTCAAGAGTAAACCCTGATTGACTGTAACCCTGATGTCATTGGCCACATAACCATCAATAGCATCAACGAACTTACGGACGGTCTCGGAGTTGATATTTCCGAGTTGAAGTATAATATTAACCCCGTAAAATCCTTTTTGTTTTTGTTCAAAAACATTGGTTTCCAGCCATTCCTTGTATTTCACGTCTTCAACGAAATAGCTCCCGTCAACTTCTTTAGCTTCAGGAATTTCCGTCTTAGAAATAATATTGGTATCAATTGTGAAAGATTGGTAATCTAATCCGGCTTTCTCTTCTTCAACCAAGTTGAAAAGCCTCTCCAGCCCCATACCTTTTCTCTCTTCCAGGAGGTATTTCATTCTGGCCTTATATCGCTTTTCCCGTTCTCCATATCGATCAAATACCCTCAAAGTCGCTTCCATAAAAGGAATTAATTGGTCCTCGGGCAGAAATTCATAGGCCGTTTTGGCAATCATTGCCTGTGCTCCCAGGCCACCACCAAGCACTACTTTGAAACCTTTCTCGCCGTTCTGAATTCTCGGAATAAACCCGAAGTCGTGGATGTAGGTATAAGCTGAATCTTTTTCACTGGAAGAAAACGCGGTCTTTATTTTTCTGCCCATATCCTGGCAGACAGGATGTCTTAGAAAGTACTGGAAAGCAGTTTCTGCATATGGAGAAACATCAAAAGGTTCGTCGGGATCAATGCCCGCTTTTGCAGAGGCGGTAATATTCCTTACTGTGTTCCCACAAGATTCCCGGAGGGTCACTCCAACTTCCTCTAGTTTACTCCAGACCTTCGGAGAATCATCCAGTTTCACATAGTGCAATTGAATGTTTTGCCGTGTGGTAGCATGAAGATTCCCATTGCTGAATTCATCTGAAATATTTGCGATTTGTACCAACTGTTCACCGGTCAACTTACCATAGGGGATTTTGATCCTTATCATTTGGACCCCTACCTGCCTTTGGCCATAAACACCCCTGGTCAATCGATAGGCTTTGAACCGATCTTCGGGAATTTTTCCAGTATGAAAACCCTCAATTCTTTGCTCCAATACTTCGATATCTTTTTGCACTGTCGCTGATATCTTTTCCAATAGTTGTGAACTCATGTTCAATTAATTTTTTGATAAAAAAAGAAGCCTCTGCAGGGTTTCCCTGCAGAGGCTTCAGACTTTATGCTTTTTGTTTACTTAAACTAAATCTTGATCTCTATTTCAGGTTTGCCTGCCAATTGATGACTGTCGCTACAGCAACAACATGCGCAACAACACATTTCTGTGTTCTTCATGTTCATCATATGCAGACTGTTGTGATTCATTTCGTCTTGTGAGTTAATCATTTTACAGCTATTTCTAAAAAAATGTTTCATTTATATGTAATTATTTTAAATAGCCACATGGAATCTCGATGAAAATATCCATCCCCACTTGGTTTTTCCCTACTCCTCTCGATTTCATGCTAATCAAATTATTTCCTTATGCTTCTACCATTTTTGACGCTCTCAAAGCCTCTTCAATGTCTTCCAAAATGTCATTCACGTTCTCTAATCCTACAGAAATTCTCACCATACCAGGCTGAATGCCAACCGCCAATCTTTCTTCCTCAGTCAGTTTTGAATGGGTGGTGGTTGTAGGATGGGTAACGATAGTTCGGGTGTCCCCAAGATTAGCTGAAAGTGACAGCCATTTCAAACTATCAAGGAATTTTGATACCCTCTCCAAACCGCCTTTTACCACGAATGTCACAATACCTCCACCAAGTGACATTTGTTTTCTAGCCAATTCAAACTGTGGATGGCTGGGCAAGAATGGATACTTAACCGACTCTAGTTCCGGATGATAGTCAAGACATTCGGCAATCCTCAACGCATTATCGCAGTGTTTGTCCATGCGTAATGCCAGGGTCTCTAAACTCTTAGATAACAACCAGGCATTAAAAGGAGACAGTGAGGGGCCAGTATGGCGACAGAAGAATCGCACCTCCTGTATCAATTCTTTGGATCCAAGAATTATGCCGCCTATCGTGCGGCCCTGCCCATCAATATACTTTGTAGCCGAATGGATAATTAAATGGACCCCAAACTTTGCCGGTTGTTGAACGTAGGGTGTGGCAAAACAATTATCAACTATAAAAATTAGGTCGTGCTTCCTGGCAATCTTCCCCAACCACTCCAGGTCAATCAGATCCAACCCCGGATTAGAAGGTGTCTCAATAAAGATCACTTTCGTGCTCTTTGTGATCGCCTTTTCCCAGTCTTCAGGTTTGTCTGCATCAACATAGGTAGTTTCAATGCCCCACTTTGGAAAAACCTGGGTAAACAATTGGTGCGTTGATCCGAATACGGCTCTCCCTGATACAATATGGTCTCCAGACTTCAAAAGAGCAGCCAAACTGGCAAAAATAGCAGCCATTCCGGAGGCCGTGGCAAAACCGTCCTCGGTTCCTTCCAATAAGCACATTTTATCAACGAACTCAGAGGTATTGGGATTGGAAAACCTCGTATAAATATTGCCAGCGACTTCATCATTAAATAATGCCCTCGCTTGTTCCGCATCCTCGAAGACGAAACTGGAAGTTAAATAAAGGGGAACCGAGTGCTCCTGGTAAGCGGTGCGCTTGGCCTGGGCTCTAATTGCCTTCGATTCAAAATGGTTGTATCCGTTTTCCACAACATTTAATTGTTAAAATGACTTCACTAGTCACAGTTTAAGCCATAATTTGTAGCAAACAATCAATAACAATAATTGAATATTGACTAATCTGCTTCGTTTTGAAATATGAATGGATCATTAACTAATCAATTTATATTTCCCATCATTCTGGGGAGGATTTGGCACCTTTTCCTATTAGGAGGCTGGTTGCCAGAGTTTCACGGAGCCTCGTCTCTCCACTCTTCCTTATAAATCAATTATTAAGGTGTTCTAATAATTGAGCTGCAATATTCCTCTACAAAATTGGAAATTCCAAACCTTCACAACTTTTTTTAAGTAGCATGGCCATATGTTATTTGCAGATTCGTCTCAAAAGAGAAATTAAAATTTAATGAAAAGCCTGGTAAAAAAATATGAGATCATTGCACGAAAAGAAAAAGTATTTGAGGCATTAACCGAACCATTAAATATTTTGCAGTGGTCTGGTGATGAAGCGGTAATGAATTTAAACGACGGAGGCCGTTTTTCATTGTGGGGTGGTAGTATCCATGGAGAAAATTTGGAGGTATCAGGGTCGAAGATAGTCCAAAAATGGAAAGAAAAGAGCTGGGATAATTATTCAAGAGTAGTTTTCAATTTAATTGAACGAAATAGTAAGACTACCCTGGAATTAATTCATGAAGATATCCCGGACAGTTCTTTTGAATCAATAAATGAAGGTTGGGATAAGTACTATCTGGGTCCTTTAAAATCATTTATAGAAGCGTAACTAAATTTTGAACTAACAAATAAATACGATGAAAGAATTTCTTTACATTTTCAGAGGTGGAGATTCCGGAAGAACCGATCAGACACCTGAAGAAATGCAAGCCCACATGCAAAAATGGGGAGCTTGGATGGAACAAATGGCCCGGGAAGGCAAGCTTGTCAGGGGCGAACCGTTGCAGACAGAAGGCAAAGTCTGGACCGGTGTTGACAAGGTACTGACTGATGGTCCTTATGCTGAAGGCAAGGAGATCGTTGGAGGTTATTTACTGGTAAAAGAAACCGACCTTGATGCTGCTACCACTATGGCCAATAGTTGTCCCATATTAGAGCATGATGGAACAGTGGAAGTGAGAGAAATCGCACCCCTGCCAGAAATGTAGTTTATTGGTCGGAGGGATAAGAAATTGGTCGCTCTACTTTAAATTCTTATTAAGAGGCTGTCTCAAAAGTGTACATTTCGACCTTATGGGCGAAATGAGAATTATAGAGCTTTTGCGATAGCCTTTTTTCTTTCTTATTCCCTATATAATTTTCATACTACGTTAATGAGTGAGACTGCAACTATAAGAACCACAGCCCAATTGGTAGATCACTTCTTCCGACACGAATCCGCCCGGGTGATCTCTCACCTCACAGCGCATTTTGGTACCAGACATCTAGAAGAAGCCGAAGATGCAGTACAAGAGGCGCTTATTAAAGCAATGCAATCCTGGCCACGAGCAGTACCAAATAATCCTTCGGCATGGATATTAACAGTGGCCCGAAACAAGATCATCGATACTCTACGGAGAAATAAAAAAGTAATTACACAGGACGACGATAATCTCAACCGCAAAATAGAATCCGGCAGTGAGACCGCAATAATGTCGGATTTAGAGCTGGAGGATTATCTAAAAGATGATTTACTGAAAATGATGTTTGCTTGTTGTCATCCTTCATTAACCGTAGAAAGTCAAATTATTCTGACCCTCCGTATTCTATGTGGATTAGGCAATTCTGAAGTTGCACGGGCGCTAATAAAGAAAGATGAAGCAGTTGCTAAGGCTTATACCAGGGCGAAACAAAAGCTCAGAGATTTCAAGATTAAGCCAGCCGTTCCATCCAAAGAAAAGGCAAAAGAGCATCTAACTGTGATCCTCAAAGTGCTCTATTTGCTGTTTAATGAAGGTTACAAGAGCTCTTCCGGTAATCACTTAATAAAGAAGGACCTGTGTTTGGAGTCTATGCGACTAACCAAAATCTTATGCGATAGCCCTTTCGAAAAGCATCCGGAAGTGAATGCACTGATGGCATTGATGTGCTTTCATACTTCGAGGTTCGACTCCAGAATTGGTGAAAATGGTGAATTGCTGACCCTGAAAGAACAAGACCGGTCTAGCTGGAACGGGGAATTAATAGAGACGGGATCGTATTATTTTCAACGGTCATTTGCTGACGATGTATTTGATACCATGACGGAATATCATGTGTTGGCTGCCATGGCCGGCCTGCATTGCCAGGCTAAAGACTATGACTCTACAGATTGGGAGCAATTGCTTGGATTATATGATATGCAAATGGTATCCAAACCATCTCCTGTGGTGGAGTTAAATCGTCTTGTTGTTTATGCAAGAGTTAACGGTGCTGATAAAGCTTTGTCTGAGTTGCTCAAATTAGAGAATCAATCTTTTTTATCTAATTACTATCTGTACTACGCTATCAAAGGCGATCTTCTCTCTCAGTTAGGAAAAGTTAATGAAGCCGGCGAAGCTCTTTCGAAAGCAATTGAACTGACGGAAAACATTGCGGAGAAAAAACATTTGGAAAAGAAGCTCTTGCCTCTCAACCAAGAGCAACAATAATTTTTAATATGGGCTCAACATTTACACTCTCCACAATCTTCTTCCTCAATTAAATGACCACAATACTCTGTAAAAAGAGCTTTCAGCATTTTGCGGCCACGCTGAACACGAGATTTCAGGCCGGATTCACTCAAGTTGTATTGAATGGCCAGCGATTTTTGAGGAATGCCTTTCAATTCATAGTCAGCTAAAGGATTGGCATATTTTTCAGGGAGCATTTGGATCAGGGAAGGAACGCAGGCCTCCAGTTGGTGAATAAAATCAGGTTCATCTTCTACTGACAATTCAAGAGACAGGGAAGTAGAGTGTCTTTTCTCTTTGTAGCGGAAGTAATCGGTAATGGTATTGCGAGCTATAGTAATGAGCCAGGCTTGCGTATTTCGGATACCTAGCAATTTTTCGCAATTGGTATAAATTTTCATCATCACCTCGCTGAGTAACTCTTCGCTTTCCACTGAGTCTTTGACCCGGCTTTGGATATACCGTGCTAAAATGTGCCTGTACTCCTGAAAAACGGGAGCTACTAATTCACAGCTGGTCTTATGATGCGCAACAGGTGTCATCACAACATTCAGTTTCGGCAATTTTGTAGACGTCCGATTCTCCATAAGTATGAAAAGCTTCCCATTCTACTCCTTGCGGGTCCTTAATCCATGACTTTTCCGATTGTGCATAGCAGCACACCATATGTCCTTCTTCCCTTGCAACACTATTGGTCTTCTCAATATTACTATAAATCTCTTGAAGCTCTTCCTCAGTTTCTACTTGGATGCCCAAATGACGAACTCCCGGCCTATCAC
>CAXXNX010000064.1:0-68579 GCA_963664285.2 Cyclobacteriaceae bacterium
ATGGGAATGTAAGCACACCAACCACCAGGAGAACCAAGAATACAAACAACTATACACATATCTAAAACATGGCAAACGAAGGCGCAAACGAGAAACAGAAAAGATCGTAGAGGTATTATCCCGAATAGGGTATCAATTGAACAGCGACCCCAGATCATTTAACAAAAGGGAACGATTGGGAGATATAGAAGTCGATTTAATGATGGGTAAAAACCACAAAGGCTCTTTGTTGGTGATGACAGACCGAGCAAGTCTTTTTACCAGAATCAGAAAGATGCACAGTAAAAATGCCGATCAAATGGCCGAAGCTATTGTGGAGGAACTCTCTCAGGATAAACACAAACTGGAAACACTCACTTTTGATAATGATATGGCATTTTCTAAACATGAGTTGATTGCTCAATCCCTTGATGTGGATGCCTATTTCACTCGTCCCTATACTAGTCAGGATAAAGGGACAGTTGAAAATAGGATTGGGGTAATCAGAAGGTTTTATCCTAAGAAAAACAGATATTAGATTTGTTACAGAGGAGCAAATCAAAGTTGTTGAAAACAAAATCAATGAACGCCCTGTTAGAAAATTTAATTACCTAAACGCAAAGCAAGTGCTACAAAGGAAAATTGCACTTATTACTTGAACTTACATATTATTAAATGACAATCAGAAGTAATTTTTAAACAAATCAAAAAGATATAAAATGAGCCACCCCGGGAAAATACTATATAACTGGCCGGATGGTGACCTTGATGAATCATTAAAATTTAATGATCCGGCACAGTTGAGCAATACCCCATACGATGTGGCAATTATTGGTGCAGGTATAGTAGGTTGCGCCCTGGCTTGCAAACTTTCAAACTACAAATAAAAATCCTTTTATTGGATAAAAATTATGATGTTGGCGAAAGTACAAGTAAAGGGAGCAGTGCAATTGTACATACAGGGTTTGATGCACCGGTAGGCACACTGGAATCAAGGCTTGTGAGGAAAGCTTCACTACAGTGGCCGGAATTAGCAAAAAACTTGAAAATCCCTTTCGAAGAGTGTGGAGCATTATTATTAGCTATTGATGAAGAGCAAAATAAACAATTGGGGAATATTTATGAAAAGGCCTTAAAAAATGGTGTCACCGATATTCAGTTGTTGAGTGGGGAAAGGCTCGAGAACTTGAGCCTTAAATTACCAATGATGTTCTGGGTGGCATATTGATCCCAGGAGAATCGATAACAGACCCTTTTTCAGCATCGATTGCCTTTGCGGAGATTGCGTTGTCAAATGAGACAGATATCCTTCTTGGTACGGAAATTACTGCTATTGAAAATGCAGATGCAACGCACAAAACACTTGTTACTCACTATGGCATAAAAATTATCACAAAGATAATTGTTAACGTTGCCGGTCTTGGAAGTGAGAAATTAGCAAAGCTATACAATGGAGAACCATTTGATACGAATCCCAGGCGTGGTCAATTTTTGATATTTGATAAGTATTGTCGTTCAGCCATAAAACATATTCTGCTTCCAATACCTACAGCACAAACAAAAGGCGTATTGGTTATTCCTACAATCTTTGGGAATCTAATGGCAGGCCCCACGGCTGAAGATTTTCACATGATGATATTACGGTAACAGATACTGTAACCGATATGCTTCAGCGATTATTGGAAGGAGCTTCGAAATTGTATCCGGATCTGCAAAAACAACCTGCAATTGGTTTGTTTTCAGGAGTACGTTCAAATTGCAGCCAAGGTAGTTATTGGATAAGAAGTAATGATAATCACCCTGGTATCCTTACAGTTGCAGGGGTTCGTTCTACCGGAATTACATCTTCTCCGACTTTAGCTGAATACCTGGTTGACAAATTGCATCAGGAACTTGGCTTAGCACTAGAGTTAGACCCGTCTGCCGTGAATAGCCGACCTGAAAGTAAATGGCCAGGATGGTGGAAGCGTCCTTATGAAGAAGAAGGATTCATTAAAGGAAATCCTGACCTTGGCAATATTGTATGTTATTGTGAGCAAATCTCTCGTGGTGAAATTATAGGGCAGTTAGATTCTCTTTTAAAACCTCGTACGTTAGATTCAATAAAACGAAGAACCCGTTCTCAAATGGGCCGGTGTCAGGGTTTTGACTGCATGGTTAATATTGCCGCATTCTTTCGGAGCATTGTAAAATACCGTTAAATGAAATTACAAAATGTGGGCCGGGAAGCGAAATCGCTTCATTAGCTCCGACAAGTTAACGACAAGAAGTTAGAAATTGGATTCAGCAAAACACTATAACGTTGTCATTATCGGTGCAGGTCCCGCAGGGGCTGGTGCAGCGGTCGCATTATCGAAACGAGGGGTGAATTCAATTGCAATTATAGAGCGCGGTGATAAAATTGGAGGCATTCCTTCTTTATACAAAAAGAAGAAACGGGGGGTGAGAACATTTATGAGATGGTCAAAAGGAGGCATCCCAACGTTCGGTTCCGAATATGCAAACTGCTTGAGGAGCAGTTGTTAAAAACATCGGCACAAATAAAACTACAAAGTCAGGTTTTAAGTATTGATGCCGGAAAGAAGATGATAACCTATGTTAATTCTGCCGAAGGTAAAATGAACATGACTTCTGATGCTATAATTATGGCGTGTGGGTCAAGGGAAAAAACCAAGCTGAGCGGGGCTGGCTGGCTGGTTCCAGGCCAGCAAAAGTGTTTTTCACCAAACAGTTGCTCATTCTTTTGGATGAGCGGAATATATTGCCTTTTAAAAATCCAGTAATTATTGGTTCCGATCTTATAGCTTACGCGGTTGCGGCAAAATTGGAAAATGCCGGAACTTCCAACGTAACAATAATTGATCGTTATAGCTCTCCCCAATGTTCTTTCTTTGAACGCCTTTACTTTCGGGTATGGAGCAATCCGAATTATCAGAGTACAATTTCAAAATCAATTACAATTAGTGGGAAATAAAATGGCATCCGGAGTAGAGGTTAACGGTAAAACTATCCCTTGCGATGGCATAGTTTATATGTGGCGAACTTATACCAAACAGTGAACTTGCTTTACAGGGTAATTTAAAAGTAGATATCCATTCAAGGGTTCCGGTCGTGGCAAATGGCTGTGAACTATCAGAACCTGGGTGGTTTATTGCCGGTAATATTTTGGGCGGATTTCATGGTGCCGAGTGGTGTTACTTCAATGGTGCTAAAGTTGGTAAACAAGTTATAAAATTTATAAATAAATAATATGGGATTTGATGAGGTAATAATTTTGTAAGTTCAAGTAATAAGTGCAATTTTCCTTTGTAGCACTTGCTTTGCGTTTAGGTAATTAAATTTTCTAACAGGGCGTTCATTGATTTTGTTTTCAACAACTTTGATTTGCTCCTCTGTAACAAATCTAATATCTGTTTTCTTAGGATAAAACCTTCTGATTACCCCAATCCTATTTTCAACTGTCCCTTTATCCTGACTAGTATAGGGACGAGTGAAATAGGCATCCACATCAAGGGATTGAGCAATCAACTCATGTTTAGAAAATGCCATATCATTATCAAAAGTGAGTGTTTCCAGTTTGTGTTTATCCTGAGAGAGTTCCTCCACAATAGCTTCGGCCATTTGATCGGCATTTTTACTGTGTATCTTTCTGATTCTGGTAAAAAGACTTGCTCGGTCTGTCATCACCAACAAAGAGCCTTTGTGGTTTTTACCCATCATTAAATCGACTTCTATATCTCCCAATCGTTCCCTTTTGTTAATGATCTGGGGTCGCTGTTCAATTGATACCCTATTCGGGATAATACCTCTACGATCTTTTCTGTTTCCTCGTTTGCGCCTTCGTTTGCCATGTTTTAGATATGTGTATAGTTGTTTGTATTCTTGGTTCTCCTGGTGGTTGGTGTGCTTACATTCCCATATCCATTGGTAAATCCATTCATGGCTAAGTGGACATTCTCTCGTTTTCTTTCCCTGATGGCTGATCAATTCAGGACTCCATCTATCTTCTTGGAGCCGGTTAACTATCCAGTCTTTCATGGGTTTGGTGAAAATCACTCTTTTTGGCTTTTCTTGATGACGAAGATTGGTCCTCCTTTGTGCATTTGCTGTTCGATAGACACCAGCTCCCCTACCTCTTGAACCCACATTTCGCTTAAGCTCACGTGAGATCGTAGATGGGTGAAAATGAACGATACAGGCAATCTCCTTTTGAGTAGCTCCTGTTTTTAATAATGCTTCAATTTGATACCTTTGATCAATACTGAGATGTGTGTAGTTTTTTGACATTTTGCAATCCAAAGATTGCACTGCTCAGGCTTTTGAAGGATGAAAAAGCCCTTTAAAAGCTTTTTCACCTTCAATTGCACTTATTAGTTGATCTCAGCCAAGCCCAAAGAACAAAAAATTATATTAATAACAAATTCAAATTATCAATGATCAAATGTCGAATACAGTTTAGAATATCTAAATTTCGGTCATTGATGCTTTTGGTCCTTGTTATTTGTTATTTGTTAAAATTCTAACTTTATAAACAGACTCCAGTTAAAAATGACAGCATACCTAAATATTATAGGTTTAATTTGCCGTCCTCCTGTCCAATTGTACTGTTTCCTTTACCCAGCAATCAACAACCATTGAATCACCAAGTTCTTTGCCTTCATTAAATATTTCCTCCATTGATGGAAATTGTGCCTTAGCATTGGACATTCCAGCATCATCTCCAGCCCTGCTGTACATTTCAAAAGCAGCAATAAAAATGGCCCTGTCCTGAACACGGCTAATGCCTTCACGGCAATCTTCATAGCTACTCATATATAAATTGCCAATAAGTGAGTAGGCACCTTTCAATTTTGGATCTTCATTTATTGCCCTATAGGCATTTATCCTCGAGTCAGTTTTGTAACTCTGAGCAGCATATAATTTGGCCAAGTCAAAATATACCTCACCTTTCTTGTCCCGACTATCTGCCAAATGAATTGCTTGCTCATAAAAATCAATTGATCTAGTGATGTTACTATCAACCTGGTTTTTTGTGGCAATAAATTTTGCTAAACCAAAAGAAGGTTCAACATCATGAACTACTTCTGCTGCTTTGAGCGCCAACGGCCTATCAGTGCACTTGCCAGTTAGCATTAGTTGAAAAATCTTCTTTGCTAATTTCTCGTCATTCGGATTTTGCTCCAATTTTGGCCCCAGGTTATGCTCAATGAAATCACAGCTAACAGGATTGATAGTGGGGAGCATCTTATCCAGATTGTCTGCAATCCTACCCAGTCTCGCATAATCACCACCTCTTTTTACTTTTTCATCAATCACGGACTTCAGACTGTAATAGATATCAAATACTTCTTCTTCATGAAATTCACCCCCGGTTAACTTAATTCTCCTAATGATGTCAAAATAAGCAATCAAATTATTATCATAAATATCCACACCATTTAGTTCAAATGCTTTGGCAAATAGTAACTTGAGTTCTGCATATTTTTCCTTAGTGGATTTGTAAAATTTGTATGCAGTAAAGGCCTGTCGATTGAGTACTTCAGCCTCATTGTCAAAATGTTTTACGCGAAGATCATACATCTCCAATGCTCTTTCCTGGTATTTCAGCTTTTGGCCCTGATCCTCCTCCCTATCTGCCAGCGCTTCATAAATTTTAGCTCCATTAATATAAATGGAGGGATTAAGGTTTGGAGCCACTTTGATCATGTATTCGAGTGGTTCTACTGCTTCGGCGTACAACTCCGATTTGAGGTTGTCAGTATAAAGTACGTTTTTCTCTTCAGCAGCGGCTCTATCTTCAGGCCAATTCCAAATATTTTTAGGATCGCGTTGTGCTTGTAAATGTTCGACAAAGATGAATATTGAACTTAAAAGCAGTAAATTTCTCACGGTGATTACTTTAATCATATCTTCTTCTAACAAACCATCTATCATTGATGGTAATGCCAACCAGGGCTTTTATGTAACGCTCACGAAGAGGGTTATCATTCAGATTACCCCGTTGACCCAGCCTGAATCCTAAATCAAAACTGGATCCTTGGCCTATAGGTAAAGACCATCCAAAATTTATGCCAATGTCATTCACCCGGGAATTATTTACCAAGTATGGTGACTGTTGATAACTAAATCCAAGGCGATATGATATTCTTGCAATGTAGGTGTTTATGCTATTAACATTTGGTATCCATTCCGTACCAACAGCAACTTTTACCGCGTCTCTAAAATCCCTCTGAAGTTCCATCGAATTCGCGTGCGTCAGACCACTTTTGGTAATTGACGTCAATTCCTATAATGAGATTTAGAAATTTCTCATAAGCAAAGCCAAATGCAAACCTATTGGGTAATCTGAAACTTTCCGGTTCATCTGCCAAGGTAGTGTCCGTCCCAACCACCAATAAATTGCCCAGGTCTCTTCGAGAAAAAAATGTGGTTGTACTCCCGCTCACTTTAGTGGCTGGATCAAAGTTCACCCCAACATTAAAAAAAGTATCTTTACCCCTTTGATACCTATAGTGTAAACCCATTCCAAGGGTCACATCACTAAAAGTATTTTGACGCGTAAATAGTGTATTATAACTCGAGAAAAAAAGTGTATCGACATCTTGTTCTATTAAATCCCAAAACATCTGCCCTACTAAAACCGATAAAGCTGCTTGATATATCTTCGATACTACCAAATATGTAGCTTCCTCTTACACCAAGTGATAACCCCTTGGCTGCCACTATGCCATGAGCAAAATATGCTTGTACCAATCCGCCGTCTCCTTCAAATCTTAAAGTGACCGGTATTTCTTGAGTGCCCGGCACCGTATCATCGAGCTTGACATTAAAATTTACATTAGTTAGGGGCAATAAACCCACACTCATAGTCCATCGCTCGTTAATCACTGGGAAAGAAAAGACCAGGTTATTAAGTAAAGCACCTCCATTTGTCTGGGATAATTGCTCCGTTGAGATTCCCCGATAATCAATCGCAAGACCCATTTGAAAGGTTGACAATTTATTATATGTCAACAGGGCCGGATTCATATTATTAATATGAAAACGAGTTGGGCTAGCAATGCCAATCTCTGCCATACCAAACTGGTTGGCCTGGGCCAGGCTCTGAACATCACCGACACCGTTAATACTATATGGAGACTGTCCAACCTGCGCACGTAGTGAAAGGACTGCCAATAACATGATGATTAGCAAAAATAACCTACTCGTATACCTCATTATTATGCCTTAGAATGCTGTTTAGTCCAACCAGTACTAAATTTGGGGCTGCAAAGGTTGGGCCTTTTACCATGAATTCAAAACGAATTGCACCACCCCCCAGAATAGTACTTTCAAGTCATGATATTTCTCCGAGTAAATAGATAAAAACTCTTCTATCTCTCCGGCAATTCCCCAAATTACCCCGCCAAGCATTGACTCGGTGGTTGTTTGCCCCATGTCTGGTATCTTATCCGGCAGTTCTTCAATAAGAGGCAAACTTTGAGTATATGAGTTCATCGCTTTAAATCTCATTTTCAAGCCAGGGATGACTACACCCTTTAACCCGAAAAATTCATAGTAGACAATAAAAAACAGGCATAAATTGCTTATATTGAGATAGTTAGACAACAAAATAAGCAATTAATTTATGCCTAAATATAAGGAAAAAGATACCGTATTTTATCGAGGAAAACAAGCTTTTAAATTTGATTTTTCAGCATCAGCGATTAGCTCAGACGGAGCGATATTGTTAAGTGAAAAAGTAGAGAGAAAGACTGGTCTATTAAAAAGCTTCGCCGCACTGATTCCTGACTATCGAAACCCCTTTTTTATCGAATACACTTATGAAGAAATGCTTCGCCAACGGGTGTTTTTAATGATGCAGGGCTATCAGGATTGCAATGACGAACAAAAACTCCGAGAGGATCCGGTGATCCGTAAAGTACTAGATAGCGGATTATGTTCCCAGCCTACTTTAAGTCGATTTGAAAACAAGGCCGATCGGAGTCTGATCTACCAGATGAGTCAATGGTTTGTAGACCGTTATGTAGAGGAGTTGAAAGAGAAGACTGGTCAAATCATCATTGATGTAGATGGTACCGATGACCCTACTCATGGATCCCAACAACTCAGTTTGTATAATGGCTATTATGGACAGACTATGTACCATGAGTTGTTCTTTAAGGACGGGAACACCGGTCAGGTCATTTTACCAGTACTACGTCCGGGCAATTGTCACTCCAACAAATGGTTTGTGGCCTTATTGAAAAGGATTGTCATTAAAATCAGAAAAAAACTGCCCTCAGTAAAGATCCTTATTCGAGCGGATAGTGGCTTTTCAGGAGCATCTTTTTATCGGATAGCTAAGCAGTTTGACCTTCAATTTTGTTTAGGTATTAGTAGTAATGAAGTTTTAAAGACTTTTACCAAACAGACTATCATTGAAGTAAAAAAGGAATATGCTTCAAAAATCATCAAACATCAAGAGTTTGTTGGCCCGTTTACTTACCAGGCCAAAAGCTGGGATCGTTCTGAAAAGCTGTACGCCAAAGTGGAGTCTACCGGAAAAGGAATGAATGTCCGTTACTTTGTGAGCAACTTTGAAGCGATGACCGCTCAACAGATTTACTTTGATTTTTATGTCAAGCGAGGTGATGCCAGTGAAAATCGAATAAAGGAACTCAAAAACATGACTTATTCCGACCGGCTTTCCTGTCATCGCTACTGGGCCAATTTCATGCGTTTAATCATCGCTACCCTCTGTTATGAAATTGTTCCGGCAGATTAAATTATTAATTGCCAAAACAAAACACCACTTTGCTAAACGATGGCAAGTGGACAATATCCGGCTTTACCTGATGAAGGTTGGGGCGTGCCTGAAAGAAAGGAAAAGATCATTGACAATACAATTCTCAAGAGCCTTTAGATATCAATACCTGCTGGGCGATTTGCTTACGGTGAACTGACCGATCAGTTAAACAGTTTAGATTTAATCAAAAAAATGTTCTTCCATAAGAACACAATAGAGCTTTGACTGAAAATTGAAAAATTCTAACAAAAAAACGCTCTAATGTCCTTTGAAATCCAGAAACCTGGTTGATCTTCAAATTAATACATACACTCCTATCAAAAATAGTTAGCAACCCATTATTAATCCCAAAATTGGCGGCCTATGAATAATGCGGGTTAAGTAGTTTTTTATCACTATCCATAAAAATCGTAAATAATACAGGTACCAAAATCAACAACAGACTATCATTGTCAGAAAAATGTTTATTGTTCCACATACGGCCGCTATTCGATCCATACCAAAGTATTAAGTAATTTAGAACGGTTCAATATTGTCAGTCATGTTGCGCTATCGAGTAATAACACTTTTCGTCCACCATGCCCTAAAATGGCAGTTACGCTTTCGGAGTTGCCTGAAACTGTATATATGATGGAATTTTGGCCATGTAATTGATTAAGATGGGTCCAACTTCCCTCCTGCTCGTCCAAGTCCATAACTCATTGAGTTCATCACTTTCGAATGCCCCACATTTTATCAGTGTATTTCCTTGATCAATTACGCAGTTCATTTAAATGACCATCGATTTATTTATGGCAAGTGTTCAACTCTGATGGAAGCGACGGTACCCTGACATCAACAAATAGTTCATGGCCCGCAAACGATGTACCCACATTTTAAATTCAATAATTTGGTTTTGAGAAGAGTGCTTATATCTTAGTAATTTGAGTCGCTAGTCAATATTGACATCTGACTCTAATGGCTGGTTGAATTTTAAAAAGCCTTGGATGAATAGGATCTTATTACTAGTACTGCTGGGAATACTCATTTCATTGATATCCTCAAATGCTTCCAAGGCATCTAAGTTGGATGATGTAGCTGCAACAGAAATACTTTCAACGAGCAGTATTTCCTCGGATGACAGCGGTGAACATAGCGCACCAGCGACCTGGAGCATATTTCCATTTGCACTGCTGTTATTAATGATTGCCACAGGCCCTCTTTTTTACGAGCATTTCTGGCACAAAAGCTATCCTATCATAGCGGTGTTTTTGGCGGTTTTAGTAGTTACTTATTACTTGCTTGGACTACATAACGTCCATAGTCCTGTACACGCTATGGCGGAATACGTACAATTTATTTCCCTCCTGGCAGCTCTTTTCATTGCTTCTGGCGGAATTAAGATAGATGTAGACAAAGAAGCCAAGCCAACCACTAATGTTGCCCTACTAGTTATCGGCTCAATTATCGCCAATATCATTGGCACTACAGGAGCGTCAATGCTGCTTATTCGACCTTTTATTCGGTTAAACAAAAACCGCATAAAGCCATACCATATTATCCTCTTCATCTTTATGGTTAGTAATGTCGGTGGTGCTTTGACTCCAATTGGAGATCCACCTCTTTTCCTGGGGTTCCTAAAAGGTGTTCCATTCTTCTGGACATTAACAAACAACTTCATTCCATGGGTATTCGCTATTGTCGTATTGGCCATAATATTTTATTTTTTTGATCGAGGTAACAAAGCAGATTACAGTTTCGGAGAGGATATCCCTGAATTCACCAATAAAACCACCATAATTGGCCAAAGAAATTTCATCTGGCTTTTGGTAATCGTTTGTTCTGTATTCTTAGATCCAAACGTCCTGCCGTGGGTACCAGCAATTCACTATGAAGGTCAAAAATTCTCTTTCTTGAGAGAAATAATCATGTTGTCATGCGCATTCTTCAGCTATAAATTTGCCAGTGTAGATGCGCTGAGGGGAAATGACTTCAATTTTGAGCCGATCAGAGAAGTAGCTTTCATTTTCTTTGGCATTTTTGGCACTATGATGCCAGCATTGGAAATAGTAGGAAACTTTGCTGAATCATCCGAAGGAGCAAAAATGATTACCCACAACACGCTTTATTGGGGTACGGGCCTGTTGTCTGGTGTATTAGATAATGCGCCTACTTACATCAATTTCCTCACCGCTGCAATGGCGTCTAAAGGAGCTGAAATCACAAATATCAGCCAGGTGGTCAGGTTTAGTGAAGGAGGCTATGAAAATTCTATTATTTATTTAAAAGCTATCTCTGTAGCTGCTGTATTCTTTGGGTCAATGACATATATAGGCAACGGACCAAACTTCATGGTGAAATCAATTGCTGAGCAAGTGGGTATAAAAATGCCCTCGTTTTTCGGATATATTATCCGCTACTCAATACCAATTCTCTTACCCATTTTTTTTATAGTTTGGATATTATTCTTTTACCTGGCAGGTTAATTAGTGTCTCTAAGAAAACACACCTAAATTAAAAATTATTCTTATGGTCGATCTTTCCATTTTTTCTAATCGATTGATACTCAGGTATTAACTCATAGAAAGAAAATGAAAATCTCATCCATAATAATTCATTTTATAAAAAAAGGGCTGTTTTCTTAGAGACACTAATTAGGGCTTCCTCAAAAAGTAGTACCCATCAAATTAGCAGCCCTAGATAGATTGAGCACGAATAGGGTTGCAGCAATCCAAGTTTGTGAAGTTGATTTAAGCTTGGCTTTGATTTCATTGAGCGAGTAAGCTTGTTTGGCATTGCCTATTCTTCCCTCAATGGCATTCCTCTCAGCATATTCCTTTTTTGATTTAGCCTTCTGGTATGCTGATTTCTTCACAGGTTTTCCTTTTGTGGCAGCTGTCATCCTTATGCTGTTTTCTTTACACCAATTGCGATTCTTATTGGTAGCATAGATTTTATCGGCCTGTATAAGTTCAGGGTAATAACCAAACAAAGCCTTGTAGGCCTCTGCCTGATTGATCAGGTCCTCACTTTCATTATAGGCATTCCAGCTTAGGTTATCCTTGGTCATGAACCCATCCATGAGTGAAAGGCCCAACTTGGCACCAAACTCTACACTCTTGCCCTGCTTGCCCCTCACTATCGGGCGTACATGGGGTTGTGAGATGCTCACTATCCGATCTTTACATTGGTGGGCTTTCTGCTCATACATGCCTTGTTGCTGCTTATAAAGGGTATGGACCACCATCAGTTCCTGCTGGGTTTTGTGGGGAAAAGGAAACGGCCCTTCCAACAGGTCCAGCATTTGATCGATATGGCCAGGTTCCTTTTTACACAGTTGAGCAACACACGGATGGCCTTGCGGATCGATACAACTGATTTTTTCTTCTTTTTGGCTTCCTGCAAATAACGCTTATGGGCCATCCTGCGGTAAGTCCTGGGTTTGACCTCCATCTTGTCCCTGAGCAGGTCAAACAACCGGTCAACCATCTTTTCGGTCTTGATACGGGCTTCATTGACCAAACCAAGATCATTTGGGTAGGTGATGTATTGATCTGCCACAGTGGCATCTATCTTTAATTTACCTTTTGGCCTTTTAGATACCGCACCCTTTTGGTTTGGTTTCCGGTCAGGAAGGGACACCATCATGATGATTTTCGAGAATGCATCGAAAGTATCATCCCCTAGTTTTTTTTGCATCTCCACAAAAAGCGTAGGCGAAAACACCAAACCAGGTGTGTAATGGTCCAAACCAAGAAAGAACTGCATGTATGGGTTTTCGCTGATGGTCAGCAAGGTCTCTTCATCGGACAACCCCAGTTTATGTTTTATAATAAATGCCCCTATGATGTGCCTTGGGTTGACGCTCTTTGCCCCCATGTTGACGCTGAATTTCCTTTTGTAGATATTTACCAACTCATCCCATGGCAACAAGTTTGCAAGTGCTATCCATCTGTTGTTTGGGTTGAGTTTGATGGAGTTAATGGAGGAAAATTCTTCTATTTTGGTTTGGTACTGCGATGTGTAATCGATCATATGCAATGTTATACGTCAAATATACAAATAACCTTGCATATATAAAAATATATTTACACGTGAATCGCTTAATATGAGCAATCAAGGTCGTTTTTATCCAATCTGAGGAAGCCCTAATTAGAAGCTGGAAATTAGAAGTCGTCGGCATAAAATAACTTCCTATCCCCCCACTCTATCTATTCTCACAATTGGTAACAGACCGTTCAATTATATCACAACAATCATGAATTTGGTCCTCTGTTATAACTAGTGGCGGAGCAAAACGAATAATATTTCCGTGTGTAGGTTTTGCTAACAATCCGTTCTCTTTCAATTTCAAGCAAATATTCCAGGCAGTTTTACTCTCCGTAGAATCATTTATAACAATTGCATTTAACAGGCCCTTGCCTCTTACTAATTGCACCATTTCATTCTGCTCTATGAAGCTATCCATCCTTTGCCTGAATATTTTTCCAAGGTTCATCGCATTGTCCGCAAGATTTTCATCCCTCACCACTTCAAGAGCAGCTATAGCAACTTTGCTGCCAAGGGGATTTCCACCAAAAGTGGAACCATGCTGGCCAGGCCTCATAACTTCCATAATATGGTTATCTGCCAAAACAGCAGAGACCGGATAAGCGCCACCACCAAGTGCTTTGCCAAGAATAAGAATATCCGGTCTAGCTTCCTCATAATCGGTAGCAAGTAGTTTACCTGTCCTAGCAATACCAGTTTGAATTTCATCACCAATGAAAAGCACTTTATTGACCTCACAGGCATTTTTTACAGAGGCCAGATATCCTTCATCAGGAACAAATACTCCAGCTTCACCTTGAATCGGTTCTATCAGGACTCCTGCAATGGTTGGATCTTCGAGCTCCTTTTCTAAGACATTAATGTCATTATAGGGAACCCTGATGAAACCCGGAGTTAAAGGGCCATAATTATTATAGGCATCCGGGTCATTAGAAAAACTGATAATTGTGGTTGTACGTCCATGAAAATTCCCGTCAAAAACCACAATCTTGGCTTGATCCCGGGGTATTCCCTTCTTTTCATACCCCCATTTGCGACAAAGTTTAATAGCCGTTTCAACTCCTTCTGCGCCAGTATTCATAGGCAAGACCTTATCATATCCGAAGTAATTGGTAACAAACTCCTCATATGCACCAAGAGCATCGCTATAAAAGGCCCTTGAGGTTAAAGTAAGTGTTTCAGCCTGATCTTTTAGCGTTTGAATAATTTTCGGATGACAATGGCCTTGATTCACTGCAGAATAAGCAGATAAGAAGTCATAATATTTCTTCCCTTCTAAATCCCAGACAAAAACACCTTCTCCCCTGGCCAATACAGCAGGCAATGGATTATAGTTATGGGCCCCATAGGTATTTTCTAATTCTATTGCAGATTGGCTGTTTATTACCAGGTCCATATTATTTTCGGGTTGATTTTAAACAAATATTAATAATTGGATCAAAGGTAGTGAAGTCCGCAGAAACAAATCGGAAACCGGAGAAGTCCTTAGAAAAGGATGATTATTATTATACACCCGAAGGATTTACAGTCTTTACAAAAAAATACCATCTCAAACGTGGTTTTTGCTGTAAAAGTGGTTGCAGACATTGCCCCTATGGATTCGAAAGAACCCCATAGACGGTGGATCGTCGTGTATAAATTAGAAATACCATTCCAAATTCACACCAGTGATTCACCAATCCATATCCGAATAATCATCGACCTTATTTAGTGTCTCTAAGAAAACAGCGAGTTTTAGGTCGTATTAAAATATTGCTTAAAATGGAACAATGAAAAAATCACTCACCTTGCTGACTAATAAAGGGTGACTTTGCTTTTATTCATTGTTTTTGATGGTTTTTGATAAAAATAGCCGGGTTTTAGCCTGGCCAGGACGCACTCCTGCCAGTGCCTAATCCTTATTAAACAGCTAAAAGGTGATTAAGCTGCTTGTTTCTGGCAATTGGCTTGCTGCTGGGCGGCCAGACGGTCAGCCTGGAGTTTACGCCCGATCTTGTGAAGGTTGTAGGCAGTAATGGCCAACCCGATGTAGCTATTAAAAGTTTTGCGGGTACGGTTCGGGCATCGGTCCAATCCCCGGTGTTCCAGCTCATTAATGTTGGATTCGATAGCAGAATGCTTGTTTTTCAACCTTTTGAAGGCTGGCGCTGATTCGATGGCTTTTTCTTCTTTGTTTAACCTACCCTTTTTAGGCATGATCACTTCTGGGATGAAGGTTTGCAGAGTTGCTTTATCCTCTTTATCGGAAAACCCCTTGTCGGTGCTCAGGCTTTGGATGGGGTATTTCTCAGCGATACGCCGGGCAATTGATAGGGTAAGTTGGTTGTCGGTTTGTTTTTCAGCTATTTGCCAGTCTATGAGTAAATGGTATTGATCCGAAGTGATGGCCAGATTCTTACCGATCTCCACATTGGGGTGCAGTTTGCCTTTTTTGATCATTTCGGCATAAGGTTGAAAGATGGAAAAGACTTTTTCGGCATGGGGAATGGTCTCTGCTCTGATCAACCGCCTGTCGAGCAACTCGATGTGCTTTTCCAACATCTCAAGATAATAGGTCAATGCCATCAGGGCTGCGAACTCCTCGATAGAGTTTCCCTGATATTTTTCCAACATTTGGCCCACTTTCTTGCTCAAAGCACGGGCTTTAGTCAGATAGGAAGTGGCAGCCTGCTCTACCCGCTCCTCTTTGTTTTTTCCTCCTGAGCCGGTGGTCCTGCCCACGCTGCGCATCAGCCTTTTGAGGGATCTGCGCCAATCCCCGGACTTACGCCAGCCAGTAAAATACCTTTTTGAGACCAATAAATCAGCTACATCTATACACTTTCTGGCACTGTCCCATAGCAGGTTGTAGCCGGTAGGAAAGTGGGTGTCGGTTTCTACCACGAAACTATCGGTCTTGCAACGCAAGGCAACTTCCTCCCCTCCGGTTTTTCCTTTTTTTTTAAACACCTGGTGACCTGCTGCTACGATTACATCATTGATGCCGATGAGCAGTTCATCGTCCAGCAAGGTCACATTGTCATAAATGTTCTGGTACTTATACTGTTTGCCCACAGAGTAGTCGGTAGGTAGCACCCCCATAATGCCCCGTACCAACGTGTCGTAATTGGAGATATGGTGTAACTCATCGTAAGAGATGTTCATGCACAGGCGCACCTGGGCCAATACGAAGACCTCCCACAGACTCATACCCTCACGGCCCGTCTTTTTCTTTCCCTCAATGAGTTTGGAAGAAAGTAATTCAAAAATACGCTGGTTCCATTCAGGTTGGACATAGATATATTGAAGGGCGGCTGCCAGGGCAGCTAAGTGGCTTTTAGTTTTCACCGGAGCCTCTACTTGCTCGATGGGTGTGCATCTCAGGGTAAGTTGGGGCTGGAAGGATTTCCTCATGGTTTGTATTTATATCGGTTATATGCAATATAATGATTAATCCTGATAAACCAACCGAAAAAATCGTTTCTTTTCTACACTGAATGAACAAAAAAAGGACAGGGATTTTACTCCCCGACAGACCAAAAAGCCTGCGAATCTCAAAGTGAATTCTTTGGGGTTTTTGAATGGAAAACCTTCAAATGGCCAATTAACAGGCTACAACGCAACTGTTCTTGATAATATTTGTGAATTTGATAATTCTACTGAATCAGATTCGAGAATAATTCAGCGCTGATTTGATGGAAAAAATACGAATATGATGGATAATCAGCATATTAGCCTGTTTTCATACAGACACTAATTAGTGTCTCTAAGAAAACACACCTAAATTAAAAATTATTCTTATGGTCGATCTTTCCATTTTTTCTAATCGATTGATACTCAGGTATTAACTCATAGAAAGAAAATGAAAATCTCATCCATAATAATTCATTTTATAAAAAAAGGGCTGTTTTCTTAGAGACACTAATTAAGCACTTCAGTCACTTCATCATCGTGAAGAACACCTGGTCTGAATCTCATTGTGTTAGATCGATTTTAGCCACGAAAGTTTGGGCTGCAAATATAGTTGATGGCCAATGATATGCTAATGCAAAATGATTTCAAGCGTTTGCATCATGAAATTAATAAGAATCTCATTTTTAGAAACTTTTCTACATACAGTCTCTCTAAAGCCCTTCAGTGCGCCTGCGCTGTAGCCACATCGACATGAGCGTGTTATATATAGATCTTGGGTTAGATTAGCAATTTATTTAATGGTTATGCATTGCATAGGAAAGGTGTTTGTTTCCCTACTCATTGTGGGTTGGTTTAGTCAGCTCTCAGCTCAGAACCATCTTCCGAGATTCAATGAGATTGATGTTCAGCATTATCGGTTTGATCTCAATTTGAACGACACCACTGATGTCATAAGGGGTGCCGCGAGCATTGATATCCGGTTCAAAGACGATAGACAGAGTTTTTACCTCGACCTGGTGTCATTTGATGACTGGACGGGTAAGGGAATGACAGTTTCCAGGATTTCCTCGGGCTCCAAGAAGTTAAAATTTGAACAAGAGGACGATCAGTTGACTATTTTCCTGAGGAAAAGAGTCTGGAAGGATGAGGTACATTCCTTTATTATTGATTACAACGGTATACCGGAAGAAGGCTTGGTCATCGATAAGAATAAATTTGGTGATCGAACATTTTTTGGAGACAATTGGCCTGACAGGGCAAAAAATTGGTTACCCACGGTGGATCATCCATCCGATAAAGCAACAGTTGAATTTGTTGTTTCAGCCCCCAGTCACTATAAGGTGATTGGCAATGGAGTGGAAGTAGGGCAAGAAGTTCTCCCTGATAATTATAAAAAGACACATTGGAAGACGGATATACCCTTGCCTACTAAGGTGATGGTTTTTGGCGCTTCTCCGTTTAGTGTAGAAGAAGCTGGCTGGGTAAATAGTATTCCCGTCACTACCTGGGTATTTCCACAAAATGAGTCAGCGGGCTTTCATGATTTCCAACCGTCGGTATCCATATTGGATTATTTCATTAAAAAGATAGGAGAGTACCCTTACAGGAAACTTGCCAATGTGCAATCTAAAACACGGCACGGAGGGATGGAAAATGCCAGTAATATATTTTATTTCGAGGCCGCTGTGACCGGAAAGAGAGAAAGGGATTTTCTCATTGCCCATGAGGTTGCTCACCAATGGTTTGGAAACTCAGCCACCGAAGCTAACTGGCACCATGTCTGGTTGAGTGAAGGGTTTGCTACTTATATGACCAATCTTTATGCCGAAGATACTTATGGCCCTTCTGTATTTATAGCGAGGATGCAATCTCAACGGCAAAAAGTGATTGACTATAGCGAAGTTAAGCTGGCCCCTGTGATAGACCGTTCCATCGTAGATTACGAGGAACTGCTCAATGCAAATTCCTATCAAAAGGGATCATGGATCTTGCATATGTTGAGAAAAAGTGTAGGGGATAAGATTTTTATTGAGGGAATAAGAGCATACTATGGTCAGTACAAAGGATCCAATGCGCTGACATCAGATTTCAGGCGTATAATGGAAATTGTATCTGGTAAAAATCTGAGCGCTTTTTTTGATCAATGGCTTTTCAAACCTGGTCATCCAAAACTTCAATTTGATTGGGATCAGGATAAATCCTCAAATAAGCTAACACTTACCCTGGACCAGGTCCAGGAGGGGATATTCCGATTCCCGATAGAAGTTCAAATCATCTTTGATGATGACAGTTCTACACTGGAGACGTTGGACATAGATGAAAAGTTGGAAGAGTTCATTATTTCAGTCGATTCAGGAGTGAAGGATATTCTAATAGATCCGAATACATGGTTATTGTTTGAACCGATCAACAATTAATCATTGTAAATACATAAATTTTCATCTTACTTCAGGTAAAGTCTTTCCGAATGAAAAAAATTGTAACTACGCTCTGGTTGGTAATGATAGTTTTATCCATTAATGCCCAGGATTGGGATGCAGTGGAGATAAAAACCACTAAAGTGGCCGAAAACATTTATATGTTACAAGGCCGTGGGGGCAACATTGGTGTATTTGTTGGTGAAGAAGGCAACATGATCGTTGACAATCAGTTTGCGCAGCTTGCTGACAAAATTAAAGCAGCAATTAATACTATTTCTGAAAAGCCTATCAAATATGTAGTTAATACCCATTGGCATGGTGACCATGTGGGTGGCAATGAGGTTTATGGTGCAGAGGGCAGTATTATTATTGCTCATGATAATGTTCGGACCAGGGTCAGCACTGGTCAGTTCATGGCTTTCCAGCAGAATAAGGTGGAGGCCCGACCAGAAGTGGCCTGGCCTATCGTAACATTTTCAGATGACATCACCTATTATTTTAATGATGAAGAAATTATGATCCATCATTCCCCGTCCGCACATACTGATGGAGACGCAGTGATCTATTTTAAGAAGGCCAATGTGATTCATATGGGGGATACGTTTGTCCGCTATGGTTATCCATTCATCGATATATCGGCTGGTGGCACTGTAAGTGGAATGATTGCCAATTTGAATGAAACCCTGGGTATGATTAATGATGAGACCAAGGTCATTCCAGGCCATGGTCAGTTATCAACGCGTTCAGACATGATCAATTTTAGAGATGTGCTGACTGATATTCGCGATAAGGTTAAGAAATCAATTGAAAAAGGTAAATCGCTGGACGATATACTTTCTTCTGGGATCACCAAAAAGTATGATGAGAAATGGGGTGGTGGTTTCATAAAGACTAAAGACTTCCTCACATTCGTTTATGAAGATTTGGTGAAGTAGTATCTGATCAGATTATTGAAAGGCCAAAACTATTGATTGGTACGTTTATTGGTGACTGGCAGTAATTCTTCGTGCCAAAAGCTTGAATTTCTTGAGCTAAGTTTACAAGGCCCTCATAAAGTTTCTGCGTGAGTCTTAACCCGAAAAATTCATAGTAGACAATAAAAAACAGGCATAAATTGCTTATATTGAGATAGTTAGACAACAAAATAAGCAATTAATTTATGCCTGAATATAAGGAAAAAGATACCGTATTTTATCGAGGAAAACAAGCTTTTAAATTTGATTTTTCAGCATCAGCGATTAGCTCAGACGGAGCGATATTGTTAAGTGAAAAAGTAGAGAGAAAGACTGGTCTATTAAAAAGCTTCGCCGCACTGATTCCTGACTATCGAAACCCCTTTTTTATCGAATACACTTATGAAGAAATGCTTCGCCAACGGGTGTTTTTAATGATGCAGGGCTATCAGGATTGCAATGACGAACAAAAACTCCGAGAGGATCCGGTGATCCGTAAAGTACTAGATAGCGGATTATGTTCCCAGCCTACTTTAAGTCGATTTGAAAACAAGGCCGATCGGAGTCTGATCTACCAGATGAGTCAATGGTTTGTAGACCGTTATGTAGAGGAGTTGAAAGAGAAGACTGGTCAAATCATCATTGATGTAGATGGTACCGATGACCCTACTCATGGATCCCAACAACTCAGTTTGCATAATGGCTATTATGGACAGACTATGTACCATGAGTTGTTCTTTAAGGACGGGAACACCGGTCAGGTCATTTTACCAGTACTACGTCCGGGCAATTGTCACTCCAACAAATGGTTTGTGGCCTTATTGAAAAGGATTGTCATTAAAATCAGAAAAAAACTGCCCTCAGTAAAGATCCTTATTCGAGCGGATAGTGGCTTTTCAGGAGCATCTTTTTATCGGATAGCTAAGCAGTTTGACCTTCAATTTTGTTTAGGTATTAGTAGTAATGAAGTTTTAAAGACTTTTACCAAACAGACTATCATTGAAGTAAAAAAGGAATATGCTTCAAAAATCATCAAACATCAAGAGTTTGTTGGCCCGTTTACTTACCAGGCCAAAAGCTGGGATCGTTCTGAAAAGCTGTACGCCAAAGTGGAGTCTACCGGAAAAGGAATGAATGTCCGTTACTTTGTGAGCAACTTTGAAGCGATGACCGCTCAACAGATTTACTTTGATTTTTATGTCAAGCGAGGTGATGCCAGTGAAAATCGAATAAAGGAACTCAAAAACATGACTTATTCCGACCGGCTTTCCTGTCATCGCTACTGGGCCAATTTCATGCGTTTAATCATCGCTACCCTCTGTTATGAAATGTTCCGGCAGATTAAATTATTAATTGCCAAAACAAAACACCACTTTGCTAAACGATGGCAAGTGGACAATATCCGGCTTTACCTGATGAAGGTTGGGGCGTGCCTGAAAGAAAGGAAAAGATCATTGACAATACAATTCTCAAGAGCCTTTAGATATCAATACCTGCTGGGCGATTTGCTTACGGTGAACTGACCGATCAGTTAAACAGTTTGGTTTAATCAAAAAAATGTTCTTCCATAAGAACACAATAGAGCTTTGACTGAAAATTGAAAAATTCTAACAAAAAAACGCTCTAATGTCCTTTGAAATCCAGAAACCTGGTTGATCTTCAAATTAATACATACACTCCAATCAAAAATAGTTAGCAACCCATTATTAATCCCAAAATTGGTGGCCTATGAATAATGCGGGTTAAGCTTTCATAAATGACATTTGTCCTGCAATACAAGGAGCTATACATTTGTTGTTCATAAAAAATTGAATCATAATGGATAATCGTAAGTTACTCCCTTTCGCAGTTGTTGGCTTCATTGCCTTAATAACCATAGTTTACCTCTCCTCAGAGCTCTTTTTCACCATCAGACCGGGCCAGAGAGCAGTAATATTCAGAAAGTTTAGCAGTGGCCTGGATAAGGAAAACGTGATAACGCCAGGTTTTAATGTGAAAGCTCCATGGAATGAAGTCTATGTTTACGATGTAACAGAAAATAAAGCCGAAGAAACAATGGATGTTCTGGACAAAAGTGGCTTATCAGTTTCTGTTGACGTATCCGTCCGTTTTCATCCCATTTACCATAGAATAGGAAATATACAGGAGACTTTTGGAGAAGATTATGTGAATAGGCTGGTAATTCCCGAAGTGCGTTCTAGTGTCAGGCAGGTCATGGGTAGATATACAGCAGAAGAGATCTATTCGACTAAAAGGTCTGAGGTTGAGACTGCCATCAAAACGGAAACCGCCGCGGTATTGAGTAGTAAAAATAACAATATTGAAATGAAGGCCCTGCTGATTCGCTCTATTAACCTTCCGGAGAAAATCAAGCAGGCCATTGAGAGCAAACTTCAACAGGAACAGGAGGCGCTCGCTTATCAATTCCGCCTGGACAAGGAAAAGAGTGAGGCCGAGCGGAAAATTATTGCTGCGGAAGGTGAAGCTATGGCAAACAAGATTGTCAATTCCAGCCTGACTACTAACTTGTTAAGGATGCGGGGGATTGAGGCTACTCAACAGTTGGCCTCTTCACCAAACTCGAAAGTTGTAGTCATAGGTGGTGGTAAAGACGGATTACCGTTAATCCTGGGAAACAATTAATGAAGGACACCTCTCAAAACGCTACTCGGTCTAAGCATTTACAAGAAACTTCCAATCAACGCAGATGTTCTTCAGCGCAGCATAGCTCTGTGAAGGTTATCAGACGCAGAGTGGGTGTTTCTCTGTATTGCCCTTAGGGAGGAGATTCGTAAAGGTTTTTAGAGGTGTCCTATAGAAAACAGTTAGCTTTTTATTATTTTTTCACCCTTAATCCGAAAACTATAAAGCAATAGCATAAATATGTCCAAAGCTGAAATAAAATTTGATGGCCAAGTGTATGAATTACCTGTCTTTGAAGGATCTGAGAAAGAAAAAGCCATCGAAATTGGCACGTTAAGAGCGGCATCAGGGTTGGTAACTCTTGACCCTGGCTACAAAAACACAGGCGCCACCACCAGTGCAATTACTTTTTTAGATGGTGAAAAAGGTATTTTACGATACCGGGGGTATCCCATAGAACAGCTCGCGGAACAATCTTCATTCCTGGAAGTCGCGTATCTTTTAATCCATGGGGAACTGCCCTCCAAGGTGGAATATGAAGAGTTTACCACATCGATAGGCAAGCACACCCTAGTTCATGAGGATTTCAAGACCATTCTAAATGGTTTTCCATCTACTGCCCACCCCATGGGTGTTTTATCTTCCATGGTTACAGCATTGACCGCCTTTTATCCCGAAGCATTAGATCCTAATCGTTCATGGGAAGCGGTTAACATGGGCATTATCAGGATTATTGCCAAGATGCCCACATTTGCTGCGTGGGCCTATAAAAATTCCAAAGGTCATCCAGCCATCTATCCGGACAACAGGCTGGATTATTGCTCCAATTTTTTGAGAATGATGTTTGCCCTTCCATCAGAGGAATATGAGTCGGATCCATTGGTATCCGCATCGCTTGAAAAATTGCTGATCCTTCATGCGGATCATGAACAAAACTGTTCAACTTCTACGGTGAGGATCGTAGGTTCGTCACAAGCCAGTCTGGCCTCTTCGATTTCCGCAGGTATAAGCGCTCTTTGGGGACCATTGCATGGAGGCGCCAACCAGGCGGTTATTGAAATGCTTGAGGCAATAAAAGCAGACGGCGGTGATACCGCCAAGTATCTCAACAAAGCCAAAGATAAGGATGACACATTCCGATTGATGGGATTTGGTCACCGGGTGTATAAGAATTTTGATCCGCGGGCTAAAATAATCAAAAAGGCTGCGGATGATGTGCTAAGTAAACTTGGAGTTGATGATCCCGTTCTGGAAATAGCCAGAGGCCTTGAAGAAGCTGCCCTGGAAGATCCTTATTTTGTTGAAAGGAAACTTTACCCCAATGTCGATTTCTATTCAGGTATAATTTACCGGGCCTTAGGAATTCCAACCTCAATGTTTACCGTGATGTTTGCCTTAGGCAGAATGCCTGGTTGGATAGCTCAATGGAAAGAAATGAGGGAAAATAAAGAGCCTATTGGCAGGCCCAGACAAATATATACCGGAGAAACTGAAAGAGACTACGTTAATATTGACAAGAGATAGAGGCTTAAGGGCACCTCTAAAACCCTTAAATTTATCATAGAGAAGGGTAGGTTAAATCTGATTGAATTCAGTATTTTTAGAAATAGATTTGTATTCGTTTTGAAAATGGTAAGTGAGATAACAAAAGGAGTGGAAGTCAGTGTAGAAACTGAATACCAACCGGAATACTCCAATCCGAGACAATATCATTTTGTCTTCACTTACCGTATCACCATAAAGAATAAAAGCGAATACACTATTCAGCTTTTACGTCGTCATTGGCATATTCATGACAGTGCTTTCAAAAACAGAGAAGTTGATGGTAAAGGCGTTGTCGGACAACAGCCCACTTTAGAGCCCGGTCAAACTCACCAATATGTATCAGGATGCAACTTAAAGTCCGGTCTCGGGAAAATGTATGGCACTTATCTTATGGAACGAGTATTGGATGGACGCCGGTTCAAAGTGAAAATCCCCGAGTTCACCATGACCGCTCCCTACCGCCTCAATTAATGTGGCCCTCTCTGAGAAGCTAAAATTTTTCGTTCGGTTCATTAAATATTGGTTGACTGCGGTCGATGATCACAGCTTGCATCCTCCCTTTATTTACCGTTTTTATAAAAAGGTAATTGAGCCTGCGAAAACAGAACCAGTATTCTCCGAAGTTGAGCAACTGAGAAAGGAGTTTCTGAAAAGACACGAATTTATCGAAATTAATGATCCTGGCACCGGATCGATATTTTCCTCGTCTAATGGCCGAAGAATTTCAGAGATTGCCAGGAATTCTTTTTCGGGTAAAAAAATTGCCCGTTTGTTATTTCAGTGTGGTCGATATCTGGGTGCAAAAAATATTCTCGAGCTGGGTACGTCATTAGGAATTACAACCCGGTACATGGCCGAGGTAGGAGTGGACACCATGGTTGATACCATTGAGAGTTCAAATAAAATTTATGATTTAGCATCTAACCACTTAAAAGGGAAATGCAATGTAAAATGCCACTGGGGTGATATTGATGAAGTACTACCCCAATACCTGAAGGATATCTCTCATGTCAACCTAGCCTATTTGGATGCAAATCATACGTTTGATGCCACGTTGCGTTACACGGAGAAATTATTACCGAAGCTGTTGCCATCTTCCATTATGGTGGTCGGAGACATTCATTGGTCAGAGGGAATGGAGCGTGCCTGGCATTCACTTATTTCTTTAGAAGAAGTAACCTTAAGTGTTGATTTGTTTCATTGCGGACTCTTGTTCTTTTTACCGATCAGGGAGAAGCAACATTATGTGATTTGGTTTTAGAATGAATGCGATATTCATCTTGATAGGCCCGAAAGGGGCAGGTAAGACATTTATAGGATCATTGATGTCCGAAACATTCAATATCAGGTTTATAGAAGTTGAAAAATTTTTTAAGGATCTCAAAAGGGATCGGGTATATAACGACTCAAGCCACATTAGTGAGGTTTTATCATGTTGAGGTCTGTTATTGAAAATACCATCAAAAACGATGACCTAGTATTTGAATCAACGGGGCTGACGGATGAATTTAGAAACTTGTTGGGACATCTTAAGAATAATTACAATGTCAAATTGATTAATATTAAGGCTCCATTGGTGACATGTATGCAAAGGATAGGGAATAGAGATCAGGAAAATCAAATTCAACTATCAAAAAGTGATATTGAGCTCATAAATAATGCCTCTGTCAAACGGCTTTTTCCATTTGATTATGTTATAGAAAATACCGGTCTTTCAAGTGAGGAGATTATCAAACTTCTTCAACCCATAATTGCAGATGATACTTCAGAATGATGAACTAATTCCAACCTTGCGGGCTCAATTAAAAGCCCAACTCCAATTCATTAGCAAAGAAATTGAGAATACACCGGTCGATTCATTAAACTTTAAACCTTCAAAGGGAAACTGGAGCGTTCTGGAATGCATTGAACATTTGAACCTGGTATTTGAGTGGTATCTACCCCAACTAAAAAGGAAGGTTTTAAGGAAAAATATTAAGATGGCCACTAGCTACACTACCGGATTTTTTGGCGACCGAATGGTGAACTCCATGGAACCGAAAGATGGGGAGATTAAATATCCCATGAAAACCTTCAGGAATATGGAACCCGAACGTTCGAAAAGAAATAAAAAGGATGTCATTGAGCAGTTCAAAACTTACATGAATGAGTTTGATCAATTTATTGAGACTTCAAAGGATTTTGACCTTGGCAGCATCCGCATTAAATCTGCAATTGGTAATATCTTAAGATTTAAACTTGGGGATTGCTATCGGTTTCTTCTGGCCCACAATGAGCGACACCTGTTGCAATGCAAGAAGGTTTTGCGGGTCCTGGCTACTTACTTATCAATAGCCTCAAGACTTAGTTTTACCTTTCAAGAGTATAGATCGACCCTTCTCCGTAGTTCAATAGGTATAGTTCGTTGTTTTGATCTACTCCGAAAGACGAAATGTTAAAATCAGTAATGCTAAAAAGTTCCGGTTCACTATCGGGATTTGAGGTATCAAGGGTCCAAATCCTACCTGAACCGAAATCGCCATAAAAGTAGCGCCCTGATAACTCTGGAAATGAGTTGCCCCTGTAAACATAGCCTCCGGTAATTGAGATGCCTAACCCGAAAAATTCATAGTAGACAATAAAAAACAGGCATAAATTGCTTATATTGAGATAGTTAGACAACAAAATAAGCAATTAATTTATGCCTGAATATAAGGAAAAAGATACCGTATTTTATCGAGGAAAACAAGCTTTTAAATTTGATTTTTCAGCATCAGTGATTAGCTCAGACGGAGCGATATTGTTAAGTGAAAAAGTAGAGAGAAAGACTGGTCTATTAAAAAGCTTCGCCGCACTGATTCCTGACTATCGAAACCCCTTTTTTATCGAATACACTTATGAAGAAATGCTTCGCCAACGGGTGTTTTTAATGATGCAGGGCTATCAGGATTGCAATGACGAACAAAAACTCCGAGAGGATCCGGTGATCCGTAAAGTACTAGATAGCGGATTATGCTCCCAGCCTACTTTAACCCGAAAAATTCATAGTAGACAATAAAAAACAGGCATAAATTGCTTATATTGAGATAGTTAGACAACAAAATAAGCAATTAATTTATGCCTGAATATAAGGAAAAAGATACCGTATTTTATCGAGGAAAACAAGCTTTTAAATTTGATTTTTCAGCATCAGCGATTAGCTCAGACGGAGCGATATTGTTAAGTGAAAAAGTAGAGAGAAAGACTGGTCTATTAAAAAGCTTCGCCGCACTGATTCCTGACTATCGAAACCCCTTTTTTATCGAATACACTTATGAAGAAATGCCTCGCCAACGGGTGTTTTTAATGATGCAGGGCTATCAGGATTGCAATGACGAACAAAAACTCCGAGAGGATCCGGTGATCCGTAAAGTACTAGATAGCGGATTATGTTCCAGCCTACTTTAAGTCGATTTGAAAACAAGGCCGATCGGAGTCTGATCTACCAGATGAGTCAATGGTTTGTAGACCGTTATGTAGAGGAGTTGAAAGAGAAGACTGGTCAAATCATCATTGATGTAGATGGTACCGATGACCCTACTCATGGATCCCAACAACTCAGTTTGTATAATGGCTATTATGGACAGACTATGTACCATGAGTTGTTCTTTAAGGACGGGAACACCGGTCAGGTCATTTTACCAGTACTACGTCCGGGCAATTGTCACTCCAACAAATGGTTTGTGGCCTTATTGAAAAGGATTGTCATTAAAATCAGAAAAAAACTGCCCTCAGTAAAGATCCTTATTCGAGCGGATAGTGGCTTTTCAGGAGCATCTTTTTATCGGATAGCTAAGCAGTTTGACCTTCAATTTTGTTTAGGTATTAGAGCTAAGTTCTAATTATAACAGCATTTTGTTTAAATAGCTCATACAGATGATAGGCTTGATCCGTTAATAGCATAGTCAGAAACCATTGTTTCAAAGTTGTTTTACTCTCTCTTATTTGGTCAGCATAAGCATACCAATTCAGGTAGTTTTGCAAATATTTGGAACTGACACCATTGAATGGGCGTAAGAATGTCCTAAGTTGAGTGTGAACATTGTTTACTTTTTGCAGATGGATTGTTTTATCATCTCTATCCACATGATCTTTGGCCAATAGCGCTTTGTGCTTTATGGAGGGGTTGTCTTTGGCAAAAGCCTTATAAGAAGGGTGCTTATCTGTAATCAAGGTTGCACCGTAGGCCAACTTCCCATCCAATGCCTTTGAAATTTCTTCTTTGCTCAGCCGTTTTGATGCAACAGCTTTAAGGTACTTCTCCCCCTTGCGTTCAACCGCTGTTACTACCTGGACAACTGTGACCTCTTCCTTTCCCATATTCCGTATGAAATCGTTTCCCCTCTTTCTTGCTGCCCTATCTAAATTTCGACTGCCCTTGTTGTTAAGTGCCAGTTCCAATTCATCACATTCTACTTCCGAGGATAACTGTTCGGGAACAAACTCATTTAGTGAACTCAATATCTTATGCCGCCAGTCGAAGCTTGTCTGGATGCTTATTCCGATTTGTTTTGCTATCTTTTTTATCGGCATGCCCTGCTCCATGCAGCGCAGATAAGATTGCCATTTTGATTTAAGCTTGATGTCATACAAAGGTGTCCCTGTTGTTTCACTGTACCATCTTTTACATTCATTGCACTGATACATCTGCACACCTTTTTGTCTGCCCCTCTTATATACCTTCTCGCTTGTGCAATTTGGACAGGGTTTCTTCTTTCTTTTCTCTGCTATTTGTTGTTGAGCGGCAATCAATACTTTGCCTTGTAATTCCTGCTCCTGGAGCAACTCATCCAACAATTCGGTTTGGGAACTTATCGGCAATTGTGCAAATAAATTTTTGATCTCTTGACTTGATATCATATAGCGAAGATAATAATAATTGCTGTGTTATTTAGAACTTAGCCGGTATTAGTAGTAATGAAGTTTTAAAGACTTTTACCAAACAGACTATCATTGAAGTAAAAAAGGAATATGCTTCAAAAATCATCAAACATCAAGAGTTTGTTGGCCCGTTTACTTACCAGGCCAAAAGCTGGGATCGTTCTGAAAAGCTGTACGCCAAAGTGGAGTCTACCGGAAAAGGAATGAATGTCCGTTACTTTGTGAGCAACTTTGAAGCGATGACCGCTCAACAGATTTACTTTGATTTTTATGTCAAGCGAGGTGATGCCAGTGAAAATCGAATAAAGGAACTCAAAAACATGACTTATTCCGACCGGCTTTCCTGTCATCGCTACTGGCCAATTTCATGCGTTTAATCATCGCTACCCTCTGTTATGAAATGTTCCGGCAGATTAAATTATTAATTGCCAAAACAAAACACCACTTTGCTAAACGATGGCAAGTGGACAATATCCGGCTTTACCTGATGAAGGTTGGGGTGTGCCTGAAAGAAAGGAAAAGATCATTGACAATACAATTCTCAAGAGCCTTTAGAAATCAATACCTGCTGGGCGATTTGCTTACGGTGAACTGACCGATCAGTTAAACAGTTTGGTTTAATCAAAAAAATGTTCTTCCATAAGAACACAATAGAGCTTTGACTGAAAATTGAAAAATTCTAACAAAAAAACGCTCTAATGTCCTTTGAAATCCAGAAACCTGGTTGATCTTCAAATTAATACATACACTCCAATCAAAAATAGTTAGCAACCCATTATTAATCCCAAAATTGGGGGCCTATGAATAATGCGGGTTAAGAGACCGGTCCAGACTGTCGATCGTGGCAAAACCCTAAGAGTAAATAAAAGTGATTGGACTTACGAAGCCGTTGGCCATGGGCTCAAAGCTCCCAATGGAATCGGATTAGGAGTAGATGGGGAAATATTCGGAACTGACAACGAAGGGCACTTTGTTCCTACGAATAAAATGTTCCATGTTCCATCGAATGATTATCGATTCAATGGAAATGAAGAAGTGCTGCATTTGCAGCATAAACCCATTCCCAAATTTTACCCTCCGGTTATCTGGATGCCCGAAAATGAGATTTCCAACTCTCCCTCACAACCGCTTTCTCTTAACATGGGGCCCTATTATGACAATCAAATGGTAGTAGGAGATATTCACCACGGTGGACTCAAACGAATGTACCTCGAAAAAGTCAATGGAGAATATCAAGGAGTAATTTTTCGCTTCACTCAGGGATTTGATGCTGGTGTCAATCGAATAAGTTACGGCGTAGATGGGAAGCTCTATATGGCACAAATGGGGGGAAAGGGTGATTTTAGCTGGCAGGGAGAATGTTGTGGTTTTCAAAGGTTGGAATATAATGGCAATCCCTCTTTAGACATGCTAGCTGTTCGGGCTAAGGCTAATGGAATGGAAATTGAGTTCACCGAACCCCTCAGAGCGGGAGATGGGGTTTCGCCGGATGATTACAAAATTCAACAATTCTGGTATGAAACTGCAGATGATGCGCCTGAAGGTGGTATCAAAAATGACATCGAGAATCTTACTGTTAGCTCTGTCAGTTTGTCGGCTGACCGCAAAAGTGTTTTCCTGGAAATTGAAGGAATGAAGAAGGAATGAAGAAGGAATATGTCATTTATATTAATATCCATACGCCATTCATTAGTGAACGCGGAAATCGGTTATTGTTGGGAGAAGCTTGGTACACGCTTAATCATATTCCCGAAGTCTCAGGTGAAGTCACTATTCAAAAACATCATCAGCAGGCCAACCTATATTGCGAAAACTAATGGACCGGTTAGGCATGTGCATGATGACAGATGTCTCGAAGCAGCCATAGTTTTCCATACTGGAAATCAAAGTTCCGCCCACAAATACAATTCGACTATCACCTTTCGATAGTCCAAGTTTATTGACCATCAGCTTACTGGTCGATAGTTGCGATGAATCTGATCCCTGGCCGCAACTCAGGAGAAGATATGCTATCGAAAAACAAAATAAATGATTTCGCATCATGAGGTCAAAATATCCAAAATTGCCTTATGATCAAAACATTGAGAGATAGACCGTCAAGGACTAATCCTTATGCTGCTGAGGTAGCTGAACCTGTCACAATACAGTCTCGTAATTGACTAGCTGAGCGTAATGTTCCGGCTAAGATTGATAAAAGGCAGCTTTATTTCGAGTACCTTGAAATTGATAACCCCAAAGGCAAGATTCGATAATATAAAAGTGTATGAACTAAAGAAAGTAGATAAAAAATAGGATACTGGGAGTTCTCATTATCGTTGCTTTCGCAAATTGTACCTCAACTCCGGATTTAGCGAGCCCATTTTCAATCCAGGAAAACTCCCAAGGCTTGAAGCTATATGAAAATGGTAAATCTGTGCTGTTTTATCAAAAAGCCTTAAAATCGCTGGACAGTGGAAAATATGCCCGAAACAACTATATACACCCACTCTACAGTTTACAATGTGACACGCTTACAGAGGATTTTCCGGAAGATCATCCCCATCATCGCGGGATTTTCTGGGCATGGCACCAAATTCATGTTTCAGATTCGGCAATCAGCGATGGTTGGACACTTGAAAATTTTGTTTCAACCATAAAAGATGTTAGAACAGAAGTACATCCGCATCAGACTGTGATCAATATTCTGGCCGAATGGTCATCTCCTATCTTTAATAACCAACCTTATCTGGAAGAGAATTCCAGTTACACCGTTCACCGCTTAAAAAATGATGTCCGTTTGATTGATATGGAGATCAGATTACAAGCGCAAATAGATAGTCTGTATATCGGTGGATCGAACGATGAAAAGGGATATGGCGGTCTGTCCATTCGTATAAGAATGCCTGATGACCTGATCTTCAGGAGTAAAAAAGGAAAAGTTACCCCGGAAAACCTGCAAGTAGATGCTGGACCCTGGATGGATTTTACTGCTGCTTTCGGAAAGGGCCAAAGCCTGACCGGAGTGACTTTGTTTTGTCACCCTGGGAATACCGGTTACCCTCAAAAATGGATCCTAAGGCAAAAATCCAGTATGCAAAATGTAGTGTTTCCCGGCCAACATTTGGTACACATACCAATAGACCAGCCCCTGGTGTTGAAATACAGACTAATGATCCACAACGGACTGTCAATTAAGGAAATAAATTCATTTGAAGAAGAATACAATCAGCAGGCGATTGATTTGAACGAGGGGCTGGTAGCACGTTGAAGGTAAATTTGATGAAGCACGGGTTTTATGAGCGGGCCCTTTCAAGTGTAGAAGTAAACAATCTTTATGAGTTGTACTGCTGGTAGCGGAGGTGCCTTTTGATACGCAAGATCCCATAGATTTAAGCAGATAGTTTAAGCGTAGCGACGACTTAAGTCTGTACCTGAAGTTGCTTATTTATGTTACTCAAATGAATTGTCATTAGATAACCTGGCGATTTCAATTAATTCCAGCGTACGAAACTCTACCTCCGAACCTTCAGCTTGTACTGCTATTTGCCCTGAAGAAGTGGTGCAGTCGGTTCCGTGATTGACCAAATCTCCATTGACCCAAACTTTGATTTCATTATCCAAACACTCAATGATCATGGTGTTCCATTCACCTACAGGGTTTTCAGAATTATCCGTTAGATTTAATATCCTTCTTTTTTTTCCTTCTGTGATTCCCCATTCTGCCGGCGGTCCTCTGCGTGCTTCCATATCGGGGACTGTAATATCTTCGACAATGCACCAAAAGTTTCCGGCATTCTCATGAAACATTTGTACTTCTAGTGATTGTGGAAACATATCATACAAAGCCCTTGGTGTTGAGGCATGTACCAATATACCGCAATTACCGGGCTCACCGGCAAACCTATATTCAATCTTAAGTTGTGTCTCTAAGAAAACAGCCCTTTTTTTATAAAATGAATTATTATGGATGAGATTTTCATTTTCTTTCTATGAGTTAATACCTGAGTATCAATCGATTAGAAAAAATGGAAAGATCGACCATAAGAATAATTTTTAATTTAGGTGTGTTTTCTTAGAGACACTAAGTTGATAATTTTGAAACCTTTCATCGGTAATCAAATGCCCGTTGGGATCTCCCAGGCTTACCAACAAATTGTTTCTAATAATAAACGGACTCTCAACTGAACTGGTGTCCATTTCAGGAACATCCACGTGCCAGCCTTGCAAGTCTTTTCCGTTGAATAATTTTACAGGTTCCGGTAGCAATTGGCAGGAAAGAATGAAACCATCATACCCGCAACCGAAATATTGTCAATTGTAATGTCCATTTGCTTTAACCCGCATTATTCATAGGCCACCAATTTTGGGATTAATAATGGGTTGCTAACTATTTTTGATTGGAGTGTATGTATTAATTTGAAGATCAACCAGGTTTCTGGATTTCAAAGGACATTAGAGCGGTTTTTTTGTTAGAATTTTTCAATTTTCAGTCAAAGCTCTATTGTGTTCTTATGGAAGAACATTTTTTTGATTAAACCAAACTGTTTAACTGATCGGTCAGTTCACCGTAAGCAAATCGCCCAGCAGGTATTGATATCTAAAGGCTCTTGAGAATTGTATTGTCAATGATCTTTTCCTTTCTTTCAGGCACGCCCCAACCTTCATCAGGTAAAGCCGGATATTGTCCACTTGCCATCGTTTAGCAAAGTGGTGTTTTGTTTTGGCAATTAATAATTTAATCTGCCGGAACATTTCATAACAGAGGGTAGCGATGATTAAACGCATGAAATTGGCCCAGTAGCGATGACAGGAAAGCCGGTCGGAATAAGTCATGTTTTTGAGTTCCTTTATTCGATTTTCACTGGCATCACCTCGCTTGACATAAAAATCAAAGTAAATCTGTTGAGCGGTCATCGCTTCAAAGTTGCTCACAAAGTAACGGACATTCATTCCTTTTCCGGTAGACTCCACTTTGGCGTACAGCTTTTCAGAACGATCCCAGCTTTTGGCCTGGTAAGTAAACGGGCCAACAAACTCTTGATGTTTGATGATTTTTGAAGCATATTCCTTTTTTACTTCAATGATAGTCTGTTTGGTAAAAGTCTTTAAAACTTCATTACTACTAATACCTAAACAAAATTGAAGGTCAAACTGCTTAGCTATCCGATAAAAAGATGCTCCTGAAAAGCCACTATCCGCTCGAATAAGGATCTTTACTGAGGGCAGTTTTTTTCTGATTTTAATGACAATCCTTTTCAATAAGGCCACAAACCATTTGTTGGAGTGACAATTGCCCGGACGTAGTACTGGTAAAATGACCTGACCGGTGTTCCCGTCCTTAAAGAACAACTCATGGTACATAGTCTGTCCATAATAGCCATTATACAAACTGAGTTGTTGGGATCCATGAGTAGGGTCATCGGTACCATCTACATCAATGATGATTTGACCAGTCTTCTCTTTCAACTCCTCTACATAACGGTCTACAAACCATTGACTCATCTGGTAGATCAGACTCCGATCGGCCTTGTTTTCAAATCGACTTAAAGTAGGCTGGGAGCATAATCCGCTATCTAGTACTTTACGGATCACCGGATCCTCTCGGAGTTTTTGTTCGTCATTGCAATCCTGATAGCCCTGCATCATTAAAAACACCCGTTGGCGAAGCATTTCTTCATAAGTGTATTCGATAAAAAAGGGGTTTCGATAGTCAGGAATCAGTGCGGCGAAGCTTTTTAATAGACACAGTCTTTCTCTCTACTTTTTCACTTAACAATATCGCTCCGTCTGAGCTAATCACTGATGCTGAAAAATCAAATTTAAAAGCTTGTTTTCCTCGATAAAATACGGTATCTTTTTCCTTATATTCAGGCATAAATTAATTGCTTATTTTGTTGTCTAACTATCTCAATATAAGCAATTTATGCCTGTTTTTTATTGTCTACTATGAATTTTTCGGGTTAAGTAGTATAAGAACTAATATTATCGAATAATAATCGTAGATTTTCGTTGACCACTAATTAAATGATAACTGTATTAAATTTATTGAAGTAGGCATTTAATAAATACAAAATCATTTTATAAGGACAAGGTTTATGATTCACCATTCTGTCCAACAGATTATCAAATATTCCACCTTTCATCTGACTGCGGTTAAACCTATAACAATATTGGTCAATGTATGCCTGAAGGTTATCTACGGAATGATGGATACCTCTAAGCCAGGCCTTGAACATCATAATTGTCCTGTGTAAGTCTGGGAAGTTCTTACCCTTCTTTCCACTGTCGGTTTGAACCAGGAGGCTGTATTTATTTTTTAAGGGCATGTATCCCCTCCACTTATCGGTTTTGATATTAGCCCGACAGGATATATGATCTTCGAAAAAAGGCTTTAGCTGCCTGGTACCTGCGTTGTCAATTATCCTGGCATACATTCGGCTAACTCCTCTGCCTTTCTTCTCAATTGCAACTAAAACCTGCCTTTTTCGGTTATTCTGACGCCCTACAACACCTTCTTCCTGTTCTCCTACTAGAAAACCGTTTCATCGACTTCTACTTTGCCCATTAGCGGGTATTTGCCACTGCTGGCCATTGCTTTCATAACCTTGTGTTGGAACAGCCAGCAGGTTTTTTGGCGCAACCCCAGTTTTCGGCTCAGTTCAGTAGAAGCAATTCTTTTTTTATTTGTACTCATGTAGTAAACAATATAAAAAGCCTTTAAAAGTGGGAATTTAACCTTGTGGAATAGGGTGCTACTAGTGGGAGTAGCCTGATACTTGCATTTAGTGCATTGCCGTGTATGCTGCAGCTTCCCACCGCAATACCGGTCATGGCCACACCTCTCACATTTAAACCCTTTGGGCCATTTCAATTCGGCCAGGTATTCTTGGCAACTGTCGTTATCGGGGAATTTCTCCTGAAACTCGAAAAGTGTTAGACTTTCATACTTTTTCTCCATATCTTGAAATTTAACTTTTACTCTTAATTGATATTAATATACTGAATATCAGTGACTTGACAAAGTATTTCAAGCTGTTTTTAGAGTCAAAATCATTATTTATTAGATGCCTACTTCAATAAATTTAAATGATAACTGTATTAACCCGCATTATTCATAGGCCACCAATTTTGGGATTAATAATGGGTTGCTAACTATTTTTGATTGGAGTGTATGTATTAATTTGAAGATCAACCAGGTTTCTGGATTTCAAAGGACATTAGAGCGTTTTTTTGTTAGAATTTTTCAATTTTCAGTCAAAGCTCTATTGTGTTCTTATGGAAGAACATTTTTTTGATTAAACCAAACTGTTTAACTGATCGGTCAGTTCACCGTAAGCAAATCGCCCAGCAGGTATTGATATCTAAAGGCTCTTGAGAATTGTATTGTCAATGATCTTTTCCTTTCTTTCAGGCACGCCCCAACCTTCATCAGGTAAAGCCGGATATTGTCCACTTGCCATCGTTTAGCAAAGTGGTGTTTTGTTTTGGCAATTAATAATTTAATCTGCCGGAACATTTCATAACAGAGGGTAGCGATGATTAAACGCATGAAATTGGCCCAGTAGCGATGACAGGAAAGCCGGTCGGAATAAGTCATGTTTTTGAGTTCCTTTATTCGATTTTCACTGGCATCACCTCGCTTGACATAAAAATCAAAGTAAATCTGTTGAGCGGTCATCGCTTCAAAGTTGCTCACAAAGTAACGGACATTCATTCCTTTTCCGGTAGACTCCACTTTGGCGTACAGCTTTTCAGAACGATCCCAGCTTTTGGCCTGGTAAGTAAACGGGCCAACAAACTCTTGATGTTTGATGATTTTTGAAGCATATTCCTTTTTTACTTCAATGATAGTCTGTTTGGTAAAAGTCTTTAAAACTTCATTACTACTAATACCTAAACAAAATTGAAGGTCAAACTGCTTAGCTATCCGATAAAAAGATGCTCCTGAAAAGCCACTATCCGCTCGAATAAGGATCTTTACTGAGGGCAGTTTTTTTCTGATTTTAATGACAATCCTTTTCAATAAGGCCACAAACCATTTGTTGGAGTGACAATTGCCCGGACGTAGTACTGGTAAAATGACCTGACCGGTGTTCCCGTCCTTAAAGAACAACTCATGGTACATAGTCTGTCCATAATAGCCATTATACAAACTGAGTTGTTGGGATCCATGAGTAGGGTCATCGGTACCATCTACATCAATGATGATTTGACCAGTCTTCTCTTTCAACTCCTCTACATAACGGTCTACAAACCATTGACTCATCTGGTAGATCAGACTCCGATCGGCCTTGTTTTCAAATCGACTTAAAGTAGGCTGGGAACATAATCCGCTATCTAGTACTTTACGGATCACCGGATCCTCTCGGAGTTTTTGTTCGTCATTGCAATCCTGATAGCCCTGCATCATTAAAAACACCCGTTGGCGAAGCATTTCTTCATAAGTGTATTCGATAAAAAAGGGGTTTCGATAGTCAGGAATCAGTGCGGCGAAGCTTTTTAATAGACCAGTCTTTCTCTCTACTTTTTCACTTAACAATATCGCTCCGTCTGAGCTAATCGCTGATGCTGAAAAATCAAATTTAAAAGCTTGTTTTCCTCGATAAAATACGGTATCTTTTTCCTTATATTCAGGCATAAATTAATTGCTTATTTTGTTGTCTAACTATCTCAATATAAGCAATTTATGCCTGTTTTTTATTGTCTACTATGAATTTTTCGGGTTAAATTCCGAAAATAATGGACTGTTTAAAACATCTTGGAATCAGAAGATTCGTTTATTGCGTATTCTCAGTGCTCTTTGCACTAAGCTGTACTAATTCCGAAAGGCTTTTCGCCCAATATAGCAATTGGGAATTCCAGTCTTTGCGGGCCGAAATCGATCCCGCTCATTGGGTTTCAAAGGAAGTTCAATTTGAGGGAATGCCTACTTTGGTGCTTTCAGGTGATAATAAAAATTATACCAACGGAAGTTGGACCAGAACCTATGATGTAGTTCCAGAAAAGTATTATGATGATTTCGAATTAAAAATGAAGGTCCAAACCAAAGGTGTGCCAACAGAAGATTTTCTATACATCAATGCCGGAATCCAATTTCGTAGCAGACGTATACCTAACACAAACATGGTAAGCGGTTATCAGGGAGACATTGGCGTTTCCGGCGAGGGGAATGTCTGGGGATCGCTTTATGATGAATCCAGACGACACCGGATGTTAGTTATGGCCGATTCTGCGATCGTAGCTCAAGCTTTACCTGGCGGAATTGACCCGGATGGATGGCAAGATTACAAAATTTCGTAGTGTAGATAATCATGTGGAAATTTGGGTCAACGATATTAAGACGGTGGATTATTTCGAGGAGGATAAAGCCATAACCCAATTGGGAACAGTTTGTGTCCAGATACATGGAGGTCCGCCTCAGGAAGTTTGGTACAAGGACATTGCTATAAAGGAATTTAAGTAATATCAGTCACTCGGCGTGGTGTTATTATGTTTGATAAGCAAAATGATAAGCAACAATGAAAAGCTGAGATCAACTAATAAGTGCAATTGAAGGATGAAAAAGCTTTTAAGGGCTTTTTCATCCTTCAAAAGCCTGAGCAGTGCAATCTTTGGATTGCAAAATGTCAAAAAACTACACACATCTCAGTATTGATCAAAGGTATCAAATTGAAGCATTATTGAAAACAGGAGCTACTCAAAAGGAGATTGCCTGTATCGTTCATTTTCACCCATCTACGATCTCACGTGAGCTTAAGCGAAATTGTGGGTTCAAGAGGTAGGGGAGCTGGTGTCTATCGAACAGCAAATGCACAAAGGAGGACCAATCTTCGTCATCAAGAAAAGCCAAAAAGAGTGATTTTCACCAAACCCATGAAAGACTGGATAGTTAACCGGCTCCAAGAAGATAGATGGAGTCCTGAATTGATCAGCCATCAGGGAAAGAAAACGAGAGAATGTCCACTTAGCCATGAATGGATTTACCAATGGATATGGGAATGTAAGCACACCAACCACCAGGAGAACCAAGAATACAAACAACTATACACATATCTAAAACATGGCAAACGAAGGCGCAAACGAGGAAACAGAAAAGATCGTAGAGGTATTATCCCGAATAGGGTATCAATTGAACAGCGACCCCAGATCATTAACAAAAGGGAACGATTGGGAGATATAGAAGTCGATTTAATGATGGGTAAAAACCACAAAGGCTCTTTGTTGGTGATGACAGACCGAGCAAGTCTTTTTACCAGAATCAGAAAGATGCACAGTAAAAATGCCGATCAAATGGCCGAAGCTATTGTGGAGGAACTCTCTCAGGATAAACACAAACTGGAAACACTCACTTTTGATAATGATATGGCATTTTCTAAACATGAGTTGATTGCTCAATCCCTTGATGTGGATGCCTATTTCACTCGTCCCTATACTAGTCAGGATAAAGGGACAGTTGAAAATAGGATTGGGGTAATCAGAAGGTTTTATCCTAAGAAAACAGATATTAGATTTGTTACAGAGGAGCAAATCAAAGTTGTTGAAAACAAAATCAATGAACGCCCTGTTAGAAAATTTAATTACCTAAACGCAAAGCAAGTGCTACAAAGGAAAATTGCACTTATTACTTGAACTTACAAAATGATAAAGTCGGCTCTTGGAAATCCTAATACTCATGTATCTCTAAACTATTTTGAAATGAAGCGTAATTATACAGTCCTTGTAATACTGTTGGGGTTTATGTGCTCCTTTTTTGGTTGTACCACAGATAGCATCGAGGGTTCCTGGGACTACACGATTAATCTTGATGATGATGAGTTCTATGGAACCATGAAACTGAGTAAAGAGGATGGCTCTTATACCGGTAGTTTAGCTTCATTTGAAATGGGTGATAGAGAGCTGGAAAATATTATAATTGATGGAAATAAATTCTCCTGTAATTTCAGGATGTGGGGAGAACAGTTTGCTATTGAAGGAAATTTTAATGGTGATACTTTTTCTGGTAATGTCATCATGGATGAAGATAGCTTTCCTTTAATGGCCACTAAACTATCCGAGGCTGCCGACCCTTACAATCCCCCTGATGTTCAGTACTTATTGGCTGATGCTGACTTACAAGATTCCGAGAAAGATCTTGATCATGCAGGTCTAATTGATTCTTTTGATCGTGAAGGATTCAAGCGAGGAGGAAGGATCTACAATTCTAATTGTATCAATTGTCACGGCAACGAGGATATTGAAGGTTCTATTCCCCTGTCTAATAAGTTTTGGGAACAACCGTTTAAAGCTGGTAAAGATCCCTTCTCCATGTACCAAACTATCACTAGAGGTTACGGAGCAATGCCTCCTCAACTCACTCTTACACCGCAGGAGAAATACGATGTTATTGTATACATCAGGGAAAATTTTATCAAGCGAAATAATGATGAAGAATACTTTAAAGTAAGTCCGGGTTACATTTCTCAACTTCCGGAAGGTTCTTCCAGAGGACCTGAAGCGAAACCGTACCACCCCTGGTCGGATCAGAATTATGGCAACTTTTTCATCAATACCTATGAATTGGTAGATGAGGAAACTGGCCCGGAAAGATTTCATTCGCCAGGTCCTAAACCATTTCCTGACGAAGACTACTCAAAGAACAACTTTGCATATAAGGGCATTGCTGTTCGCTTGGATGAGGGTGAAGGAGGCATATCTGATGGAAATACCTGGATGATTTTTGACCATGATGTCATGAGAGTTGCGGGCGGATGGACAGGTGAAGGATTTATTGACTGGGATGCAATTCTGCTCAACGATCGACATGAGACTTATCCGCGTACCATTGGAAAACTTCATTTCGAAACCCCGGTAGGACCAGGATGGGCAAATCCTGCCAGCGGATCGTTCGAGGATCCACGATTCACGGCCAGAGATGGTCGAAAATTTGGGCCTCTTCCGAAAAAATGGGCAAACTATAAAGGCTTATACCACCATGGAGACAATATGATTATTTCCTATACGGTGGGCACTGCAAAAATTTTGGAGCAACTGGGAATGGAGAAGAAAGGTGATCAAACGGTGTTTACCAGAACGCTCAACATTACCCCCTCATCATCCTTGTTAAAACTTCGAGTAGCTCCTGTGACCAATAAGGTTCAGATTTCCGGAACGGGTGCTTTCCTATCGGAAGAGGATGGGTTTATTATGATGAAGATAAGGAAATCCCAATCTGCTCGGGTGAAGTTGTTTATAGCTGATGCTGAAGCCACTCAAATGGAAGAAATCGTGAGTGCTTCTGCTCCGCCCGAGTCCTTGGCTAAATATACGAAGGGTGGCCCGGCTCATTACCCAAAGGAACTAACCAGCTTGATCACCAGAGGTTCGGAAGAGGGACTTTTTGCGGTTGATCAATTATCGCCACCATTCGACAACCCCTGGAACTGTAGAATGAAACTTAGTGGGATTGATTTTCTGAAAGACGGCAATAAAGCGGTTGCCTGTACTACGGATGGCGACGTTTTCTTAATAACAGGACTGACTGATGGTAGTAGTTCATTGAAATGGAAGAGGATAGGAGCAGGCCTTTTTCAACCTTTGGGAATCAAAGTGCTCAACGAAAAGATATACGTCACTTGTCGAGACCAGATTGTCCTGCTTCAGGACTATAACGGAGATGATGAAACTGATTTTTACGAAAGTTTCAATCATGATCACCAGGTAACCGATCATTTCCATGAGTTTGCCATGGGATTACAAGCGGATGAACAGGGTAATCTGTATTATGCGAAAAGCGGCAGGCATGCCCGTGAGGCTTTGATTCCGCAACACGGGACATTAATCAAAGTCAGTAAAGATGGTGCAAAATCAGAAATTATCGCATCGGGATTCAGAGCGGCAAATGGTGTATGTCTTAATCCGGACGGGACTTTTCTAGTGACAGATCAACAAGGCTACTGGAATCCCATGAATCGCATCAACTGGATTGATGTTAGTGGTAAAAGTAAGTTCTACGGCAATTTGTGGGGTTATAATCCACCAAAAGATACCACCAGGGCGGCAATGGAGCAACCAATGGTATGGGTTGATATGGAGTTTGACCGCTCTCCATCGGAACTATTATGGGTTGATAGTGACAAATGGGGTCCACTCAACGGAAGTCTTTTGAGTTTTTCCTATGGCTACGGAAAAATACAATTGGTATACAACGAAAAAGTTGACGGACAGATGCAAGGTGGTGTAATTGATATCCCTGGAATGAAATTTTATACTGGAGTAATGAGAGGAAGGTTTCATCCGGATGACGATAATTTATATCTGTGTGGAATGTCAGCATGGAGTACTTCTCAAAATATGCGAACAGGCGACTTATATAGAATTAGGTATACCGGGAAAACTTTGACAATGCCTGTAAAACTGAATGCCCAACAAACCGGAATGAAACTCACTTTTGCCAGCAAACTTAATGCTGAAAGTGCATTGAATGTTTCAAATTATGAGGTCAAAACCTGGGACATTTTAAGAAGTAGTAATTATGGTTCTGACAGATATAACATCCAAACTTTGGATATTTCTGAAATAAAGCTGAATAGCGACGGAACAGCAGTGGAACTTATGATAAATGAAATTGCGCCAGTTGATGTGATGACCATTGAGTATAATATTTCGGATGTAAATGGAACTCCTTTGCAAGGAACAGTTCAAAATACAATTCACGCCTTAGGAAAAAGTAAGCCGTTAGCGATGAATTGATTAAGGCAGGGCTTTATGATTTGTTGGTTAAGTATAATAAGGCATATGTTTGTGCTTTTGATAACTGCAGGAATACTATTATGAAAAGACCCCAGACAAAATTAACCCGCATTATTCATAGGCCACCAATTTTGGGATTAATAATGGGTTGCTAACTATTTTTGATTGGAGTGTATGTATTAATTTGAAGATCAACCAGGTTTCTGGATTTCAAAGGACATTAGAGCGTTTTTTTGTTAGAATTTTTCAATTTTCAGTCAAAGCTCTATTGTGTTCTTATGGAAGAACATTTTTTTGATTAAACCAAACTGTTTAACTGATAAACGGTCAGTTCACCGTAAGCAAATCGCCCAGCAGGTATTGATATCTAAAGGCTCTTGAGAATTGTATTGTCAATGATCTTTTCCTTTCTTTCAGGCACGCCCCAACCTTCATCAGGTAAAGCCGGATATTGTCCACTTGCCATCGTTTAGCAAAGTGGTGTTTTGTTTTGGCAATTAATAATTTAATCTGCCGGAACATTTCATAACAGAGGGTAGCGATGATTAAACGCATGAAATTGGCCCAGTAGCGATGACAGGAAAGCCGGTCGGAATAAGTCATGTTTTTGAGTTCCTTTATTCGATTTTCACTGGCATCACCTCGCTTGACATAAAAATCAAAGTAAATCTGTTGAGCGGTCATCGCTTCAAAGTTGCTCACAAAGTAACGGACATTCATTCCTTTTCCGGTAGACTCCACTTTGGCGTACAGCTTTTCAGAACGATCCCAGCTTTTGGCCTGGTAAGTAAACGGGCCAACAAACTCTTGATGTTTGATGATTTTTGAAGCATATTCCTTTTTTACTTCAATGATAGTCTGTTTGGTAAAAGTCTTTAAAACTTCATTACTACTAATACCTAAACAAAATTGAAGGTCAAACTGCTTAGCTATCCAATAAAAAGATGCTCCTGAAAAGCCACTATCCGCTCGAATAAGGATTTTTACTGAGGGCAGTTTTTTTCTGATTTTAATGACAATCCTTTTCAATAAGGCCACAAACCATTTGTTGGAGTGACAATTGCCCGGACGTAGTACTGGTAAAATGACCTGACCGGTGTTCCCGTCCTTAAAGAACAACTCATGGTACATAGTCTGTCCATAATAGCCATTATACAAACTGAGTTGTTGGGATCCATGAGTAGGGTCATCGGTACCATCTACATCAATGATGATTTGACCAGTCTTCTCTTTCAACTCCTCTACATAACGGTCTACAAACCATTGACTCATCTGGTAGATCAGACTCCGATCGGCCTTGTTTTCAAATCGACTTAAAGTAGGCTGGGAACATAATCCGCTATCTAGTACTTTACGGATCACCGGATCCTCTCGGAGTTTTTGTTCGTCATTGCAATCCTGATAGCCCTGCATCATTAAAAACACCCGTTGGCGAAGCATTTCTTCATAAGTGTATTCGATAAAAAAGGGGTTTCGATAGTCAGGAATCAGTGCGGCGAAGCTTTTTAATAGACCAGTCTTTCTCTCTACTTTTTCACTTAACAATATCGCTCCGTCTGAGCTAATCACTGATGCTGAAAAATCAAATTTAAAAGCTTGTTTTCCTCGATAAAATACGGTATCTTTTTCCTTATATTCAGGCATAAATTAATTGCTTATTTTGTTGTCTAACTATCTCAATATAAGCAATTTATGCCTGTTTTTTATTGTCTACTATGAATTTTTCGGGTTATGCCTATTTTTAAAAACCTATGCACTTTCAGTGCATAGTGGTTCAGTTATTCTGACGACCATACTTTTCAAGCGGTCAGCGCCTACAAGAGCTTTTTATCCGGAGTCATAGAGACCCCCAATATTGATCGTCTGGCTGTTGAAGGTCTGCTTTTTGAAAACGCCTTCTGTACGAATTCCATCTGTTCACCGGCAAGAGCAAGCGTACTGACAGGGAAATACAGTCATAAGAATGGTGTCAAAACCATTGATGTGAGTTTCGATGGCAGCCAGCAGACCTTTCCAAAGCTGCTTCAGGAGGCCGGATATTATACAGGCATAGTTGGTAAATGGCACTTGAGGTCACAACCAACTGGATTCGATTATTATAATGTCCTTAATGGCCAGGGGTCCTACTTTGACCCGACTGTGAGTGAGTCCGGAAATCCCTGGTGGATAGTTGAAGGTGGTGATCCGGATATTCCTTTTTGGCAGGTAGAAGCAGGTAAGCCCGGAGGCATTAACCGGGACGGATTGACAAAATATAAGGGGTATGCAACTGACATCATTACGGACCTCTCATTGGATTTTCTAAAAGAACGACCAAAAGACAAACCATTCCTTTTGATGTATCACCATAAAGCACCTCATGACTTTTTTAGTTATGATCCAAAACATGCAGGACGCTTTGAGGGTATTGACATTCCGGAGCCATCTAATTTATTTGATGATTACAAAAATCGAGGGGAAACCATTAGGAGAGCTACCCAAAAAATTTATATGAAGTTCGACGAGCAATCAGGTAAATCCGAACAACTGCTTGTGGACAGAAGGATAGTACGGGAGAATAGGATCATGGGAGACTTTTTTAGCCTTGCACAATTGCAAAAGGTGTTGCACGCAAACAAGTCCCACGAGTTTGATTATGTTCTGGACATTGGCAATGAATCTGATCAAACTGAAGGCAAGGACATTAGATCTCTGGCAGGAACTGAATGGCGTATTGTCAACGATGCGGAAGACTATCATTACAGGTTTATAACTGATGATGAGTTTATTCTTTCTAGTGGGCAATCTGGCGAAGGCATGACCGGAAACTATCGGCAAATGGGAGAGCGTGTGGTGCTTAACATCGACGATTTTTCCTGGGAAGGTGCTTATGATGGTAAAGCATTTAAACTTGGTTCCAACCTGGTAGAGGACAATTTTTCCGCTGAAGAGATTCGGAAAATAGCTTATCAGATGTACATCAAGGCTTATTTGCGCTGTGTGGTCTCCATAGATGAAAACATCGGACGTGTATTGAAATATCTTGATGATGAAGGCCTCGCAGAAAATACCATCGTTATATATACATCTGACCAGGGAATGTTCCTGGGTGAGCATGGTCTTTTTGACAAGCGATTCATGTACGATGAATCATTGCGTATTCCGCTGATGATCAGGTATCCTAAAGAGATCAAACCAGGATCGGTCAGTGAGGATTTTGCACTAAATGTCGATTTCGCCCCAACATTTTTGGATTATGCAGGCATTGAAATCCCGGGTGACATGGACGGGGCGAGTCTCAGGCCAATTTTGAATGGCAATACTCCGGATAACTGGAGAACTGGACGGGGCGAGTCTCAGGCCAATTTTGAAATATGTACTACCGATACTGGATGCACCGTGGCAATTTCAACCTGGCCGGACATTATGGTATCAGATCGGAACGTTTTAAGTTGATTTTTTACTATGGTCAGCCATTGGACGCGAAGGGTGCTTTTGAGGAATCAACTCCTCTGGAATGGGAATTATTTGATCTTGTAAAAGATCCCAAGGAAATGAATAATGTATATAATGATCCGACTTACCAGGAGCAAATCCAAACCCTTAAGACCAAATTGTTGGACCTAAAAAAACAATATGACGATACAGATGATAGCTACCCGGAAATGGCGGAAGTAAGTCAGCACTACTGGTAAATGGTTATTTGATGCACGCAGCAGCACAATTCTTTTACTTTCTAACATTTAATAAGTAGCTTTCGAAGCTGAATTATATACCTAACTTAAATTATTTACACCAACCTTAAAAATAGTCTGAGTAAGGGCTACTTTTAAAGCTAATAAACCAATAAACATGGATGACCATAATTACAAGAAACTTTTTTACGGCAGCTGTTTTGCTTTGACCACCACCGCTTTGTCTTTCAGCATCAGGGCAGGGATACTTCCACAGCTTGGGAGAGAACTCAGCTTATCCGCTGAACAATTGGGTTACATTAACATGATGTGGTTTTTGGGGTTTCCCATTTCCATGATCATCGGTGGCCTGATTTATAACACTGTAGGTGGAAAATTAATTATGCAGTTTGCATTTTTTGCCCACGCCATAGGTGTAATCATGACCATTTACTCCGGTAGTTATTTCGGCCTTATGATATCTACATTGCTAATCGGCCTGGCTAACGGATGTACGGAAGCCGCCTGTAACCCTATGATCGCGGATGCTTATGAAGGAAACACGATGAGCAGAATGATGAATCGCTTTCATATGTGGTTTCCCGGAGGTATCGTAATCGGTAGCCTAGTCTCCAAATTTATGACAGATGCAGGCTTTGGATGGGAATCACAAATTTGGATTATTATGCTTCCCACATTAGCTTATGCTTACTATTTCTGGGGCGAAAGCTGGCCAAAAGCAAGAACCGAGGCGGAAGGTTCACTTTCAGGAAATATAAGAGCCATGATCTCACCATTATTTATTTTTATAATGGCTTGCATGGCGCTGACTGCAATTACCGAATTTGGCCCTCAACAATGGGTTGGTTTGATATTGGCCAAGAGTGGTGCTCAACCCATGTTGATCCTGGCACTGGTAACGGGTTTGATGGCCGTGGCAAGATATTTTGGTGGAGAGGTGGTTCATAAATTCGATCAGACTGGCGTACTTCTTGGATCAGCGGTCTTGGCTACCATTGGAATTTTTCTATTCAGTACGCAAACTGGAGCCATGGCTTACGTGGCGGCCATCTTTTTTGCCCTGGGTATTGCTTATTTCTGGCCAAATATGCTTGGCTTTATTGCGGATTACATACCAAACAGTGGTGCCATTGGATTGTCGATTATCGGGGCAGTGGGTATGTTTTCCACTTCGATATTCCAGCCGATCATTGGCAACTGGATTGATTCCGACCAAGCCGTAGCTGCTGCTAGCGGGCTGACTGGTGATGAGTTGGAATTGGTTGCTGGTCAAGCGACGTTGGCCACAATGATCTCGTTTCCGGGGATCTTGATCGTATTGTTTACCATACTGTTAATATGGATGCGAAAGATAAAGGCCGATCAGAAAGCTAAAGAGGAAGTAGCGTAATCATTAGAAATGAACAATTAACAGATATTTAAAACTTCGTTGTTAAATGAAAGTAGGAATGAATATGTTGCTCTGGACCAATCATGTGACAGAGCAACATTTCCCCGTTTTTGAGAAACTAAAGGACGCGGGATATGAAGGCATAGAGCTGCCACTTGGTGATGGAGATGTCGCTCACTACAATGCTATCGGCAATCGTATCGCCGATATGAACATGGGTGTAACTTGTGTGACTTCACTTTTAGAGGACACAAATATTGCCAGTCCCGATCCCGCCATCAGGCAGGCAGGTCTCGACAGGTTGAAGTGGGCCATTGATGTGGCGCAAGCAGCCAATGCTGAAGTAATTTGCGGTCCCATTCATTCTGCATTTGCCTATTTCACCAGGCAACCGCCGACGGCTGATGAAAAAAAATGGAGCGCTGAAATGCTACACAAAGCAGGGGAGTATGCACAACAGGCAAATATTATGTTAGCACCTGAAGCTCTGAATCGGTTTGAATGTTATTTGGTCAATACCATGGCAGATCTCAAGGAATTAGTAGACAAGGTTGATCATCCCCAAGTTGGTGCAATATATGACACTCACCATGCCAATGTGGAGGAGAAAAGTCAACTGGAGGCGATTCAATGCATTGCACCACATCTGAAACATGTTCACATCAGTGAAAATGATCGCGGAACACCGGGCAGAGGGCAGATCAATTGGGATGAAGTTTTTAGTGCTTTGAAAGCAGTTAATTACGATGGATGGATCACCATAGAAGCATTCAGTACGGCAATCCCCGACTTTGCAAATGCGATTAATGTGTGGCGTGACTTTTCACCCTCTGATGAAATCTACCAGGAGGGATTCAAATTTATCCAGCAGAAATGGAATGGAACTTAATTAATATTGATCAGATATCATGAGTTACTACGCTGATTCAAATGGAACAAAAATATTCTATCAAATAAGAGGAGAGGGTGAATCTCTGATTCTGTTGATGGGTTTTGGGGCAGATGGCAATGTTTGGGAAAAACATGTGGCAGAATATGAGAAGCATTTCAAATGCTTTATTCTGGATAACCGTGGGGTGGGTCTTTCGGATCAACCAAAAGGCCCATATACAACCAAAATGATGGCGGAAGATACTGTCGCGGTTATGAATCATGTCGGAATCGAAAATACCAGAGTAGCAGGTATTTCAATGGGTGGAGCGATTGCCCAACAGCTCACCTTGAATCATCCTGACAGGGTAAGAAGTATTGCCCTAATCAGTACATGGCCGAAGTTTAATAATTATGCCAAAACCGTTTATGAGAATCTCAAGAAACTTCGTCCTACCAGCAAACCGGACGTTTTCATGGAGCTGTTGCAGCTTTGGATCTTTGCTCCACCATTTTACGAAGGTGGAATGTCAGGCCTGAAAGAAGGCCAGGCAGGGGCGGCCAGCAACCCAAATCCACAATCTCAGGACGGATTTGAAGGGCAATTGGATGCTTGTATTAATCATGATGTAGTAGCCAGATTGCCGGAAATAGAAGTACCCACTTTAATTACCATTGGTGATATGGACATCTTTACACCACCGGCATTTTCGAAGGTCCTCCATGAGGGGATCAAAGGCTCTCAATATGTCTCATTTCCTGAGGGAGGGCATGTCCATCATTGGGAAGACCTGGAGAGATTCAATAAGGTTACCACCGAATTTTTATTAAGTAATTAACCCAGTGTGATTTGCAATATTGATATACTAATTAAAGAACAAAGACAATGAAATCAGTTTATTATTTTCTACTCAGTCTCCTGCTTGTGGCATGTGGAAGTCCCAGCAGTACGACCAGTCAAGAGGCCGGTACTACCGAAGAGGCCGCGCAACAATGGTTGTCCTATGACGGAAATGGCAACATGCCTCATGTTGTACTTATCTCCGGAGATGAGGAGTACCGATCCGAGGAATCACTACCTCAATTGGCTAAAATTTTATCCACTCACCATGGTTTCAAAACTACTGTGCTCTTTGCCCAGGATCCGGAAAAGCCCGGCATTTTAAATCCTAATTATGTGAACAATATTCCTGGTTTGGAAAGTCTTGAATCCGCCGATATGATGGTGATTTTCACGCGATTCAGGGCCTTACTGGATGACCAGATGCAGTATATAGACAATTATTTAAAGAGTGGTAAACCGGTATTGGGAATAAGAACATCAACCCATGCGTTTGATTTTAGAGAAACTGATTTTGAATCTAATTTTACCCACTATAGTAACTTTTATAAAGAAGATGATGCATGGAATGAAGGGTTTGGGAGGTTCATTTTGGGTGAAAAATGGATCTCTCACCATGGCGATCACCGCCATCAGAGTACGCGGGGAATTACTGCACCTGGAGCAGAAGGGCACCCTATCCTCACAGGAATTGAAGAAGGAGAGATCTGGGGTCCCACCGATGTTTATGGCGTACGACTACCCCTGCCAGGGGATTCTCAACCAATTGTTTTGGGCCAGGTAGTGAATCGTGCCGCTGAATATGATGAGAATGATCCACTCTATGGCATGAGGTTCACTGACAATGAAGTTGCAGGTGAAGTAGAAGAAGATGGCGAGATTTTCAATCCAAATGACCCTTTAATGCCTGTGATCTGGACAAAAAGTTATCAGTTGCCCGGAGGAACCCAGGGTAAGGCTTTGGCCACCACCATCGGATCTTCAACGGACATGCTGACCGAAGGTACCCGCCGGATGTTGGTGAACGGTGTATTCTGGTGCCTTGATTTAGAGGTCCCTGCAAAAGCCAAGGTTGACCTGGTCGGTACTTACGAACCAAGTCCCTATGCCTTCGTGGAGATGGATTACTGGATCGAGAAGAATCAAAGTATCTCAGATCTACAATAACGAAACATATGGACATTTTAAAAAGAGGCCGTCTCAAAAGCAATAATTCGACCAATTCCTGAGGAATCGAAGGATCTCATTTGTCTGATAATTAGTGTCTGTATGAAAACAGGCTAATATGCTGATTATCCATCATATTCGTATTTTTTCCATCAAATCAGCGCTGAATTATTCTCGAATCTGATTCAGTAGAATTATCAAATTCACAAATATTATCAAGAACAGTTGCGTTGTAGCCTGTTAATTGGCCATTTGAAGGTTTTCCATTCAAAAACCCCAAAGAATTCACTTTGAGATTCGCAGGCTTTTTGGTCTGTCGGGGAGTAAAATCCCTGTCCTTTTTTTGTTCATTCAGTGTAGAAAAGAAACGATTTTTTCGGTTGGTTTATCAGGATTAATCATTATATTGCATATAACCGATATAAATACAAACCATGAGGAAATCCTTCCAGCCCCAACTTACCCTGGGATGCACACCCATCGAGCAAGTAGAGGCTCCGGTGAAAACTAAAAGCCACTTAGCTGCCCTGGCAGCCGCCCTTCAATATATCTATGTCCAACCTGAATGGAACCAGCGTATTTTTGAATTACTTTCTTCCAAACTCATTGAGGGAAAGAAAAAGACGGGCCGTGAGGGTATGAGTCTGTGGGAGGTCTTCGTATTGGCCCAGGTGCGCCTGTGCATGAACATCTCTTACGATGAGTTACACCATATCTCCAATTACGACACGTTGGTACGGGGCATTATGGGGGTGCTACCTACCGACTACTCTGTGGGCAAACAGTATAAGTACCAGAACATTTATGACAATGTGACCTTGCTGGACGATGAACTGCTCATCGGCATCAATGATGTAATCGTAGCAGCAGGTCACCAGGTGTTTAAAAAAAAGGAAAAACCGGAGGGGAGGAAGTTGCCTTGCGTTGCAAGACCGATAGTTTCGTGGTAGAAACCGACACCCACTTTCCTACCGACTACAACCTGCTATGGGACAGTGCCAGAAAGTGTATAGATGTAGCTGATTTATTGGTCTCAAAAAGGTATTTTACTGGCTGGCGTAAGTCCGGGGATTGGCGCAGATCCCTCAAAAGGCTGATGCGCAGCGTGGGCAGGACCACCGGCTCAGGAGGAAAAAACAAAGAGGAGCGGGTAGAGCAGGCTGCCACTTCCTATCTGACTAAAGCCCGTGCTTTGAGCAAGAAAGTGGGCCAAATGTTGGAAAAACATCAGGGAAACTCTATCGAGGAGTTCGCAGCCCTGATGGCATTGACCTATTATCTTGAGATGTTGGAAAAGCACATCGAGTTGCTCGACAGGCGGTTGATCAGAGCAGAGACCATTCCCCATGCCGAAAAAGTCTTTTCCATCTTTCAACCTTATGCCGAAATGATCAAAAAAGGCAAACTGCACCCCAATGTGGAGATCGGTAAGAATCTGGCCATCACTTCGGATCAATACCATTTACTCATAGACTGGCAAATAGCTGAAAAACAAACCGACAACCAACTTACCCTATCAATTGCCCGGCGTATCGCTGAGAAATACCCCATCCAAAGCCTGAGCACCGACAAGGGGTTTTCCGATAAAGAGGATAAAGCAACTCTGCAAACCTTCATCCCAGAAGTGATCATGCCTAAAAAGGGTAGGTTAAACAAAGAAGAAAAAGCCATCGAATCAGCGCCAGCCTTCAAAAGGTTGAAAAACAAGCATTCTGCTATCGAATCCAACATTAATGAGCTGGAACACCGGGGATTGGACCGATGCCCGAACCGTACCCGCAAAACTTTCAATAGCTACATCGGGTTGGCCATTACTGCCTACAACCTTCACAAGATCGGGCGTAAACTCCAGGCTGACCGTCTGGCCGCCCAGCAGCAAGCCAATTGCCAGAAACAAGCAGCTTAATCACCTTTTAGCTGTTTAATAAGGATTAGGCACTGGCAGAAGTGCGTCCTGGCCAGGCTAAAACCCGGCTATTTTTATCAAAAACCATCAAAAACAATGAATAAAAGCAAAGTCACCCTTTATTAGTCAGCAAGGTGAGTGATTTTTTCATTGTTCCATTTTAAGCAATATTTTAATACGACCTAAAACTCGCTGTTTTCTTAGAGACACTAATTAACAAGTTAAGGAATTGAGATTCTTCGCTTTGCTCTGAAAAAGGAGCTTTTGAGACGGCCTCTTACTACTACTCATGCAGATCTATTACAGACAACAAATATGTTTTATATTTCTTTTTCTCCTGGTGCTGGCCAGTAGCGCCCAGCACCTGTACCAGAAACCCAAACCACTCAGACCTAAGCAAGAATTGGAGAAGATTATCGGTGAAGTTTCTGCCCAATCTGTTTCAAGACCAATTCAGGTGGTGTGGGTCTATGGTTATGATGAGCATCATATTGCCGGGGCTCATGATTATGTAAAAGTCAAAGACCTTATGACAGGTATGCTGCAAGACATACCGAATGTGACAGTGGATGCGGCTTTTGAATTTCCCTCTGCTCAGCAATTTGAAACAGCCGACCTGCTGGTGATGTACCTCCATCTGCCACAATTGAAAAAAAAGCAATTTGAATCGTTGAAAAATTATGTTAAAAACGGTGGCGGAATAGTTTCCCTGCATGAAACGGCCATTATGCGTCCGGCATCAAAAGGTAAGTTGCTGAGTGAATGCCTGGGATCTGCCTGGAACGAAGGCACCTCAAAATGGGGTGCTATTTTCGACGAGATTAACATTGACAATAAGCATGCGGTGTTCAGGGGATTTCCCGAGACCCTCACCATTTCGGACGAATTTTACTGGGATCTCTACCAGGAAGAGGCGATGAAAATATTGGGATCGGTGCGGACCGGGCCTGATGAAGACAGTGATGGTCCAGTGGCTGAGGAGCTCCTTTCTAAGACTGAGTCACCAGTTTTCTGGACTTATGAATTAGGCAAGGGAAAAGTATTCGGGACCACAACCGGCCACCATACCTTCACCTATTATGATCCTGAATTCCGTATCATTCTCTTTCGTGCCATGGCCTGGGTCGTTAATGAGCAGCCAGACCCTTTTATGCCGTTGGTTTTTGAAGGGATCACCGATGACAATGGAATGGTGGGAATTACGGAAGATCTGAGGAACTGGATAGGCAAGAGAAGGAAATAGGTACTGTTTATAAAGGTTAATATAATGCGGAGGATTACAACTTTCTTACTGCTGTCATCAGTAATTTATTATTCTTGTGAAAAAGATATAGAAGGTATTTGAAAAACGCACTTGATATGAAGAAGAGGCCCCTAATACCATGTTGCAGTAATCTGATAGCGCTACTTATTGTCACTGCGATCTTAATAGGGTGTAGTTCTCCTCCTCAAACTGCTCTGCAAAGACCGAATATTCTCTTTATCATGTCCGATGACCATGCTTCGCAAGGTATTGGAGTTTACAGTTCTCTACTGAAAGACATCACCAATACACCAAACATTGACCGGATTGCTCAGGAAGGAATGAAATTTGAAAACTGCTTTGTGACCAATTCAATTTGCACACCCAGTCGGGCCACAATTTTAACAGGGAAATACGGCCATGTGAATGGGTGTCAGATTTTGGATCAAACATTTGACACCTCACAGCAAACTTTCCCGGAAATATTTCAAGAATCCGGCTATTACACCTCAGTGGTTGGTAAGTGGCATCTTGGAGCTGAACCTAAGGGCTTTGACTATTATAACGTATTGCCCCAGCAGGGTAGGTATTTTGACCCCTTCTTTAAAGAAAAGGGCAAGGAATGGGCCGATGGAGTTAAAGGCGGGAATGAGTATATCGGCTATGTCACTGATGTGATCACAGACCTGGCCATAAAAACCCTTGATGATCGACCTAAAGACAAACCTTTTATGATGTTGTTACAGCATAAGGGGCCGCATGATATGTGGAATTATCCGAAAAAATACGACGATCTGTATGAAAATGAGAGATTGCCGGAACCTCCGAATTTGCAGGAGAATTATGAAGACCGCAAATCGTTGGCATTTAATGAATATAAATTAGGAAGTGCTGATTTTCAGGGTTATTGGGGCAATCATGTTAAACACTTAACAGGTGATGAAGAGATACAGGCAGGCTACTACCAGGTTTTCCTCAAGTGGTTTTTACGTTGTGCCCAGTCAGTGGATGAGAATGTGGGGAGGGATCTTGCACTATTTGGATAAAAATGGATTAGCGGAAAACACCATAGTTATCTACACTTCTGATCAAGGTGCCTTTTTGGGTGAACACGGATTGTGGGATAAGCGCCTGATGTATGAAGAATCCATTCGGATGCCCTTTTTGGTCAGGTATCCAGGTGTTACAAAGCCAGGTGCAATCAACGACAATATAATCACCAACCTCGATTTTGCTCCCACATTATTGGACTTAGCTGGTATAAACGTTCCGGAGGACATTCAGGGCCAAAGTTTTAAGGCCATGTTTGCGGGGGATGATCCTCAAGATTGGCCGAATGCTTTGTATTACCATTATGCCCAACCGGGGACGCCCCCTGCCCATCTAGGTATAAGAACAGACACTCATAAGCTGATCTACTATTATGGATTGGCAGGGGAGATTAAAATGGAATCTGGAGAAGTGCTTCAATCAGAGGGACAGCCTTATTGGGAACTCTATGATATTCAAAATGATCCCACTGAAATGAATAACCTTTATGACGACCCGAATTATGCGTCTACTCGGGAGAATTTAATAGAACAGCTTAAGACGATCATGGAATATTATGACGAAGACATCGAGCGCTATAAGAACCTTGTGAAAGCGGGATTGTAGAATAAATAATTAAATTTCAGAATTTCAGGATAATGAATTATTGATTTAAAATTTAAAAAAGAGCCTCATCATGAGAAGTACCAAATGGATTATACAATTATCAGTAATAATGGCATCTGCATTCATTGTGGGTTTTAATCAAATGCTGAATAATTATAAGTTTTCTCTTTTACCGGATGACCCACCGGAAGTCCTTATCGAAGGAGCTGAGCTTACGCTTTTAGCCAAAGAGCCGGAAATTGTTACTCCAACCGGTGTTCAGGTAGACGATCAAAATCGGATCTGGGTAATAGAGAATCACACGCATCTGCGACAGGATGACTATCCCGGACCTAAAGTGGACAGAATACTTGTTTTCGAAGGATATATCGATTCATCAGGTAAAAAGAAGGTCACTGAGTTTGCCACCGACTTTACCGATGGCATGTCTCTTTCTCTTACTCGTGAAGGTAAAGTACTGGTCACCACAAGGGCATCCATTATTGAATTTACGGATCGAGATGGTGACAATGTCGCTGATGAGCGTAAGACTCTTATTTCTTTGGAAACAGAAGAGAAGTTTCCTCATAATGGCATGTCGGGACTTACCCTAAGTCCTGATGGTAAGATGTATTTTCAATGCGGAGAAAACTTCGGAGCATATTATACAATCACCGGATCAGATGGCACAAGTTTTATTGGAAAAGAAAGAGAAGGTGGGAGCCTTTATCGATGCGATGTTGATGGTAAAAACCTGGAAAGAATTGGTACGGCCATTTGGAACTGTTTTGCCATGACTTTCGATCCTTTCGGTAACATTTTTGCGGTTGAGAATGATCCTGATTCAAGACCGCCTTGTCGCCTTTTACACATAGTCAAGGGAGGTAATTACGGATTCCAATTTCAGCATGGTCGCGATGGGCTCAGCCCAATTTTGGGATTTAACCTCCTGGTTCGGACAGATTCCCGGTACACTTCCAATGGTTGCAGGCGTCAGGCACGGGAGAAGCACCTAGCGGAATTTTGCATTACAACCTGGACAAGTTAGGCGATTCTAATAATGGTGCTCTGTTAGTGACAGCCTTGGGAGACAATGAGATTCAAAGCTTCAAACTAAATGAAAAGGGAAGTTCATTCGTTGCCGAACTGATTTTAATGACACAGTCTTCTCTTTCAACTCCTCTACATAACGGTCTACAAACCATTGACTCATCTGGTAGATCAGACTCCGATCGGCCTTGTTTTCAAATCGACTTAAAGTAGGCTGGGAACATAATCCGCTATCTAGTACTTTACGGATCACCGGATCCTCTCGGAGTTTTTGTTCGTCATTGCAATCCTGATAGCCCTGCATCATTAAAAACACCCGTTGGCGAAGCATTTCTTCATAAGTGTATTCGATAAAAAAGGGGTTTCGATAGTCAGGAATCAGTGCGGCGAAGCTTTTTAATAGACCAGTCTTTCTCTCTACTTTTTCACTTAACAATATCGCTCCGTCTGAGCTAATCGCTGATGCTGAAAAATCAAATTTAAAAGCTTGTTTTCCTCGATAAAATACGGTATCTTTTTCCTTATATTCAGGCATAAATTAATTGCTTATTTTGTTGTCTAACTATCTCAATATAAGCAATTTATGCCTGTTTTTTATACTATGAATTTTTCGGGTTAACCTCCTGGTTCGGACAGATTCCCGGTACACTTCCTGTTGCAGGCGTGGGAGAAGCACCTAGCGGAATTTTGCATTACAACCTGGACAAGTTAGGCGATTCTAATAATGGTGCTCTGTTAGTGACAGCCTTGGGAGACAATGAGATTCAAAGCTTCAAACTAAATGTTCATTCGTTGCTGAACCACAGACTATCGTCATCAAGGAATTTCTATCCTGTTGGACTGGCCGTTGATAATAGAGGAGGCGTGATTGCCACAGATTGGGCGAGCGTATCTTACGCTGTTCATGGCAAAGGGCGAATTTGGAGAATATCGAATCCTGAGAAAGATGAAAAGATCGAGCGCCTTTCTTCCTTTAAGAATCCTTCGAAGAAAGACTTACTTGGTTTACTTAACTCACCGGATTTTCGTATCAGGTCGGAGACTGCGGACTTTATCTTTTCCAAACGCAGAGTTAAACCAATGGATTATTTTCAATCGGAAGATCTTGGTGATCATGGCAAGATGGATATTATTTGGTCAGCCCAACTAAACAATCATGAAAGCCTGTCCGATTTGCTGGAGTCAGGCACTAAGGAAGAAAATAGCTTGCTTAGATCTGCCGCAGTCAGGATGATGGTGGACAAGAAAATTGTTTCGGAAGAGCAGTTTTTCATTGAATTAATTGGAAAAGATGCTTCTCCATATGTGATTCGAGAGGCTATTTATGGCTTAACCCGCATTATTCATAGGCCACCAATTTTGGGATTAATAATGGGTTGCTAACTATTTTTGATTGGAGTGTATGTATTAATTTGAAGATCAACCAGGTTTCTGGATTTCAAAGGACATTAGAGCGTTTTTTTGTTAGAATTTTTCAATTTTCAGTCAAAGCTCTATTGTGTTCTTATGGAAGAACATTTTTTTGATTAAACTAAACTGTTTAACTGATCGGTCAGTTCACCGTAAGCAAATCGCCCAGCAGGTATTGATATCTAAAGGCTCTTGAGAATTGTATTGTCAATGATCTTTTCCTTTCTTTCAGGCACGCCCTAACCTTCATCAGGTAAAGCCGGATATTGTCCACTTGCCATCGTTTAGCAAAGTGGTGTTTTGTTTTGGCAATTAATAATTTAATCTGCCGGAACATTTCATAACAGAGGGTAGCGATGATTAAACGCATGAAATTGGCCAGTAGCGATGACAGGAAAGCCGGTCGGAATAAGTCATGTTTTTGAGTTCCTTTATTCGATTTTCACTGGCATCACCTCGCTTGACATAAAAATCAAAGTAAATCTGTTGAGCGGTCATCGCTTCAAAGTTGCTCACAAAGTAACGGACATTCATTCCTTTTCCGGTAGACTCCACTTTGGCGTACAGCTTTTCAGAACGATCCCAGCTTTTGGCCTGGTAAGTAAACGGGCCAACAAACTCTTGATGTTTGATGATTTTTGAAGCATATTCCTTTTTCACTTCAATGATAGTCTGTTTGGTAAAAGTCTTTAAAACTTCATTACTACTAATACCTAAACAAAATTGAAGGTCAAACTGCTTAGCTATCCGATAAAAAGATGCTCCTGAAAAGCCACTATCCGCTCGAATAAGGATCTTTACTGAGGGCAGTTTTTTTCTGATTTTAATGACAATCCTTTTCAATAAGGCCACAAACCATTTGTTGGAGTGACAATTGCCCGGACGTAGTACTGGTAAAATGACCTGACCGGTGTTCCCGTCCTTAAAGAACAACTCATGGTACATAGTCTGTCCATAATAGCCATTATACAAACTGAGTTGTTGGGATCCATGAGTAGGGTCATCGGTACCATCTACATCAATGATGATTTGACCAGTCTTCTCTTTCAACTCCTCTACATAACGGTCTACAAACCATTGACTCATCTGGTAGATCAGACTCCGATCGGCCTTGTTTTCAAATCGACTTAAAGTAGGCTGGGAACATAATCCGCTATCTAGTACTTTACGGATCACCGGATCCTCTCGGAGTTTTTGTTCGTCATTGCAATCCTGATAGCCCTGCATCATTAAAAACACCCGTTGGCGAAGCATTTCTTCATAAGTGTATTCGATAAAAAAGGGGTTTCGATAGTCAGGAATCAGTGCGGCGAAGCTTTTTAATAGACCAGTCTTTCTCTCTACTTTTTCACTTAACAATATCGCTCCGTCTGAGCTAATCGCTGATGCTGAAAAATCAAATTTAAAAGCTTGTTTTCCTCGATAAAATACGGTATCTTTTTCCTTATATTCAGGCATAAATTAATTGCTTATTTTGTTGTCTAACTATCTCAATATAAGCAATTTATGCCTGTTTTTTATTGTCTACTATGAATTTTTCGGGTTAAGTCGATTTGAAAACAAGGCCGATCGGAGTCTGATCTACCAGATGAGTCAATGGTTTGTAGACCGTTATGTAGAGGAGTTGAAAGAGAAGACTGGTCAAATCATCATTGATGTAGATGGTACCGATGACCCTACTCATGGATCCCAACAACTCAGTTTGTATAATGGCTATTATGGACAGACTATGTACCATGAGTTGTTCTTTAAGGACGGGAACACCGGTCAGGTCATTTTACCAGTACTACGTCCGGGCAATTGTCACTCCAACAAATGGTTTGTGGCCTTATTGAAAAGGATTGTCATTAAAATCAGAAAAAAACTGCCCTCAGTAAAGATTCTTATTCGAGCGGATAGTGGCTTTTCAGGAGCATCTTTTTATCGGATAGCTAAGCAGTTTGACCTTCAATTTTGTTTAGGTATTAGTAGTAATGAAGTTTTAAAGACTTTTACCAAACAGACTATCATTGAAGTGAAAAAGGAATATGCTTCAAAAATCATCAAACATCAAGAGTTTGTTGGCCCGTTTACTTACCAGGCCAAAAGCTGGGATCGTTCTGAAAAGCTGTACGCCAAAGTGGAGTCTACCGGAAAAGGAATGAATGTCCGTTACTTTGTGAGCAACTTTGAAGCGATGACCGCTCAACAGATTTACTTTGATTTTTATGTCAAGCGAGGTGATGCCAGTGAAAATCGAATAAAGGAACTCAAAAACATGACTTATTCCGACCGGCTTTCCTGTCATCGCTACTGGCCAATTTCATGCGTTTAATCATCGCTACCCTCTGTTATGAAATGTTCCGGCAGATTAAATTATTAATTGCCAAAACAAAACACCACTTTGCTAAACGATGGCAAGTGGACAATATCCGGCTTTACCTGATGAAGGTTAGGGCGTGCCTGAAAGAAAGGAAAAGATCATTGACAATACAATTCTCAAGAGCCTTTAGATATCAATACCTGCTGGGCGATTTGCTTACGGTGAACTGACCGATCAGTTAAACAGTTTAGTTTAATCAAAAAAATGTTCTTCCATAAGAACACAATAGAGCTTTGACTGAAAATTGAAAAATTCTAACAAAAAAACGCTCTAATGTCCTTTGAAATCCAGAAACCTGGTTGATCTTCAAATTAATACATACACTCCAATCAAAAATAGTTAGCAACCCATTATTAATCCCAAAATTGGTGGCCTATGAATAATGCGGGTTAAGCTTGTTGCCATCCAAGGTCACGATTAATGGCCCAAGGAGCTTATCATTGTAGGCTCCGGTATAATCAGCTAATCCCAGGGTGGGAGAGTTGCCTTTTATTTGCCCGGATTGCCCCTCCTTTTGAAGTTCTTTGTTTTGTTTATCAAGTTCACCATACAACACGAGAAATTCCTTATTCCAATCGGTGTCACCCAAATCAAGGAACAGGTCAATAGCCTTGTACATCAACGCATATCGCAGTTCTGCATGATCGAGGTTTCCAAAGGCATAAACCCCAAAATTTAATTCCGGTATCAAGCCTATAATGGCTGTTAATCCTGGTAAGCTGCCTGTATGAAATTGCAACTGATAGCCCTTGTAATCATGCTGGAACCAACCTAATCCATAGGTGGCCAGTTAGGTTTGGTCACTTTCCTGGTTGGATAGAATTGCCCTCGTGGAATGACGGTATAAGTATCCCACAGTTCTTTGATCCTGACCTTGGAAATGATCTGGCGGTTGTTGAACTGGCCACTGTCTAACAGCATCAGCATCCAGTTAGACATGTCATCAGAAGTGGACCATACAGAACCGGCAGGGCCGATTTTATCTGCCGAAAGGAATGGAATGATTTCCACTTTTTCATCAACGAGGTAATGGGGTCTGGCAAAATCAGATTCGCCAGTCAGGCCTGAATACATGGCTCTTGAATTGCTCATACCCAATGGGTCGAAGATGCGTTCCTTGATAAAATCCTTCCAGGGTTGACCACTCACTTTCTCAATCACCATCCCCGCTACCAGGTACATGATGTTTTGGTATGTGTAATCTCCTCGTAGGGGATAGTAGGGCTTCAAGTACTTCAACCTTCTAACAATCTCTTCTGAAGAGATATCATTCAGGGACCAGAGAAAATCTGCATTTCCGAGCCCGGCCCTGTGGGATAATAAATCTATGATGGTCACATCTCTTGTTACGTAGGCATCGTACAATTGAAACTCAGGATAATGATCAATTACCTTGTCGTCCCAACCCAACTTTTCTTCATCAACAAGAATGGCTAGAGCCAGAGCGGTCATGGCTTTGGTAGTGGAGCCAATCATAAATCGTGATGAAGAGGTAGCGGGATTTTTCGATTCAATATCAATGACACCATAACCTTTACTGAAGAGCTTTTTGCCATCTTTTACTACGGCAATAGAGAGACCTGGTACTTTCCATTCTTTTATGCCTTGCTTCACATAAGCATCAAGTGTTTTAATATCATCCGTATGCTGCGCATTTACAAGAAAGGGGAGAAGTAAGAGTAAAAGTGGGAGTTTTTTCATGAGTTAAATGTTGTCGTAAAACTGTAAAGAATCCAGGTGATTAATCAAAATAGAAACATCTTCTTACTGCTGTTAAAGATCGGAATTAAACGACTACCTTTGCAGCAAAATTGATAGCCGTATGCAAAGTATCCGAAATGTGGCCATTATTGCCCATGTTGATCATGGGAAGACCACCCTTGTGGATAAAATTATTCATGCCACCAGCCTGCTTAGAGATAATCAAGAAAAAGGAGAGCTCATTCTTGATAGCAATGACTTGGAGAGGGAACGTGGCATAACCATTCTTGCTAAGAATATAGCTGTCGAGTACAAAGGAGTGAAGATCAATATCATTGATACTCCTGGTCACGCCGATTTTGGTGGAGAAGTGGAAAGGGTCCTTAAGATGGCCGATGGAGTATTGTTATTGGTGGATGCGTTCGAGGGATGCATGCCGCAAACCCGTTTTGTACTGAGTAAGGCCTTATCCCTTGGTTTGAAACCAATAGTAGTGATCAACAAAGTGGACAAAGAAAATTGCCGACCAGACGAAGTGCAGGGACAAGTGTTTGATTTGATGTTTAATCTTGATGCGTCCGAAGACCAGTTGGATTTCGTGACCATATACGGTTCTTCCAAGCAGGGATGGATGGGAACGGATTGGCAAAAGCCGGGCAAAGACATTACACCGATTCTGGATGCAATTATTGATGTAATACCAGAAGCGCCAAGCCCTGAAGGTAAACCGGTATTCCAGGTCACTTCTTTGGATTACTCATCTTTCGTTGGTCGCATTGCAATAGGTCGTGTCTATCAAGGATCTTTGAAAGAGGGTCAGCAGGTGGGATTGGTAAAGAATGATAGCTCGGTAAAGCGCACCAAGATTAAAGAGCTTAATGTATTTCAGGGCTTGGGCAGACTCAGGGTGCAGGAGGTGAAGGCAGGAGATATTTGTGCTATTACCGGTATTGAAGGGTTTGAAATCGGGGATACTATTACGGATATCGATCATCCACAGGCAATGTCCCGGATTCCTATTGATGAGCCTACTATGAGTATGCTCTTTACCATAAATAACTCACCATTTTTTGGGAAAGAAGGAAAATTTGTCACTTCAAGACACCTGCGAGATCGACTTTTTAAGGAGTTGGAAAAAAACCTCGCGTTACGGGTAGAAGAGACAAATAGCGAAGACAAGTTTATGGTTTTTGGCCGTGGTGTTTTGCACTTGTCGATCCTGATAGAGACAATGAGGAGAGAGGGTTATGAATTTCAGGTGGGTCAACCCCAGGTAATATTCAGACAGATAGATGGTATACGTCACGAGCCTATAGAACTTTTGGTGGTTGATGTTCCTGATGAATATGCAGGTAAGGTAATTGAGATGGCTACGCAGCGGAAAGGTGAACTAAGAATCATGGAGCCAAAGGGTAACATCCAGCACCTGGAATTTGAAATACCTTCTCGTGGTTTGATTGGTATACGAACCAATATGCTTAACAGTACGGCAGGAGAGGCAGTGATGAGCCATCGTTTCATTGACTATCAGCCTTACAAGGGACCTATTCAGGGAAGAAACAATGGCTCTCTTATATCCTTGAAAAATGGTGTAGGTACACCCTACTCGATAGATAAGTTACAGGACAGAGGAGTGTTTTTTGTTGATCCGGGAGAAGAATTGTATACGGGTCAGGTCATCGGAGAAAATAATAGAGGTGGAGATATCATAGTCAATGTTCAAAAAGGGAAAAAAATGAGCAACGTGAGAGCTGCCGGTACGGATGATAGCGTCAAGATCGCACCCAAGAGAAAGTTTTCCCTCGAAGAGGCATTGGAATATATTCAAAAAGATGAGTACGTTGAGGTTACACCCAAGTCAATTCGGATGAGAAAAATCTATCTCAATGAACATGAACGTAGGCGCATGCAAGACAAGGTGGAGGAATAGTGTGTCAATTACTAAATTCATTCACTATTTTTACCACTCTTCTTCCTTTCTACTACGTTGAAATTTTCAACCGTAACGATGCTATGATTTCAAATTCCGTCTTGAATAAAGAAAAAATAGTAGCAAAATTTAGTAAACCAATTTAGTAATTGACACACTAGTCTGAAGGAACCATTAGTTTTTTCGCTAAATCCTGAATGATAACTTCCGCATGAACCCTCGAGTTTTCAATAAACCACTTATTGGTTTTTAGTCCACCACAGATCACCCCGGCAAGGTACACATTAGGTACATTCGTCTCTTGGGTTTCAGGATTGTAAGCCGGGGTACTCAATTCATCATCACCGATTTTGATACCGATATCCATTAGGAATTGAAAATTCGGTTGATAGCCGGTCATTGCCAGTACAAAATCATTTTTAAGTGTTAGGGATCTATCAGGAGTTTGAATGTCAATTTCATCTTTACGGATCTCTGCAATGTTTGAGTTGAAGTAGACTTTAATTGAACCCTCTTTGATCCTGTTTTCGATGTCAGGCTTCACCCAATACTTGACGCTCGATCTGAGTTCTGACTCCCTGATTACCATAGTTACTTCGGCGCCTTTGCGGTAGGTCTCTAATGCTACATCGACTGCAGAATTGGCGGCTCCAACTACTGCTATTTTCATTCCAAAATAGGGGTGGGGCTCATCATAGTAGTGTCTAACTTTAGGTAAGTCTTCGCCTTTAACATGCAAAAGATAGGGTAGGTCATAAAACCCGGTGGCGATAATAATGGACTGTGTTTGGTACTCACCTTCTGAAGTTTTCGTGATATACCAATCATTGTTTCTATCTACTTGCTCCACTTTTTCATATAACCGTGTATTTAGTTGCCATGAAAATGCCACTCGTCGATAGTATTCGAGGGACTCAGATCGATTCGGTTTTCCTCCATGTGAAATGAATGGAACATTTCCTATTTCTAACCTATCGGAAGTAGAGAAAAAAGTCATATTGTAAGGATAATTATACAACGAGTTGACCAGACAACCCTTGTCTATTATTACATAACTCAATCCTGCTTTTTTAGCCTCAATACCGCAAGCTAAACCGATGGGTCCGGCACCCACAATTAAGACATCAAACCTCTCCATATCAAAAATTAAGCTGCAAAAGTAAGACGCCTGCAAAGCATCTCTAATGTTGAGCCTTATATTTTTTCTTCCGATTGAGTAATTAGATCCGGTTTGTAGTTTTTGAGAACGATCATAAAAGTAGTTCCTGACTCATTCGACTCAAAGCCCAGGCCCTCTGATAGTGGTCAGTCATGGTATTTAGTATTAGAAGAGGTCTGTCGCAAAACGAATATAAGAGTTTATTTATTCTTGAATGTAACGTCGTGTGGTTTTGGTGTATCATTTATCATTATACTTGCGGCATCAAAATTGAATTGAAATTAAATCGTTGTGTGGAGAACTAAATAAACTCCTCATCGACGCTTACGCTGGATCTTCATTGGTAGCATGGAGGAGATCGAGGTGTGTTAAAGTTTTGTAAATCAGGGGAATAGGCTTCAATCCAGGGGAGTGAATTAAGTCAAAAATACGATACTCGACGCTTATTTAAGTAACTCAGAATCTATTATTTATAAATATTATTTCTAATTCACACAACAGGTTGAAATTAATAAGTACTTATGGAAGAAGCCAAAGCTCTAAATCACGTCTCTGAATTTCATAAAACTTTTCAACATCCAATATTGGATACACCGCAAATACCGGCGGAGCAACGATGCCGCTTGAGAGTTAACCTTATTGTGGAAGAACTACAGGAACTTGAGGAGGCAATTAAAGACAATGACCTGGTAGAGATATCGGATGCATTATGTGATATTCAATATGTCCTTTCGGGAGCAATATTGGAATTCGGATTGGGTGATAAGTTTAGTGAATTGTTCAATGAAGTACAGCGATCAAACATGAGTAAGGCCTGCAGATCCATTGAAGAGGCCGAAGCTACAATCGCACATTATAGAGAGAAAGATGGCATTGACTGCTTTTATCAGGAAAAAGATGGTTTGTATCTTGTGTACCGAAAAGATGATCATAAAACCATGAAATCGGTGAATTATTCTCCCGCAGATCTAAATAGTATTTTAAATAAGTGATTCAATCCAGGACTTGGATTTGCCAGCAAGTAGAGCTATCATTTGATCTTGATTCAACCCGATTTTCTTTGGTACCTTAAAAGAATGGTCTGCATATTCAAAAGTCTCCAAATGAGCTTTGTGACTGAGTTGAGAGCATACTTTGGTAATAAGGTCAATATTGGCGAGTTTGTCATTAGTTCCCTGTAAAAAAAGCATAGGAATTGCGACTTCACTCAAATGGTCGGCCCGGTCTATTGAATCCCGACCCGGGGCATGTAGTGGAAAACCAAAGAAAATCAGCCCCTTTGTTGGACCCATTGAATTCTGCGCTGAGCAATGGGAAGCCATTCTACCTCCGTAAGATTTACCTCCAACAAACAATGGCAAGTCAGGATAAGAATTGCCGGCGAACTTCGCCACTTCGACAATGGCCTTTTGCGCCTTTTTGGGAGAGTCAGGCGACCTGCGATCCTGATCAATATAAGGAAAATTGAATCTCAGGACAGAGACACCCGAGGTACACAATTGATTGGCCAAATTAGCCATAAACGAATGTTCCATTCCGGCGCCGGCGCCATGTGCTAGAACAATTTGAGCTACTGGTGACTGAGCAACATTCCAACATGCACTGATTGGGAAATCACCTGACGGTATATTGACAGTTTCACTCATTTTGACAATGTAAAAAAAAGCTTTCAGACGAATCTGAAAGCTTTAAAGCTCGCGGTCGGAGAGGTTAATAAACCTCATAAAAACAAGATTTGGGCCGTTTTCCCAATCTCAACCTTCCACTGTTAACCTTCAAGGTAACCCTGATGGACCAAGACTATTACTAGTCATGGTTGAGGCCCGGTTTCGATGGAAGCCGTACCCGGTATAATTAAACTGTTAGGTTTAAAAACACCATCCGATTTATTGCGAACTCAGTTCTTAAACTTAATAAGAAACAAATCTATGCATATTTTCACTAAGAAATCAACTAAGCCACCCAGGAATAAGAAGTTGAATATTTTTCCGGATTTGGCCATCATGTTCATCTAAATCAGTTATAACTTCGCACCTTGATTTATCAGAGTGAATGTCTAAGAAGATCTATTTTACACCCGGACCTACAGAGTTGTATTTCACAGTTGAAGGACATTTACGGAATGCGCTGAGGGAGCAAATACCTTCCATATCACATCGGAGCCAACAATTTAAAGACATCTATAAAGGGACCACATCTGGCTTGAAGCAACTTTTTAATCTGCCGGAAGATTATAGTGTATTTTTTACTTCCTCTGCAACCGAAGTTTGGGAGTACATTATTAGAAACTGTGTTAGTAAGGAGAGTTATCATCTGGTAAACGGTGCCTTCTCCAGGAGATTTTGGGAGTTTGCGGGTTTGCTGGGGAAGTTAAATGGCCTTTACGAATCACCTGATGGTTCTTGTGCCAATCCTGCATCGTTTAAAATTCCTACAAGTGCGGAGCTTTTAGGGATTACTTTGAATGAGACCAGTACAGGTGTGGCATACCCACCAAATTATCTTAAGAAGTTAAGATTAGCCAACCCTGATGTACTAATAGCGATTGATGGAGTGAGCTCACTTCCTGTTCCTGAGCTGGATTTCAGTCAAGTTGATACGGTTTATTTCTCAGTTCAGAAATGTTTCGGCCTACCGGCTGGCTTGGGTGTGTGGATAGTTGGACCGAGATGTTTAGACAAAGCTGCTGAATTGGACGGAAAGGGAGAGTTGAATGTTACTCACCGTTCATTGCTATCTTTGCATAAAAAAGGTCAGGAAAATCAGACGATTGAAACTCCCAATATTTTGAATATTTATTTATTGGGAAAAGTAGTGGAAGATATGCTGACCAAAGGTATGGATATGATTCGTCGAGAATCGAAATACAAAGCTGCGGTTTTGAGCCAGGTGATTGAAGACCGTGATTGGTTGACACATTTTGTTGAAGACCCTGCTATTCGGTCCGAAACCGTAACTGTGGCCAAGTGTGAAAAGAAAAATGAATCGATTATAGATAAACTGTATGAGTATGGGTTTGTTATTGGAGGAGGGTATGGATCTTACAAAACAAAACATTTGCGCTTTTCTAATTTTCCGACACACTCCAAGGAACAAGTTGAAAGATTAAGTGACGTCATTGCATCTTTTTAAAACCGAATATATTCTTGTTTTAAGTCTTAAATCATCTCAATAATGAATTATAATTTTGCGTATTCTAATAATAGGTTGGATTATTTGGTTGATTGATATGATCTGTTAAATCTACTAAATTTCCCTAATGTTTGATTTATAGCGATGTACAAATTAGATAAAATATTAATAGGTCTTGATCAAAGTGACATGGACATTGATTTAGTCAAGGCTGCTGCTTATATATGTAATGTATCTCATACCAGGAAAATTTACTTTATTAATGTCATTCGTGATTTTAGTTTGCCCGATGAGCTTCTTAAAGAATTTCCAGACCTGCTCCAAAAAGGAATAGAAGATCGGAAATGGCAATGGAGCAAGTGGCATCCGATCATTTCGAGTGCAGAAGAGACCTGGAGATCCACCACCTGGTAGAAAAGGGTCAACCGACCAAGATTTTCATGAAGTTGATTGAAGATGATGATATAGATCTTGTGATGGTCGGACGGAAAAAAGAGAAGAAAGGCGGTGGCATAGTAATACATCGACTTGCTCGAAGAGCAGGGTGTTCACTACTCATTGTTCCACAAGGTGTTAAAGAGTCTATTAGAACAATCCTGGTTCCCATTGACTTCTCAGATTACTCTTCCAGCGCATTGGATGAGGCTATAAGCGTGGCAGTTAATTCTTCTAGTGAAGTGAAGATCATAGCACAAAACGTCTACCAGGTTCCGTCTGGTTATCACTATACTGGAAAGTCTTATGAGGAATTTG
>CAXXNX010000065.1:0-15637 GCA_963664285.2 Cyclobacteriaceae bacterium
TGAAAGCTCATCGAAAGAAACACTCCCGAAGTTTTCTTTGGCGATTGTTCTTTGGTTTGCCATATCAATTCCTAGGAATTTATCTCCTGCGGCATATTGTCCGGGATCAGCTTTGAAGTGCTTTTGAAGGGCAGCAGCTTTTTTAGGACTTTCTAGTGAGCTTAATGTCGATCTTATTTCTTGTACAATACTCATTTATCAATACCCTTCTTAACAAGTTGAATGCCACTCAATTTAGTGGCAAAACCTCGGATGACAAAAATAATCAAATCTATATTGCGATTGTTACTGTAGACAGAGTGCTCGAAACACTAATTTTATTCGACCATCTTTCTATCTATCAGGAACATCTCGTGCTGTTTTTTCGATTGGTGACAGCATGAGTAGCGTATAAAATAAGTAAAAATAGACCTACCAAGGTTAAAATCACTCCAGAGATCATACTGATGAATCCCAGATTGATTGAGCCAATTGTCAGACCGAAGGCAGATACAATCCCTGAAAGCACCATCAATGCTGAAGCCACATAAAGCAAGACCATAGCTTTGGATAGCCTCTCCAATTGTTCAATCTTTTTCTGAACTATTTCGATAGGTGTGTGGTCTCGGCATAGCTTAAAGATCTCATCGTTCAATGCGATTAAAAGGTTTGAAGTAGATAAAATTATTAGGCAAATGCCGGGCAGGATAGTAATTGGTATGTACCATTGATCCATAGTTATAAATCAGTAGTGTCCGGTAAAGAGTTTAAAAAAAGGGGCAGGTAGGGAAACCTACCTGCCAATGCCTTAGTTTTTCAAGTCCGACCAAGAAAAACAACGCATGAATAAAAGTACAAACTTTACCGGACAGCCGATCCTGGCACAACTTCTTTCACTGATTGATAAAAGCTCAGTTTCTCGTATAGCTAAAAAGCGCCAATCAGATCGATATAGCAAATATTTTAAGACATGGGATCATTTGGTGACCATGCTGTACAGCACATTATGTGGGGCCACAGCACTTCGAGAGCTTACAACAGGTCTTTTTGGCCAGTGAGGGGAAACTTCGGCACCTGGGTTTAATACGGAGTTGTCGTCGATCAACCCTTTCTGAAAGTAACAAAAGAAGGAGCAGTGAAGTGTTCAGGGAGATTTATATGGACCTTTATCGAAAGTGGCACCATGTTTTATCGGACAGCCGAATAGAATTAGAACTGTTCAAGCAGCTTTACATAGTGGATTCAACTGTTTTCTCTTTGTTCAAAGACATTTTGAAGGTGGCCGGTAGGCCCCGAAGGGATGGCCGTAGCAAGGGAGGGATCAAAGCCCACACCCTGGTGCATGCCATTGAGTTGATGCCTTGTTTGGTCAGGTTTACTGCGGCCACAACACACGATCACACTTTCTTACAATATCTAAACTTACCAGAAGGGTCTTACATAGTGATGGGACAAAGGGTATGGTTGACTATTACCAATACCAACTATGGAGCAAAACTGGTGTCCACTACATCACCAGGATGAGAGATAATGCTTTATACCAACCCATCGAGGAGTTTGATATCCCCGACCATGTTGACCAGGGAGTCATCAAGGATGAAAAAATAACTGTCCAGTATTCAGTAGAAGGCAAAAAATATGATCATTTACAGCGAAGGATTGCCTATTGGGATGATAAATACAGCTAAGTTCTAATTATAACAGCATTTTGTTTAAATAGCTCATACAGATGATAGGCTTGATCCGTTAATAGCATAGTCAGAAACCATTGTTTCAAAGTTGTTTTACTCTCTCTTATTCGGTCAGCATAAGCATACCAATTCAGGTAGTTTTGCAAATATTTGGAACTGACACCATTGAATGGGCGTAAGAATGTCCTAAGTTGAGTGTGAACATTGTTTACTTTTTGCAGATGGATTGTTTTATCATCTCTATCCACATGATCTTTGGCCAATAGCGCTTTGTGCTTTATGGAGGGGTTGTCTTTGGCAAAAGCCTTATAAGAAGGGTGCTTATCTGTAATCAAGGTTGCACCGTAGGCCAACTTCCCATCCAATGCCTTTGAAATTTCTTCTTTGCTCAGCCGTTTTGATGCAACAGCTTTAAGGTACCTCTCCCCCTTGCGTTCAACCGCTGTTACTACCTGGACAACTGTGACCTCTTCCTTTCCCATATTCCGTATGAAATCGTTTCCCCTCTTTCTTGCTGCCCTATCTAAATTTCGACTGCCCTTGTTGTTAAGTGCCAGTTCCAATTCATCACATTCTACTTCCGAGGATAACTGTTCGGGAACAAACTCATTTAGTGAACTCAATATCTTATGCCGCCAGTCGAAGCTTGTCTGGATGCTTATTCCGATTTGTTTTGCTATCTTTTTTATCGGCATGCCCTGCTCCATGCAGCGCAGATAAGATTGCCATTTTGATTTAAGCTTGATGTCATACAAAGGTGTCCCTGTTGTTTCACTGTACCATCTTTTACATTCATTGCACTGATACATCTGCACACCTTTTTGTCTGCCCCTCTTATATACCTTCTCGCTTGTGCAATTTGGACAGGGTTTCTTCTTTCTTTTCTCTGCTATTTGTTGTTGAGCGGCAATCAATACTTTGCCTTGTAATTCCTGCTCCTGGAGCAACTCATCCAACAATTCGGTTTGGGAACTTATCGGCAATTGTGCAAATAAATTTTTGATCTCTTGACTTGATATCATATAGCGAAGATAATAATAATTGCTGTGTTATTTAGAACTTAGCTATAAATACCAACGATTATTCATTTTTGTTACTAACGATATGCAAATTGATGCAGGCTCTATTGCATTGATTTATAAATATCGCTGGCAAATTGAACTCCTGTTTAAAAAACTAAAACAGAACTTTCCAGTCAAATATTTCTTAGGCGATAATGTCAACGCCATTGAAATTCAATTATGGACTTCTATGATTGCCATGCTATTGTTAGAGGTAGTCAAAAGGCAATGAAAAGAAAATGGGCCTATTCAAATATGGTAGCCCTTGTCAGGTTCCATCTGATGGCCTATATCTCATTGTTTGACTTCCTTAATGACCCAGATAAAACCTTAATCAAAAACAATCAACAACGCCAACCTTCATTGTTCCCAACTTAAATAAATCAACATGGGCCTGCTTTTGTGATAATGCCTATTTATCGCCCCTATTTATCAAATCGTAGCAATTTGAATGGCTTTCTTATTTTTACCGGACACTACTGATTAATAATAAAAGCAATCCATATATTAGATTTAATTAATTATAAATCAGTAGTGTCCGGTAAAGAGTTTAAAAAAAGGGGCAGGTAGGGAAACTTACCTGCCAATGCCTTAGTTTTTCAAGTCCGACCAAGAAAAACAACGCATGAATAAAAGTACAAACTTTACCGGACAGCCGATCCTGGCACAACTTCTTTCACTGATTGATAAAAGCTCAGTTTCTCGTATAGCTAAAAAGCGCCAATCAGATCGATATAGCAAATATTTTAAGACATGGGATCATTTGGTGACCATGCTGTACAGCACATTATGTGGGGCCACAGCACTTCGAGAGCTTACAACAGGTCTTTTTGGCCAGTGAGGGGAAACTTCGGCACCCTGGGTTTAATACGGAGTTGTCGTCGATCAACCCTTTCTGATAGTAACAAAAGAAGGAGCAGTGAAGTGTTCAGGGAGATTTATATGGACCTTTATCGAAAGTGGCATCATGTTTTATCGGACAGCCGAATAGAATTAGAACTGTTCAAGCAGCTTTTACATAGTGGATTCAACTGTTTTCTCTTTGTTCAAAGACATTTTGAAGGTGGCCGGTAGGCCCCGAAGGGATGGCCGTAGCAAGGGAGGGATCAAAGCCCACACCCTGGTGCATGCCATTGAGTTGATGCCTTGTTTGGTCAGGTTTACTGCGCGGCCACAGCACACGATCACACTTTCTTACAGCATATAAACTTACCAGAAGGGTCTTACATAGTGATGGACAAAGGGTATGTTGACTATTACCAATACCAGCTTTGGAGCAAAACTGGTGTCCACTACATCACCCGGATGAGAGATAATGCTTTATACCAACCCATCGAGGAGTTTGATATCCCCGACCATGTTGACCAGGGAGTCATCAAGGATGAAAAAATAACTGTCCAGTATTCAGTAGAAGGCAAAAAATATGATCATTTACAGCGAAGGGTTGCCTACTGGGATGATAAATACCAACGATTATTCATTTTTGTTACTAACGATATGCAAATTGATGCAGGCTCTATTGCATTGATTTATAAATATCGCTGGCAAATTGAACTCCTGTTTAAAAAACTAAAACAGAACTTTCCAGTCAAATATTTTCTTAGGCGATAATGTCAACGCCATTGAAATTCAATTATGGACTTCTATGATTGCCATGCTATTGTTAGAGGTAGTCAAAAGGCAATTGAAAAGAAAATGGGCCTATTCAAATATGGTAGCCCTTGTCAGGTTCCATCTGATGGCCTATATCTCATTGTTTGACTTCCTTAATGACCCAGATAAAACCTTAATCAAAAACAATCAACAACGCCAACCTTCATTGTTCCCAACTTAAATAAATCAACATGGGCCTGCTTTTGTGATAATGCCTATTTATTGCCCCTATTTATCAAATCGTAGCAATTTGAATGGCTTTCTTATTTTTACCGGACACTACTGGTTATAAATTTATTTAAAGAAATCTGTCAGCAATTTCATTCCAGTCATTCAGTCGCTCAAATCGGCTTTCATTATGATTGTGCAGGGCCGTATAGAGGATAGGATGTCCTGAAAATGTTTCCAAATTATAAGGATGGTCATCAATAAGGTAATCTGTTTTGATAAGATTTTTTTTATCCCCACAGAGGACGATTCTCTTCCAATGAATGAATGGAAAGTGGGGAGCTAACCAGTCTCTTTTTGGTTTCAATGAAAAGGGATATTCCATGGCCGCAGATACTACGTAGACATTATACAGTTTGTATAATTCGGCCATCACCCGCTGACTATCAGGGTAGACATCAAGGTCAACGAAGAAATCTTCTTGGTGTGGATACCCTTCAGCAATATCAAATTGCTTTCCCGGAAAGGTTTATGGTGACTTTTTAGGATTTCTGTTCCCTGAATGGAACTGACATCAAAGGTGAATATACCGCTGCAAGGTCTTGATCAACAGGACTGAACGTGGACATCAGATGAAATACATCTGTGGGTCCTTTGTAATGTGGCAGGTGGACTTCCACGACCTCAGCCAATCCATAAAGAAATTCCTTGATTTGCCTTATACCCTCATCGTTAGTTCGATACCCTCTTCCAATTGCCAAGGTATTCTGGTCGATCCAAACTACATCACCGCCTTCGATCGTCCCGGGGGCACTGACCGCACCAAGAATTGGAATGCCATTTTGCTCGAAGAATTTTTTCTGAGCTTGAGGTTCAGGAAGCCTGGCCTGTTTTCCCATATTGCAAATAATCACACCCTTATCTGTTGTAATAGATGCATCCCTAACATAAATTGAATCAAGACTCGATTTTTCATCCAAATCTATAAAATGAATAACTCCGCAGGTATTTGAGATGGCTTTGACAAAAGCTTCATACTCCGAATCGGCAACAGACAGATTGGGTTTTGCAAGATAACTCAACTGTTTCCACTGGGTGGAGAGAAGAGCTTCATTTATGAACGCCTCTTTGGGTCTTTTTAAAATAATAGACTTCAGTAAACCATACTCAGATTGATATGTCCTATTCATTTCCATATTAAAATTTCTTCTTTTATAATTTTCGACCAAACGTAAAATGGGGTTCCCAGCATTAAGGCGATAAATCCATAGAAAACAATTTCCTGCCCTGATCCAAAGATGGCCCACAATGAAAATCCGAAAGCCGGTATGCTTAGGGAAAAAGCACCAAGTATTCGCTTTTTCCAGTCTATCGGTTTCGTTTTTATGAGGATCAAAACTTCAGCCATTGATGAAAACACGTATGCGATAAGCGAAGTAAAAGTGCTAAGTAAAATCAGGAAAGTAAACATCCCGACGAGTCCTTTGGTAAAATTGGAGAATACTATAAATGTTACAATCAAGCTTGAAATCACCATTCCTGCAACGGGAAAATTCCTTTTTGACAGCTTCATAAATACCGGGGGAAGTAAATTATCTTTTGCCATGGCAAATGGCATTTGGCCCTGGATAAGAAGCCAGCCGTTTAGAGCGCCGAAGGTTGAAATCAATGCTCCAAATCCCACGAGGTATTTCCCAGATCTCCCCCAAACGGTTTCAGCAGCATCCGCAAATGGAGCCGAAGATAATAACAGTTCATCGGGAGGTACCAGGCCCATAATGGAAACGCTACTAATCATATATATATCGATATTGTCATGATTGTTCCTACCATTGTGGCCCTGGGGATGGTTCGCTTAGGATCCCTGATGTTGCCAGCGGGAATAGTACCGCATTCAATACCCAGGTAAGCGAAAAAATGTAAGCGTAACTGTAGCTGCAATAGCCTTCAAGTCTGACTCTCCACTAAGATTGAATGGTGTGAAGTGGTCGAGATTAAAGAAAAACAATCCCATGACACTAATTGCAACTAATGGTAGTACTTTCAAGATCGTAGTAGCAAGCTGCATTTCACCTCCGTTCTTAACACTTCGGGAATTCAGCCATGTCAGAAACCAGATAGCAGCAATTGCAACTGATGCTAATGCAAAATTATTACCCTCCATCGCTGGGATAAATACGGTGAGGTATCCTGAAAATGCTACAGCAATTGCTGCATTAGAACATAACACTGATATCCAGTATCCCCAGCCGACCAGAAATCCTAAAAAGTCACCATAACCTTCCCGGGCATAAGCATAAGGTCCTCCCGTTTTCGGTAAGAGTTTGCTCAGTCGACTAAATACCAGAGCCATAACTATGGCCCCTAGTCCTGACAGCATCCAACCCAAGATGCTGATCCCACCAAACGCAGCCAGTGAAGCGGGAAGTAGGAAAATACCCGATCCGATCATATTTCCTACTACAAGGGCCGTTGTCATGTAAGCTCCAATTTCACCGGAGTTATTTGTTACATTTTTGGACGTCATAATCGCCCAATATAATTAGATTATATTTCTATTTTTGATCGTATTATGAATCATCAAATGAAACGATTCGAGATCCTTAAAGACATTAGTGGAGACGAAACCTTGCACACTTGGCATATTCTACTTAGGAAGATAATATTCATCCGACTCAATACAATTTCGGTTAGCAAATTGTTTTTTTTCTATCTGGCCTGGTCGCCAATGAAGAAGCTTATTCATGCTCTCAATTGCTTTAATCTTTACCACTTTGTTGGTGACATCAGAGGTGGTCAGGTCAACGGCAAGATTTGATTTCGATTACAATTAAAAGTTCAGCTAATTGAAAATGGCAAGGTAATCTCCGGTGCCGATTTACGAAGCAGCTATTCAATACACAATCGTTCAGACAATTAAAAATAACATTTCAAAATGCATTGGGGAGTTATAAACAATGGGGTCACTTCGAGCCGGATGATGAATAAATTGAAAGAGATAGAAAGGTTTATGTTATTCTATACGCAACTAAATGATGTCAGAAAGGAGCCTGTCTATTGTTGAAGTATTGAAAGGCTGTTTTTGATGTAGCGTTACTGAAACCTACAATTGTACCTAAACTTTGAATTGGCTACCGGATTTATCCTGGAGCGTCTTACAGACTAGGACTTCATCCATGCTAACACCAATTGACACAAATATTCAGCTCTTCTCCCGTGGAAATTCTTCAAAAATTCACCGGACTTGTCACGACGGTATCATTGATACTAATGTTCCGTTGGTCTGGTATTGCAAAACTTATTGTATTATGGTGTGGGTGAATGACACTGACTTCTATGGAACAAGATTCTTTGCATCCTAGAATCCGACACGCTGAAGACATCAGTAGAGTCTTCTGTTTATTTCGATAGAATCAGTAGCACCAATTTTCAACAATCTCTTACTTAAGGTGGCAATCATAATTGTATTGTTTTGGAGGGGATGAGCTGGAAATTGGGGAGGGGTCACTTAGTACGAATGAGGGATTTTATTTAAATCAACTTAATTGCTCTGTGGGACTGCCATTCACTCTTAGGTGCCCTTAACCCGAAAAATTCATAGTAGACAATAAAAAACAGGCATAAATTGCTTATATTGAGATAGTTAGACAACAAAATAAGCAATTAATTTATGCCTGAATATAAGGAAAAAGATACCGTATTTTATCGAGGAAAACAAGCTTTTAAATTTGATTTTTCAGCATCAGCGATTAGCTCAGACGGAGCGATATTGTTAAGTGAAAAAGTAGAGAGAAAGACTGGTCTATTAAAAAGCTTCGCCGCACTGATTCCTGACTATCGAAACCCCTTTTTTATCGAATACACTTATGAAGAAATGCTTCACCAACGGGTGTTTTTAATGATGCAGGGCTATCAGGATTGCAATGACGAACAAAAACTCCGAGAGGATCCGGTGATCCGTAAAGTACTAGATAGCGGATTATGTTCCCAGCCTACTTTAAGTCGATTTGAAAACAAGGCCGATCGGAGTCTGATCTACCAGATGAGTCAATGGTTTGTAGACCGTTATGTAGAGGAGTTGAAAGAGAAGACTGGTCAAATCATCATTGATGTAGATGGTACCGATGACCCTACTCATGGATCCCAACAACTCAGTTTGTATAATGGCTATTATGGACAGACTATGTACCATGAGTTGTTCTTTAAGGACGGGAACACCGGTCAGGTCATTTTACCAGTACTACGTCCGGGCAATTGTCACTCCAACAAATGGTTTGTGGCCTTATTGAAAAGGATTGTCATTAAAATCAGAAAAAAACTGCCCTCAGTAAAGATCCTTATTCGAGCGGATAGTGGCTTTTCAGGAGCATCTTTTTATCGGATAGCTAAGCAGTTTGACCTTCAATTTTGTTTAGGTATTAGTAGTAATGAAGTTTTAAAGACTTTTACCAAACAGACTATCATTGAAGTAAAAAAGGAATATGCTTCAAAAATCATCAAACATCAAGAGTTTGTTGGCCCGTTTACTTACCAGGCCAAAAGCTGGGATCGTTCTGAAAAGCTGTACGCCAAAGTGGAGTCTACCGGAAAAGGAATGAATGTCCGTTACTTTGTGAGCAACTTTGAAGCGATGACCGCTCAACAGATTTACTTTGATTTTTATGTCAAGCGAGGTGATGCCAGTGAAAATCGAATAAAGGAACTCAAAAACATGACTTATTCCGACCGGCTTTCCTGTCATCGCTACTGGGCCAATTTCATGCGTTTAATCATCGCTACCCTCTGTTATGAAATGTTCCGGCAGATTAAATTATTAATTGCCAAAACAAAACACCACTTTGCTAAACGATGGCAAGTGGACAATATCCGGCTTTACCTGATGAAGGTTGGGCGTGCCTGAAAGAAAGGAAAAGATCATTGACAATACAATTCTCAAGAGCCTTTAGATATCAATACCTGCTGGGCGATTTGCTTACGGTGAACTGACCGATCAGTTAAACAGTTTAGTTTAATCAAAAAAATGTTCTTCCATAAGAACACAATAGAGCTTTGACTGAAAATTGAAAAATTCTAACAAAAAAACGCTCTAATATCCTTTGAAATCCAGAAACCTGGTTGATCTTCAAATTAATACATACACTCCAATCAAAAATAGTTAGCAACCCATTATTAATCCCAAAATTGGTGGCCTATGAATAATGCGGGATAAGTACTTATTCGGGATTCATTCATCCGGATTTCAGCAGTTTCGGTGAGAATGATATGTACCTGGCCGAAGGAAAAAGAATTGAAATTGAGGGAATAACGGACTGGATTTCCAGGTCTGAAGGAATACATACGGAGATGCACCAGCCGAAAGTAACAGTCCGTGGCAATACGGCATGGATTACTTACTACTGGACTGACACTGGTATAACCAGCGGTGAGAGATTTAGTTCACGTGGTAAATCAACCAGAATTTTTGTGAAAGAAGGAGGTAAATGGTTGTGTATACATGGTCATTACACGGCTGTGCCCTAACTATAGAGCTGATCTACTTTGTCCGATTGAAACACCTCTTTCGTTTCAATATTCATCATAGATAATTTGTGTCCCCATCCTGCACCCTGGTCCATGCACCATACGTTACAAAATTTAATAGGTTTTGACCCATCAAAATGAGGGGCGAGCCGGTGAGTTGGTGAATGTCCGATATAGATTTCGCTATAAGGATCACCTTCCGGGAAGGTTTTTTTCATGGGGTGATAATGTATAGCCGATTTGAATAACTGCCTATCCCAAAAGTATTTATCCGGGTCGGTAGTTTGTTCGATAGATGAATCCAGGTCGAAACCAGCATGGACAAAAACACGGTTTGCATCGTCCTTGTAGTAAGGTAGGAGTTTACTATAGTACTCTATTAGATGACGTTCCCGTATCTCTTTAAAATTGGAATTTTTCGTATACGATTCATATGTGGCATGCCCTCCGTTTTGAAACCACACTTCCTCAGCATAGGTATTTCCTGCCAACCAATCTTTAGCCCAGAGGTCGTGATTTCCCACAAGAGCAATAAGGTGATCTGTCTTGAGTAGTTGATCAATACACGCTACTGTTTCAGGTCCACGATCACAAACATCGCCAAGAAAAATGAGGAGATCTTTGGATAAATTGAATCGACTCCTTTCAAGGCACTGCAGTAGTGCTCTGAAAGCGCCATGAATATCACCTAGAACAAATTTTCTCAGGGTGGTAGTATTAAAAACCTCCACTAAATTCGTGGTAGAACCAATTTAATAAGTCTCCTCTTTAATCAATCTACCTAATTTGTAGGTAGCTTCCTGGACCAAATTTTTGGCTTCATCAAAGTATTTCCAGTTCCCGTCGATCTCGTCTTTTCTATATTGCCCTTGCTCGGCCAAATTTCCGTTTATATGATATTTTTTGAACTTTCCTTCTCTACGATCAAATGCATATTCCATGACATATTCTACCCTGCTATTAGGGTAATATTTAGTCGTAGTTCCATGGATTTTCCCTTTTTTATACTCCTGCACCAGTGAAAGTTCACCGTCATCAGCATAGGTGGTTACTTTACCTTCAAGTTTACCTTTTTCATACTTTTCCTCTTTAACCAGAATTTCACTGATGTTGAAATATTTCCAGGGACCGGTTTCCATTCCATCCTTGAATTCTTTTTCAGCCATTAGTTTACCGGACTCACTGAATTCCCGGATTTTACGATTTTTCTCTTCATCAGAATAATTAATGGCTGTTGCTACCTGGCCATTCTCATAGTAAGTCAAATTCCGACCCGATCGAAAGCCTTCCTTGTAGAAAAACTCCTGTCGTTTTTGACTAGAAGCATAATAAGATACTACAGGTCCATTAAGTTGACCTCCGAGATATTCTCCTTCTAGCATTATCCGACCATCCTCGTAATAGTGTTTGTAATTACCATTTTGCAGTCCATGCACTTTATAGGCCTCGGTTTCCAGTTGTCCACTTGGGTAGTAGGTTTTAAAGAAGCCTTCTTGCCGGCCCTCTTCATAATTGCCTTCAGACTTAAGTGTTGCGTCTGGGTAATAGCTTTTACTCACACCATTAGGTTTACCCTTTTTATAAGGTATTTCTTCCTGAAGAGTACTGTCCTCGTAATAATAATAAACCAAACCCTCCGGCTTGCCTTGTACGAATACGGATTTACTTTTCAAAGCTCCACTGGGGTAGAATACCATGAGATTACCCACAATAGTATCGTTCACGAAGGTTGCTATCTGCATTAATGAACCATCCCTGTCATATACTAATGTTTCGCCCTGTCGGATGCCATTTAAATATTGGGTCTTTCGTTGGAGAGAGCCGTCCTCGTAATAGTTTTCGAACCAACCGGCTCTCTTACCCTGATTGTATTGCCCCCGTACTATCGTCTCACCAGTTGGTGCATACTTAATATAATCCCCATGAACTTTACTACTGTCATGGTTCAGGACATAAAACTCCTCATTCTTTGCCCCTTCGGGGTAATCATAGTAGGTAACGATTTTCGACTGACTATTACCTCCGTATGCTAGCAGAACTGCATTGATGATTAGCAGGCAATATTTCATGTGTTTAATAAATTATCTCAATTATGTCGGTTTTATCGAATTAGACTTTCTCCAATACTATGGCAGAAGCTCCACCACCACCATTGCAAATACCAGCAACACCAATTGCTCCGTTATTCTGGTCCAAAACCGAATTTAGAGTAGTCATAATTCTGGCCCCTGAACAGCCCAACGGGTGGCCGAGCGCAACTGCTCCGCCGTTTACATTGACCTTTTCCAGATCGAGTTCAAGTTTGCGGTTGTTGGCAATGGCCACGGCGCTGAATGCTTCATTTATTTCATAGAAATCTATATCAGATTTTTCTATTCCCGCATTTTTCATCGCTTTGGGTATGGCCAGAGAGGGTGAGGTAGTAAACCAGAGCGGATCCTGTGCTGCATCAGCAAAACCGCGGATTTTGGCAACCGGTTTCAATCCTAGTTCTTCGGCTTTACTCTTGCTCATGAGGACCATTGCGGATGCACCATCATTGATGGTACTGGCGTTCGCAGCAGTTACTGTACCATCAGCAGAAAATACGGGCTTGAGGTTGGGAATTTTTTCAAACATAACATTCTTGTATTCCTCATCTTCCGCCATGATGATGGGGTCACCTTTTCTCTGGGGTATTTCTACCGGGATAATTTCATCTTTGAATTTTCCTGCTTCCGTTGCAGCAGCTGTTCTTTTATAGGAATTAATAGCATATTCATCCTGCTCCTCCCGGCTAATCTTCATTTCTTTAGCTGTATTGTCCGCACAATTACCCATGGGAAAGCTATTATATACTTCCCAAAGTCCGTCATTTAGGAGTCCATCAATAAGCTGACCATTACCATATTTATAACCGTACCTTGCTTTTGGGATATAGTACGGGATGTTCGTCATGCTTTCCATTCCCCCAGCTATAACTACATCGGCATGCCCCAACATGATGGTCTGAGAGGCTAGCATAGCTGCTTTCATTCCGGAGGCACACACTTTATTGACCGTAGTACACGGTACGTTCTGCCCAATACCTGCTCCTAGCGCTGCCTGCCTTGCCGGTGCCTGACCGAGATTAGCCGAAACGACATTGCCCATAAAAACTTCTTCAACTAACGAAGCCTCTAGGTTCGTTTTAGTGAGTGCACCTTTTATGGCATGGGATCCCAATTGTATAGCGCTAAATCCCGCCAAAGCGCCTCCGAAACTGCCGATGGGTGTTCTTACCGTAGATATGATATATACTTCCTGCATCTAAAAATTTGAGTTAATGAATTAAGTGTGTAAAGGTGCAAAATTATGTCAAAATGATTGTGTCTCAGGAGAGATCGAAATGCATAAAATCGATGAGTAAATAACAGATTAGAGATGATCTCTTACCAGTCAGGTTTATTGCTATCGGCTTTTTTGGTAGGACGGCGTTTTTGCTGTTGAATATATTGCACTTCATTATTTCTGAGGGCTTCCAATATCATCTTAGCCATTTCCTCACTAATGTTCATCTCTTTCAATTTTTCTGAATGTGACTGTTGAGATTCTCGCTCCTCCTGCTCCTCCTGGTCTTTTTCTTGGGGATTCTGTTGTTGCTCCTCACTTTCATCTTCTTCGCCGTTTTCGTTTTGCTGTTGGTTTTGCTCCTCCTGCTGTTGTTCCTCGTTCTCTTGATTTTCCTGGTTTTGCTCCTCGTTTTGTTGATCTTGCTGCTGATCCTGATTTTGTTGATCCTTGTTTTCTTTCTTCTGATCTTCGTTTTGTTGATCTTGTTGCTGCTCTTGGTTTTGTTGATTTTCTAACTTCTTTTTGACCACCTCATAGTTGTACCGGGCATTGTTATTCGCAGAATTACTGATGAGAGATTGTTTGAAGTATGAGAGAGATTCATTCAGGAATTTTTCCCCTTGTTGCACCGAATTTCCTAGCTGATAATTTATTACCCCGATTTGATTGTAGGCTGCCGAACGGATTGCCGGATCTTTTGAAGCAGTCAGTTTTTGATAACCGGTCATTGCAGCTTCTGCATTGTCATAAGAGGCATTTTCCTCAGGTGATTGATCTATTTTACCCTTCAAACCTGTAAGAAAATAACTTGAATTTGCATAATTAAGCAAGAGGTTATCATCCATCACCTTGAACGAATCGATCAGCATATGGTATTTCTCAAAAGCAATTTTGTAATCACCTTTCTTGTAAGCATTTTCAGCCTCTTCCTTCAGCGAATTGATTTTAGCAATGTCATTGATGTCAATAAAAACAACTCCTAATATGAAAGATATAATCAAAGTTATTTTCATATTCTAATAGTTTTTACGCTGGTTAGAAAGTCAACCACCATCAGGAATAATGCTAATGACAAAAAATAGTAGTATTTGTTGGCAGAAACATCCATTTTTTTGGTATCTCTTAGTTCCCCTTCTATATTCCTAATTGTACTTATCAGGCGGGAAACATCATTCTGGGATTCATTGATTTCGAAATATTTGCCCCCAGTTCTGGCCGCAAGCTCCTTGAGTGAAGAAGAATTGAGCTTTGAAACAACCTCATTCCCCTGGCGATCCTTTTTGAATCCTCTTCGGGTCATGATTTTACTGCCTCGTACAGTGCCAATACCAAGGGTAAAAAGTTTAATGCCTGATTCTTCAACTTCTTTTGCAATGACATCAGTTTCATCTCCAAAATCTTCACCGTCACTGATCAATAATATTATTTTTGACTTCTGTTGTGTCACAGCTGAACCCTCATCATTCAACTTAGCCAGAGCAGTTTTCATTGGAGGGCCAAAATCAGTACCGGAGTTAGGGACTAATTGAGTATTAAGCGTTTCAATGAAAAGATTGAGTGCGCTTTGATCGTAAGTCAGTGGACATTGAACGAAGGCTTCGTTGGAGAACATAATCAAACCTATTCTGTCAGAATTAAAAGCATCAACAAGATTCTTCAATTCAAACTTCAGTTTTTCCAACCTACTTGGTTGAATATCGAATGCATTCATTGATTCGGAAAGGTCAACTGCAATGAACATATCTTTTCCGACAGCTTTCACTTCACGGGCAGTTTCACCAAATGACGGCCCCATTAATGCAATAAGCAGTAGAACGAAATAGGATGATCTTACCAGTACTTTATAGAATATGGCCTGGTAGGATGTATTTATTGCATTGGCAATCCGTATCACCCTTGTAATATGGAGCAGATAGAGCGTTATAAATGCGAACACAAATATAATCTCCTGTGTGCCTATCAAATTAAACCAGATCATAATTGAAAGATTGCAAAACTACCTTTTTAATCACGTTAGTCTGACAATCCTGTTGCCTCAAATGTGTGTTGAGCTGTTAAAAAATGTTAAACATCTAACCGGACTAAATTTGAGAAGACGCTATGGTTACTCAAAGTTGTCATACTATATTTGCTACCTCATTTTGAGGCCACAGAACACGGAGAGGTGGGTGAGTGGCTGAAACCACATGTTTGCTAAACATGCGTACGAGAGATCGTACCGGGGGTTCGAATCCCCCTCTCTCCGCGGTGCTA
>CAXXNX010000066.1:0-32116 GCA_963664285.2 Cyclobacteriaceae bacterium
GTTTGTATTCTTGGTTCTCCTGGCGGTTGGTGTGCTTACATTCCCATATCCATTGGTAAATCCATTCATGGCTAAGTGGACATTCTCTCGTTTTCTTTCCCTGATGGCTGATCAATTCAGGACTCCATCTATCTTCTTGGAGCCGGTTAACTATCCAGTCTTTCATGGGTTTGGTGAAAATCACTCTTTTTGGCTTTTCTTGATGACGAAGATTGGTCCTCCTTTGTGCATTTGCTGTTCGATAGACACCAGCTCCCCTACCTCTTGAACCCACATTTCGCTTAAGCTCACGTGAGATCGTAGACGGGTGAAAATGAACGATACAGGCAATCTCCTTTTGAGTAGCTCCTGTTTTCAATAATGCTTCAATTTGATACCTTTGATCAATACTGAGATGTGTGTAGTTTTTTGACATTTTGCAATCCAAAGATTGCACTGCTCAGGCTTTTGAAGGATGAAAAAGCCCTTAAAAGCTTTTTCATCCTTCAATTGCACTTATTAGTTGATCTCAGCTATTTTCATTATTAAAATATTTTTTTTCACCTAAAAGAATATACCCTTTCGGAGCTCCTTCTTTGGATTTCTCGCCACTACCGCCAACAGCCCAATTGACTATTAGCCAAATTTCGTTAATAACGGGGAAATGTAAATATTTCAAAAGAAGAGAGAGGTAGAAGCTAAATCGCTATGCGTTTTGTGAAATTGGCATGCCGAGTGGGAGGGGCGAGTTCCTGGCTACTATACTTGCTATCGTCATTAATTTCATCCTTATTTCCCCTCCACCCCCCTATAATTCATCTCTAAATGTAATTATCTCTTATCTAGAGCAGGAGGCAGAGATGATCGTATTGAGCACCGGCCTGCGACACGTCATATGGCCATTGGGTCTAATATTTGCAGTGGGGCTTTACCAGTTTGTGAGGGGTGAAGAAGATGGAAATCACCGTTCATGGGCCAAAGTCGGGCTCTTAGGTGTTGTTTGGATGTGTAGTGTGGGTGCAGTAGCCAACTCAGCAGAAATCATAGCAGTTTGGCGCATCGAGACCCTCGAAACTCAACCACAGTTCTTACAGGCCTTTGGAGTATTAGCATCGTACTCTTTACTTCTGCTATGGTACCATGGGCCACAGCGATTCTGAGCTTCAGTATTGCCGGTCGATTATCTGGAGTTATACCAGTGTGGATAGCAGTTCTGGGCTTAATCATGGCCATATTAGGTCTGATGACAGGCATTGGTATCGTATCGGCAGTGACTGGAGGATGGGCTGAGATTCCCTCATTCTTGGCGTTCATTTTGGTTAACATTTGGGCGATCACCATAAGTGTGTTAATGCTTCGTAAATAGCTAGAGCAATTGGACATAATAAGGAATTCTGAACTCTACTAAAGCAGATTTGCCACAGCTGACTGGATTTCCTGGGTTGTTCCTTAATGATAACTGAGGTGATAATTCAATGGAAACATGTCAACACTTGAAGCATTTTAATTCGGGAGAATGAATGATTGCCAGATTCTAATCTTTCTGTCAATTTATAATCAAGAATGGAAGTTTATGTGCCTCGTTTTGTGATACTAACAAACATGAGCAGCGTAGATGCCAGTTCGCCTATCCTCTGAGAGGAAAGTAGTGAGTCATAATAATTCCTTTGTCTACTTCTGAGGGAGTATACCGCAATCAAACACTCAAATGGCATTCAATAAGGCCAAGTTCAAATCCCTGGACTTTGTAACGAGTTTTCTTCTTCTTTATTTGTATTAGTACTAATACCAGCTACAGTTTCAATACCAAGAAACAAACAATGAAATGTCGTTCCAATTGTAGCGAGTGTTGTCATGCCCAAACCTGAAAAAAGATGCCAGAACATGATATTAGCTACCAAAGGTGGGAAATGTGCTAAAGCACCAATGATGTGGAATTTTCTTATTCCTTCACTCCCTGCGCCTATCCATAAAGCAACTCCGATTATGGCTATCAATAAATAAGCTTGAAACATCCCAACTAATGCAATTTCATTACCCTGTAGAAAGCTAAATTTCCCAACTCCAAGATAAGTCCCTGCGGTAGAATTGATGGTTAGCGCTAAACCAATCAAGATTAAGATTGACCCATGTATTCGTAAAATCTTCTTACGGGTTTCTTCTTTGATCGTCATCATTGGTAAGCTTATAGCAATTGCACTTAACATCTGTTCGAGACACTTAACAGGGAAACGGGGAAGATATCCCTATCATTAAAACCGAATTGCTAAATAGCGCCATAGGCCAACATCGCGTTCGCAACTTTGATAAAGCCGGCGATATTGGCTCCTTTGACATAATTCACATAGCCATCATCGTCGCCGTATTTAACGCATTGTTTGTGAATGCGCTTCATGATGTCTCTCAGCCTGTCCTCAAGCTCCTCTTCACTCCAAGCCATGCGTATGCTGTTCTGGGTCATTTCCAGGCCGGATACCGCCACGCCGCCAGCATTTGCCGCTTTTCCCGGGCCATAGAGCAGTTTGGCATCTTGTAACACTTTAATGGCCTCCACGCTGGTTGGCATATTGGCTCCTTCTGATACTGCTTTACAGCCGTTGGTCACCAGGTCCTCTGCATCCGCTTTCTCTAATTCGTTTTGGGTAGCGCAAGGGAAGGCCAGATCACACTTAATTCCCCACGGCCGTTTTCCGGCGTGATACTTGCACTTGTATTTGTTGGCGTATTCGGAAATACGGCCACGTTTTATGGTTTTAAGATCAATAATATAGGTCAGTTTCTCAGCATCGATACCGTCCGGGTCATAGATAAAACCATCTGAGTCTGACAGGGTGACAACCTTGCCGCCGAGCTGGTTAATTTTTTCGGTGCAGTACAGCGCCACGTTGCCCGATCCGGATACAACGCAGGTTTTACCATCGATGGTGTCGCGGTGGTGTTGCAACATTTCTTCCATAAAGTAGGCATTGCCGTAACCCGTGGCTTCAGTGCGGATTAAACTGCCACCGAATTCCAATGCCTTGCCGGTTAACACACCGGTGAATTTATGGCTCAGGTGTTTGTATTGACCAAACATAAAGCTGATTTCTCTGGCACCCACACCAATATCTCCGGCAGGAACGTCCGTATCGGGTCCGATATAATATAATAATTCGGTCATGAACGCCTGGCAAAAGCGCATCACTTCGCCATCGGATTTACCTTTAGGGTTAAAGTCGGCGCCGCCTTTGGCCGCACCCATAGGCAAGGTGGTCAAACTATTTTTAAAAATTTGTTCAAAGCCAAGAAACTTTAGAATGCTGAGATTGACAGACGAGTGAAAACGCAGGCCGCCTTTATACGGACCGATTGAATTGTTGAACTGTACTCGGAAACCGCGATTCACTCGAATATGTCCATAATCGTCTTCCCAGACCACCCGGAAGATAATGATGCGATCAGGCTCTGTCGTACGTTGAATAATGCCTGCCTTTTGGTATTTGGGGTTCTTCAGAATAAAGGGAATAACCGACTCGGCTACTTCATAAACAGCCTGGTGAAATTCTACTTGGCCAAGGTTTCTTTTTTTAGCTAAGTTCTAATTATAACAGCATTTTGTTTAAATAGCTCATACAGATGATAGGCTTGATCCGTTAATAGCATAGTCAGAAACCATTGTTTCAAAGTTGTTTTACTCTCTCTTATTCGGTCAGCATAAGCATACCAATTCAGGTAGTTTTGCAAATATTTGGAACTGACACCATTGAATGGGCGTAAGAATGTCCTAAGTTGAGTGTGAACATTGTTTACTTTTTGCAGATGGATTGTTTTATCATCTCTATCCACATGATCTTTGGCCAATAGCGCTTTGTGCTTTATGGAGGGGTTGTCTTTGGCAAAAGCCTTATAAGAAGGGTGCTTATCTGTAATCAAGGTTGCACCGTAGGCCAACTTCCCATCCAATGCCTTTGAAATTTCTTCTTTGCTCAGCCGTTTTGATGCAACAGCTTTAAGGTACTTCTCCCCCTTGCGTTCAACCGCTGTTACTACCTGGACAACTGTGACCTCTTCCTTTCCCATATTCCGTATGAAATCGTTTCTCCTCTTTCTTGCTGCCCTATCTAAATTTCGACTGCCCTTGTTGTTAAGTGCCAGTTCCAATTCATCACATTCTACTTCCGAGGATAACTGTTCGGGAACAAACTCATTTAGTGAACTCAATATCTTATGCCTCCAGTCGAAGCTTGTCTGGATGCTTATTCCGATTTGTTTTGCTATCTTTTTTATCGGCATGCCCTGCTCCATGCAGCGCAGATAAGATTGCCATTTTGATTTAAGCTTGATGTCATACAAAGGTGTCCCTGTTGTTTCACTGTACCATCTTTTACATTCATTGCACTGATACATCTGCACACCTTTTTGTCTGCCCCTCTTATATACCTTCTCGCTTGTGCAATTTGGACAGGGTTTCTTCTTTCTTTTCTCTGCTATTTGTTGTTGAGCGGCAATCAATACTTTGCCTTGTAATTCCTGCTCCTGAAGCAACTCATCCAACAATTCGGTTTGGGAACTTATCGGCAATTGTGCAAATAAATTTTTGATCTCTTGACTTGATATCATATAGCGAAGATAATAATAATTGCTGTGTTATTTAGAACTTAGCCATTTTTTTTAAACCCTCCATAAAATGTTCCAGAGATAAATCTTCGTACATGGCTCCCTCCAGTATTTTATCAGTCGTTCTTCAATCTTAATGATAAAAAAAGACAACTGTTTAAAACATTTGATAAATTTTTTAGAGCAGATAACATTAAGGACCAAATTCACAGTAAACATTTCAAAAACCCACTACCTAGGAAAGCTACTAAAATTGTATTTGCCGCTGATAAATCAGGATTGATAAGGAAGCTCAAAAAATGGTAAAACTAAATTAGATGCCGCTCATTTGGCTATTCGTTTCATGAGAACTTAATCTCTAGGTATGTCAGATTGCTTATTTTTCTTGATGAGCGCTTGGACGGTTTAAACATTGGAGGAAGACATATTCGAAACTAAAAAATAAAATGATTTCTCAAAAGGTAACTTATAGAATGAATAAGTTGATTTTTTAGCCCTCAAAGGGGCAGCGAGAAAACAAAACTTTCAGAACTAATAGGGGCGAGGTGGTTAATAAAATGCTCTATTATTATACTTTACCATTTTCCTGCATACTCCAAATCTTCCTCTAAACTCACACTTAAATAATCATATTTTAGCTTCGTGATCTGTCGGCAATGGAGGTAATCGTGTGCCAGCCAGTTAGCCAGGAAATTACCTGCAGTCATTGGGCCTAGCTTGGGATGGTGATATGTGTTTCCCCAATTTGGCGAGGAGAGTGTTTGAAGCCACTGGACAGACTTTTCTCGTTCTTTAAGCAACTCCTCTAACTTTTGCCCAAAATCTTGTTCGATGTAGTTTCGCTCCTGCACCCAAGCAACAGGGTCGATAGGTGGCGCTAGCTTTACGGGAGTTTCCAATGTATGTTTTACACGAGCCCTGAAGTCTTCACGCTCCTCATCATACAGATGACAAATTACTTCCAGTATACACCATTTTTCGGGTGCCGGCTTCCAGAGGTAAACTTCTCTCGGTACATTTCTCAAAAGTCCCATGAAGACATTTCTATTTTTTAGGAGTTGATCTATAATGTATTGAGTTTTCATATGTTATAAGTTTCAAGTCACGATTTTTGAGCAAAAATAACTTCTTTCCGACAGGGCAGGGTAACAAATAAACGTCTGTAAAGAGAATTAGAATTAAGAACTTGCCGTTAAGTCATTTGGGTTGGGAAGTTAAATAAAACCCACATTTTTCTATTTCAAGAAAATTTTATTCAATTAAACATCTTCAACTGCTCATTCCCATAAATAGGATGTTTCTCATGCCGCAGCAGCCACTCTTTGCGATGAAGGCCTCCCGCGTACCCGGTCAATGAGCCATCACTACCGATTACCCGATGGCACGGGATAATGATTGAAATGGGGTTTTTACCATTGGCCGAGGCCGCAGCCCTGATCGTTTTAGGATCTCCAAGACGTTTTGCCATATCGAGATAGGAGATACTAGTTCCGAAGGGAATATTGGTCAGTTCATTCCACACTTTTTGCTGGAATTCAGTGCCTTTGGGGCCAAGAGGTAGTTCAAACTCCCGGCGTTTTCCCTGGAAATACGCTGAAAGTTGGTTTGATGTAAAATCTGTAATTTGGTTTGGAGACGAGTTTTCGGTTTTGCTATCCAAAAAAATGACTTCCCTCAGGTGATTGTCGCTGGCAACAATTTTTAATATGCCAACCTCACTTTCCAGGAAGTCAATATAAATTTCCAAATTCCTTTGAATAACTATCGCATTTGCGGCATCTCCAACTGCTTTCTCTTATAACCGGAAGGCAACTTGAACTTGTCTGAGCTGATAGCTTTTTTAGAGACGCTTTGCACTAAATTCTCTCCAACCTTTGCACCGTTTTGGTAGGTGACAGACCTTACCGGAATACCTGAATCAAAGGCAGGGTTTTCGTCCAGATTGGAAGCCAACCCCACAACCGAAGGACCAAGTGGTAGTACGCCGGTAAAATCTCCGATAATTTCCCCAAAAACACGCCTCATCGCTTCAAAACTTTTAAAATCATCTTTGCTCACGCCAAGTTTACCATAGGGAGCAAGGTACATATCGGCTATCTTTTCGCTGCCTTGGACTGCTTCATATTTATCTGTCAACCATTTCTTGACTTTGACATTACTTGCGGTTTTGCTGAAAGTAGCGGCAGGCTGCTCTTCGCCCAGAAGTGATCCAAATTGTTTTTTCAGTTTCTCCTGCTGTTCAGGTGGAAGATTTCTCATGAAGGCTTTCATCATGGGTATCATCTGCTTCAATTGGCCAATGAACTGCTTCAATTCAGCTTCAGTCACCTGGTAGTATTCCTTTTTCACGTGGTCAATAAAAACGAATTCCTTTTTGGTTGCATCAAAGATTAGTGAATTATTATCATTCTTAAATTGGTTTTCAATAAGCAGTTTGTCAGCTGTAAAATAGAAACTGGTGGTCCCTGCTTCCTTATTTTGATCATCCAGATTGGTGCTCTTAATGGTTACATCTCCGGCAAAAGAAGCCAATGAAAAGCTGACTGCAGTAATGGTGCTTAATAATTTGTTCATGTCTGTTTATAATTTATGATTTAAGTTAAACTGATGTTCGCGAAATTTATTTCCGGCCTTCACCGCCGCCTTTCCAAAGTTGTTCAGCGGGAAATGGCTGAACCCTATCGATTGCGCTAAAACTGGCTACAGGGACGGTGCAAGTAAATCTACCCGCTTTCCTACCATTGGGCTGGCTCCTTTCCCACCTGCCATAGTGTACGGCGGATAGGCAGGGAATAACAGAGTTTGTATTGGATTAAATTTCGATTTCAACTCATTAATTATTTAATATTCAGTCTCATTAAGATAAGTCCCAAAAGACTGTGTTCCTCTGTGGAACAGATTGACTATTTGAAAGTTATACGAAGTCTCTCAAAGTAGGCACAAAGTTTCACGGAGAAAATACATCTTAACTTAATGGCATTAGTTTATATATCATCACAACACCAAAATCGGACCAAACTATATATATATAGTCGAAAAGTCAGTGAAAAAAGTTTCAGGGATTGAATCATGAACTTGAATTTCCGTCAGTTGACGTTCACCTCTGTTGCCGGAAAGTCGGATCTTGCCAAAATCTTTGTAATCCATCCATGGTAACACAAAATTGGGTTCCTCCATGGTGGCTTCGCGGTAGTAGGCCCATTGACATACCAATTTAGTTTCTATATCAACCCACACCTGGTAGTAGTTTTGTGGGGTATCGCCGACGTTTTCAAAATTAAGGTCAAGCAAATAAGCCTCCTGGCCATTCATGGTAGTGTCAACATCGATATATCGTAATGTTACACCACTATCTTTTAGTTTGAAGGGCATTACGAGCCAATAGGAATCATTGATCCAAGCGCTTTTAGCCCGTTTCAAATACTTGTTCAGTGAATCCTGATTGGCCATCTCTTCTCCGTTCCTCAAGACGCGTCCATCTCCTGAATTGATATTCACTATCGCCTCCATATCTTCACGCAGGTATTTGATACGTACATCACCACTCAATTTATCCCAACATAATTTTCTGGCGTTAAAGAAATTCCAACTGATATATCTCGTGTCATCCCAATTTTTTCTACCCCCCATAGCTTCCATCACATCATCTGCAATTTTTATGGCCACTGCATCAGAGTTTACCAAGTCAAATCCTTCGGCCGCCGGGTTTTCCACTAATGCAGTTTCTTCAGTGGAAGTTGTTTCCGTATTTTCTTTACCTGATTGGCATGCGGTAATGGCAAGAACTATCAATAAGTAAGTGGTCAGCTTTTTCATCTTGTGCTCATTTAAAGAAAAATAAAGATAATGATAAAACTATGTCCAACCCGATATCCAAATGTAGGCTTCCTTCCGAAGTACAAGTATTCAACCAAACATTCATCCCGGTTCGGTTACACTTAACTTTATAGCTATTTCAGTGCATCGGTTTGGCGATTCAATGCATTGGGCTTTTTTATTGTCATTTTCTCTAGAATTTTTGTAGTGGTCAAAGCCGTCTTAAGGCGATAAAATTCAAAAGATGAAAAAGAAAGAATTTTGCAAGATGATATAGTTGCTCAGTTGAAGAGGAAGACAACTACTTTGTGATCAAGAATAGGATGAATGATCGGCTTTTAATAGATGAGCTAAGCAGAAAACGATGTGATAATTTGAAAGAATCCTATTCCTATTTTACCAGTCAACCCTTTTTCCAGGTAAAGGCGCACAATGAATCATTTGTGAAAATTCCGCTCATCTCAGCGGTGTAAGTAGTCATATAGCAACTTTGTTAAAGTTTGCTGGCACACGCTGAATATAACAGCGTCTATACTGAAAGCGGCGTAAGCATAAAATTGATGCCGCTGTTATTAAATTTAAAAGACCACATTTTCATTTCTCTTTTTTTCGGACTTGTTATAACTACTCAAACAAATCTTTCAACTTCAAAATTCCATAACTATGATCCTTAAAGAGCTTTAAACTCCTCACTTGATCCTTTTTGTTGAAATGAACAAGGTTGACCTGATTGTCGAATAGTTCTAACATTACCTGATTGTCCACTTCCAAGGTTTCCAAAAATTCGATGTTGGTGATTTCAATGAAGCACCAAAGGGCATAGCCTTCCAATTCGCTTCCCAGGTAGTCAAATTTGACCTTATTGCCATTTACCCAAAATTTGAACTGCTCTGTTAGATAAGCCTCCACTAGTTGATCAATCTTCTCCTTTTGATCTGGTTTCATTATATCAAGCCGCGTATTGAATTTTTTATCAAGTGCGCTCTCCAGATCATCGAGGAACATTCGATAGGTGATCTCCAATGAATTGCTGTTGGAATTGTACTCTATTTCACAGACACTGGCGTGAAAAGGGTGAGTGGCGCCTTGTAAATTCAGTGCATATAGAATGATTGTTGCTAAGTGGGCCATCAATTGTGATTACTGGTTACCAAAATTAAGACTTAATGACAATTTTTGTACCTCAATAAAATTCCGACATGTCAGAGTTCCAGTTGTATTTCGGATTAGGCACAGATCACATTTTGGATATTAATGGATATGACCATATCCTGTTTGTTGTCTCGCTCTGTGTGCTCTATACATTGGTGGAATGGGAAAAGGTGTTAATACTGGTTACCGCTTTCACAATCGGTCACAGTATTACTTTGGCATTGGCAACTCTGGGCATCATAAATATCGATTCTGTTCTTGTCGAATTTTTAATTCCACTGACCATTTTGATAACCGCGATATCAAATTTGTTTAGTTCTCACGGAACAGATCACAAAAAGGTTAAAATGAATTATTTATTTGCAGCTTTTTTCGGATTGATCCATGGAATGGGGTTTTCAAATTATCTCAAAAGCTTGTTAGGTAATGACTCATCAATTGCAACACCGCTTTTAGCCTTCAATCTTGGTATTGAGGTCGGTCAAATAATAATCGTTGGAGTTTTCCTTGTTATTTCTGCAATTTTCATCTCTCTTTTTGGTGTCAGCAGGCGAGATTGGAATTTGATCATCTCATCAGCAATTGCCGGAATCGCAGTGACATTGATTATAGAAAATAAATATTAGTAATTAATGCTGAGATCAACTAATAAGTGCTTTTGAAGGATGAAAAAGCTTTTAAGGGCTTTTTCATCCTTCAAAAGCCTGAGCAGTGCAATCTTTGGATTGCAAAATGTCAAAAAACTACACACATCTCAGTATTGATCAAAGGTATCAAATTGAAGCATTATTGAAAACAGGAGCTACTCAAAAGGAGATTGCCTGTATCGTTCATTTTCACCCGTCTACGATCTCACGTGAGCTTAAGCGAAATGTGGGTTCAAGAGGTAGGGGAGCTGGTGTCTATCGAACAGCAAATGCACAAAGGAGGACCAATCTTCGTCATCAAGAAAAGCCAAAAAGAGTGATTTTCACCAAACCTATGAAAGACTGGATAGTTAACCGGCTCCAAGAAGATAGATGGAGTCCTGAATTGATCAGCCATCAGGGAAAGAAAACGAGAGAATGTCCACTTAGCCATGAATGGATTTACCAATGGATATGGGAATGTAAGCACACCAACCGCCAGGAGAACCAAGAATACAAACAACTATACACATATCTAAAACATGGCAAACGAAGGCGCAAACGAGGAAACAGAAAAGATCGTAGAGGTATTATCCCGAATAGGGTATCAATTGAACAGCGACCCCAGATCATTAACAAAAGGGAACGATTGGGAGATATAGAAGTCGATTTAATGATGGGTAAAAACCACAAAGGCTCTTTGTTGGTGATGACAGACCGAGCAAGTCTTTTTACCAGAATCAGAAAGATGCACAGTAAAAATGCCGATCAAATGGCCGAAGCTATTGTGGAGGAACTCTCTCAGGATAAACACAAACTGGAAACACTCACTTTTGATAATGATATGGCATTTTCTAAACATGAGTTGATTGCTCAATCCCTTGATGTGGATGCCTATTTCACTCGTCCCTATACTAGTCAGGATAAAGGGACAGTTGAAAATAGGATTGGGGTAATCAGAAGGTTTTATCCTAAGAAAACAGATATTAGATTTGTTACAGAGGAGCAAATCAAAGTTGTTGAAAACAAAATCAATGAACGCCCTGTTAGAAAATTTAATTACCTAAACGCAAAGCAAGTGCTACAAAGGAAAATTGCACTTATTACTTGAACTTACAAATTATATAATAATGAAAAGGACTTTATTAATTCTAAGTGCGATGTGGATGGCAGGCACTGCTTATTCACAAAGCAAGTGGGACAGAAAATTCGAACAGCTGGGGACCGAGTTACCGAGCCCAAACTCCTACAGAACGGCCTCTGGCGCTCCCGGTAAAGATTACTGGCAGCAAAGAGCTGATTACGATATGGAAGTCGAGCTGGACGATCAAAATCAAAAAATAACCGGCAAGGAGACCATTATTTATTTTAACAATTCCCCGGATCAGCTGACCTATTTATGGGTACAGTTGGACCAGAATATGAGAGCTAAAGATTCAAACACTCCACTAGCCACCTCCACCAAAATGAAGGAACTAATGTCGGGTAAACAATTGGCAACAATAATTCAGGACTATGATTACGATGGTGGATTCAACATAACAAGAGTTAAGGACACAAAGGGTGGTGACCTAAAATATACCATTAATAAGACCATGATGAGGGTTGAGTTACCAGCTCCAATGAATTCAGGAGATCAGTTCTCTTTTAGTGTTGATTGGTGGTATAACATTAATGATCGGATGTCTGATGGCGGCAGATCAGGTTATGAATACTTTCCGATGGATGATAACTATGTATACACCATTGCACAGTTTTTTCCCCGGATGGCGGTTTATGATGATGTTACGGGTTGGCAAAACAAACAGTTTCTGGGTCGCGGCGAGTTTGCTGTTCCATTTGGTAATTATAAAGTCAAAATTACTACCCCAGCAGATCATATAGTTGGCTCAACCGGAACTTTACAAAATCCGGGTGAGGTACTGACCACTGAAGAAATGAAGAGGTTCGAACAAGCTAAAACTTCATTTAATAAGCCGGTAATCATTGTTAAGGAGAACGAGGCGAAAAAAAAGGAAAAGACCAAATCATCCGATAAGGCAACCTGGGTGTATCATGCGGATAATGTTAGGGATTTTGCTTTTGCCAGTTCACGGAAATTTATTTGGGATGCCATGGCAGTGAAAATTGGCAATAAAACTCCACTAGCTATGTCTTACTATCCAAAAGAAGGAAACCCTTTGTGGGAAAAGGAGTCAACCAAGGCCGTGGCTAATACTTTGATTACTTATTCGAAATTTTCGGTTGATTACCCTTACCCGGTGGCCATTTCAGTGCATGCCGCTTCTATTGGAATGGAGTATCCTATGATCTGCTTCAATTTCGGAAGGCCAAATCCCGATGGATCTTACTCTGATCAGATAAAATGGAGGATGATTGGAGTAATTATCCATGAAGTAGGACACAATTTCTTTCCTATGATTATTAATTCTGACGAAAGACAGTGGACCTGGATGGATGAAGGGCTCAATACCTTTGTACAATCATTGACTGAACGGGCGCATTATCCCGCCAAGCTATTGAGGCGAGGTACTGCGGAGTCGATAATTCCTTATATGAAGGGAGACAAGGAAGGTATAAGACCAATAATGACCAATTCAGAACAGATCCTTCAATTTGGCAATAACGCTTATGCTAAGCCAGCTGCCGCTTTGTGGATTTTAAGAGAAACTGTAATGGGCCACGAATTATTCGACTATGCCTTTAAAGAATATGCAAGACGTTGGGCTTTCAAGCACCCCTCCCCGGCAGATTTTTTCAGAACAATGGAAGATGCTTCGGCAGTAGATCTTGATTGGTTCTGGAAGGGCTGGTTTTATACAACAGACAATGTCGATATGTCAATTGACAATGTAAAGTGGTATAAGATGGACTTAGAAGAAAAAAGTTTTGAGAATCGAGCCCAGGGTCAGATAGCCAATCAATCTGGTGATAGTAAGCCAACCAATTTTGAGGAAGCAGTCGAAACCTTCAAATTCAAGGACACGGATACCAAGGAGTACCAGGAATTCATGAATACAGTTGATGATGATGGCATCAAGAAAAGGAATGCAGGGAAAAATTTCTATGAGGTAACATTTAAAAACAAGGGTGGGTTAGTGATGCCTGTCATCATCGAATGGACTTTTAAGGATGGAACCAAAGAGGTAGAGAGGCTTCCGGTTGAGATCTGGCGATTGAATGAGGAAGAGGTGACCAAGGTTTTTGCAAAATCAAAGGAGGTGGTTAACATCCAGTTAGACCCTTTTGGTGAAACGGCCGACATCTATACGGATGATAATGTCTTCCCAAAGGGAGATTCGCAATCCAGGTTTAAAGAATTTAAAAGTAAGAATTGATGAGTATTGCCCTGGACTGGAATCATAAATCCATTCCGGGGAATTTATTTCAATACTAGGTTAGGTTAAGATGGACGTTTCTTTAAAGGCCTCCCTTGGTTTGAGGTTCAGTATCTGAAACATTTCCTTGTCTGCATCTTCATCGGGGTTAGGAGTAGTGAGTAACTTATCACCCGCAAAAATTGAGTTAGCACCTGCCAGAAAACACAACGCCTGCTCTTCAGTTGTCATACGCACCCGACCAGCTGATAAACGGACCATGGCTTTGGGCATAATGATTCGTGCGGTGGCAATCATTCTCACCATCTCCCAAACTGATACCGTTTCTTGCGCTTCCAGAGGTGTCCCCACTACGGGTACCAAAGCATTCACCGGCACCGATTCAGGATGTTCCGGTAGGTTAGAGAGTGTATGAAGCATTCCGATTCTGTCCTCCGTAGTTTCTCCCATGCCAATTATACCCCCGGAACAAACCGATATTCTGGCATTACGCACATTTTCAAGTGTTTCCAGGCGGTCATCATAGGTTCGGGTTGAAATTATCTCACCGTAAAATTCTTCACTACTATCCAGGTTGTGGTTATAGGCGTACAAACCTGCATCTTTCAACTTATTTGCCTGGTCCCCGGTCAACATACCCAGAGTGCAACAGACTTCCATGCCCATCTTATTCACACCCATTACCATATCAAGGACCTTATCAAAATCCTTGTTATCCCGTATTTCTCTCCAGGCTGCTCCCATACAAAAACGAGTACTGCCCGATTCTTTGGCTTTTTGGGCATTCTCCAGGACTTCCTCAACCTCCATTAATTTGTGAACCTCAACATCAGTGTGATATCGTGCCGCCTGTGGACAATAGGCGCAATCTTCAGGGCAACCTCCGGTTTTGACCGATAGAAGTGTACAAACCTGAACTTCCGAAGGATCATTAAATTCCCGGTGCACTGAACCCGCTCTATGAATCAAATCCAATATAGGGGAATGATATATTTCACTAATCTCTTCTTTTGTCCAGTCGTTTCTTATCGTCATTTTATTTATTTCAAACTTCAAACTTCAAACCATTTAACTTCAATGTATTTCAAATTCGAAAGGCAATCTTGCCTGAATGCCCTGATAACTTTTAACTTTTTTTATTAAGCCGGTATAAGGATAGAATAGATGAAATTCATCACCAAATATTCTGGCTTTTACCTGGCTTCCAAAATCATCCAGCAACTCCTCCAAAAAGTTTTTCTGTTCCGGATAATACGCAACTTGATATTCTTCAAGGCCAGCAGATCTCGCGGCAATATCAACGGCATCATTGAAGTTCCCCAAGACATCTACCAGACCATTATCCAAAGCCATGGCGCCGGACCATATTCTGCCCGAGGCCACTTCTGCGATTGATTCCGGTTTAACATTTCTTCCCTGGGCTGCCTTTTCGATAAAAGTTGAATAACTCTTTTCTACTTCTCTTTGGATAATCTCTCTTTCTTGCTCATTCAGTGACCTGGTCACTGTAAAAATATCTGAATATTCTCCGGTACGTACGACATCATGAGTTATTCCAAGTTTGTCATTTAGGAGTGGACCGAAATTGAAAAGCATGCCGAAGACACCAATGGATCCGGTTAGTGTGGTTGGGTGACTAACAATTGTATCACATGGCATGGCCAGGTAATAACCACCGGAGGTAGCATAATCAGACATCGAAGCGATTACGGGCATTTTCTCTGTAGCTAACGCGATCTCTCTCCATATTACATCAGACGCCAGCATGCCACCCCCCGGAGAGTTTATTCTGATGACCATTGCCTTCACTCTATTGTCGTTTCTTAGTTTTCGAATGGTGGAAGCAAACTTTTTGGAACCAACCTGGTAATTGGTACCATCTCCTCCGAGGATCTCACCTTCAGCCACTACAACTGCTATTCTGTCTCTTGGAAGATCAGCGGACATATGCCAATTCTTGTAATAGTCATCTGTCGTTATAAAATTGATACGATCATCAACCTCTGTACCTAATGATTGGTTAATTTTTGCCTGGACCTGGTCAGAATACATCAAGTCCGATATTAGCTTGTATTCTTTAGCCTTAAGCGCATTGGTTACCAACATTGAATTGGCAATTTCCAATACCTCTTCTTTGTCCATGTTCCTGGCAATTGCAATTTCTGTGACCAATTGTTCATTGAGTGATGCCAACCATTCCTCCAATTGTAACTTATTTTCGGGGCTCAGATCTTTTCTAATAAATGGCTCGATTGCACTTTTGAATTCACCTACACGGAAAATTTGAGGCTCGATACCCAATTTGTCAAATGCTCCTTTAAAAAATGAAACGTTAGCGCTTAATCCATTGAATTCAATCGAGCTTTCCGGATGGAGATATATTTCATCCGCCACAGAGGCCAAATAATAGGCGCCTTCACTCATAAATTCGCCATAAGCATAAACGAATTTTCCTGAAGTTTTGAAATTGATAATAGCCTCTCTCAATTCACGCAATGTTGCATAACCACCCCTGAATAAACCTGTACTTATGAACAAACCCTTGATGCGATTATCTTCCTTGGCCTCATTTATTGCTTTTACAGTAGTTAGCAGGCCAAGAGGCAATAGCTCATCATTGAACATTTGAGTAAATGGGTCATCGGGAACCTGTTCATGAATTTCGCCTTTGAGCTTCAAAAGAAGGACCGAGTTATCCTCTATTGCAACCTGGGTATCAGAGGAAACGGCTAGAAAGCCAATAAGAATAAATAATCCGAAAAAGGAAACTACTGCGAAGAAAATAAGACCCACCAGGACGGCTAAAACATGTTTAATGAAATCCATTCGAAAGCTTGTATTTCTGAACCGACAAATCTAATCAGAATGGGACAGAAGGATAATTTTTCAACTCTCAATTGTTAATATGAAAACGAGCATAGTCCTATGGTCATGACGAACTTGTTGAAAAACAGCAAGTTTGTCGGGGTTTACGCAGACATTGAAATTTAAAGGTCTTTCTGATTTAATAGGCTAATGATGTCATTTTGAATGGTCTGCACTGAGTGCAAAAATTTCAATGGAAATTTTTGGGTTCAACGTAATTTCACGAAATGAACGACCTCATTTATCTTCTTCTAGGGAGCAACGTAGGTGACAGAGAGTCGAATTTACGTCGTGCTATTGAGGAACTTGTTGTAAAAGGGTTTTCATTAGAGAAACATTCATCGATGTATGAAACCGAGCCTTGGGGACTCAAAGATCAGCCCTTATTTCTTAATATGGTTATCGCAGGTAAATGGGGATCCTCTGTTCAAGAGTTACTACAACTGTGTCAGGATGTTGAAATTCGATTGGGCAGGGTCAGGACCATCAAATGGGGGAAAAGAATTCTTGATATTGATATTCTCTACTATGGCTCCGCTAAGATAAGTAGTGAAAATCTCACTATACCTCATCCCGGAATTCCCGTCAGAAGGTTCACATTAATCCCTTTAAATGAAATTGCTCCAGCAAAGGAACATCCCGTTCTTGAGAAGACAACCGAAGAACTTTTGAAGGTATGTAAGGACGATATTGGAGTCAACTTTTATTCACATCTTTAGCGTGTGGACTGGTTGAATGCCATTCTCATATTGTTGACCGTTCTGACCTCCAAGGTTTAACCTTAAAGGAAGCCAATAATTCAGGTTAAGTTAGTCCCTTTAAAGTGAAACCTTGGAAGTCTTAGTAACATGAACTGGAGGGAAATACGAAATAACTATCCACTTGTAAGCAAGTACATATACCTCGATAATGCCCGAACCGGTGCGATTTCAAAAGGAACTGCAGCTGCACTTAAAGCTCATATTGATGATTTTCTTATCGATGGGGCGCTCCACCGTGAGCAATGGATTGAAGTGAAAGAATCAGCACGGGGTAAAGTTGCCTCAGCCCTGAATGCTGATCCGTTAAATATTGGATTTCTTACGGATGTCTCTACGGGAATGAGCTTTATTGCTGCAGCCATGAAAAAATATCGGAAAGTGCTACTGGTGGAGGAGGACTTTCCCTCAGTTGGTATTCCCTGGATCCGCTCGGGTTATGAGATCACCTGGATAAAAAAAGAAAATGATTTAAGTATTGATATACAAATGATTTAAGTATTGATATACAAATGATTTAAGTATTGATATACAAATGATTTAAGTATTGATATACAAATGATTTAAGTATTGATATACAAATGATTTAAGTATTGATATACAAATGATTTAAGTATTGATATACAAATGATTTAAGTATTGATATACAAATGATTTAAGTATTGATATACAAATGATTTAAGTATTGATATACAAATGATTTAAGTATTGATATACAAAAGATTTAAGTATTGATATACAAATGATTTAAGTATTGATATTTAAGAGTCGCTCAAAAAAGGCATAGATATTTTACCCATTAGCTGGGTTCAATATAAATCTGGCTATCTAATCGAGCTTAACCCGAAAAATTCATAGTAGACAATAAAAAACAGGCATAAATTGCTTATATTGAGATAGTTAGACAACAAAATAAGCAATTAATTTATGCCTGAATATAAGGAAAAAGATACCGTATTTTATCGAGGAAAACAAGCTTTTAAATTTGATTTTTCAGCATCAGCGATTAGCTCAGACGGAGCGATATTGTTAAGTGAAAAAGTAGAGAGAAAGACTGGTCTATTAAAAAGCTTCGCCGCACTGATTCCTGACTATCGAAACCCCTTTTTTATCGAATACACTTATGAAGAAATGCTTCGCCAACGGGTGTTTTTAATGATGCAGGGCTATCAGGATTGCAATGACGAACAAAAACTCCGAGAGGATCCGGTGATCCGTAAAGTACTAGATAGCGGATTATGTTCCCAGCCTACTTTAACCCGAAAAATTCATAGTAGACAATAAAAAACAGGCATAAATTGCTTATATTGAGATAGTTAGACAACAAAATAAGCAATTAATTTATGCCTGAATATAAGGAAAAAGATACCGTATTTTATCGAGGAAAACAAGCTTTTAAATTTGATTTTTCAGCATCAGCGATTAGCTCAGACGGAGCGATATTGTTAACCCGAAAAATTCATAGTAGACAATAAAAAACAGGCATAAATTGCTTATATTGAGATAGTTAGACAACAAAATAAGCAATTAATTTATGCCTGAATATAAGGAAAAAGATACCGTATTTTATCGAGGAAAACAAGCTTTTAAATTTGATTTTTCAGCATCAGCGATTAGCTCAGACGGAGCGATATTGTTAAGTGAAAAAGTAGAGAGAAAGACTGGTCTATTAAAAAGCTTCGCCGCACTGATTCCTGACTATCGAAACCCCTTTTTTATCGAATACACTTATGAAGAAATGCTTCGCCAACGGGTGTTTTTAATGATGCAGGGCTATCAGGATTGCAATGACGAACAAAAACTCCGAGAGGATCCGGTGATCCGCAAAGTACTAGATAGCGGATTATGTTCCCAGCCTACTTTAAGTCGATTTGAAAACAAGGCCGATCGGAGTCTGATCTACCAGATGAGTCAATGGTTTGTAGACCGTTATGTAGAGGAGTTGAAAGAGAAGACTGGTCAAATCATCATTGATGTAGATGGTACCGATGACCCTACTCATGGATCCCAACAACTCAGTTTGTATAATGGCTATTATGGACAGACTATGTACCATGAGTTGTTCTTTAAGGACGGGAACACCGGTCAGGTCATTTTACCAGTACTACGTCCGGGCAATTGTCACTCCAACAAATGGTTTGTGGCCTTATTGAAAAGGATTGTCATTAAAATCAGAAAAAAACTGCCCTCAGTAAAGATCCTTATTCGAGCGGATAGTGGCTTTTCAGGAGCATCTTTTTATCGGATAGCTAAGCAGTTTGACCTTCAATTTTGTTTAGGTATTAGTAGTAATGAAGTTTTAAAGACTTTTACCAAACAGACTATCATTGAAGTAAAAAAGGAATATGCTTCAAAAATCATCAAACATCAAGAGTTTGTTGGCCCGTTTACTTACCAGGCCAAAAGCTGGGATCGTTCTGAAAAGCTGTACGCCAAAGTGGAGTCTACCGGAAAAGGAATGAATGTCCGTTACTTTGTGAGCAACTTTGAAGCGATGACCGCTCAACAGATTTACTTTGATTTTTATGTCAAGCGAGGTGATGCCAGTGAAAATCGAATAAAGGAACTCAAAAACATGACTTATTCCGACCGGCTTTCCTGTCATCGCTACTGGGCCAATTTCATGCGTTTAATCATCGCTACCCTCTGTTATGAAATGTTCCGGCAGATTAAATTATTAATTGCCAAAACAAAACACCACTTTGCTAAACGATGGCAAGTGGACAATATCCGGCTTTACCTGATGAAGGTTGGGGCGTGCCTGAAAGAAAGGAAAAGATCATTGACAATACAATTCTCAAGAGCCTTTAGATATCAATACCTGCTGGGCGATTTGCTTACGGTGAACTGACCGATCAGTTAAACAGTTTGGTTTAATCAAAAAAATGTTCTTCCATAAGAACACAATAGAGCTTTGACTGAAAATTGAAAAATTCTAACAAAAAAACGCTCTAATGTCCTTTGAAATCCAGAAACCTGGTTGATCTTCAAATTAATACATACACTCCAATCAAAAATAGTTAGCAACCCATTATTAATCCCAAAATTGGTGGCCTATGAATAATGCGGGTTAACCAACTAGGTGCACTATGTATAAAATACAATACCAAATTGATAGTTGATGGCACCCAGGGTTTTTGCGCCTTCCCGGTTTCACCTCCAAAATCAAATGTTCATGCTTTCATTGCCAGCGGGTTTAAGTGGATGACTGCGGGCTACGGTGTAGCTGTGATCTATATTGACCCTGAATTTAGAAAGGAACTTGATTTTCAGGCCGGGGTTGGAACAGCCTGGTCGATTTTTTCGGATCATGGGAGAAAGCTGAGAACTATAAAAAAACTGCTGAATTTATAGAATTGGCGCACCCGAAATATGCCAATCTCATCACTCTCGACCATGCTTTGGGAGAGTTGTTAGAAATTGGATTAAATAATATTCATGAGCGAACGGCTCATTTATCAAACTATCTTCAATCAAGTCTACAAAAAGCCGGTATCGAAACACTGTCAAACTTTTCGGATGCGGAATCATCGGGAATACGATTGATGAGAGGGAATAAGGAGTTATTTAAAAAACTGGAGTCTGACCAAGTCAAAGTCACTTTCAGGGAAGATTATTTTCGAGTGGCAGCTTATTTCTATAATGAGGAGGAGGATGTAGATAAATTAATTGAAATTGGCGTAGGTTGAACAGCAGTGATGAGAAATTTCCTTGTTCTATATAATCCCATGAAGCCAGCAATCAGGGTACTCGATAAGGTAGGACTTTACTTACGCAAGCTTGATCTACCATTCAAATACTGCACTGATCTGGGTGATGAGTCTTTAAATGCTTTTTCTGATCTCATTATTATTGGTGGCGATGGTACAATCAATTACGCAATCAACCACCTGTCTTCATTTGATCTGCCGATAGGGATTATTCCAGCGGGAAGCGGGAATGATTATGTCAAATCGTTAAATATCGGGAATACGTTAGAAGAAAGAATTAGAACGGCGGTTGAGGGTCAGGCTGCGGAAGTTGACCTTGGCCAATGCAATGATCGTTTATTCATAAATGGCTTTGGCCTTGGGTTTGATGGTGAAATAGCTAAATCATTTGAGGAGAACAGAACCATCCTCAAGGGCCACGCAGCTTACTATTATCACGTAGTAAGAGTATTAGCCAGTTTTCGACCTCAACCACTTAAGTTTTCTGTTGACGGCAAGGAGTTTGATGACAAAGTACTCCTCCTCACGATCGGAAAGGGAACAACTTTTGGTGGTGGTTTCAAACTCACTCCTCACGCCAATATTAAAGATGGACAATTTGCCATTAGTATTATTCACAACCTTAAACCGCTTAAGAGATTTTTGAATATTCATCGCCTTCAACAAGGATCTCATGATCGCTTGAAGGAGGTAGAATTCCTCAAGGGTCGGCATATAATGGTTGAACCTCAGCCTAATTTAACTGCACACATCGATGGAGAGCTAATCGGTAGTCCTCCTTTTGAGATTAGAATTTTGCCAAAAAAGCTAAGAATAAGGGTCTGTCAAATTTAGCCTATCCAACAGCGGATGCCCCGGACCATGCACTTCCTGCACTGTGGGTTTTTCTATCGAGCTCAATGGGAAGTTTTTCACTTCCGTGGATTCGAGTTTTTCAACCACCAAATCGCAAAGTGCTAAGAAATCATATGCAATGTTGCTCAGTGGATCGCCGGAATTTCTCACGAACCTACGGTCCGAAGTTTCATTGATCTGGACGGAATTTTGAATGGTGTTAGTGATGAGGAATGAACCGAATATCCGTTTGGCCACAATTACCATTTTCCGATGATACAAAAAATTCCTTCTAAATCTGTTCAAAAAGATACCAAGAACGTTTATTGGCTTCGCTCTTTCCATGACCTTAACGTATTTCAGCAGTTTCATGGCACCCTTCAGTGAAAAAACATCAGGAGTGGCCGGGATCAATAGGTTATCGGAACTGTTTAAAACAGCTTTTACTGTTTTTCCAAAATAGGATGGGCAATCAATCAACACAATATCATAGTTAGTGTCTCTAAGAAAACAGCGAGTTTTAGGTCGTATTAAAATATTGCTTAAAATGGAACAATGAAAAAATCACTCACCTTGCTGACTAATAAAGGGTGACTTTGCTTTTATTCATTGTTTTTGATGGTTTTTGATAAAAATAGCCGGGTTTTAGCCTGGCCAGGACGCACTTCTGCCAGTGCCTAATCCTTATTAAACAGCTAAAAGGTGATTAAGCTGCTTGTTTCTGGCAATTGGCTTGCTGCTGGGCGGCCAGACGGTCAGCCTGGAGTTTACGCCCGATCTTGTGAAGGTTGTAGGCAGTAATGGCCAACCCGATGTAGCTATTGAAAGTTTTGCGGGTACGGTTCGGGCATCGGTCCAATCCCCGGTGTTCCAGCTCATTAATGTTGGATTCGATAGCAGAATGCTTGTTTTTCAACCTTTTGAAGGCTGGCGCTGATTCGATGGCTTTTTCTTCTTTGTTTAACCTACCCTTTTTAGGCATGATCACTTCTGGGATGAAGGTTTGCAGAGTTGCTTTATCCTCTTTATCGGAAAACCCCTTGTCGGCGCTCAGGCTTTGGATGGGGTATTTCTCAGCGATACGCCGGGCAATTGATAGGGTAAGTTGGTTGTCGGTTTGTTTTTCAGCTATTTGCCAGTCTATGAGTAAATGGTATTGATCCGAAGTGATGGCCAGATTCTTACCGATCTCCACATTGGGGTGCAGTTTGCCTTTTTTGATCATTTCGGCATAAGGTTGAAAGATGGAAAAGACTTTTTCGGCATGGGGAATGGTCTCTGCTCTGATCAACCGCCTGTCGAGCAACTCGATGTGCTTTTCCAACATCTCAAGATAATAGGTCAATGCCATCAGGGCTGCGAACTCCTCGATAGAGTTTCCCTGATGTTTTTCCAACATTTGGCCCACTTTCTTGCTCAAAGCACGGGCTTTAGTCAGATAGGAAGTGGCAGCCTGCTCTACCCGCTCCTCTTTGTTTTTTCCTCCTGAGCCGGTGGTCCTGCCCACGCTGCGCATCAGCCTTTTGAGGGATCTGCGCCAATCCCCGGACTTACGCCAGCCAGTAAAATACCTTTTTGAGACCAATAAATCAGCTACATCTATACACTTTCTGGCACTGTCCCATAGCAGGTTGTAGTCGGTAGGAAAGTGGGTGTCGGTTTCTACCACGAAACTATCGGTCTTGCAACGCAAGGCAACTTCCTCCCCTCCGGTTTTTCCTTTTTTTTTAAACACCTGGTGACCTGCTGCTACGATTACATCATTGATGCCGATGAGCAGTTCATCGTCCAGCAAGGTCACATTGTCATAAATGTTCTGGTACTTATACTGTTTGCCCACAGAGTAGTCGGTAGGTAGCACCCCCATAATGCCCCGTACCAACGTGTCGTAATTGGAGATATGGTGTAACTCATCGTAAGAGATGTTCATGCACAGGCGCACCTGGGCCAATACGAAGACCTCCCACAGACTCATACCCTCACGGCCCGTCTTTTTCTTTCCCTCAATGAGTTTGGAAGAAAGTAATTCAAAAATACGCTGGTTCCATTCAGGTTGGACATAGATATATTGAAGGGCGGCTGCCAGGGCAGCTAAGTGGCTTTTAGTTTTCACCGGAGCCTCTACTTGCTCGATGGGTGTGCATCCCAGGGTAAGTTGGGGCTGGAAGGATTTCCTCATGGTTTGTATTTATATCGGTTATATGCAATATAATGATTAATCCTGATAAACCAACCGAAAAAATCGTTTCTTTTCTACACTGAATGAACAAAAAAAGGACAGGGATTTTACTCCCCGACAGACCAAAAAGCCTGCGAATCTCAAAGTGAATTCTTTGGGGTTTTTGAATGGAAAACCTTCAAATGGCCAATTAACAGGCTACAACGCAACTGTTCTTGATAATATTTGTGAATTTGATAATTCTACTGAATCAGATTCGAGAATAATTCAGCGCTGATTTGATGGAAAAAATACGAATATGATGGATAATCAGCATATTAGCCTGTTTTCATACAGACACTAATTAATTTTGACGCGCTCTAAAAGTCTTTGCAAAAAGACCGATCCGAATTCGATAAATTGGCTGTTGGATTCTAGTTCTATCATGTTGTAATCCCCTGGGATCAGGTCTAACCTCCCATTTACTTTAACGGGCTGGATAGTTGGAATGCTATTGTGCACAAACCCTTTAAGATAGGAGTAAATGTTTAGCTTGCTTTTACAATTAAGGATCAAGGCATTGGACAAATTGCATTGTGGATCGCAATCGATGGCCAAGACCCTGAATCTTCTAGACCATCCACAGGCCAAGTTGAAGGCAGAAGTAGTTTTTCCTACTCCTCCTTTGAAGTTGTAAATAGCAATTACGTTGCTCATTTTTGATAGAACTGGGTGTTCTCAAAGAGAGGAATCCAGAAAGATAACAAAAATTCTGTTATAATATACCAATTTGGTTGTGCAAGTAACCCTCAACCTTTCGGCTCAGTGGCCCCAATCCTGCGCCTACTCATCCTTATGTAGTACCAGATCACTATTCCAACCAAAACCAGGGAGATAAATTGACTATGGGTCAGGTAGTTGTCGATGATATAACCCCGGATTTCATCACCGCGAAATATTTCGATGACACCTCTGCCGATAGCATATAAACCAATGTAAATGAGAAACAATTGCCCTTGAAACCGTTGATGTCTTTTAAACATTAATAAAACAGTCAGGATTGAGAGCAGTAATACAATGCTGTAAAGTTGAGTTGGATGAAGGTGCTGGTTCAATGGGGCTTTTGACAATAGATGGGTAAACTCAACATAAACGGATCCATCTGTAGGAAGGCCATAGCAGCACCCAGCCAAAAAGCATCCCATTCTGCCTGATACATGTAGCAATACAACTCCAACGGCCACAATGTCAAGAAGTGGAAGTAAAGGCAAATTTTTTCTCCTGAAATACCAAATAACCGAAGGAATAGCAAAGATTAAAGACCCGTAAAAAACGAATCCCGTTCGGAAGTTTTTCAGCATATTTTCCGGTGGTGAAAAGTAGTAAGCAGGGTCTTCCATGTAATACAGGAGTTTTCCTCCAACAAATGCGGTTACAATAACGATTCTGGTAAAAGCCTGAATGTTCTCTACTGGAATTCCCAATTCACTTTTAGCATGATGCGATATGTACCAATAAGCCATAATTGCACCTAGCATGATCATCACTCCATAACCATAGATCGGGATCGTGGTGCCGAAAACGGAGAATTCGAATAAGACCGGGTGCATGCGTAAAAATAAGTATCTGACTTACTATGCCTTTTTGAGTAACGAAATTGTGTAACTAATGAATACCACAATAAAAGTACCAATCGGATTCAACCACAGATAGGATATACTTTTAATATAACCTGAGGGACACTGTGCACTAAAAGCCGTTTGAATCAGTTCAGGCATGAATAGAATAACATTACCATTATTTGGATTGTGATAAAAACTATCGACCATGAATACTGATATAATTCCAGCGATCAGACCCACCAGTGCGCCGGTAGAATTTACTCTCTTGATGAACAAAACAATAAATACTCCCAGAATGGAACCGTAAAAATAGCTTCCGATAAGATTAACCAACTCAATTAATGATTTGGTTTCACCGATGAGCAATGCCCCGATGGTTGCAAATATCCCCCAGAAAGCAGTGGACAATTGCGTAAATTGAAGGTAGTGCCTATCTGATCCCTGCCCTTTTTTCAGTCGTTGATACCAGTCAATCGTTGTGCTCGCGGCTAGTGAGTTCAGTCCTGAATCCATACTGGAAAAAGCGGCAGCAAAAATGGCAGCGATAATCAATCCTATTATTCCACTCGGGAGCTCGTGGAGTACAAAATAAGGCAACACGTAATTGGTATCATTACGTATTTCACCATCCTGACGCTTCAACGAAACAATTTGTTGTTGGCGATAAAAATTGCATTGATTATCGCTTTCAATGAATGCGCCCTGTGCCGTTCACTTGATCTCTCTTCCAAAAACTGGTACGCCATTTTTTCTCTTTCTGCAAGAGCAATAGAAAATTGCTCCTGGTTTTCACTGCCAGTTATTATCTGATCATTACTTTCCGGAATGAAAAGCAATGGCGCCGGTCGAAAAATAAAAAAGACATAAATCATTGCTCCAATCAGTAGCATAAAAAACATCATTGGAATTTTAGCAAAAGCAGAGAGTATCAATGAACCTTTAGCGTGATTCAATGATTTTGCCGTGAGGAACCGCTGCACCTGCGTTTGGTCGCCACCGAAGTAGGAAAGAAAAAGGAATAATCCTGCAATGAGGCCACTCCAAATGGTATATCTTTCCGAGATATCGAACTTAAAGTCAAGAATATTTAATTTGCCGAGCGCTCCAGCCAAGTAAAGACTATCATTGAAATCAACGCTACCAGGCAACTGGTAAATAAGATAAAAAAAACAGAATACAAGTCCTGCCAGCATAATAATCAGTTGCTTGATATCTGTTCGGATGACTCCGGTAATTCCACCAAAAAAGGTGTAAATGGTCACCGTAATCCCTGTAAGTAAGATGGTAACATAGAGTGGAATATTGAGAATTAAGACCAATACATAAGCAGGAGCAGCGATAATAGTGCCCATTGCAAGACCTCTAGACAGGAGGAAAAGCAGGCTGGTTGCTAGTCTGACCTTTAAACCAAAACGTTGTTCGAGTACTTCATATGCGGTGAAGATCTTAGCCTTGTGATAAAAAGGGACCAGTGTCACACATAAGATCACCATGGCAATGGGCAGACCCAAATACATCTGCAGGAAACTCATGTCATGCATATAAGAGTATCCTGTAGTGGCAATGAAGGATATGGCTGAAGCCTGGGTGGCCATAACCGAGATACCTATTGCCCACCCCAGGACATACTCCTGTTTGCTAACAGCATACCTTCAACACTTTGCCTCGAATCCGATTTGCGCAGACCATCCCAAAGTGTAAAGGCAAAAAATAAAACCAGAATACCCCAATCCAGCCATGTCATGGCGGCAAGTTAATACACAGGCGTTTTCTTGCTGAAACAAATGACAGAATTAGTGGCTGGTCTGCCGTAGTTGTTTCAAATGGACCATTTCAAACAAATCGTACAGCTCTTTTAGTGTAGTAACTTGTATACGATAATGCATCCAATAACAAAAATCTTTAATTAATCTCTCTAGGTTTTTTGGACTGCGCTCATCAACAGACAAATAACTGTCACCCTGGGATTTCGATAGCTTGGTGGTGCCTTTGGTCAAGAGCGGATGATGGTAGAAATTAGCTTGTCTTAAAGATGAATTATTCAGGAAATTGGCCAAAAACATTTGTGCCACAGATGAATCTAAGAGATCGCCACCTCTAACAATTGTATTAATTCCAAAATTTTGATCATCAACTACTGATGTGAGTTGGTAAGACGGATACCCATCCTTTTTCCGAAGAATAAAGTGTCTCATGTTCTTAGAGATATCGATTTTTATATTTCCGCGAATAGTATCCTTGAATTCTACAGAAGCTTCATCTGGAGTAACAATTCTCAACGAATGTTGACGATCTGGCCCTAATCTTTTTGGTACGCAGGTTCCGGGGTAATTACCGTCGGACGAGATTTTGATAATTTGACTCCTGCTACATTCACAGTAAAAAGTTAGGTCCGGTTGATCTTCCAGGTTGGCTAGCGCTTCCTCATAAAGGTCAAGACGGGTGAGTTGTGAAAAATTTTTTTCAAAGTCCCCTACTCCAAAAGGACCTTCATCATAATCCAGACCTAGCCAATCAATAATATTGAAAATATCAGCAAGGTAATCCTCACGAACTCTTTGATGATCAATGTCATCAATTCTGAGCAAGATTGAGCCATGACTTTTTCTGGCTAGCAACCATGTAAGGACAAATGAAAAGAGATTGCCCTTATGAAGATAGCCACTCGGTGTGGGGGCAAAACGGGTTTTTAGCTGTTTCTTTTCTCCGTCCATCAATTAACTTTCCATCCGATACTAATCAGTATTGCAAAACAACTGGTTTTAACTTTCCTTCAAATAGTCAACTAAAATATAAAAAATGAAAAGGTCATTTTTGAAAGCATAATTTCCTTTTGTGTCATCGCAATCTCGCTGGCCGTATTTGGTAACGAGGCACTTGGACAAAAGAAACTATCTAAAAAACAAATTACCAATCTTAAAAATGAAGTCTCAGACAAAGTGTTATCTAATGCCAAGATGACTCAAGTCATGGTGGACAAGGTTTTTAGCTTTGCTGAACTGGGTTTCCAGGAATTTGAGACCTCTAATTATCTCACCGGTATTCTTGAGGAGAATGAATTTGAAATTGAACGGGGAATATCTGGAGTTCCGACAGCGTGGTTTGCCAAGTGGGGTTCCGGAAAACCCATTATTACTTTAGGTAGCGACATTGATTGCATTCCAAAAGCTTCACAAAAGCCCGGAATTGCCTATCATGACCCCTTAGTTGATGGTGCTCCAGGTCATGGAGAAGGACACAATAGTGGTGTACCAGTTAATATAACTGCGGCTTTGGCGGTAAAAGAGATCATGGCAAGGGATGACTTCTCAGGTACACTGATCCTCTGGCCTGGTGTCGCGGAAGAACTTGTGGCAACAAAAGCTTACTATACACGCGATGGTTATTTTGATGATGTAGATATCTCCATCTTTACGCATGTTAGTAATAATCTTAGTGTCTCATATGGGCAAGCCAGAGGCACGGGGCTAATATCCGTAGAATACACTTTTGAGGGTGAAGCAGCTCATGCCGCTAGCAGTCCATGGAGGGGTAGGAGTGCGGCAGATGCAGTTGAGCTCATGAACATCGGTTGGAATTATCGACGTGAGCACCTGCATCCATTACAAAGATCGCATTCAGTAATTACCAATGGGGGTGATCAACCAAACGTGGTGCCATCAAAAGCATCGATCTGGTATTATATCAGAAATATCCAGTATTCTGAAATCATGGAGATGTATGAAAAAGCTAATAGAATTGCAGATGGCGCCGCATTGATGACCAACACAACCGTGACAAGAAAAGTGTTAGCCCGCATTATTCATAGGCCACCAATTTTGGGATTAATAATGGGTTGCTAACTATTTTTGATTGGAGTGTATGTATTAATTTGAAGATCAACCAGGTTTCTGGATTTCAAAGGACATTAGAGCGTTTTTTTGTTAGAATTTTTCAATTTTCAGTCAAAGCTCTATTGTGTTCTTATGGAAGAACATTTTTTTGATTAAACTAAACTGTTTAACTGATCGGTCAGTTCACCGTAAGCAAATCGCCCAGCAGGTATTGATATCTAAAGGCTCTTGAGAATTGTATTGTCAATGATCTTTTCCTTTCTTTCAGGCACGCCCCAACCTTCATCAGGTAAAGCCGGATATTGTCCACTTGCCATCGTTTAGCAAAGTGGTGTTTTGTTTTGGCAATTAATAATTTAATCTGCCGGAACATTTCATAACAGAGGGTAGCGATGATTAAACGCATGAAATTGGCCCAGTAGCGATGACAGGAAAGCCGGTCGGAATAAGTCATGTTTTTGAGTTCCTTTATTCGATTTTCACTGGCATCACCTCGCTTGACATAAAAATCAAAGTAAATCTGTTGAGCGGTCATCGCTTCAAAGTTGCTCACAAAGTAACGGACATTCATTCCTTTTCCGGTAGACTCCACTTTGGCGTACAGCTTTTCAGAACGATCCCAGCTTTTGGCCTGGTAAGTAAACGGGCCAACAAACTCTTGATGTTTGATGATTTTTGAAGCATATTCCTTTTTTACTTCAATGATAGCCTGTTTGGTAAAAGTCTTTAAAACTTCATTACTACTAATACCTAAACAAAATTGAAGGTCAAACTGCTTAGCTATCCGATAAAAAGATGCTCCTGAAAAGCCACTATCCGCTCGAATAAGGATCTTTACTGAGGGCAGTTTTTTTCTGATTTTAATGACAATCCTTTTCAATAAGGCCACAAACCATTTGTTGGAGTGACAATTGCCCGGACGTAGTACTGGTAAAATGACCTGACCGGTGTTCCCGTCCTTAAAGAACAACTCATGGTACATAGTCTGTCCATAATAGCCATTATACAAACTGAGTTGTTGGGATCCATGAGTAGGGTCATCGGTACCATCTACATCAATGATGATTTGACCAGTCTTCTCTTTCAACTCCTCTACATAACGGTCTACAAACCATTGACTCATCTGGTAGATCAGACTCCGATCAGCCTTGTTTTCAAATCGACTTAAAGTAGGCTGGGAACATAATCCGCTATCTAGTACTTTACGGATCACCGGACCCTCTCGGAGTTTTTGTTCGTCATTGCAATCCTGATAGCCCTGCATCATTAAAAACACCCGTTGGCGAAGCATTTCTTCATAAGTGTATTCGATAAAAAAGGGGTTTCGATAGTCAGGAATCAGTGCGGCGAAGCTTTTTAATAGACCAGTCTTTCTCTCTACTTTTTCACTTAACAATATCGCTCCGTCTGAGCTAATCGCTGATGCTGAAAAATCAAATTTAAAAGCTTGTTTTCCTCGATAAAATATGGTATCTTTTTCCTTATATTCAGGCATAAATTAATTGCTTATTTTGTTGTCTAACTATCTCAATATAAGCAATTTATGCCTGTTTTTTATTGTCTACTATGAATTTTTCGGGTTAGGAAGCGCCTGGCCTCGGCATTTCAATAAAGTAATTGCTGAAACGATGTATGAAAACATCAAAACGGTTGGCTTACCGATGTGGGATGAAAATGATCAGACACTGGCTAAAGCGTTACAAAAAGAAGTAAGTTCTAAGGAGGAAGAAGGATTAGCTACCGAGTTGAAAGAATTGGGGCTGCCAGTCAAAGATCCTATTAGTGGGGGATCCGATGATATTGGGGATATTTCATGGAAATTACCAACCGTTACCCTGCGGTTTCCCTCCAATATTCCAGGTTTACAGGGACACCATTGGTCAAATGCGGTGGCCATGGCTACTCCAATTGCTCATAAAGGCGCAACGGCAGGTGCACGGGTAGTTGCCATGACGCTCATTGATTTTTTGACGCAACCCCAAATGATTGATCAAGCCTGGACATATTTCAAGGAAGTTCAGGGTAAGGAAACTGAGTACAAATCAATGATATCGGATGAAGAAAAGCCTGCGATCTATCTCAATACAGAGGTCATGAGCGAGTATAAGCCAAAACTGGAGCAATTCTATTATGACGAATCGAAGTATGATACCTACCTCGAGCAGTTGGGAATAAAATACCCCACCATAAAGACGGAAGAGTGACCAAAGAAAAAAACGGGGGCTTGCTATGGATATAACCCAAAGCCCAAATGTAAAAACCAGACCTCAAAAGCATTTGGATGACCCCCGAATTTCTTTGATATTGCCTGCTTAGTAGTTCCATATTTATATCTGGTTTCAATCTAATATACTGATGAAAATGATACAAGTTTGACTATTTCGACGAATTAGGGTTGCAGTCGGTTGAGTGGGTAGTTTTTTTAGTTAAATTATTTTAGTGATATTAATTCATCTAATAATTCTATTATTAATTGTCAGTGAGTAGGCATAAATTATTTGATTCCAAGGAGACTGGCCTCAAGCAATTTCCTTCCGGTACTAAAGCAAAAATTGTGATAGAAGGTGTCTCTATTTGCCTGGTTAACTTCAATGATCAATTCCACGCAGTTTCCAATTCCTGTCCGCATTTGGGGGATTCACTGGCCAATGGCACGGTTAATTACCTCGGGGAGATCGTCTGCCCCTGGCATTCCTATCGATTTAACCTCAACTCAGGTGAGGAGTCTATGAGGAGATGCGGGGACGTGAGGGTTTTTAAGATTATTGAAGAGGACGGAGGTGTTTATATAAATATATAATCCATCATTGATGAAAACTGCCTTTTCTA
>CAXXNX010000067.1:0-58976 GCA_963664285.2 Cyclobacteriaceae bacterium
GATCCCTTCTCGATTGAAGAAAAAGCCTGGTTCAAATACTTTAAACGAAAGGAAATTGAGTACCAGAAAAAAGACAAATTATATAATACTCCAAGACTGGACGATGATCCCTTTTATTCCAGGGAGGGGTTCAAATCGCTGAAGAAAAGTATGTTCAGCACTATAGCAGAATTGCATCGAGAATGACCCATCGAGATAAAGAAAGATGAACAAGACTGAGAGGCATGGCGAAGAATTGTACTTCAGACTCGGTGAGGAGTTCGAGAAATACGTTCAAAGGATCATTTTCCCAAAGAGTGATTATGATCTGGTTGAAATAAGTCCAAATTATGATCAGAATAGTGAAAGGTTTGTAGAATCGTCACTGAATCCTGATTTCAAATTTAGAGTAAAGTCAAGCAAACAGACATTTTGGGTAGAAGCGAAATTCAGAAGCCATTTTACTAAAGGTAAAGTGCAGTGGTGTAAAGATGGATCCCAGTTGAAAAGATATAGGCAAGCCGTTACTGAATGCCCATTGTTCTTAGCCTTGGCTATTTGGGGAAAGCCTAACCGACCAACAACGATTTCACTCATTCCCATACGAGACAGGTTTTATTACAAACATTTTTTTATAAATGAGATAGAGCCTTATTCTATCCATCCAGAAAAGGGAGTCAATCCAGGACATCTACATCAGCTTCTCTGCGAGCAAGATGATGATCCTAAACAGCATTATCATAAATCATCTAAAAAGGATACGCAAAATGATGGATCACTAACGTACTCAAACGCTAAGAAATTTTGGACAGAGGCCGAAGAGGCTAAGTATCCATCAGTAGGTACCTGCTCCGACTGATCTCCTCAGTTTCTCCTGGTTTATTCGCGACAGATTTCCTTGAATCTTCCTGCTGTCCGCAGGAGTCGAGAAGAACGATCATTAAAAGTGAGTAAACGGCTTTTTGCTTCATTTCTTTGTTCTTGGCCCCTTTTCTAGATCTTAATCCTTAATCCAACTTTCAAGTCCATCTCCAATAATAATTAGAAATTAGACATTACTATTGATTCATCCTTTCCACTACCCCGGTATTATGTATCCCAGGTTCCACTGATTCCGGGACCACCGGCTGCCGTAGCGCCTCCACTGGCGCCGTCACGATTCCGGCTTACCCAGAAAGGCGTAGATTTTGGAGTTGGTTAGATAAAACTTAAATCTTACCGTCTTTCCGGCAAGTGATTCCAAATTATCCCCATTCTTCCAGGCTACCATTTGTCTGGTACTGTCCGTACTGACCGGCTGGCACTCATCACGAGTGAAGCCCGTTATTGGCTTTCCGTCTTCCTGGCAAACTTCCGCATAAAGCCTGCCTCTGGGACCATCTACATTGACAAATAGGTGTTTCCCGCTAAATGTTACCGGTCTGGTAAGAAGGATACCCTCGTTTTCATCGGCCTCTATGGATGCGAAGCCATCACGCCGCAACACAGCCAAACCGGCGGAAGCATTTGCATACAACCCACTCCACTGCTGCATTGGGTTCAGGTTGGACTCGTTTCCCTGAAAAGCTGTATAGTAGAAGTACAACTTGTCATCTACTACGTTGCACACTCCCCCGATGGAGTGGACATATCCCCTCTCCCAACTGTCCTTATCATTGGGCTCGCCAGCGATGAACGTTTCGCGGCAGGTACGATCCCAATGAAACCCATCCCGGCTGAACGCCAACTGCAATTCGGTAAGCTTGGGAAACCCCTGTTTGGCAGCAACTTGGTTGGGTGACCCGTAATGAGGTTGGAGTAACCCAAGCATCAGACTTTCATAGCCCGCTGCATCAACTTTGTACAATTGCGGCTCCCGCCCGATGTCATAGTTGGTACGCTTGGGATCAAGCTTGTCTGCGCCTAACCAGAAAACCGGATCGAAGCCATCCCAATCATTAAGGGCAGCCAAGAAGTCTGGATTTTCCCAGTATGAACGGGCCCGTCCCCTGCTTCTATTGCCGTTCCAGGTTTCAGGTGCCCAGGGAGGAACTGGGCGGCCTACTGTTCGCACAGTAAAAACCCATTGTTTGCGAAAGGGGTTGTAAAAGAAAGTGCTGTTATCCCCGGTTTTCCCGATCTGACCTTGCAACTTCCAATGTATTCCGTCCGGGCTGGTGTATATGAAACCACCAGTCTTGCGTTCAGCATTCTTATCAAACCATCCATCGGGGTCAGACTTCCCCAATTCTCCTCCTATTTTTCCTCCACGTTCGTACACGTACATCTTGAACCTCGTGGCAGGATCCTTCGATTCATGATCTAACCAGACAGAAAGTCCATCACGACGGACTTCTTTGGGGTAGAAAACCAAATTAGTGCCTTTTACCACGTCGAACTTGGGCCGCTCCCAGTTGATACCATCGGAACTGGTTGCCAGTGCGGTTCCGTCAAACCAACCGGCCATATACCACATCTTGAAAAGCTTATCTTGCGGGTCGTAAAAGCAACCATCGGAGAACGGGGCTGCCATGGGGCAGAAGCCCTGGTTCATCTCCACCTCGGTCTCAGGTTTGAGCAGCGGATTGGCCTCGTGTTTGACCGGCTGATGGAACTCTCGGTTCAATTGTGTATACTCGATCAGGAAATCATCTACAAACATCTGTCGGCCCACATCAATGGGGATAACCTCCGGCGGAGAGATGAGATAGGGCACCGGCATCGGGTCGTACGAGTCGGGCTTCATATACCGGGGTGGCCACACGTCCGGAAGTTGTATGCCATTGTAGAGCACTTCACCAGCCAGGATCTTTTTTTTCTGGGCTTGTGGGGAATCAGGGAGAGAGTTAGTGCTCCCTTTCGCTGTTTGCAGGCCGGATAATGCAGCGGCACCGGTCGCACCGAGTGCGATCCCATTTTTCAGAAACCTGCGACGACTTGCCTTTGCATCTGTGCCGTCCTTTTTGTTATTGGTTTTCATTTTTTATTTATTTAATTGATTTATTAATATACAATCCATCAAGTATAATTTCATCCAACCATTCATGGGTGCATTATCAATCTTTAGTGACAGCTAACTGTCTGCTTTGAGAAGACTGAACACGCAAATCGCCAACTCGCCGTTGTTTCCAATAGTTGGCAAGCATTGACCCTGAGATGTTCATCCATGTGCCAAAAAGGTTAGGCGGTAGAGCTGCCACGTGACTATTCAATACATCGATCGCAAGCCCGGTCGCCATGCCGCCATTCTGCATACCCACTTCGAACGCTATTGTACGACTTTCTATTTCGCTTATCCGTGATTCCGCAGTGGAGAAGAGACCTAACCAATATCCGGTTCTCCCGAGGAGAACGCCGAAACCCCTGGACCCCCAATACCCCATAACATATCCGATTGCGTTATGCATTATCGCCGCCAGCACCAGAGTGAAGCCTACAGCCAGCAGAACTTCCTGTGTTTGTGCTATTATGATCGTAATGACGGTACATATTCCGGCCATAGCTACAAAAGGCAAAACCTGGTCCATCCATGTGTTCGATTGGTTGAGTATAACACTCATTACTAACTTCGCAAAAGTAATAGCTGCGATCAGGGCACTCCCAACCATGATACCGCTGTACAGAGGCCCTAGCAATTTTGGTCCCAGGAACATACTAAATATTGCCAGTGCGGTCGAACCCAGCCCTGTTAGGATTAACCTATCCGCTTTTAATGCCCAGGGCCGTTTGCTATACAGAATCTCGCGGGCCACCAATCCTGCTATCACTGGTACAACGATCATGTTGAGAATGGAGAACATCATCTGTACTGGATCAATCGGTACAAAGGCACCTGCCAGAAAATCCATGAGCAAGGGTGTGGCCAGTGGCGCCAGCATCGTAGAAACGAAGGTCATGGTGACCGATAGTGCTACGTTGCCACGGGCGGAGATACACCATAAGATTCGATGCCACACCACCCGAGCAGGAACCTATTAGCACTATGCCTGCTGCTATCTCACCATCGAACCCCATAGAACGGGCAATAATGAATCCTACCACAGGCATGACACTGAACTGCAATGCCATACCAATAAAAACAGGCCAAGGCGACCTTGTCACCCGCGCAAAATCTTCCAGGCTCAGGGTAGTGCCCATTCCAAACATGATCAACTGGGTTAGAGGTATAATAAGTAACTCCAGTTTAAAAACCACCCCACTCAATGAAGGCATGTGGATAGAATATTGCCGTGCCTGCACAGGCAAAGACCCAGGCGGTGAACGAGAAGCCTTGCAACTTTTTTATACTCATTACATCCAATGCAAACGCTATCAGCAAGGTCAGACCACATGGCTTGAAGGAAGTAAGTCCCACCATCCCCATCACTAACAGAATTGTTGCTACAATTGCGGCGGCTATGGCTAAACGACGGGCACTTATGCCTGTTGAAGGTTGATTATTGAATTTTGAGCTATCATTCATTTCTAAGGGTGAATTAACCTTTAGGTATCCCAGGTACCGGTAAGTCCGGGTCCCCCCGTAGCGGTTGCTCCGCCACTTACACCATCACTATTCCGGCTTACCCAGAAGGCGTAAATCTTTGAGTTGGTCAGGTAAAACTTAATCCGCACCGGCTTTCCAGCAAGGGATTCTAAATTATCGCCATTCTTCCAGGCTACAATTTGTTTGGTACTGTCGGCACTGACGGCCCGGCACTCATCACGAGTGAATCCCGGTATTGGCTTTCCATCTTCCTGGCAAACTTCCGCATATAGTGTACTCCCCCTGAGAATCCAGCGTCTAATGCAGAATTTAAACATGAAGGTAGTAAACTATTAATGGACGAGTATAACATAACTTACCTACCAGCTGCATTTTGGGAGTGCGGTTACAAAAAATATTTGGAGGACGGCAATGAGGGCTTTGATACCGGGTACAAAATGGGACGTCAATGCCTTCCTGATTTCATTGATGAATTGAAATTTTATGATAAGGGAGTGAAGATGATGGCTTTTTTTGGAGATGCGTTTGTATTATCATGTTCCAAGCTTATAGAATCTTATGAAAGTCAAATATATACCGCCAGGTACTGTAAATGTCTACATGATCAATACATAAAGTACAAAGTTGGGTTTGAAGATTTAGTTGATTCTGAGTTTGAAAATTCAGTACTCCATGAGAAAATGCGTCAATACTGCTTTTCAATTAATGCTAAATAAAATGCCGTTTTGAGATCAATAGGATTCATCATAATTGCCGAGCCATCCTTTCAATTGAGTTGGTTATACCTCAGCAAATTATTTGACATAATAAAAAAGGACCTAAAGAGACATTTGAGTTCCTAACTTTCTTTTAATTGCAAACGGGTTACTTCATCAAGATCCCTCTGGAATTGACTTTTAATATCGTGTTGAGTAGGCTCAACTTCAGGAGAAGTTTCCTTCCAGTCCATGCAGCACTTGAGTGCGAAGATCACACCTGTGGGATGCTTGCCATAAACCAGTTTCTCTTCGTATAGAGTCTCAATGCGTTGAGCAGCACGGATGATAATCTCTGAAAATTCTTCCCGGTGACCATAATTCCAAACAGATTGTCTTGTCAAACCGAGATGCAACGCCAATCCGGACAGGGTGGGTTTTTCTTCAGAATCAAAGTAATTGTCAACAGTTTTCTGCAGTTCCTGGGGAGTCTGGAATCTAAGTTTTGCGCCTACCGTAGGTTTGCCGGGATCAATAATTTCTATGCTATTTTGCATACCTAAATATGCAAAAATTTAACCTTTTTGTCAGTAATTTGTCAGTAAAGTGCGATTAAATAATATTTAAGCACTTTTATGTAGCCCGTAGGGGAATCGAACCCCTGTTACCAGGATGAAAACCTGGCGTCCTAACCCCTAGACGAACGGGCCATAATACGGTTCAAATTTTAAGGTTGAAAGTTTAATGTTTATTATTAAAAACAACTTTAGACCTTGAACTTTGGACCTTGAACTCAAATGAGGCTGCAAAGATATGAGGCGGTTCTAATTTTACAAATAGTCCAATTGTATTTATGGCAAATCGTTCAGTCATTTAGTTTGAATTGGTATTACCCCCTAGTAATATTGCGCTCTCAATATGGTATAACAAATTAACTAAGCAAACTAATGACTAGAGTCGCAATTAATGGTTTTGGGAGAATCGGAAGAATCACTTTCAGGGCCTTACTACAGAAAAGTAACATCGAAGTGGTTGCACTGAATGATTTAACTGACACAAAGACATTAGCCCACCTATTAAAATACGATTCCATTCACGGTTTATTTCCAGGAAAAGTAGAAAGTGATGACAGCAGTATCATTGTTGATGGTAAGAAGTATCCTGTATACGCAGAAAGAGATCCTAACAATCTTCCATGGGGAGATTTGAATGTTGACATTGTGCTTGAGTCGACCGGACTGTTTGTTGATGAAGCCGGAGCAGGCGGACACTTGAACGCTGGCGCAGGAAAAGTAGTAATTTCCGCCCCGGCTAAAGGGGCAATTCCTACTGTTGTTCTGGGAGTAAATGATGACACTTTAACCGGTGATGAGAAAATTCTCTCTAATGCTTCCTGTACTACCAACTGCCTGGCGCCCATGGCGAAGATACTGGATGACAGTTTTGGTATCGAGAAGGGATATATCACCACGATCCACGCCTACACTTCTGACCAAAGAATTCATGATGCGCCGCACAATGATTTAAGAAGAGCGAGAGCGGCGGCTTTGTCGATCATTCCCACTTCTACAGGCGCTGCAAAAGCGGTTGGTTTAGTATTGCCTCATCTGAAAGGGAAGTTGGACGGAATCGCCATGAGAGTTCCAACTCCTAGCGGTTCAGTTACAGACCTAACATGCATTGTAAAGAAGGAAGTAACAGCAGATGAAGTAAATGCTGCTTTCAAATCAGCTGCAGATGGTCCTTTGAAAGGCCTTGTTCAATACACGGAAGATCCCATCGTTTCCATAGACATAGTAGGTAATCCGCACTCATGTATTTTTGATGCCCCGTTGACCGCTTGTAACGGTACGCTGGTGAAGGTGGTTGGTTGGTATGATAATGAAGCTGGTTACTCTAACCGAACTGCGGACTTAATTTCGAAATTGGGATAAGTTTTTAATGATAGGATGGCCCCGAGACTACCAGTCCTGGCCAACCGCCCGGAGGACTTTAATTGAATAATCAGGAAGACCCTATAGTACTGAGACCGAATATGGTTTTTAGAGGTAGCCCTAAACAGCAAAACTCTCCCCGCAGCCACAGGTGCGATTGGCATTAGGATTGATGAACTGAAAACCTTTACCGTTAAGCCCATCGCTAAAATCCAGGGTAGTCCCCAACAGATAGAGTAAGCTTTTCTTATCTACAAGGATCTTTATGCCTTTATCTTCGAAGATCTCGTCACTTTCGGAAACAATTGAATCAAATTCTAAATCGTACATTAACCCGGAGCAGCCACCACCTTTTACAGCCACCCTGATATTATGTGCAGAATCTTTCCCCTCTTCCTGCCTTAGGGAAAGAATTTTATTCTTTGCAATATCTGTTACAGTAATCATCGCATTTAAGTTATTGGGTTCAAAGTGACACTATAAACATTGATAATATTCATGTCACGACCATAGTACAGCTTGTCCAGGGAATCATAGATATTTGATCCATAGAAATAGGAAGTGTGCAATTCGCGATCACCCCTGGCTGACCACTGCACGGTGTAAGAGCTTTCCTTTTCCTTATAATTTTTGACGTAATGGAAAAGTTTGTTAAGGGCATCAATCAGATCCAGGCCTTCTTCCGATCTAAAGAGAAAAGATTGGTTATGTCGGGGATTGATGGTAATCAGGTCAAGCTTGATTTTACCATCGATCATGCCATATTCAAAAACCAGCTGACTGCTCTTCACACCTAAAAAAATTTTGATGTCATTCTGGATCTTGGCAACTTCAATCCGCTGATCATTTTTTACGTCTATCATATGGTACTAAGTCAGTACGGGTATAAATCGTTTAGTAACCCGAAAAGTTTCAACATCTTTGCAAAGATAACCAATAATTAAACGCATTGGTTATATGGCTGACAAGAATCTCCTATGAATAAGATTGAACATATTGGCATTGCGGTAAAAGATCTGAACACTGCAAATGCCCTATACGCCCGATTATTGGGTACTGCAAACTACAAAATTGAAGAAGTGGCGTCAGAGGGTGTGATAACTTCCTTTTTTCGTACCGGGGAATCCAAGATTGAGCTTCTGGAGGGAGTTGATGAGAATAATGCCATATCCAAGTTCATTGAAAAACGAGGTGAAGGTATCTACCACATTGCGTTTGATGTAGATGATATTTTGGGAGAAATGGAAAGGCTGAAAGCCGAGGGATTTATCTTATTGAATGAGAAGCCTAAAAGAGGAGCAGACAATAAGTTGGTCTGTTTTGTTCATCCAAAGTCGGCCAATGGGGTTTTGGTGGAGTTGTGTCAGGAGATTAGGAAAGATGAAAATGAATAACTCGATTTACTCCCCTCCGGGGAGGGGTCGGGGGTGGGTTCGCAATATTGACGTGATTTTCAAAGTTAAACCCACCCCTAAATCCGCTCCCTGGAGGGGACTTCTCGACTTTATTTTAATTCACATAACAGGTAAGGATAGTGTACTATCAATAATAAGATGGAAAGAACCGAGATCGGTGAGTTGGGTGAATTTGGGTTGATTAACCAAATCCGCAAAGATTTTATGACCCACAATCCTTCAACATTGTTAGGTATAGGAGATGATGCGGCTGTAATTGAAAGTGGAAAGCATTGTTCACTTTTATCAACTGATATGTTAATTGAGAATGTGCATTTTGATCTTTCATATGTGCCGTTAAAGCACCTTGGTTATAAGGTGATAGCGGTGAATGTGTCGGACATCGCCGCCATGAATGGAATACCGCAGCAAGTGACAGTAAGCCTTGGATTAAGTAATCGCTTTTCAGTGGAAGCAGTTCAGGAATTGTACAAGGGAATTTCAGCTGCCTGCGAGGCATACAAAGTAGATTTGGTAGGTGGTGACACAGTGTCTTCGGGGTCAGGACTGGTGATCAGCGTTTCAGTATTGGGGGTGACTGATAAGGATAAAATCACTTATCGCAAAGGAGCAAAAAAGAGTGATATCCTGTGTGTTACCGGTGATCTAGGAGCAGCATTTATAGGCCTTCAGGTAATGGAGCGAGAGAAGCAGGTTTATCTGGAAAACCAGGAGATGCAACCACAATTAGACCAGTACAGCTATATCGTTGGTCGACAGCTTAAGCCTGAGTCCAGAATGGATATTATCTATGAATTGAGAGAATTGAAAATCGTGCCAACATCGATGATCGATTTGAGTGACGGGCTGGCTTCCGATTTGATGCACATCTGTCATGAGTCCAAGTGCGGTGCGGTTATTTATGAAGACAAGCTGCCCATTGATAAGCAAACATATGATACAGCGGTTGAATTTAAGCTGGATCCTATTACCTGTAGTTTGAATGGGGGAGAGGACTATGAACTGCTATTTACTATAACTCAAAAAGATCATGAGAAGCTAGAAAAGCATGCGGACATCCACTTTATTGGTTATATAGATGATAACAGTACGGAAGTGAATTTAATTACCAAAAACGGTAATACTGTGGCTGTTAAGGCACAGGGGTGGGTGCATTTTTGAAAATTGCTTCTGGGTTATGGGTGTCTTGAAACTCGCATGACATTAAATGTGCCCTCAGCCCGAGCAGACGGAAGAGTCTTCGGAAGATCAAAGATGTGATACTAGTTCTGTGGCTAAGGTTTACTTAGCCCGCATTATTCATAGGCCACCAATTTTGGGATTAATAATGGGTTGCTAACTATTTTTGATTGGAGTGTATGTATTAATTTGAAGATCAACCAGGTTTCTGGATTTCAAAGGACATTAGAGCGTTTTTTTGTTAGAATTTTTCAATTTTCAGTCAAAGCTCTATTGTGTTCTTATGGAAGAACATTTTTTTGATTAAACCAAACTGTTTAACTGATCGGTCAGTTCACCGTAAGCAAATCGCCCAGCAGGTATTGATATCTAAAGGCTCTTGAGAATTGTATTGTCAATGATCTTTTCCTTTCTTTCAGGCACGCCCCAACCTTCATCAGGTAAAGCCGGATATTGTCCACTTGCCATCGTTTAGCAAAGTGGTGTTTTGTTTTGGCAATTAATAATTTAATCTGCCGGAACATTTCATAACAGAGGGTAGCGATGATTAAACGCATGAAATTGGCCCAGTAGCGATGACAGGAAAGCCGGTCGGAATAAGTCATGTTTTTGAGTTCCTTTATTCGATTTTCACTGGCATCACCTCGCTTGACATAAAAATCAAAGTAAATCTGTTGAGCGGTCATCGCTTCAAAGTTGCTCACAAAGTAACGGACATTCATTCCTTTTCCGGTAGACTCCACTTTGGCGTACAGCTTTTCAGAACGATCCCAGCTTTTGGCCTGGTAAGTAAACGGGCCAACAAACTCTTGATGTTTGATAATTTTTGAAGCATATTCCTTTTTTACTTCAATGATAGTCTGTTTGGTAAAAGTCTTTAAAACTTCATTACTACTAATACCTAAACAAAATTGAAGGTCAAACTGCTTAGCTATCCGATAAAAAGATGCTCCTGAAAAGCCACTATCCGCTCGAATAAGGATCTTTACTGAGGGCAGTTTTTTTCTGATTTTAATGACAATCCTTTTCAATAAGGCCACAAACCATTTGTTGGAGTGACAATTGCCCGGACGTAGTACTGGTAAAATGACCTGACCGGTGTTCCCGTCCTTAAAGAACAACTCATGGTACATAGTCTGTCCATAATAGCCATTATACAAACTGAGTTGTTGGGATCCATGAGTAGGGTCATCGGTACCATCTACATCAATGATGATTTGACCAGTCTTCTCTTTCAACTCCTCTACATAACGGTCTACAAACCATTGACTCATCTGGTAGATCAGACTCCGATCGGCCTTGTTTTCAAATCGACTTAAAGTAGGCTGGGAACATAATCCGCTATCTAGTACTTTACGGATCACCGGATCCTCTCGGAGTTTTTGTTCGTCATTGCAATCCTGATAGCCCTGCATCATTAAAAACACCCGTTGGCGAAGCATTTCTTCATAAGTGTATTCGATAAAAAAGGGGTTTCGATAGTCAGGAATCAGTGCGGCGAAGCTTTTTAATAGACCAGTCTTTCTCTCTACTTTTTCACTTAACAATATCGCTCCGTCTGAGCTAATCGCTGATGCTGAAAAATCAAATTTAAAAGCTTGTTTTCCTCGATAAAATACGGTATCTTTTTCCTTATATTCAGGCATAAATTAATTGCTTATTTTGTTGTCTAACTATCTCAATATAAGCAATTTATGCCTGTTTTTTATTGTCTACTATGAATTTTTCGGGTTAAGCTTAAATATTCAATATATATTATAATGACTTTTTTAATCATTTTAGTTTCATTGGCGCTTCTTTTACAAGTAGGGCTATTCATTCTCATCCGTGCCAGGAAGAAAAAATTGAAAGAAGGTGTGATGGGACGGTATAATATTAAATCTTCGGCAGATGCCTGGCGATTGATCAATGACCTTTCCATACCAGAGGATGACCGTGATGAAATTGAAAGGCTTTATAAGGGGGAAGATGAGTAAGGAGCCGAGCGCAGGACGCTGTACACAGCTCCAAAACGCTAAACCTAGTTCCGGGTGAAACAGAAGCTTAATATGTTCGCCCCCATTTTCAATGCTTTTTGTCGGACTTCTTCCGGATCGTTATAGATGCTTTGATCTTCCCAGCCATTCCCGAGGTCAGACTCATAAGAGTAGAAGCAGACCAATCTTCCCCGGTAGATTAGTCCAAACCCTTGTGGTGGTTTACCTTCGTGTTCGTGAACTTTGGGCAGCCCATCGTTGAAATCATATTTCTGGTGATAAATTGGATGATTATAAGGAAGTTCAACGAACTCCAGTTCCGGGAAAACTTTCTTCATTTCAAGGCGAATGAACTTGTCGAGACCATAATTATCATCAATATGAAGAAATCCACCGGAGATCAGGTAATTGCGTAGGTTGGACACTTCAAGGTCTGATAATACGATATTGCCATGGCCTGTCAGGTAAACATAAGGATATAAAAATATTTCGGGACTTCCGACTTCCACGATATCCTCTTCAGGAGCAATATTTGTATTTAGATGACGATTGCAATACTTAATGAGATTTGGGAGCGCTGTTTTATTTGCATACCAATCGCCGCCGCCGCTGTATTTGGCCTTTGCAATCCGAATAGAATAATTCTGTCCAGAGACACAAAAATTGGCGCTTATCAGAAAGACTATAAAAAAAGTTTTCAAATAAAGTCTAATGTTTCATGTTTATAACTGATTTTCAAAAGTACCATGCCTGCATACCCTAGTGACCCATTCCAGCATGCAGGCATGGTATCTCGATGAGTGAATTATTTATTCACTTTGATGGACGAATTCTCATCATCGATTCCACGTTAGTTACGGAAACCTAATAAAGAGGTTTTTGATTTACAACCAAAGGTGAACTATTCCCAAGGCTTCATTTCCTTGTCTTTGTCTTTGATCACAGCTTTAGAGAATAGTTTCCAGATTGATCTGGCAATAACAATTCCTATGGTATTAATTAAGTGAGTCAGGTCACAGAACCGATTCTTCCGCGACTGTAGAATCAATGAATGTATATTAGTGTTGTCCATAGCATTTTGACGGTAGATATCAATTAGCCTGTCAAATATATTCAGTTTGACCTTAATAAAGTTAAGTTTTTTTTGACACTAAACAAGTGTTGGATCATGGAAAAATAAAATAAGATGGCTTTAAGTTTCTTATTTGAGTGATATTACTTAGTCCTAAATAAAGCATTGTTCTTACTTTGATACCGATTAAGTGCTTTCACCGCTATTTGCATAGTACTTGATCTCTGAAATTTGCAATATTGCCTTGTGGTATGAGTTCCGATAAACCGATCCACGGCCAAGATGAACAGGCATTAAAATTGTCCTTATCAAAATTGCAGAATTTTTTGGTTCATGCTAAGTTACGTTGGAAATCATTTCAGGGGACTTAGTGCTGAATGGTACTTAAGACATAGAGTATTAATATGATTTCCCAATAAACAATTGTAATGAGTAGTGCTAAAGAACCTCTGTGGGGGATTGATCTGGGTGGAACCAAAATGGAGGGTGTCATTTTGAAATCACCAAAAGACCCTGAGGTGATATCAAGAATCAGGATACCTACCGAGCGAGATAAAGGCTATAATCATATACTTAATAATATTAAGAAGCTTCTTGGTTTGTTAGAAGAGGATTCCGGCCTAAAGCCAAATTCAATTGGTATGGGCACCCCGGGTATCATCGATCCGCAAAGCGGGCTAATGAAAAACAGTAATACTCTAGTACTCAATAACAGGATGTTAAGGAGGGATCTTATTGATAAAATTCGATTACCTATAAGTATGACCAATGATGCCAATTGCATGGCGCTTGCAGAGGCAAGAATGGGGGTGGTTCCTGATGTATACCCTGATGCCAGGGTCGTTTTCGGTGTAATCCTCGGGACTGGCGTGGGGGGCGGGGTGGTTTTTGATGGTAAGCTTTGGCCGGGGAGAATGGGTATTGGTGGTGAATGGGGTCATAATTATTTGGATGAGTCAGGTGGAGAGTGTTACTGTGGATGCTCTGGCTGCGTTGAGAATGTTATCTCCGGACCTGCCTTACAGAAATATTATCAATCTATTGGTGGGGAGCATCTTTCTTTAAAAGCAATTTATGAACGATATAGGAACAACGAGGATTTGGCTACAAAAACAATAAATAGACTTACTCATTTTTTTGGCCTTGCTGTTTCGGGTGTTATCAATATTCTTGATCCGGATGCGATTGTTCTCGGTGGTGGGGTAGGGAATATTCCTGAACTCTATACCGATGGAGTTGAGAAAGCAAAAACCTTTGTGTTTAATGACAAATTAGAAACGAGGTTTCTCAAACCCAAATTAGGAGACAGCGCCGGTGTGTTCGGAGCAGCCTTTCTTAACCCGCATTATTCATAGGCCACCAATTTTGGGATTAATAATGGGTTGCTAACTATTTTTGATTGGAGTGTATGTATTAATTTGAAGATCAACCAGGTTTCTGGATTGTAAGTTCAAGTAATAAGTGCAATTTTCCTTTGTAGCACTTGCTTTGCGTTTAGGTAATTAAATTTTCTAACAGGGCGTTCATTGATTTTGTTTTCAACAACTTTGATTTGCTCCTCTGTAACAAATCTAATATCTGTTTTCTTAGGATAAAACCTTCTGATTACCCCAATCCTATTTTCAACTGTCCCTTTATCCTGACTAGTATAGGGACGAGTGAAATAGGCATCCACATCAAGGGATTGAGCAATCAACTCATGTTTAGAAAATGCCATATCATTATCAAAAGTGAGTGTTTCCAGTTTGTGTTTATCCTGAGAGAGTTCCTCCACAATAGCTTCGGCCATTTGATCGGCATTTTTACTGTGCATCTTTCTGATTCTGGTAAAAAGACTTGCTCGGTCTGTCATCACCAACAAAGAGCCTTTGTGGTTTTTACCCATCATTAAATCGACTTCTATATCTCCCAATCGTTCCCTTTTGTTAATGATCTGGGGTCGCTGTTCAATTGATACCCTATTCGGGATAATACCTCTACGATCTTTTCTGTTTCCTCGTTTGTGCCTTCGTTTGCCATGTTTTAGATATGTGTATAGTTGTTTGTATTCTTGGTTCTCCTGGTGGTTGGTGTGCTTACATTCCCATATCCATTGGTAAATCCATTCATGGCTAAGTGGACATTCTCTCGTTTTCTTTCCCTGATGGCTGATCAATTCAGGACTCCATCTATCTTCTTGGAGCCGGTTAACTATCCAGTCTTTCATGGGTTTGGTGAAAATCACTCTTTTTGGCTTTTCTTGATGACGAAGATTGGTCCTCCTTTGTGCATTTGCTGTTCGATAGACACCAGCTCCCCTACCTCTTGAACCCACATTTCGCTTAAGCTCACGTGAGATCGTAGATGGGTGAAAATGAACGATACAGGCAATCTCCTTTTGAGTAGCTCCTGTTTTCAATAATGCTTCAATTTGATACCTTTGATCAATACTGAGATGTGTGTAGTTTTTTGACATTTTGCAATCCAAAGATTGCACTGCTCAGGCTTTTGAAGGATGAAAAAGCCCTTAAAAGCTTTTTCATCCTTCAATTGCACTTATTAGTTGATCTCAGCGATTTCAAAGGACATTAGAGCGTTTTTTTGTTAGAATTTTTCAATTTTCAGTCAAAGCTCTATTGTGTTCTTATGGAAGAACATTTTTTTGATTAAACCAAACTGTTTAACTGATCGGTCAGTTCACCGTAAGCAAATCGCCCAGCAGGTATTGATATCTAAAGGCTCTTGAGAATTGTATTGTCAATGATCTTTTCCTTTCTTTCAGGCACGCCCCAACCTTCATCAGGTAAAGCCGGATATTGTCCACTTGCCATCGTTTAGCAAAGTGGTGTTTTGTTTTGGCAATTAATAATTTAATTGAAGTAGGCATTTAATAAATACAAATCATTTTATAAGGACAAGGCTTATGATTCACCATTCTGTCCAACAGATTATCAAATATTCCACCTTTCATCTGACTGCGGTTAAACCTATAACAATATTGGTCAATGTATGCCTGGAAGGTTATCTACGGAATGATGGATACCTCTAAGCCAGGCCTTGAACATCATAATTTTCCTGTGTAAGTCTGGGAGTTCTTACCCTTCTTTCCACTGTCGGTTTGAACCAGGAGGCTGTATTTATTTTTTAAGGGCATGTATCCCCTCCACTTATCGGTTTTGATATTAGCCCGACATGATATATGATCTTCGAAAAAAGGCTTTAGCTGCCTGGTACCTGCATTGTCAATTATCCTGGCATACATTCGGCTAACTCCTCTGCCTTTCTTCCCAATTGCAACTAAAACCTGCCTTTTTCGGTTATTCTGACGCCCTACAACACCTTCTTCCTGTTCTCCTAATACCTTTTCGACTTTCTTTGCCCATTAGCGGGTATTTGCCACTGCTGGCCATTGCTTTCATAACCTTGTGTTGGAACAGCCCAGGTTTTTTGGCGCAACCCCTTCGGCTCAGTTCATCAGGCAATTCCTTTTTTATTTGTAAAGTAAACAATATAAAAAGCCTTTAAAAGTGGGAATTTGACCTTGTGCGTGCTACTAGTGGGAGTAGCCTGATACTTGCATTTAGTGCATTGCCGTGTATGCTGCAGCTTCCCACAATACCGGTCATGGCCACACCTCTCACATTTAAACCCTTTGGGCCATTTCAATTCGGCCAGGTATTCTTGGCAACTGTCGTTATCATTTCTCCTTAGCAAACTCGAAAAGTGTTAGACTTTCATACTTTTTCTCCAAATCTTGAAATTTAACTTTTACTCTTAATTGATATTAATATACTGAATATCAGTGACTTAACAAAGTATTTCAAGCTGTTTTTAGAGTCAAAATCATTATTTATTATATGCCTACTTCAATAATTTAATCTGCCGGAACATTTCATAACAGAGGGTAGCGATGATTAAACGCATGAAATTGGCCCAGTAGCGATGACAGGAAAGCCGGTCGGAATAAGTCATGTTTTTGAGTTCCTTTATTCGATTTTCACTGGCATCACCTCGCTTGACATAAAAATCAAAGTAAATCTGTTGAGCGGTCATCGCTTCAAAGTTGCTCACAAAGTAACGGACATTCATTCCTTTTCCGGTAGACTCCACTTTGGCGTACAGCTTTTCAGAACGATCCCAGCTTTTGGCCTGGTAAGTAAACGGGCCAACAAACTCTTGATGTTTGATGATTTTTGAAGCATATTCCTTTTTTACTTCAATGATAGTCTGTTTGGTAAAAGTCTTTAAAACTTCATTACTACTAATACCTAAACAAAATTGAAGGTCAAACTGCTTAGCTATCCGATAAAAAGATGCTCCTGAAAAGCCACTATCCGCTCGAATAAGGATCTTTACTGAGGGCAGTTTTTTTCTGATTTTAATGACAATCCTTTTCAATAAGGCCACAAACCATTTGTTGGAGTGACAATTGCCCGGACGTAGTACTGGTAAAATGACCTGACCGGTGTTCCCGTCCTTAAAGAACAACTCATGGTACATAGTCTGTCCATAATAGCCATTATACAAACTGAGTTGTTGGGATCCATGAGTAGGGTCATCGGTACCATCTACATCAATGATGATTTGACCAGTCTTCTCTTTCAGCTCCTCTACATAACGGTCTACAAACCATTGACTCATCTGGTAGATCAGACTCCGATCGGCCTTGTTTTCAAATCGACTTAAAGTAGGCTGGGAACATAATCCGCTATCTAGTACTTTACGGATCACCGGATCCTCTCGGAGTTTTTGTTCGTCATTGCAATCCTGATAGCCCTGCATCATTAAAAACACCCGTTGGCGAAGCATTTCTTCATAAGTGTATTCGATAAAAAAGGGGTTTCGATAGTCAGGAATCAGTGCGGCGAAGCTTTTTAATAGACCAGTCTTTCTCTCTACTTTTTCACTTAACAATATCGCTCCGTCTGAGCTAATCGCTGATGCTGAAAAATCAAATTTAAAAGCTTGTTTTCCTCGATAAAATACGGTATCTTTTTCCTTATATTCAGGCATAAATTAATTGCTTATTTTGTTGTCTAACTATCTCAATATAAGCAATTTATGCCTGTTTTTTATTGTCTACTATGAATTTTTCGGGTTAAAGAACAACTCATGGTACATAGTCTGTCCATAATAGCCATTATACAAACTGAGTTGTTGGGATCCATGAGTAGGGTCATCGGTACCATCTACATCAATGATGATTTGACCAGTCTTCTCTTTCAACTCCTCTACATAACGGTCTACAAACCATTGACTCATCTGGTAGATCAGACTCCGATCGGCCTTGTTTTCAAATCGACTTAAAGTAGGCTGGGAACATAATCCGCTATCTAGTGTCTCTAAGAAAACAGCGAGTTTTAGGTCGTATTAAAATATTGCTTAAAATGGAACAATGAAAAAATCACTCACCTTGCTGACTAATAAAGGGTGACTTTGCTTTTATTCATTGTTTTTGATGGTTTTTGATAAAAATAGCCGGGTTTTAGCCTGGCCAGGACGCACTTCTGCCAGTGCCTAATCCTTATTAAACAGCTAAAAGGTGATTAAGCTGCTTGTTTCTGGCAATTGGCTTGCTGCTGGGCGGCCAGACGGTCAGCCTGGAGTTTACGCCCGATCTTGTGAAGGTTGTAGGCAGTAATGGCCAACCCGATGTAGCTATTGAAAGTTTTGCGGGTACGGTTCGGGCATCGGTCCAATCCCCGGTGTTCCAGCTCATTAATGTTGGATTCGATAGCAGAATGCTTGTTTTTCAACCTTTTGAAGGCTGGCGCTGATTCGATGGCTTTTTCTTCTTTGTTTAACCTACCCTTTTTAGGCATGATCACTTCTGGGATGAAGGTTTGCAGAGTTGCTTTATCCTCTTTATCGGAAAACCCCTTGTCGGTGCTCAGGCTTTGGATGGGGTATTTCTCAGCGATACGCCGGGCAATTGATAGGGTAAGTTGGTTGTCGGTTTGTTTTTCAGCTATTTGCCAGTCTATGAGTAAATGGTATTGATCCGAAGTGATGGCCAGATTCTTACCGATCTCCACATTGGGGTGCAGTTTGCCTTTTTTGATCATTTCGGCATAAGGTTGAAAGATGGAAAAGACTTTTTCGGCATGGGGAATGGTCTCTGCTCTGATCAACCGCCTGTCGAGCAACTCGATGTGCTTTTCCAACATCTCAAGATAATAGGTCAATGCCATCAGGGCTGCGAACTCCTCGATAGAGTTTCCCTGATGTTTTTCCAACATTTGGCCCACTTTCTTGCTCAAAGCACGGGCTTTAGTCAGATAGGAAGTGGCAGCCTGCTCTACCCGCTCCTCTTTGTTTTTTCCTCCTGAGCCGGTGGTCCTGCCCACGCTGCGCATCAGCCTTTTGAGGGATCTGCGCCAATCCCCGGACTTACGCCAGCCAGTAAAATACCTTTTTGAGACCAATAAATCAGCTACATCTATACACTTTCTGGCACTGTCCCATAGCAGGTTGTAGTCGGTAGGAAAGTGGGTGTCGGTTTCTACCACGAAACTATCGGTCTTGCAACGCAAGGCAACTTCCTCCCCTCCGGTTTTCCTTTTTTTTTTAAACACCTGGTGACCTGCTGCTACGATTACATCATTGATGCCGATGAGCAGTTCATCGTCCAGCAAGGTCACATTGTCATAAATGTTCTGGTACTTATACTGTTTGCCCACAGAGTAGTCGGTAGGCAGCACCCCCATAATGCCCCGTACCAACGTGTCGTAATTGGAGATATGGTGTAACTCATCGTAAGAGATGTTCATGCACAGGCGCACCTGGGCCAATACGAAGACCTCCCACAGACTCATACCCTCACGGCCCGTCTTTTTCTTTCCCTCAATGAGTTTGGAAGAAAGTAATTCAAAAATACGCTGGTTCCATTCAGGTTGGACATAGATATATTGAAGGGCGGCTGCCAGGGCAGCTAAGTGGCTTTTAGTTTTCACCGGAGCCTCTACTTGCTCGATGGGTGTGCATCTCAGGGTAAGTTGGGGCTGGAAGGATTTCCTCATGGTTTGTATTTATATCGGTTATATGCAATATAATGATTAATCCTGATAAACCAACCGAAAAAATCGTTTCTTTTCTACACTGAATGAACAAAAAAAGGACAGGGATTTTACTCCCCGACAGACCAAAAAGCCTGCGAATCTCAAAGTGAATTCTTTGGGGTTTTTGAATGGAAAACCTTCAAATGGCCAATTAACAGGCTACAACGCAACTGTTCTTGATAATATTTGTGAATTTGATAATTCTACTGAATCAGATTCGAGAATAATTCAGCGCTGATTTGATGGAAAAAATACGAATATGATGGATAATCAGCATATTAGCCTGTTTTCATACAGACACTATCTAGTACTTTACGGATCACCGGATCCTCTCGGAGTTTTTGTTCGTCATTGCAATCCTGATAGCCCTGCATCATTAAAAACACCCGTTGGCGAAGCATTTCTTCATAAGTGTATTCGATAAAAAAGGGGTTTCGATAGTCAGGAATCAGTGCGGCGAAGCTTTTTAATAGACCAGTCTTTCTCTCTACTTTTTCACTTAACAATATCGCTCCGTCTGAGCTAATCGCTGATGCTGAAAAATCAAATTTAAAAGCTTGTTTTCCTCGATAAAATACGGTATCTTTTTCCTTATATTCAGGCATAAATTAATTGCTTATTTTGTTGTCTAACTATCTCAATATAAGCAATTTATGCCTGTTTTTTATTGTCTACTATGAATTTTTCGGGTTAAATGACCTTCTAATTCAACGGTGGATTCATGATAGGTGTCATTGATATCCTGCACATGTGAAAAACCCGTTCCGGTCCTAAGAGTGAACTCAGGCATATTGACCAGATTGAATTGAATAACTTGCCAGTCTAAGGTTTGAAACTGGCCGGTTCTGTCCTGCATTCGGTTGGACCGTAGTTGTGAACTGAAAAGTCCCCAGTCGCCTCGAATGGATGGCAAGAAAATGTAAGTACCCTCTTTATTAGAATAACCGCCTTGAAGGCCTGCTTGTAAAGAGACCCTATAAGGCTCATCAAATCGTTTGGACAACTGTTGTTTCTGACCCTGACCTATAAGGTTGACAAAATCGAAGATCTCGAAAAAGAAAAAAACGCCCGATCCTCCCCGGCGCCGGTTGTCCCCATCAGAACTACCAGAGCTCCGTGTTTTCTCCTTATTGGATCTCGATCCTTTTGAAACTTCGCCAACTTGAGCTTGACCCTGGAACCCGATGGATATTATGGCTACTGTAATTATTAATTTTTTCATTTTGTCTTTTGAGATCGCTTTTGATCCATAGTGCAAGATATGTGCCAAATATATCTGCACGGTTGTCCTGCCAATGAGATTTAAAAATTACTAAATTCAATTTCATTATCCCTATAACAGCTATTGAATAGCATGGTAAGCATTTACCATCGGGAACTGATTATTGGAACGGGGTTGAAAGGGTGAATTGATAGGACAAGAGCGAGATGTTCTTGTTCAAAGAATGTATCAAATATGACGTATTAAATCTTGAATGATTACAACGTGGGTCATTTTAAAAATAATGCTTCTTATAGGGAATTCACTTTAACCTGGAATTGTCATTGGACTTTGTAGCGAGCAGTCTAAGTTGCGCAGTAAATTCCTAATGACAATTCCGGGTTTAACTGTATTGTCACCAATACACTCGCTGAGGTTGACAGAATGCTTTAGTAATTAGACCATTCTCCAAGTATTTGGCAATTTCTTTGGGTTAAATTGGTTTTTTAAGACTGGGCTTTGAGGACGACTAGCTCTTCGGTCTGGTTTCCACCTATTTTGATTTCTTTCATAGAAATACCCATTTTGCATCCACCATTAAATACAGCGCCGGACTCTACAACTAATTTGTTGGTCAATATATCCCCGTTGATAACTGCACTGCTTTTAAGGGTAAGTACTTCAGAAACTTCGATGTTCCCGGTAATTTGACCTTCGACATCTGCATTTTGAGCAATAACACTTCCTTCTACTTCAGATGAGTGCCCAACAATGAGTTTTAACTTGGTCTTAAGATTGCCTATCATCTTGCCTTCAAGGCGTATGTTTCCGAAAGTTTCCAGGTCTCCCTGCAAGGTCGTTCCCTTACCTATTATGTTTTTGGCACCGTTGAGTTCCTCTTCGTTCATTTGTTCTCGGTTGTTAAACTTCATGTCTGGATTGCTATTGAGCGCGTAAAGTTATTATCAACATCAGAAAGTCACAAATTTTTCGGATCTACAGATGTTAAAAATTGATGGTGCCGGGATCACACCGTCACATTCCCCAGCACCTCTGCAATCCCCATTTCAATCTTTTTGAGATGCTGATGGCGTTTCATGAATTTTTCCTGTAACTCAGAACTTTCCTGGGCTTTCATCTTTGCCATATTGTCGCGGATCATCTTCTGAACTATACGAAACTTTAACCTGAGGATGTTGGTGAAGGAAGCATCTTTTAACACTTCAAGTTCTTCTTTGATCAGTATGTGATATTTCTTCTCCCAGTTTTCGCTCACTTCATACTTGCGGCTTACCAGGTCAATTGTAAGTTCCCGGATCTCTTCATTATTATGGTGCAGGAAGTGTTTGGAGCTAAGGACTGTTTCTTTTTCCAAAGCATCTTTGAATTCATCAATAACCTGCTTATAAAGTGGATGGGTGAAAGTGACATCATCTACCTCACGGAAGAAATACTCGGCCAATTGTACATCAAACCCAGTACCCTCAAGCATTTGATCTGCATAATTTAGTAATAATCGGATACTCTCTTTCTCCTGTAAATGTATGATCTCTTCCAGGTTGAGTTTGAGCGATGTATCCGATTCAGGGTCTTGTAATACCTCATCAGGCAGGAATGCCGGTTTGTCTTTCTTGAGTTTTTTACGATTGGCCAGGAGAATCAGTTTGTTCAACTCGGTGATCAGCACCACTTCACTAATTTCAAGCAGTTTGCCGCATTCTTTAATATATACTGTACGCTTTACCGGGTCAGGTATCTTTGAAATGCTCACGACAATCTCTTTGATTGATTCCGCTTTCTTCAGAGGATCTTGAGCTGATTCTTTAGCAAAAAGCTCCACTTTGAAATTGATGAAGTCTTGGGCTCCATGTTGGAGGAATTTTTTAAACTCGGTAGGACCGACATTTCTGGCATAGCTATCCGGATCTTCACCCTCCGGAAAAACTACCGCCTTCACGTTTAAGTCACCTTCCAGGATCATATCGATTCCCCGGAGCGAAGCTTTGATCCCGGCTTCATCACCGTCAAATAGTACGGTCACATTTTTGGTAAATCGACCGATCAGTTTGATCTGCTCTTCCGTCAAGGAAGTTCCGGATGAGGCTACTACATTAGGCACTCCGGCCTGATGCATGGAAATAACATCGGTCTGACCTTCTACCAGGTAACAGTTATCTTCCTGCCGAATTGCTTGCTTGGCTTGATATAGGCCGTAGAGCACCCGACTTTTGTGGAAAACTTCTGTTTCCGGTGAATTGACATATTTTGGTTGATGGGTGAGGGCTTTGAGTGTCCTGGCTGTGAATGCGATCACCTTGCCCATGGTATTGTGAATAGGGAAGATCACCCTGCCTCGGAAACGGTCATAGATCTTGCCCTCCTTTTCTACCTGGAGGCCGGCTTTATCAATAAATTCCTGGTTATAGCCTATCTTTTTGGCTTCCTTAATGAAGGCGTCCCATTGGTCAAGGCTGTAGCCCAATTCGAAATTTCTGATGGTCTCATCTGAGAATCCCCGTTCCCGGAAGTAAGAGAGGCCGAACTTCATACCTTCTTCCTGTTTCCACAAGAGATCCTTGAAATAGTCCTTGGCAAAATTGAGCAGGATGTAAAGACTTTCCCGTTCTGATTGCTGTTCTTCCTGCTCCGGGGAAAGCTCTTCTTCCTCAATTTCAATACCATAGCGCTGAGCCAGGTGTCTCATGGCTTCCACATATCCCAGCCCTTCCAGTTCCATTATGAAGGTTACAGCGTCACCTCCTTTGCCGCAACCGAAGCATTTATAAAAGCCCTGGTCGGGCCGAATATGGAAGGAGGGTGTCTTTTCGTTATGAAAGGGACAGCAGCCCCACATGTCCTTGCCTTTACGCTTTAGACTGACATAATCTGAAACGATGTCCTCGATGTCGACTCGGTTACGTATTTCGTCTATGGTATCCGGGCTAAGGCGCATTGGTTAAATTTAAGCTGCCATTCTGAACGGATTGCGTAACCAAGAAGTGAAGAATCCCAGAGAATGACGATGAGATTAATAATTGAGCTAAATTAAAGATTGGCTGAACAGGAAAATAATGCACTTTTAATCAACTTATCCACAGCACTTATCCACAATGACCTTAACCCGAAAAATTCATAGTAGACAATAAAAAACAGGCATAAATTGCTTATATTGAGATAGTTAGACAACAAAATAAGCAATTAATTTATGCCTGAATATAAGGAAAAAGATACCGTATTTTATCGAGGAAAACAAGCTTTTAAATTTGATTTTTCAGCATCAGCGATTAGCTCAGACGGAGCGATATTGTTAAGTGAAAAAGTAGAGAGAAAGACTGGTCTATTAAAAAGCTTCGCCGCACTGATTCCTGACTATCGAAACCCCTTTTTTATCGAATACACTTATGAAGAAATGCTTCGCCAACGGGTGTTTTTAATGATGCAGGGCTATCAGGATTGCAATGACGAACAAAAACTCCGAGAGGATCCGGTGATCCGTAAAGTACTAGATAGCGGATTATGTTCCCAGCCTACTTTAAGTCGATTTGAAAACAAGGCCGATCGGAGTCTGATCTACCAGATGAGTCAATGGTTTGTAGACCGTTATGTAGAGGAGCTGAAAGAGAAGACTGGTCAAATCATCATTGATGTAGATGGTACCGATGACCCTACTCATAGATCCCAACAACTCAGTTTGTATAATGGCTATTATGGACAGACTATGTACCATGAGTTGTTCTTTAAGGACGGGAACACCGGTCAGGTCATTTTACCAGTACTACGTCCGGGCAATTGTCACTCCAACAAATGGTTTGTGGCCTTATTGAAAAGGATTGTCATTAAAATCAGAAAAAAACTGCCCTCAGTAAAGATCCTTATTCGAGCGGATAGTGGCTTTTCAGGAGCATCTTTTTATCGGATAGCTAAGCAGTTTGACCTTCAATTTTGTTTAGGTATTAGTAGTAATGAAGTTTTAAAGACTTTTACCAAACAGACTATCATTGAAGTAAAAAAGGAATATGCTTCAAAAATCATCAAACATCAAGAGTTTGTTGGCCCGTTTACTTACCAGGCCAAAAGCTGGGATCGTTCTGAAAAGCTGTACGCCAAAGTGGAGTCTACCGGAAAAGGAATGAATGTCCGTTACTTTGTGAGCAACTTTGAAGCGATGACCGCTCAACAGATTTACTTTGATTTTTATGTCAAGCGAGGTGATGCCAGTGAAAATCGAATAAAGGAACTCAAAAACATGACTTATTCCGACCGGCTTTCCTGTCATCGCTACTGGCCAATTTCATGCGTTTAATCATCGCTACCCTCTGTTATGAAATGTTCCGGCAGATTAAATTATTAATTGCCAAAACAAAACACCACTTTGCTAAACGATGGCAAGTGGACAATATCCGGCTTTACCTGATGAAGGTTGGGGCGTGCCTGAAAGAAAGGAAAAGATCATTGACAATACAATTCTCAAGAGCCTTTAGATATCAATACCTGCTGGGCGATTTGCTTACGGTGAACTGACCGATCAGTTAAACAGTTTGGTTTAATCAAAAAAATGTTCTTCCATAAGAACACAATAGAGCTTTGACTGAAAATTGAAAAATTCTAACAAAAAAACGCTCTAATGTCCTTTGAAATCCAGAAACCTGGTTGATCTTCAAATTAATACATACACTCCAATCAAAAATAGTTAGCAACCCATTATTAATCCCAAAATTGGTGGCCTATGAATAATGCGGGTTAACCTTTTCTTTGAGGGGTAATTGAGCATCAATCCAGTTGATTTGGTTGCCTTCACGCTCCATTTTTCTGAACCAGGTCATCTGTTTTTTGGCAAATTGGTGGATGGCTACATTGAGATTTACGAATAATTCATCCCGATCAATCAGGCCATCCAAATGGTCGGTCACAAATTTGTATTCCAATCCGTAGAACCTGAGCTGGTCTTTGCTAATCCCATGTCTGATGAGGGCCTCGACTTCCTCGATCAGTCCGTTTTTTAATTGTTGCTTTAGCCGTTTGGTGATCCACTGACGTCGTAGATTCCTTTCCAACACGAGACCGAAAATGATAGGTTCGAAATTGGGCATTTTTGTGTCCTGTTTAGGATTTGATTTTAAAAACTCACCGATTTCTGTGGCCCTGACCAGACGTTTTTTCGATGAAGTATCAGGCTTGAATTCTTTTGGGAACAAATAGGTCGCCACTTTACTTATCAAATCTTCTTTCGAGTAGCCCGATAATTGTTTCCGCAGTTGTGGATTGTCTGATACAGAAGTCATTTGATACCGGTCCAACACTGCTTGGATATACATACCAGTACCTCCGCAAAGAATAGCCTGCTTAGAACGGGATACGATATCAGTGAATGCTTTGGTAAAGTCTTGTTGAAACCGATGGACGTTGTAACCCGCATTATTCATAGGCCACCAATTTTGGGATTAATAATGGGTTGCTAACTATTTTTGATTGGAGTGTATGTATTAATTTGAAGATCAACCAGGTTAGAGCGTTTTTTTGTTAGAATTTTTCTGGATTTCAAAGAACATTTTTTTGACATTAGAGCGTTTTTTTGTTAGAATTTTTCAATTTTCAGTCAAAGCTCTATTGTGTTCTTATGGAAGAACATTTTTTTGATTAAATTCCAAACTGTTTAACTGATCGGTCAGTTCACCGTAAGCAAGTCTGGGAAGTTCTTACCCTTCTTTCCACTGTCGCCCAGCAGGTATTGATATCTAAAGGCTCTTGAGAATTGTATTGTCAATGATCTTTTCCTTTCTTTCAGGCACGCCCCAACCTTCATCAGGTAAAGCTCCGGATATTGTCCACTTGCCATCGTTAGCCTGATACTTGCAAAGTGGTGTTTTGTTTTGGCAATTAATAATTTAATCTGCCGGAACATTTCATAACAGAGGGTAGCGATGATTAAACGCATGAAATTGGCCCAGTAGCGATGACAGGAAAGCCGGTCGGAATAAGTCATGTTTTTGAGTTCCTTTATTCGATTTTCACTGGCATCACCTCGCTTGACATAAAAATCAAAGTAAATCTGTTGAGCGGTCATCGCTTCAAAGTTGCTCACAAAGTAACGGACATTCATTCCTTTTCCGGTAGACTCCACTTTGGCGTACAGCTTTTCAGAACGATCCCAGCTTTTGGCCTGGTAAGTAAACGGGCCAACAAACTCTTGATGTTTGATGATTTTTGAAGCATATTCCTTTTTTACTTCAATGATAGTCTGTTTGGTAAAAGCTGAGATCAACTAATAAGTGCAATTGAAGGATGAAAAAGCTTTTAAGGGCTTTTTCATCCTTCAAAAGCCTGAGCAGTGCAATCTTTGGATTGCAAAATGTCAAAAAACTACACACATCTCAGTATTGATCAAAGGTATCAAATTGAAGCATTATTGAAAACAGGAGCTACTCAAAAGGAGATTGCCTGTATCGTTCATTTTCACCCGTCTACGATCTCACGTGAGCTTAAGCGAAATGTGGGTTCAAGAGGTAGGGGAGCTGGTGTCTATCGAACAGCAAATGCACAAAGGAGGACCAATCTTCGTCATCAAGAAAAGCCAAAAAGAGTGATTTTCACCAAACCCATGAAAGACTGGATAGTTAACCGGCTCCAAGAAGATAGATGGAGTCCTGAATTGATCAGCCATCAGGGAAAGAAAACGAGAGAATGTCCACTTAGCCATGAATGGATTTACCAATGGATATGGGAATGTAAGCACACCAACCGCCAGGAGAACCAAGAATACAAACAACTATACACATATCTAAAACATGGCAAACGAAGGCGCAAACGAGGAAACAGAAAAGATCGTAGAGGTATTATCCCGAATAGGGTATCAATTGAACAGCGACCCCAGATCATTAACAAAAGGGAACGATTGGGAGATATAGAAGTCGATTTAATGATGGGTAAAAACCACAAAGGCTCTTTGTTGGTGATGACAGACCGAGCAAGTCTTTTTACCAGAATCAGAAAGATGCACAGTAAAAATGCCGATCAAATGGCCGAAGCTATTGTGGAGGAACTCTCTCAGGATAAACACAAACTGGAAACACTCACTTTTGATAATGATATGGCATTTTCTAAACATGAGTTGATTGCTCAATCCCTTGATGTGGATGCCTATTTCACTCGTCCCTATACTAGTCAGGATAAAGGGACAGTTGAAAATAGGATTGGGGTAATCAGAAGGTTTTATCCTAAGAAAACAGATATTAGATTTGTTACAGAGGAGCAAATCAAAGTTGTTGAAAACAAAATCAATGAACGCCCTGTTAGAAAATTTAATTACCTAAACGCAAAGCAAGTGCTACAAAGGAAAATTGCACTTATTACTTGAACTTACAAAAGTCTTTAAAACTTCATTACTACTAATACCTAAACAAAATTGAAGGTCAAACTGCTTAGCTATCCGATAAAAAGATGCTCCTGAAAAGCCACTATCCGCTCGAATAAGGATCTTTACTGAGGGCAGTTTTTTTCTGATTTTAATGACAATCCTTTTCAATAAGGCCACAAACCATTTGTTGGAGTGACAATTGCCCGGACGTAGTACTGGTAAAATGACCTGACCGGTGTTCCCGTCCTTAAAGAACAACTCATGGTACATAGTCTGTCCATAATAGCCATTATACAAACTGAGTTGTTGGGATCCATGAGTAGGGTCATCGGTACCATCTACATCAATGATGATTTGACCAGTCTTCTCTTTCAACTCCTCTACATAACGGTCTACAAACCATTGACTCATCTGGTAGATCAGACTCCGATCGGCCTTGTTTTCAAATCGACTTAAAGTAGGCTGGGAACATAATCCGCTATCTAGTACTTTACGGATCACCGGATCCTCTCGGAGTTTTTGTTCGTCATTGCAATCCTGATAGCCCTGCATCATTAAAAACACCCGTTGGCGAAGCATTTCTTCATAAGTGTATTCGATAAAAAAGGGGTTTCGATAGTCAGGAATCAGTGCGGCGAAGCTTTTTAATAGACCAGTCTTTCTCTCTACTTTTTCACTTAACAATATCGCTCCGTCTGAGCTAATCGCTGATGCTGAAAAATCAAATTTAAAAGCTTGTTTTCCTCGATAAAATACGGTATCTTTTTCCTTATATTCAGGCATAAATTAATTGCTTATTTTGTTGTCTAACTATCTCAATATAAGCAATTTATGCCCGTTTTTTATTGTCTACTATGAATTTTTCGGGTTGTAATCTTCACCGGGATCACAAATATCTACAAGATGGTGTGGAATGGATTGACCATTTACTTCGTAAACAGCGAGATCTTTGCCTGTTCCAATATCCAGGTGGCGATAAACCTGCCGGGAATCAACACTAATGATCTCGCCATTGGTTTCCGAAGCCAGGTGAACTGCTACCCTGGTTTTGCCAACTGCCGTAGGACCCAGAATAACGATCAGTCGTGGTTTTAAGCTCATTTTAGAAAGCGAATGAATTTGTAGCTCCCTGCATTTTGAATCCGGATGGAACCCGGAGGTACTGCCTTGATCTGCATTGTACTGTGTCTGACCATTTCCTTTGGATCAATCCAAAATTCCTGCGGTGGGGTCTGCTCAACCATCTTAAACCCTAATTTTTCATAGCCCTTACCTTTTGACCATTCCCGATCAACATAAGTCATGATGTCATCCGGTTTTACCAGTCCAATGAAATGACTAATCAATTTACTCAACCCCCCAACCACTGTAAAACCATTTAATGTGCAGTAGCGGATCATTTCATAAGACTGGTAGTATACTCCATTCCGATCCATTTTCGTTGGCTTACTAAAAGTTGCAACCGCCACAACGTTATCTTTTTGAATAAGCCCCAGTTTTGTTTTGGCGGTTGTTGTACCGAGAAGATGGTTTTGATTAAGAAACTGATTTGCCTCAGGCTGGGTCAATTTTATTACTTTTGTTTCCCGGCCATGAATGCGCTGGGTTTTACCAAGAACTGACAAGATTCGTGATTCAATAATTGGTCTTTTCTCAATCCACTGATCTTCCCAAATGATTGGATGAGAGGCTAGTTTAGGGTTATTCTCTTTCGAAATACACCTAATCTCAAGTAAAATATTTTTGTCAGGAATAGTGATTTGGTTCCCACTCAACATCGACTTTCCGTTCGTGTGAGATTGGATGAAATCAAATAATTCCTGTCGGAAATCCATTTGGCAAAAATGTTTAAAACTTTGGACTCCAGCTAAATTTCCGAAGTTTACACTTCGCAGTTATGGATTTTTTGTCCATCTGACTTTCTTTTGGAAAATAAAACTTTGGAAGTTTTAGGTAATGAAACTCTCATCTTCGTTTTATACTAGGTCAGACGTGGTAAAGATTGCTCAGGAGCTGTTAGGTAAATTTCTGGTGACCAATATCGACGGTGTTGTGACCAGTGGGATGATCGTTGAAACGGAAGCCTACAGTGGCAGAAACGACAAAGCATGTCATGCTAATAATGGCCGGCGTACACAACGTACTGAAATCATGTTTCAGGAAGGAGGTAAAGCCTATGTTTACCTATGCTATGGTATCCATCATTTGTTCAATGTAACAACCAATATAGATGGACTAGCTGATGCTATTCTGATCAGAGGTGTAGAGCCAGTAGATGGATTGGATCACATGTTGAAAAGAAGGAATATAAAAGTGCTAAAATCGAATCTGACCGCCGGTCCAGGAGCTCTATCCCGGGCTTTGGGAATAACAACCGGGCTTTACGGCCAGGATCTGATGGGTGACACTATTTGGATCGAAGACCGTGGAATAGTACTAAAGTCTAATGCCATTATAGCTGGTAAAAGGATAGGAGTAGATTACGCAGGGGACGATGCGCTAAAACCCTGGAGGTTTGTGATCAACAACAACATTTGGATAAGCAAGCCGAGGGTTTGATTATTTCTTCAGATCCTTCAATAGCCGATTGAAACCCAATTCTTCAACTACATTATTGTACATTTTTCCGTCTTCTGTTTTATCCAGTAACAAATTAGCTCCAATCAAACCATAGGTCATGGCACCTTTTGCCCCTACACCAGACATGCCGCCAAGAACAACCAGGTTGGGATCTTTTTCTTCTTCATTCATTATAGCATTGGTAACATAAGGTATCTCCGTATTTGTCAGTGAATAAACACAGGAGTAACCATGACTAAATTCCAACTCATCATCCTCAAGCGGAAGATCGATCAGGGATAAATATTCCAAGGTGCTTTGCTTACCCCAGGTGATTTCGTCAGGAGTCAATTCTTTTTGCCATACTTTATAGAGATCTTCGATTTCAGACCTCTGAAAGTGACCACCTATTTTAATGATAGGTATGCCGTCATCATCAACCTTTTCGATCATGGAAAAGAAGCTGCCATCACGCGTTCCTTTGACACTATTGATTACCGGGTAAGATATGCTAAGCTGTTTTTTGTCATCTTCAGACAACGACTCATAGACATCAGCATTGATTTTAAAGATCCCCAGAAAAACCCGTTCGGGGTTAATCAATTGATCTAAATAGGGAGCAATATCTTTAGATTAAACGAAACTCCCTACCATCAATCGCCAATCGGTGTCAGCTATTACCGCCTTTTCGGTCAAATCAATAACACCATATTGGCCATAGGGAGACAATTATTCCGAACTGGTTTCCGGTTCTTCTTGAGGGGACAGCCAACTATTGCCAAACCATCTACCACCGGTTTTACTTCTCCGTAGTGATAGGGAATAATCACCAGACCCACAGGATTAACATAACCCCATTTTTCCTCCTTTTGGCTCGGAAGTAATACGGTCTCTTGTAACATGAAAATTGATATAAAGGCTATTGTTATCAAACTTTTGGATCCAATGGCTTTTGGGATGATACTTCTCAATTTACGAATTGATTGGATCAGCCGAACATGTCATAATTTTAGATTTATGATTATCATCGGTCTGACAATTTTTGGCTGGATAAAACCGGAGATTTACGATGCTTTGTTCCTTGCTCGTAAGCATAAGAAATCCTTATCAATGTTGGTTCATCGAACATTCTGCCAATTAATTGCAATCCTGCAGGCAGATTTCCAGATGAAAACCCCATAGGCACCGTAAATGCAGGTTGTCCCGTATGTGGGGCAATCACTTGACTGTTGTCCCCACGGTAATCTTCAGAAAATTTTTCAATGAATGCGGGTGGATAATTCCAAGTGGGAAATATAATGGCATCGACTCTCAGACTGTCCATGGCGCTTTCTATGGCTTTCCTAAAAATGACCCTTTCTTTCATCATTATAGGCATCACCGCAGGGCAACGAGTCTTCCCTGCACTTCCATAAAGTGTTTCATCCGAGTTTGAGCGAAAGGGGTTGCTTCACCGGCAGCAATTAAGTCCTCTAAAGTCTGAAGTTTGTCATCTCTCACATTTTCCGCAAGGTAGTTTTCAATGTCTTTTTTGAATTCCGAACACCATTGATTTTAACGAAGACTATCAAAAGCATCAACCACAAATGGATCAAGGATTTCAGCGCCAAGGTTGTCAAGATCACTGATGGCCTGTTCAAACAAAGTTTTGATTTCCGGGTGAATATCATCAGTCAATACCCGAAGCACACCGATTCTACTGCCTGACAGGTCGTCATTTTGCAAGTATTTTAGGTAGCTATTAGGTACATTACCTTCACTGTAACGAGTAATAGGGTCTTTCACATCATGACCAGCGATAACCTCCAAAACGCGTGTGGCAGTTCTACACATTGGTCCACCGATATCATTTCGTAAATATAGCGGCGCAATGCCGTGACGACTAGTCAGGCCAATTGTTGAGCGAAAACCAACCAGTGAATTATGGGAGGAGGGTCCCCGAATGGAATTACCGGTATCAGTGCCTAGCCAATGGTTCCGAAATTTGCCGCAATTGCTGCAGCCGTGCCGCCACTATAGCCTGCAGGAGTATGTTTGAGGTTATAAGGATTTAGAGTCATACCTAAAATGGAACTGTTTGAATGCATTGGACTAAAGGCCCATTCTGCCATATTGGATTTGGCCAGAATAATAGCTCCTGCTTCTCTCAACTTTTTTACCTAGTAAGCATCTTCTTCCGGAATGAAGTCCTTGAAGGCCACTGAACCTGCAGTGGTTATTAAACCTTTTGTTTGATAATTGTCCTTGACTATAACCGGTATACCATGAAGTGGCCTTAGTTTGTCGGTGGTTTGGTATTCGGTATCCAAAGTTCCTGCATTGTCCAGTGCTTCTGGGTTTACTGTAATGATTGCATTGAGTCCATTAGATCGATCATAAGATTCGATTCGCTTTAAATATGCTTTCACCAGATCTTCACTCGTATAATCCCCACTTCTATAGGCTTCGTGAATGTCTGAAATAGTTAACTCAAGAACGTTGATCTTGTCAAATTCTTCTGAATTTGATTGGCAACCAGTTAAGATTGTAATGCATAATATGCCAAGGTTGGCGAAGTATTTCATATCGATATGGAGATAATGCGATTATTCATTATATCACTGATCTTTAGGTTTCAACTTTAAAATCATCTCTAATTGTATACTGGCCCCAAATGGCAATTGATGTGTCCCGGTTGCAGTACGGGCATGCCGACCTTTTTCACCCCATATCTCAATCAGAAGTTCTGTAGCGCCATCAATTACCATTGGTTGATGGGTAAAATCCGGTGCCGACCTCACAAATCCGTTCAACTTTTCAACGCCATCTATCAGGTTGAGATCTCCGATGTCCGCTTTGACAATAGACAACATTGTAATAATGGTTTGCCTTGCCGCTATTTTGGCTTCCTCTTCTGATACATCACTGCCTACAGCACCAATTAATTCGCTCTTCGACCAGAAACAAAAAGGATGTCACCGGAAATCTTACTGCCAAGATAGTTAGCTACCGGAGGAGGAGGTGGAGGGGGAAGAGTGATATTGAGTTGTTTCAGACGGTTTTCGATGCTGCTCATTATAACCAATTTCTTAATTTCTTGATTTAGTATTTAAGACGCTCCATTTATTTACGACGGATTAAGAAGTTTCGGAATCTTTGTAGCTTCGAAAACCAAGCTTAAACCTAATAAATATGACCAAGTCTATCCTCATCTTGATAATATCATTCCTTGCCTTACCCGGGCTTTCGCAGAAATCAAAGTTGTCAGCAAATAAGAAAGCAGTATTAGCAAGCGTAGAGAAGCACCGGCAAAATCTAATCCAATTAAGCGACCAAATTTGGGAGTTTGCAGAAATCGCTTTAGAGGAGACACAATCAGCAAAAGTATTGTCCGACTATGCGGAACAGCAAGGCTTTAAAGTTGAACGTGGAGTAGCCAAAATGCCAACCGCTTTCTTGGCCAGCTATGGTGGTGGCAGGCCGATTATTGGCATCTTGGGAGAGTTTGATGCTTTGCCAGGTCTTTCCCAAAAAGCCCAACCTACTAAAGCGGCAAGAATAGAAGGTGAACCTGGTCATGGTTGTAGCCATAACATGTTTGGTCCGGGAAGCTTAGGGGCAGCTATCGCTGTTAAGGAGCTGATAGAATCAGGTAAACTTTCAGGTACGATCCGATTCTATGGAACCCCGGCGGAAGAAGATAAAGCCGGCAAGACCTATATGGCAAGGGCCGGACTTTTTGATGATTTGGATATTAGTTTGGACTGGCACCCGGCCGATAGAAACCTGGCTGGAGTTCAAAGCACCCAGGCTGTTAATGATTACTATTTTGAATTTTTCGGTAAAGCCGCCCATGCCGCTTTTGATCCCTGGAATGGCCGTAGTGCTACTGATGCTGCAGATCTTTTTATTGCAGGCGTAAACGCCTACAGGGAACACATTCGTCCGTCGGTGCGGGGATACATCATGTGACCCTTGATGGCGGACAAGTACCTAACGTGATACCGGAATATGCGAGGGCTTGGCTATGGGTGAGGGACAGCAAGCGGACCGGGGTGATTGAGGTATCTGAACGGGTGAAGCAAATCGCAAAGGGAGCGGCATTAATGGCAGATGTAGAGTATAAGGTGTTTCTCAATAGCGGATTATATGAGATTTTAGTCAACCGCACCGGGGCTAAGGTGTTACAGAAGAATATGGAACTGGTAGGGCCAATAGGATATACCGCTGAAGAAGAGATTTTCGCTAAATTAATCCAGAAAGCCACCGAAAAAGACCAGGTAGGGCTTAATGGGAAAATACAATCTTTAGAAGAAACCCGGGATGATCCCGATGGGGGGTCTACAGATGTGGGAGATGTCAGTTGGATAGTTCCGGAGATTACATTAAGTGCGGCTACTGCTCCTTTTGAAACACCCTGGCATTCGTGGCCGGTGGTAGCTTGTGGAGGTATGTCCATTGGTCATAAAGGGATGCTTTTTGCAGCCAAATCGCTGGGTATGACGATGGTTGATCTCTTCGAGGATGCAAATTTGAGAGATGAAATCAAAAAAGAATTTCTTGATCGGAAGGGAACGGAAGTTTACGAAGCGATGGTCCCCGATGGCCCTCCTCCCGTGCCAAATAAGTGACAAGTAATTAATTAAAAATATTCATTGTTCTCTCAATGCCTATTACTGTGAAAGATAAAACCATATCACAAGCTCTATCAATTAGGGGGAGGATCTTTTCCATTTCATCCGGCACGAAATTAGACAAGACGAAATCAATTTGTTGACCCTTGTGAAAATCGTTGCCCACCCCAACACGTAGTCTCGGGTAATTGATATCACCTAGTATCTGTTCAATATTGCCTAAGCCATTATGGCCGGCATTAGATCCCTTAGCTCTCATTCTGAGGTTGCCGAAAGGTATAGCGATGTCGTCAGTAATCACTAATAAATTCTCCAGGGGGATCTTTTCTTCTTTCAACCAGTAGTTGACCGCCTTTCCACAGAGGTTCATAAAAGTGGTTGGCTTGATCAGGATCAGTTTTCTGCCTTTATGTTTGATTTCCGTTTTGTCCGCCAATCGAGCAGGTTCAAATTTGGCATCTTTCTTATCAGCTAATCTATCCAATACCAGGAAGCCGGCATTATGCCGAGTCAATTCATATTCCACTCCTGGATTACCCAAACCGCAGATGAGGTATTTCATTTCCTACTCAAGTTTGACAAAAAAAGTCCCACCGAAAGGGTAGGACTTCAAATGTATTTTTTTCAATTGAATTATTCTTTTCCGCCCTCTTCTTTAGGTGCTTTTCCGCCACCTTCTTTAGGTGCTTTTCCGCCTTCACCGCCTTCTCCAGCTTCTTCACCTTCAGCTTCTTCACCTTCAGCCTCTTCACCTTCTTCAAGTTCTTCTTCTTCCTCTTCAACTGCTACAACAAGCACTCTGGGGATTTGAACAGATGCAATTGTTACCCCGTCCTTGTTCAAATATTCGTAATCTCCGGTTATCAAATCTCCTACTTTCACTGACTTTCCAAGATCTAACGTATCGATTGGAACATCAATATGTGGTGGCATGTTGGGAGGAAATGCTCTTACCAACAATTTTCTATTCTTGCGAATGAGCTTTCCACCTTCCAAAAGACCAGGAGCCTTACCTACAAAGTGAACCGGCACTTCCATTTTAATTGGTTTCTTGTCGTCCAATATCAAAAAGTCGGCGTGCAGTATCACATCACTGACCGGATGGAACTGGATATCCTGAAGAATACACCTGTATTCTGTTCCTTCGATATCAAGGTTTACAAAATGAACTTCTGGTGTATAAACTAGTTCTTTGAAGAGAATCATTGGTGAATAGAAATGAATTTGTTCATCACCACCATACAGTACACAGGGAACATTGCCCTGAACTCGAAGCTTTCCAGCTTCAGCTTTTCCGAGATTTGCTCTTTTAAACCCTATAATCTCAAGTGTTTCCATTATATAATTTATTTAGTTATTAAAAATTTGTAAGTTCAAGTAATAAGTGCAATTTTCCTTTGTAGCACTTGCTTTGCGTTTAGGTAATTAAATTTTCTAACAGGGCGTTCATTGATTTTGTTTTCAACAACTTTGATTTGCTCCTCTGTAACAAATCTAATATCTGTTTTCTTAGGATAAAACCTTCTAATTACCCCAATCCTATTTTCAACTGTCCCTTTATCCTGACTAGTATAGGGACGAGTGAAATAGGCATCCACATCAAGGGATTGAGCAATCAACTCATGTTTAGAAAATGCCATATTATTATCAAAAGTGAGTGTTTCCAGTTTGTGTTTATCTTGAGAGAGTTCCTCCACAATAGCTTCGGCCATTTGATCGGCATTTTTACTGTGCATCTTTCTGATTCTGGTAAAAAGACTTGCTCGGTCTGTCATCACCAACAAAGAGCCTTTGTGGTTTTTACCCATCATTAAATCGACTTCTATATCTCCCAATCGTTCCCTTTTGTTAATGATCTGGGGTCGCTGTTCAATTGATACCCTATTCGGGATAATACCTCTACGATCTTTTCTGTTTCCTCGTTTGCGCCTTCGTTTGCCATGTTTTAGATATGTGTATAGTTGTTTGTATTCTTGGTTCTCCTGGTGGTTGGTGTGCTTACATTCCCATATCCATTGGTAAATCCATTCATGGCTAAGTGGACATTCTCTCGTTTTCTTTCCCTGATGGCTGATCAATTCAGGACTCCATCTATCTTCTTGGAGCCGGTTAACTATCCAGTCTTTCATGGGTTTGGTGAAAATCACTCTTTTTGGCTTTTCTTGATGACGAAGATTGGTCCTCCTTTGTGCATTTGCTGTTCGATAGACACCAGCTCCCCTACCTCTTGAACCCACATTTCGCTTAAGCTCACGTGAGATCGTAGATGGGTGAAAATGAATGATACAGGCAATCTCCTTTTGAGTAGCTCCTGTTTTCAATAATGCTTCAATTTGATACCTTTGATCAATACTGAGATGTGTGTAGTTTTTTGACATTTTGCAATCCAAAGATTGCACTGTTCAGGCTTTTGAAGGATGAAAAAGCCCTTAAAAGCTTTTTCATCCTTCAATTGCACTTATTAGTTGATCTCAGCATTTCTTTAAATGAAGAGTGAGCTAATTGATTCATGGTCATGCACTTTCCTGATAGCCTTGGCGAAAAGGTCTGCCACAGAAAGTACTCTAATTTTATCACCCTTTGCCTTTAAAGGAATGGTATCGGTTACCACTAATTCCTCTAATTCTGATTTGGCTATATTTTCATAAGCGTTTCCGGACAATACCGGATGCGTGCATACTGCTCTAACAGAGATTGCCCCCTTTTCTTTTAGTAAATTAGCTGCATGACACATAGTACCGGCAGTATCAATCATGTCGTCGACAAGTATGGTGTCCATTCCTTCCACGTCACCTATTAGCTGCATGGATGCTATTTCATTGGCTCTTTTACGATGTTTGTCACATACCACCATTTCAACTGCAAAATGTTTCGCGAAAGACCTTGTTCGGGTTACACCTCCTACGTCTGGTGAAGCGAAAATCATATTGTCTAAATTTAGTGTCTGGATATATGGGTAGAAAATGAAACTGCCATCCAGGTGATCTACAGGGAAATCAAAGAAACCCTGTATTTGACCGGCATGCAGGTCACAGGTCATGATGCGATTCGCTCCGGCAGCTGACAATAGGTTGGCTAATAATTTGGCTGCAATAGAAACCCTCGGCTTATCTTTTCTATCCTGTCGTGCATAGCCGAAATAGGGCACCACTACCGTTACATATTTAGCGCTGGCTCTTCTTGCTCCGTCAATCATAAGCAATAATTCCATGATGTTATCAGTGGGGGGAAATGTACTCTGTATCAGAAATACATGACAACCTCTCACCGATTCATTATAATGAAAGGATAGTTCACCATCACTGAATGTCTCAGCTGTTGAAGTGCCCAATTTTTTACCATAGTGTTGGGCAATTTTTTCTGATAAATCGTGGGAGCCGCTTCCGGCAAAGAGCTTTACTGACGCAGACATGTCATTTTTTAGAGCGTAAAAAATAATCCCGACTATCAGTCGGAATAGCTTGTTGTCCCACAAGGATTCGAACCTTGACTAACAGAACCAAAATCTGTAGTGCTACCGTTACACCATGGGACAATCAGAAATCCCCCAAAATCGGGCAGCAAAAGTATGAACAAATTCTCAAAATTAAAACGTGTTAAAGTGATTAGTCAATACAATGTAGGTAGTTTTGCCGGCTATTTATAGAGATGAAAGTAGTCATCTTAAAATACAATGCAGGGAACGTGAGATCAGTGACAATTGCGCTCAACAGGTTAGCCATTGAACCCATTGTTTCGGACGATAAGCAAGTTTTGCTTTCTGCAGATAAAGTGATTTTTCCAGGTGTAGGTCAGGCCAGTACTGCAATGGATTATTTGAGAGAAAGAGCTTTAGATAGATTGATTCCAACCTTAAAAACTCCATTTCTCGGAATTTGTCTTGGCTTGCAATTAATGTGCAGACACAGCGAAGAGAACAATACTGACTGTTTGGATATATTTCCTCTCAAGGTATTGAAGTTTCCCCCGGATGGCAAGGTTCCTCACATGGGTTGGAATTCAATCAATGAATTAAAAGGCCCATTGATGAAGGGAATTAGTGACGAGTCATACCTCTATTTCGTTCACAGTTACTATGCAGAAATTTCAGCAGATTGTATTGCGGCCTGTAATTATACTATGCCATTTTGTGCAGCCTTGCAAAAGGATAATTTCTACGCAGTGCAAGCGCATCCTGAAAAAAGCAGTGAAAACGGTTCAAAAATTTTACAAAACTTTCTCGACCTCTGATTGATGTACATTATACCGGCAATAGATATAATTGGTGGCAAATGCGTGCGGCTGACAAAGGGGAATTATTCTTCAAAGAGGGAGTATAGTACTGACCCGGTAGATGTTGCAAAAAATATTGAGCAAGCAGGCTTAACCAAGTTACACCTGGTTGATCTTGATGGCGCTAAACAACGGCATGTAGTCAATTTTACAGTTTTAGAACAAATAGCCCATGAAACGAATTTAGAAATTGATTTTGGTGGCGGAATTCAATCCGACGAGGATATTGAGAATGTTTTTAATGCGGGAGCCAAACAAGTGACAGCGGGGAGCGTAGCTATTCACCACCCCGAATTGCTCATCAAATGGCTGGAATTGTTCGGTCCGGAAAAGATAATTTTAGGAGCTGACATCAATGAAGATAAAGTGGCTATTGGAGCCTGGGAAGAAAAATCAAATTTTACATGGCTAGAATTTCTTCAGGACAAATCGGCTTTAGGTATTATTTATGTTATTAGTACCGATGTTCAAAAAGATGGAATGCTTGAAGGCCCTTCTTTCTCATTGTATGAACAGATAAATACAACTTTCCCTAACTTAAAATTGATAGCCAGTGGAGGTGTGTCATCATTAGATGACCTTCATAAACTAGAAGCAATGAATATTTACGGAGCAATTGTAGGAAAGGCGTTTTACGAAGGTCGCGTCACCCTTGGAGAAATGAGTTTAATGAACAAAAGACATGAGCGATAGATGTTGACCAAAAGAATAATACCTTGTCTGGACATCAAAGACGGGAGGACAGTTAAGGGTGTGAACTTCCTGGATCTTCGGGATGCCGGTGACCCCGTGGAATTGGCTGATAGATATGCCAATGACAAGGCTGATGAGTTGGTGTTTTTGGATATAACAGCGACACTGGAAAAACGAAAAACACTTGTCCCGCTGGTAGAAAGAATTGCTACACAAATTGACATACCATTTACTGTAGGAGGGGGTATTTCCAGTATCTATGATGTATCCGCATTACTGGACGCGGGAGCGGAAAAAGTAGCGATAAATACCGCAGCAATAAAGAGCCCTGAACTTATTGACCAATTGGCGGATGAGTTTGGAACTCAGGCTGTTGTCGTTGCCGTTGATACCCAGGCAATAGGAGACGATATCGTACATATCAATGGAGGAAGAACTCCAACCGAAAAAAAAACACTACAATGGGTGAGAGAAGTCGAGGATAGGGGAGCGGGTGAAATTTTGCTAACCTCTATGGATCATGATGGTACAAAAAAAGGCTTTGCTAACGAGCTGACCAGCATAGTGAACGGATTAGTAAATATTCCCGTGATTGCTTCAGGAGGAGGTGGTAAAATGGAGCATTTCGTGGATGTATTTAATGAGGGTCAAGCAGCTGCGGCGCTTGCTGCCAGTATTTTTCATTACCAGGAAATTGGGATTACAGCCCTTAAACAATTCCTCAGAGACAACAGCATTCATGTTAGGTTATGATGAGTATTTAGTGTTTCTAACACACCTAAATTAAAAATGATTCTTATGGAGATCTTTCCATTTTTCTAATCGATTGATACTCAGGCATCAACTCATAGAAAGAAAATGAAATCTCATCCATAATAATTCATTTTATAAAAGAAGGGCTGTTTTCTTAGATACACTATTTAATTAAAAATTTGACCCTGTTGTCGTTAATACCGTAAGTTTATGGATAGGTGAAGGTAGATATCAACAGGATAAAAGACTTTAGCAACATTGAGCTATTGGCCAAACAAATGGTGGAAGGCTTCATTACTGGTCTTCATAAATCTCCCTATCATGGTTTCTCGGTTGAATTTGCAGAGCACAGGTTGTACAATACAGGTGAGAGTACACGACACATTGATTGGAAAGTATTTGCCAAGACCGACCGTTTGTATATCAAACGTTATGAGGAGGAAACAAACTTGCGCTGTCAACTGGTGGTGGATAACAGCTCATCAATGTATTATCCTTATGAGAGCGCTGCCAAAATCCGTTTTTCCATATTGGCCGCTGCAGCCTTGGCCTATTTACTCCACAAGCAACGCGATGCAGTCGGACTATTCACTTTCTCTAACCACATAGAGCTCCAAACGCAGACAAAATCTACTACCACTCATATAAACAAGTTATTCGTTCACCTCGAGCAGCTACTTCACGAAAAAACCTTGCAGAAACAAACTAATGTGGCCGCAGTTCTTCATCAGATTGCTGAAAAGATCCACCGAAGATCCCTCGTAATTATTTTCAGTGATATGTTTCAAGATCAGACCAAAATGAGTGAGATATTTTCTGCATTGCAGCACTTAAAACACAACAGACATGAAGTACTGCTTTTTCATGTCACTGAAAAGATGACCGAGTTGGATTTTAATTTTGAGGACAGGCCTTATGAATTCCATGATCTTGAAATGAATATAAAACTCAAGCTGACGCCCACTGACGTAAAAACAACATACAGATCTAAGATGGATCAATACTATAAGGAATTAAAACTCAAGTGCGGTCAGCTAAAAATTGACTTCATAGAAGATGATGTGAAAGACGACTTCGATAAAATCTTAAGGAGCTACCTGATCAAGCGAGGGAGAATGAACTAATTCACCAGACCTACCATAGCTGTTATTTGTTTTTTGCAGTCTATTCTCCGTGCATAAAAGCCTTTTTGCCTAGCAAGACCTCTTCAGTCTCTTCATGATCCGGATCCGGAATGCAGCAATCAACAGGGCAAACCGCAGCGCATTGGGGTTCCTCGTGAAATCCGTTGCACTCAGTACATTTATTGGTAACTATATAATAGAATTCATCTGAAACGGGTGTTTGTTCAACATAGATTCATCAGAATCAGCTGTTGATCCATCAAGCAACTGAACGTCACCCTTCAGTTCGGTACCTCCTCCCCATGACCATTCTACTCCACCTTCATATATTGCCGTATTAGGGCATTCCGGCTCACATGCTCCACAATTGATGCATTCGTCTGTGATCATTATAGCCATATTCTATCGATTTATTCTTAAGAGCAACAAAAGTAATAAGATTAAATTCTGGCCCAAATGGTTTGAACTTTGGATCAGGGTTTACAATGATGTTCTATTTTTGCGACTAATGAGCCGCCAAAAATTGAAACTCAAACAAATGATTGAATTGTTTACCGCACTGAGTAAGCGAATTCAAAATATCACGGCTAAAGAATTCATAGAGCTGGCTGAACGAGCTCGAAACGAAAACAACTGGTTTACTGAAGAAAGCATCAAAAAGGCCTTCAAAGGAATTGTCCATTTGCTACAAGGAGATACCCTTGAAACCTGGAGCGGGACATATGATCTGGAACACACCAATCCCAGGACAGTGGGCGTGGTGATGGCCGGAAATATTCCACTGGTTGGTTTTCATGATCTGTTATGTATAGTAATATCAGGACATCATTTGGCCATTAAACCAAGTTCTAGCGATACGGTGCTGCTCAAATGGATAGTGCAAGAATTATGCGAATTGGAACCGGCTGTTGAGGTTGTAATTTCCTTTGAAGAGCGTCTCAGTAATGTGGATGCGATGATTGCGACTGGTAGCGATAATTCTGCCCGGTATTTTGAGTATTATTTTGCCAAGAAGCCGCATATAATAAGGAAAAATCGGACAGGCTGTGCTATCCTTAATGGAAATGAAACGGCGGAGGATATTAAAAACATTGGAGAGGATATTTTGACATATTACGGATTGGGTTGCCGAAATGTATCTAAGATTTATATTTCAAGAGATTTTGACTTTACTCAATTCCTGGATGGTTTAGAGTCTTTCGAAGTGATAACGGATCATCACAAATACAAGAACAATTACCGCTACAATAAATCAATCTATTTGATAAATGGAGATGCGCATTTCGATACAGGCTTCTTAATGTTTAAAGAAAGCGTAGAGATGGTTTCACCTATCTCAGTGGTTTATTTTGAACACTACAACAATGAGACCCATCTAAGTGAGTTGCTGACTTCAAAAAGTGAAAAAATTCAATGCATTACCGGTAGTAACAAGTTCTCCAATGTCCCTTTTGGACGATCTCAATTTCCTGAAGTTTCGGACTATGCGGATGGAGTTGATACTCTTAAGTTCCTCGAGCAACTGAAGTAATGTTTTCTCAGGAATTAGCGGAGACTATCCTTATTAGCATGGTCAGCGATTTGCCAAGCGCATCACCACTATAGGCACCGCCACGGAAATGACCTAAACGGACTATAACCATATTCATGGAAGGGATAATGAAAGTGCGTTGTCCGCCACCTCCTCCCATGTAATAGGCGTCTTTGGGAATGGGGAATGTTCCTGTTTGATTTAACCAGAATTGGCCACCATAGACAGGTTCTTTCCAGGCCGGCGCTGGTGTAGAGACAAAATCAGCCCAGCCCTCCGGAAGAATCCGTTCTCCGCCGGCCATACCGTCATTTAGGTAAAGCATTCCTAATCTTGCCCAGTTTCGCGCAGTACCATAATCGTATCCGGTGAGAAGAAAGTTGCCATACGGATCAGTCTCCATAACCTGTTTTCTAATTCCGATCTTGTCGAACAACTCTTTTTGGGGAAAGGTGTGATAATTGATTCCTTTTGCCTCCAATTGTGTACGGACGATATAACCCAGTCTCAATGGGTTACAATTCCGATATCTGCCCTCGCTGCCTACGGGAAACTGCAATGGACGATTGATGGAATAATTAAAGGCATTGACTGCCCCCGTGTAGATGTACATGTGATCCAGGTATTGGGTGTAAGTTGCAACTTCGGGGTCATGGTGTGCTATAAACCGCAAACCGCTACTCATTTGCATTAAATCGCGAATGCGAATTTGTCCTCTTGGGTCCCCTGGTTGATTCCAGGCTGCAACAGGAGCGGGATCATCTAGTTTAAAATAACCTTGCTGAATAAGTCTGCCAATCAAAGTGGCTATCAGACTTTTACCCATAGACCAACTTTCAAGCTGCGTGTCCTTTGTAATCCCTTTCCTATACTTTTCAGCGATGATTTCACCTTTGTAAACAACCAGAAAAGCCGCAGTTAATGCTTTTTCTGCAAAAGCCAAATCGATAGCAGCTTCAATGGAATCGCTGTTTAACGAATTTGGAAAAGAAGCTTTATTGATGTCACCCATAGGCCACGCTTGAGTGGAAGCATCAGGTAGTACGGTAATCACTTTAATAGGTTTGAATTGTAATCCTTCACTGGTCTGTATAATGCATCCCTGGTCATCGTAGTATTGGGCTGATGTCCTAAGTGAATCTCCAAAAGTCATGGTTACTGATTTGGAATCGTAATTCAATTGGTATTCAATTCCGCTGTTGTCTTCTTCAGGCATAAAGAAGTATCCACTGTTCTGAAAGGCTTCTTCAGGTTGGCGACCGGAAACAAATACGGTTGAGCATAACACTTTTGCATAACCCGCCAAACCCAGGGCGGTATAAGATTGTTGAGGTTTTGGGGTGTGCTCTACCGGTTGATATTTCTCCGAAAGCTTGACCGGGTCATTTTGTTCGTTATTTTTTTTGGATCGGTTTTGACAGGCAAGGAATAGTGTAATTAGAATGATGGAGATCAGCATCTTCATAGACAACCTGTTTACGAATGAGGCCATGTACCCCGAAAAAGTCAAGCAGATATTTTTAAATGATCCCAAATTTCTTAGTTCAACTTTCAATTTAATTGATTGAACTTAATCTACTCATTTACAGATTAATGATTTTCGATACACAAATAATACGCTTGATTATTTGACAATTACATTATAAAATACTATATTATATAATTATTAAAGAATATAATATTGTAAGTTCAAGTAATAAGTGCAATTTTCCTTTGTAGCACTTGCTTTGCGTTTAGGTAATTAAATTTTCTAACAGGGCGTTCATTGATTTTGTTTTCAACAACTTTGATTTGCTCCTCTGTAACAAATCTAATATCTGTTTTCTTAGGATAAAACCTTCTGATTACCCCAATCCTATTTTCAACTGTCCCTTTATCCTGACTAGTATAGGGACGAGTGAAATAGGCATCCACATCAAGGGATTGAGCAATCAACTCATGTTTAGAAAATGCCATATCATTATCAAAAGTGAGTGTTTCCAGTTTGTGTTTATCCTGAGAGAGTTCCTCCACAATAGCTTCGGCCATTTGATCGGCATTTTTACTGTGCATCTTTCTGATTCTGGTAAAAAGACTTGCTCGGTCTGTCATCACCAACAAAGAGTCTTTGTGGTTTTTACCCATCATTAAATCGACTTCTATATCTCCCAATCGTTCCCTTTTGTTAATGATCTGGGGTCGCTGTTCAATTGATACCCTATTCGGGATAATGCCTCTACGATCTTTTCTGTTTCCTCGTTTGCGCCTTCGTTTGCCATGTTTTAGATATGTGTATAGTTGTTTGTATTCTTGGTTCTCCTGGTGGTTGGTGTGCTTACATTCCCATATCCATTGGTAAATCCATTCATGGCTAAGTGGACATTCTCTCGTTTTCTTTCCCCGATGGCTGATCAATTCAGGACTCCATCTATCTTCTTGGAGCCGGTTAACTATCCAGTCTTTCATGGGTTTGGTGAAAATCACTCTTTTTGGCTTTTCTTGATGACGAAGATTGGTCCTCCTTTGTGCATTTGCTGTTCGATAGACACCAGCTCCCCTACCTCTTGAACCCACATTTCGCTTAAGCTCACGTGAGATCGTAGACGGGTGAAAATGAACGATACAGGCAATCTCCTTTTGAGTAGCTCCTGTTTTCAATAATGCTTCAATTTGATACCTTTGATCAATACTGAGATGTGTGTAGTTTTTTGACATTTTGCAATCCAAAGATTGCACTGCTCAGGCTTTTGAAGGATGAAAAAGCCCTTAAAAGCTTTTTCATCCTTCAATTGCACTTATTAGTTGATCTCAGCTATTGAGTTCCAGCTGGTTTATAGAATTAAAGTTCAACGGTGTTGAGCGACTTTTCCATCAAGTCCGCATTCAAAATAACCTATTGGGTTTGCCACCCAGTATGAATGCAAAGATTGGCCCCAACCATGTTGCATTAGTTGAGGGGTTTGTTCTGAATTTTGAAAAAACTATTTATGAGAAGTTTGATCCGTCCGTAATCAATGATGGAGATAGAACTTATCTGCTCAAGATGAAAAAATATTTCTGTGAAAAATGCTCATTCCTCAATGAATTGATCAGTTGTTATGCAGCTAACCTTACTGACAATCAGGTTCAGATCTATTTTTATCGTAAAATGATTCGTTTGATCAATGATTTGAATAAGGAGAAACGAATTTCTGTGAAAACGAAAGCTCTGGTCTGACTACCCGATCAATTTCATCACTTCATCTTCGGTCCCTTTGAAAGGCCCGAAGTCTTCCATTTTTAGCGTTGCCATGGCTGCACCAAATTTTCCGGACTCTTCTACGGATTTGCCCTTGGATCGTTGAAAGAGATAGCCAGCCATATAAGTGTCACCACAACCGGTTGCGTCCGTTATGCTGGCCGGTTCATACGCTGGAATATGATGGGAAACTTTTTCGAAATATACGATTGACCCATTGCTACCCAGTGTTACCACCACTTCTTCGATACCGTATTTTGCCAGTTTGATAGCCGCTTTCTGCATCTCCGTCTCCCCAGTTAATGTTTCCGCTTCATATTCATTAACCTTGATCACATCAATCAATGGCAATCCTTCCTCCCTTTGTTCCCATTGGCAGGGTATAACTTTTTCGTCTACAATGTCTCGAAGCAAGCCTTGGGCATCAATGGACAATTTGCCGAATCCTTTCAGATGATGCATTAATTCCAGGGAAGTATCATATTTAGATAAAGGCCCAAGGTGAAAATATGCCGCCCTTATGTTTGGGATATCTGAAAGATTGAATGGTTCTGCCAGACTATGCACTTTTTGCTCTCGATGATCGCTGTAATCGTGATAGATATTTTCGTAAAAATGAGAAGTAACGCTCGGTATTGCATGAACGTTTGACTTATTTAGTTGGGCGAGCAAATGAAAATCAGTCTTTGCTAATTTCGTTATCAACTTATAATTAATTGAAAGATTCTGTAACGCCAAACCAAAGTAAAATGCAGTTCCCCCTGGCATTTCCTTTACTTCATTTGGCGTGGTATTGATGTCTTTGGTTATGTGGGCAATTGCACAAATGTCGTACATAAGTATAGTAATAAAACAGGGGTAAAGATAAAAGGCATAATTAGTAGTTGTCGGACACTTTTCAACATAAATATAATGTGGAAATTACGATCAAGAGATCTGGATTATGGAGATATGGACGTTTGTGAGATAAATGAATTAAGGTAATTCTCTATCTTGCTGTTCATGCAATCAATCTTAACCGGACACCAGCTGAACGTTGGGGTGATCCTGCTGACCTTGAAGGTACTGCCATTTTTTTGGCCTCAACCGTCAGTAACTTCATTAACGGACAGATTCTATATGTGGACGGGGGCCTCCTGGCGATCATAGGTAAACAAAGCAATGAAAAATAACTATTTGTATGATTTGAATTAGGTGATGAAGTTTATCCAACCCATAAATATCATTTTAGGAGCCTTGGTCAGTTTACTTGTACTGGGTTGCCAGGACACGGGTAAAATCAGGACAATCAAATTAGCTCACGGATTGAATATAAATCATTCGGTTCACCAGGCGATGGTGTTCATGGGGGAGCAGTTGGAAATAAAGTCTGGCGGTAAAATGAAGTTGGAAATTTATCCTAACCAGCAATTAGGTACGGAGCGTCAATGCCTGGAGCTATTGCAGATTGGAAGCCTGGGTATGACAAAAGTTTCCGCTGCGGTATTAGAAAACTTTGCCCCTAAAATGAAAGTTTTGGGCTTGCCATTTTTGTTCAGGGATAGACAACACTCGTTTAATGTTCTCGATGGAAGTATAGGCAAGGAACTGTTAGAGGACGGTGAGAAATACTGGATAAAGGGTCTTGCCTACTATGATGCAGGAAGCAGAAGTTTTTACACCAAATCAAAAAAGGTTTTGCATCCGGATGATCTATCAGGATTGAAAATAAGAGTGATGGAAAGTGTCACTGCAATGGATATGGTAAGGAGTTTTGGCGGCTCTCCAACCCCTATTTCATGGGGCGAGTTGTACACATCACTTCAGCAGGGAGTAGTGGATGGAGCAGAAAATAACCCACCCAGTTTTTACCTGTCTCGCCATTATGAAGTTTGCAAATTCTATACTCTAGATGAGCATACCATGGTACCGGATGTATTGCTGATCAGTACTCTCGTATGGAATTCTTTATCAAAGAAGGAAAAATATTGGCTGCTGGAGGCAACCGACGGTTCTGTAGCTTACCAGAGAAAGCTGTGGGCTCAATCGGAGCAACAGGCCCTTGAAGCGGTGGAAAAGGCTGGGGTTGAAATTATTAGGCCGGACAAGACCGTTTTTGCGGCTAAAGTTAAAGGTGTTTTCGATGCCTATAAGGATGATGAAGATGTCTATTCCCTGATCCAACGTATCCGAGCGGTTAATTAATTAAGGTTATGGAGCTAAGGATTAAGATTGATTCAATATTAAAGAACATGCTGGTCGGCCTAATGGCTGCTATGGTTATTAATGTCGGCTAAGTTCTAAATAACACAGCAATTATTATTATCTTCGCTATATGATATCAAGTCAAGAGATCAAAAATTTATTTGCACAATTGCCGATAAGTTCCCAAACCGAATTGTTGGATGAGTTGCTTCAGGAGCAGGAATTACAAGGCAAAGTATTGATTGCCGCTCAACAACAAATAGCAGAGAAAAGAAAGAAGAAACCCTGTCCAAATTGCACAAGCGAGAAGGTATATAAGAGGGGCAGACAAAAAGGTGTGCAGATGTATCAGTGCAATGAATGTAAAAGATGGTACAGTGAAACAACAGGGACACCTTTGTATGACATCAAGCTTAAATCAAAATGGCAATCTTATCTGCGCTGCATGGAGCAGGGCATGCCGATAAAAAAGATAGCAAAACAAATCGGAATAAGCATCCAGACAAGCTTCGACTGGAGGCATAAGATATTGAGTTCACTAAATGAGTTTGTTCCCGAACAGTTATCCTCGGAAGTAGAATGTGATGAATTGGAACTGGCACTTAACAACAAGGGCAGTCAAAATTTAGATAGGGCAGCAAGAAAGAGGGGAAACGATTTCATACGGAATATGGGAAAGGAAGAGGTCACAGTTGTCCAGGTAGTAACAGCGGTTGAACGCAAGGGGGAGAAGTACCTTAAAGCTGTTGCATCAAAACGGCTGAGCAAAGAAGAAATTTCAAAGGCCATTGGATGGGAAGTTGGCCTACGGTGCAACCTTGATTACAGATAAGCACCCTTCTTATAAGGCTTTTGCCAAAGACAACCCCTCCATAAAGCACAAAGCGCTATTGGCCAAAGATCATGTGGATAGAGATGATAAAACAATCCATCTGCAAAAAGTAAACAATGTTCACACTCAACTTAGGACATTCTTACGCCCATTCAATGGTGTCAGTTCCAAATATTTGCAAAACTACCTGAATTGGTATGCTTATGCTGACCGAATAAGAGAGAGTAAAACAACTTTGAAACAATGGTTTCTGACTATGCTATTAACGGATCAAGCCTATCATCTGTATGAGCTATTTAAACAAAATGCTGTTATAATTAGAACTTAGCTTTAATGTCTTATGGCAGGTAACCACTCGTTTTATTGTTGGTTCACCGAGTTCGTTTACCGATGAGTTATCACGCTACCTCTTAATTTGGGTTGGTGTTTTGGGTGCAGCTTATGCCTCGGGTAAACGGCTACATGTAGCCATTGATTTGTTGTCATCGAAGATGACTGATGAGCGTCAAAAACATATGCTGAAAGTACTCATTGCTCTCCTGATAATTATGTTTGTTTCCGCGGTATTTGTTATTGGCGGAGCCAGGTTGGTCTATATTACCTTTATACTTAAGCAAAATTCTGCGGCATTGCAGATCCCTCTAGCTTACGTCTATCTGGTCATCCCATTGAGCGGGTTACTAATCATTTATTACAAACTATCAGAAATTTTCAGATGGTGATGGAGTATCTGGCCGTTTTAGTTTTAATAATTAGTTTTTTGGCGTTGCTGATCCTCAGTGTTCCTGTGGCTTGGAGTATTGGCATATCTACATTGCTTACAATGCTGGTAAGTATTCAAGCAATGCCAGCGGTTACCACGGTGGCTCAAAGAATAGCAACCGGTCTTGACAGTTTTACCCTACTGGCCATTCCATTTTTTATACTTGCTGGACAACTAATGAACAAAGGTGGTATTGCTCATCGGTTAATCAACTTCGCTAAATCTCTGGTAGGCGCCCTTCCGGGAGGATTAGCCCATATAAATATTATAGCTGCTATGATGATGGGGGCTATCGCCGGATCTGCTATGGCGGCTGCCTCTGCCATGGGCAGTATACTAGGACCACAAATGGAGAAAGAGGGCTATACGAAAGAATTTGGAGCAGCTGTTAATATTACTTCCTCCACTACCGGACTGGTTATTCCCCCAAGTAATGTACTTATTGTTTATTCCCTGGCAAGCGGAGGTGTATCCATTGCAGCTCTATTCCTTGCAGGATATATCCCCGGTATTCTCACGGGTATCTTCCTCATGATAGTAGCGGGAATTTGGGCTAAAAGAAACAATTATCCGGTTGGTCCAAAAAGTAGTCTTAAAGAGGTCATTATAACATTTGTTGATGCCTTCCCCAGTTTACTTTTGTTAGTGATAGTGATTGGAGGTATAGTCTTTGGCATATTTACAGCTACAGAAGCTTCAGCTATAGCAGTTTTATACACACTTCTTCTGGCATTTTGGTACAAGGAAGTATCATGGAAAAATCTGCCGGATATATTGATTGTATCAGTGGAAACGACGGCAGTGGTAATGCTGTTAATTGGAACTTCAATGAGCATGTCATGGGTCATGTCTTATGAGTATATTCCACAAGACGTAAGCGCTGCTTTACTGTCTATTAGTGATAACAAGATCGTTTTATTACTTGTAATTAACATGACACTATTACTTGTCGGTACTTTTATGGATATGACCCCTGCCGTATTAATATTTACTCCTATCTTTTTGCCTGTTGCCATCAGTCTTGGAATAGAACCTGTTCATTTCGGGATAATTATGGTACTCAACCTATGCATTGGATTATGCACACCACCTGTGGGTTCGGTATTGTTTGTAGGGGTGGGAGTTGCGCAGACTACTATTGAGAAGGTAATCAAGCCATTATTGCCTCTTTTTGTGGCCATGATAGTGGTCCTTTTACTAGTTAGTTTTTTCCCACAGTTAAGTCTTTTCTTGCCTCGATTGTTTGGTTTTTGAAGTTTTGGAAAATTCAGGATGGATAACAATCTCATGTTTACCTTCACACAACCATGCCTTTCCGTCAGGAAGGCTTTATTCGCTGCCTGTCCATCGTACAACTTTGGCAGGTGGGGGTAAGCGGGAGTGGTCTTTGCTTAACACCAATCATCAAAATTAAATGTTGACATTTTTATTATTTATAGGGTTCACTGGTTTTGTAGCCTTCTATTCATGGTATAAACTTCGAAAGGAGAAACTCGACAGCAAGGATGGTTACTTCCTTGGCGGACGGAGCCTCACTGGAATTGTGATCGCGGGGTCAATGCTTTTGACTAACATCTCAACCGAACACCTGGTGGGCATGAATGGTTCTTCCTACAAGAATGGTTTTATCATCATAGCCTGGGAGGTGACCTCGGCCCTGGCCCTGGTTGCTACAGCTTTATACTTTGTTCCCAAGTATTTAAAAATGGGGTTAACAACCATTCCTCAGTACCTGGAATACCGGTTTGATGGTTTTACCAGAACATTGGTTGCTTCATTTCTAATTGTTTCGTTTGTGGTGACCCTGCTACCTATTGTTCTTTTTACCGGTGCAATCAACCTGGAAAGCATCTTTAATGTTTCGGAAGTTCTTGGTGTTAGCAAAAATGAAGGACTTTGGATAACTGTAGTATCCGTTGGCATTGTTGGTTCTGTATACGCGATTTTCGGAGGCTTAAAAGCAGTGGCTTATTCGGATACTATCAATGGATATGGACTTTTAATTGGAGGTTTAGCAGTTCCCCTTTTGGCGCTTATCGATATAGGTGATGGGAATGTGTTATCCGGACTCACCAAAGTTTTCAATCATAGCCCGGAAAAGTTTAATGTTATAGGAGCCAGGGATTCTGTACTCCCGTTTGAAACACTATTTACCGGATTGGTAATCAACCAACTTTACTTCTGGTGTATGAACCAGGTCATTATCCAAAGAGCATTAGGTGCTAAAAACCTTGTTGAAGCACAAAAAGGCCTTCTTTATACGGGCGGTCTTAAACTATTGGTTCCTCTGATCATCATACTTCCCGGAGTGATCGGTTTTTATTATTTCGGAGATTCACTTTATGAAAGCCAGGACTCAGTTTATCCGCAATTAGTGAAGAAAGTGTTGCCGCTGGGATTCCTTGGTTTTTTTGCAGCCGTATTAATGGGAGCGGTTTTGAGTACGTTCAATAGTGTGTTGAATAGTGCGGCGACTATCTTTAGCATTGGTATCTACCAAAGGCATATCAATAAGGAGGCAACTGAGAAAAAGTTAGTTAAAATCGGAAAGCTTACCTCCATTATCCTTGCGGTGGTTGCCATTATGGCGGCCCCGATGGTGGCTAATGCCCCGGAAGGTCTTTATCAATTACTCCAGCAACTTAATGGAATCTTTTTTATACCTATTTGCTCCATCATGATTGCCGGTTTTTTCCTCCCAAGAGTATCTGCAGTTGGTGCGAAAGCAGCTTTGTTCGTGGGCCTGACCTTTTATATTACCATAACTTTTATTCTTGACGTTAGCTTACATTTTGTGCATGTCTGGGGAATAGAATTCCTACTCAATATGGCTGTAATGTTTATAGTTTCTCATTTCTACCCAAGAACTAACCTTCAAGAATTTAAGGACCTAAGGATTCTGGATATGCGTGCGTGGAAATATGCCAAATCGATAGGAGCTATTTTGGTCGTTATCACCATATTAATTTATATATGGTTAGGCAGTTGAATAACGCAAACAGCTGTGTAAATCACGGGAAATAATAACTTACAAAATCAGGAGACGAAAAAAATGGAGACGCTCAGAAACTATATTAACGGAGATTGGCAAAATAGTTTTGAGAGCCAGACAATTGACGTCATCAACCCCGCAAACATGGAGGTTTTTGGGAAAGTGCCCTTCGGAAAAGGGAATACAAAAGATGTAGGGTCTGCGGTCACTGTGGCATCAGCAGCTTTAGAAGAATGGGGTAGTACTCCTGTAAATAAACGGGTTCAGCCACTGTTCAAACTCAAAACATTACTTGAAGATCATAAACAAGAACTCGCAGAGATAATCACTAAAGAGTGTGGTAAAACTCTGGCTGAATCATTGGGAGAGTTAACCAGGGCAATTGAAAATGTTGAAATGGCTTGTGGTACAGCTGAGCTAATTCAAAGTGAGTTTTCAGAAGATATCGCCAGCGGGATTGATGAATTTATGATTAGACAACCGGTTGGTGTTTGTGTCTGCATTGCCCCATTTAACTTCCCTGGTATGATCCCGTTTTGGTTTCTGCCCTATGCAATTGCTTGTGGGAATACCTTCATCATCAAGCCGTCGGAGAAGGTTCCAATGACCATGAACAAAGTATTTCAACTATTAGAACAGCTTGACCTTCCTAAAGGAGTGGTCAATATGGTGCATGGCGGGAAAGAGACAGTTGATGCGCTTCTCTCTCATCCTGATGTGAAGGCCATTAGCTTTGTTGGCTCTACCTCCGTTGCAAAATATATTTATGCTACTGGAACAGCTCATGGTAAAAGGGTTCAGGCTTCGGGTGGAGCGAAAAACTCCGTTCTGGTTTTACCTGATGCTGATATCGACATGACTACGAAAATCATCACCGACAGTGTCTATGGTTGCGCCGGTCAAAGATGCCTGGCGGCTTCCACAATCATTACCGTTGGTGATAATCAGCGAAATTTCCGCGATGCCATCGTAGAAAGTGCTAAATTAAGAGTTACAGGCTTTGGCATGGATGAGGGCGTGGAAATGGGACCCGTAATTAATGCAGAAAGTCGGGAAAGGATAGAGGGATTGATCCAGAAAGGGATTGATGAAGGAGCAAGTCCATTAATAGACGGCAGAGGTGCCCGAATATCCGGCTTTGAAAAAGGCAATTTTATCACTCCCACCATTTTAGAGAATGTGGCATTGGATGGCGAGATCATTAAGACCGAAATATTTGGCCCGGTAATGAGTATGTTACACATGAACACTGTAGAAGAAGCCATCGAATTTGTGAACAGGGGTCAGTATGGTAATATGGCTTGTATCTTCACTTCGAGAGGGGCCAAGGCTAGAAAATTTAGAAACGAAGTCCAGGCTGGAAATATCGGTATTAATATAGGGGTTGCAGCTCCCACAGCACAATTCCCTTTTAGCGGATGGAAGGATAGTTTTTTTGGCGACTTACATGGCCAGGGGCGCCATGCCATTGAATTTTTCACTCAAACAAAAGTTGTAATAGAAAGATGGCCAAAAGAATGGAGTAGAAAATTCTAGTTTATAGTTTATTTACAATTATTACAGTATGTAAGTTCAAGTAATAAGTGCAATTTTCCTTTGTAGCACTTGCTTTGCGTTTAGGTAATTAAATTTTCTAACAGGGCGTTCATTGATTTTGTTTTCAACAACTTTGATTTGCTCCTCTGTAACAAATCTAATATCTGTTTTCTTAGGATAAAACCTTCTGATTACCCCAATCCTATTTTCAACTGTCCCTTTATCCTGACTAGTATAGGGACGAGTGAAATAGGCATCCACATCAAGGGATTGAGCAATCAACTCATGTTTAGAAAATGCCATATCATTATCAAAAGTGAGTGTTTCCAGTTTGTGTTTATCCTGAGAGAGTTCCTCCACAATAGCTTCGGCCATTTGATCGGCATTTTTACTGTGCATCTTTCTGATTCTGGTAAAAAGACTTGCTCGGTCTGTCATCACCAACAAAGAGCCTTTGTGGTTTTTACCCATCATTAAATCGACTTCTATATCTCCCAATCGTTCCCTTTTGTTAATGATCTGGGGTCGGCTGTTCAATTGATACCCTATTACGGGACCAACAGGATTAAAGTTAAAGGAGAGAAAAATGAAAGACTGTTTGTCTTTTTTGCTGTGATGACCGCTAACGCAGTAAAAATTAGTAAAAGAAAACTATTGCTAAATACAGTTGATCCACCATTCCAACAGGCCGCATAACTAAAAAACAAAAGTTCGTTTTCTACTTCAAAGGAAGCACTATGTCTATACACCAAAAACGCACTTTCAAACTCTATTTTGTAACAAAAATTGTACTCTTTCAAGAGCAGGTAATCAGTATGATGATCAATCTCTCCTCTATTGAAAATCCTGATCCCATTTTTAACCCCTCTTTCTTCTCGCTGAACTAATTTTCAAGGACGCCCTGAAATAGGCATCCACATCAAGGGATTGAGCAATCAACTCATGTTTAGAAAATGCCATATCATTATCAAAAGTGAGTGTTTCCAGTTTGTGTTTATCCTGAGAGAGTTCCTCCACAATAGCTTCGGCCATTTGATCGGCATTTTTACTGTGCATCTTTCTGATTCTGGTAAAAAGACTTGCTCGGTCTGTCATCACCAACAAAGAGCCTTTGTGGTTTTTACCCATCATTAAATCGACTTCTATATCTCCCAATCGTAATGATCTGGGGTCGCTGTTCAATTGATACCCTATTCGGGATAATACCTCTACGATCTTTTCTGTTTCCTCGTTTGCGCCTTCGTTTGCCATGTTTTAGATATGTGTATAGTTGTTTGTATTCTTGGTTCTCCTGGTGGTTGGTGTGCTTACATTCCCATATCCATTGGTAAATCCATTCATAGCTAAGTGGACATTCTCTCGTTTTCTTTCCCTGATGGCTGATCAATTCAGGACTCCATCTATCTTCTTGGAGCCGGTTAACTATCCAGCCTTTCATGGGTTTGGTGAAAATCACTCTTTTTGGCTTTTCTTGATGACGAAGATTGGTCCTCCTTTGTGCATTTGCTGTTCGATAGACACCAGCTCCCCTACCTCTTGAACCCACATTTCGCTTAAGCTCACGTGAGATCGTAGACGGGTGAAAATGAACGATACAGGCAATCTCCTTTTGAGTAGCTCCTGTTTTTAATAATGCTTCAATTTGATACCTTTGATCAATACTGAGATGTGTGTAGTTTTTTGACATTTTGCAATCCAAAGATTGCACTGTTCAGGCTTTTGAAGGATGAAAAAGCCCTTAAAAGCTTTTTCATCCTTCAATTGCACTTATTAGTTGATCTCAGCGTATAGAATAATTGATTTACTGTAAATAACTGTCCCACAGTATCATTTGGAAGCCTGGAGGTATTCATAAAACTTCTCAAAAGCCGGTTGGATCCAATAAACATATTCATCCGGATTTTCTTTAAGATCCTCATTCAAGTCTTTAATATCCATCCATTTCCAGTCACCCACCTCTTCCGGGTTAGGTTTAGGAACGCCTTCGAAACGACCGAGATAAACATGGTCAAACTCATACTCCGTAAGTCCATTGTCTAATTGTGCCTGGTAAATAAAGCTGAAGACCGGTTGCAATTCACACTGGATTCCCAATTCTTCCTGTAAGCGGCGGTGAACTGTAGTCACTTGGTCTTCACCTTTAATCGGATGACTGCAACATGTATTCGCCCAAAGTCCGCCGGAATGATACTTGCTTAATGCCCTCTTTTGCAGTAATAATTCATTTTTACTGTTCACAATAAAAATGGAAAATGCCCAATGGAGTAGCGCTTTTTCATGCACTTCCATTTTTTCCCCATAACCTATTACCTGGTCGTTATCATCTACCAGAATTAATTGTTGATCCATTAATAGCTACCTTCTAATATTCCCTATGATAAACGCGATCCGCAAAATATTGTAAATCAGCTTTTTTATCACTACTAATAGAAACTTTATCGAGCGACTTTAAAGATTTATCATATAAAACATTCATAAATTGCTGTGTCTCTTCACCTGCCCCTATCTGGGTGTAGATTTTAATGGTTTCTGAAATCTTAAATTCTTCATCCTCAGACCCCACAAGACTGGTCAAGTGAGATTTTTTTTCATCACTAGACATACTGTACGCCTTAATAAAAAGATAGGTTTTTTTGTTTCTGAGGATATCGCCACCGATTCTCTTCCCAAGATTTTGATCACCATAAACATCTAACCAATCGTCTTTTAATTGGAAGGCGAGGCCAAGGTTAGTACCAAAGGAGTAAATATTTTCCTGGTCCTCTTTGGAAGCGCCACCTATTATGGCTCCAATTTTCAGGCTGGTTGCCAGTAAGACAGAAGTCTTGTATTCAATCATTTTAAGGTATTCGTCTTCTCTTACAAACTGACGCTTTTCAAAAGAAGAATCCATTACCTGACCCTCAATAATCTGGGTGGCGGCTCTATTGAAAGTGTCAATGACCGATGGTAGATTAATAGGATCAACCCTTGACAAATATCTATAGGCAAGTATTAATAGAAAGTCCCCGGCAAGAATGGCGCTCTCTTCAGTAAATTTATGATGTAGAGTTGGTCTGCCCCTTCGAATTGATGCTTTGTCCATGATATCGTCATGGATAAGTGTAAAATTGTGGAACAACTCAATACCAAAAGCCGGGTTTAGGGCTTTTTCGACTTTTTGGTTGAATGCATCGCAGGCAAGCATGAGGAGTAGCGGTCGTATGCGTTTACCTCTTGATTCAAGAAAATAGTAGACAGGCTTATAAGCCTCCGGGTGCATTTTATTGAATTGAATTTTATCAAAATGCTTATTATAGAGCTCAAAAAACGATTGAGTCTTGCCTCCGACTAAGGTCTCAAAGCCTGTATCCTTCATTATATATTAGGTGTTTCATCGACGTGGAAAAAGTTGCTCCCTCTGTAATTGAGACTATTGCTGTACATCTCTAAGTAACGTCCTATTGCCCAAAGAGGAAAAACATTTCTGTAGGAGGTGTAAGTAATCATACTGTTTTGATTAAAAACTCCGGAGATACCTTCTTGTGGCCAATCCCCATTCTTCATTTGTCTTTTAAGCAGAAATTTAATTCCATGATCGATAAGATCTTTATTGGGGTAATT